>JAHDHH010000036.1:0-15047 GCA_020631405.1 Saprospiraceae bacterium
ATGGCATACGACGAATATCAGGTAGAACGCATACGACAAGTCCTCACCGAGCAAAAGGCCAACTTCTTTGACAAGGCAATGATGGGAGGTAGGATATTCATGATGAATGATAAAATGCTTTGCGGAATGCATACTGACAAGAAGCTTGGCATAAGTCTATTGATGCTCAGGGTTGGTGAAGAGGCCTATCCTGATCTGATTAAACTAGATCATACCCTGCCAATGGACTTTACAGGTAGACCGATGAAAGGGTATCTCTTTGTCAAGCCTGACGGATTTGACATGCAAGTAGACTTAGAGTTTTGGTTACAAAAAGGGATTGACTATAACCCATTCGCCAAGCAGAGTAAGAAGCGAAAGAAGAAAGTAGACTAGTTGTCGTTATCGATTTGCTCTGTGTCTAGAGAGTTAGGATCATCGTCACATCCATCAATCTTGGCAGTGAACACTGCTTGCTGAACTACCTCGAACCCTGTTCCGAGTTCTATAGACTCACCAGCATCGTAGGTAACTGTAGCATTAGCATTGATGACGTTGGTAGCTGTGATGTCTAAGCCTACCTCTTCGTACGCGGATACTCCTGGGTCATAATCTTCTACTATGTTTTTGTAGACCACACAGTCGGGATTAATGTCGAATTGGACTTCTGCTATACTTGCACAACCAGCTCCCACTCCTTCAAATGTTTCTACTATAGTAAAGAGTATTTTGACTATTGGTAGATTGTTGAAATTAGGGCCAGCTTCTCCTAAGTAGTTGTCCGTCTCATCTCCCTGCGTCAAGGTATAGGTGCCCAATTCTACCCATGTACTTCCATCACTTGTGTAGTCAACTATTATTTCCTTAGCTCCTGTGATGCTCTCACCTGTTCTATTGGCATTCCAGATGTGGCTTTCGCTAATATGATGCAAGGTTTCTAATTCGAATAATATCCAATGTGATGAAGGTCTAATAGGATTCGGACTGGGAGTTACATTGCATGATGCCCAACTCTCTTCCCAGACATTGCCACTATACTTGCATTGCCCTATTGAGACTATTTGATAAATCAATGACAGTAGCAGTATTACTAAATATTTTTTCATAAGAGTATTCATCAAAAATTAAACAAAGAGTCCTAGTGGACCAGTCGTGCCAGTTGGTGACCAAAAATTATTAATATTAGGAAGAATTTGATCCAAGTCCGCTGATGATGCCCCAAACCAAAGGGCTAGATCTGCAAAATACTCATCACACGAAGTAGTCGGAAGGATCCTTCCATCTCCCACATCTAGTGGATTGCCTAAGTAAAGATCTGGGTAGTTGCCAATAATTCGCTTTCCATTGACTCCACCACCAACTACAAAGTGATGGCCACCCCAAGCATGGTCAGCTCCATCACCATTAGTTACTAACTTTCTCGAGAAGTCTGACATCGTAAATAATAAGACATCATTCTCCAAGCCTAACTCTTCCATTGCTTCATAAAAAGAACCAACTGCTTCATCTAGTTCTGACATAAGTATTTGATGCTCTTCTAGGAATCCACTATGTGTATCATATCCTCCCATACTTACAAAGAATGTTTGGTTACTTACCTCTAAGATATCTCTGGCAGCTATCGTCTTTGCTACCATATTTAACCTTTCTGATGTTTGAGTATCAGCAAATACTGTATTAATTGGAGTTCCACTAGCAATAGCTGCTCCGAATTGTATAGAGTTGTTTTTCGAATCACTCACCGTATTAGTATAGGCAGTCTCTAGAATATTAGTGTAGGTCTGATCCAAAATGTTGTCCATGGTAGATCGCTTCAGAGTATTGTAGAAGTTCGTATTGTTAGCTCCATTCACTGCTACAGACCCTAATCCCGAACTAGATATCGCATATTCCTGTACAATGTTACCTCTTTGAAAAAGGTTGATCCCGTTCAATGAAATATTCATTGAGATGTCTTGATTGGTATTGTTAGTATGTAATATATCCGCAAGTCTTCCACCCCAACCTAAGGAATTAATGTCTTGTGGCACGGATGTTTGCCAGTGTGTCCTTTGATCAGAATGCGAAAAGAGACCTAGAGGTAGATTAGCCGATTCGTTTTGGTATTGAGCAACCGTAGTTGGCTCGACAAGGGAGCCTACATTGGCTACGAAAGCAGCATTACCACTCTCAAATAACGATTGGATATTGGACATCTCTGGATGTAGTCCATATTCTTTTCCAGGTGTATTCGTCGGGTTGATGGGCAGTAAGTCTGCTTGAGGTAGGGCTATGTTTGTTCTGGTTGCCGCATATTCTGCGTATTCAGAATCTCCTCTTGGGACTAACATATTGTAACTATCATTGCCTCCATTGAGCATGAGGCAGACTATCGCTTTGTAGTTGCCAGTAGAGCTTAGCGAACGATTTGCCCTAGCTGCAGCACTGAGAGAGTTCATGGTAATTAGGCTAGATAAGGTAGAGGTCACACCTACTCCTGCACAACCATAAGTGAACTTCTGAAGAAAGTTTCTCCGATTGATCTTGTGTTTATGATGACTCATAGTTGTTTATTTTAAAATTGTATAATTTGGAGACATCATCGTAAAAAAGATTACATCCTTGACCACATCATAGGCATCATAGCTAGAGCTATCATTGATGAATTGGGGAATGGTAGTCCTAATAATCTCTTTGGTACTAGCCTCTAACTGACCTCTTGCAAACAATAGGTCAACGTAGTCAATCAAAGCATCTAGTCCATCATTTTCGTAGATTGCCACATGATCAGAAAAGTCCAAAAAAGCCTCATTGTCCGGATCATTGATTAAGTTATCGTTGCTATCATTTGACTTAGTATAATTCTTGAATGGGATACTACTCTTGAGTCCATCTTCCATCAAGTTGATATAGTGAATACTTGAGGTGCTATGTAATATTTCAAACTCTGGAGAGAGCATGTCATTTGGTGCAACATAGGTATTCTCAGCATAAAAAGGAGAAAAGAAATTGAACACTGATGGAGAATGCAGAAATGCTTGCTCTAGTTCGTTGTACTCTGTCAGGTCTCTTTTCCACAACCTACCATCTTGAGAATCCACATGCAAGGCTTTACCAATTTGTAACAACCTTGATATAGGCTGGAGCAATCTTCCTGCCTTACTATCTAGCATATGTACACAATCCCTTGCTTCAGGATCTAGCAATATTGCTTTGATGACTGCTGCCATATCTCCCCTGACTCCTTGGCCATTGTCATTAAATGTCATAGCTACTCTTGCAATATATTGGGGAGAGGGACTAGACTTAACTAGTTGTTGGATGAGCCTCAATGCCAAGAACGGTCCTACATTCTCATGGTTGAACAACCAATCAAGCGCAACAGTGATGTCTTGATCTCCTAGTTGACCACTAGGTATCACGGTTCCATCAGGTAGTATCTTCTGGCCTGGTTCATGAAAATCCTCATACATCATCATCGGTTCTGCCAGGTTCCACTTATTCTTTCCCTTTGTGAATATTAGATCCGTACCGTCTAGGTGAGGATTAATAAAGGTATCATAGGCAGACCCTGATAAGCCAGTAAACACCTTAGCTAATTCCTGGACATCTTCAATGTCATAGGTAGGTATTAGAGTATTGCCTTGAAGTTTTTGACTACCATCAATATTCAACTGCCAAAGTCCAATGGTAAATAATTGCATTATCTCCCGTGCAAAGTTTTCGTCAGGAAGAGCCCCTGTATCTGGGTTAGCTTTTTTGTTCTTAAAGTGACTAAGGTATATACCCATAGCACAGGAGTAAGTGACCTGCTCAAGAATATCTCTATAATTACCAAATGCATTTTGATACAGTATATCGTAGTAACTAGATAGTGCTCGTCCCCTATTGTTCAATGCTCCTTCTTTTGATACTACAAGTATTTGACTTAATGCAAATGCCACTTTATGCCTAAGGTCAAAAGAGTCTCTAAATAGCTTCTCGTGAAATACAAACTCCACATATCTATCCTTGTAAACACTATCTACAAGTGCTTCTCCCAATTCTTCAATCATGATTGCTCTAGCTTGGTGGTAGATGGTGTCGTACTTAGTTAAAAAGCCTTCGGAATCTTGTAGAGCTATCTGCTCATCAAACCATTGTTGAATACCAACTTGATGAAGGTGGCTGATATCCTCTATATCATAACATATTGAAGCCTGTGTTAAGAATCTTGCAGCAGAGATACTATCAACCAAGAGTTGGCTTCCTGTTACAATTGCTGCTTCAGTACTCTCACTATCACTAGAGGAGACTTTTATGCCAACATGGTGACCATTGCCAAAATAGTCATTATAAATCTGTCCATTCACATTAATGATACTAGCCATCAACATGAGTAATACACAGAGAAATCTTGTGTGTTCTGTCATCATAGAAATATCATACATTACTTAAAAGCTTACTAAATATACTAGTTATATTGATTTTGTAACAAACTTGGGCTTGTAACTAACCAAATTGGGTAGTTGCACTCTACTATAATCAGGTCTACAATCATGGTATTCCATGGGAATCAAGCTATAAGTCTGGTGGAAGTGATAATTTTTACTTAAAAAAGTAGAACTTTACATCTATAATAGTATCAAAACGTTAGTCTATTAAACAGACCCTATGATTGCCCGAAATCTTATCTCAGAAAGTGTACTACCGGCTAAGAGCTCTGATACTGCAGGTCAAGTACTCGACCTCTTGGAGGTATTCAGACTTAGCGAACTTCCAGTACTTAACAGTGAGGGCGATATTATTGGTGTAGTTACTGAGACCCTCGCTTCTGACCTTAACGAGGAGGCTATCATTGGAGACCATATACATCATGGTCTGGTAGACCACGTAGCACCAATAGATCACATTTTTGATATTATCAAAATCTTAGGAGAGAAGAGCTGGACAATGATACCAGTACTCAATAAAGAAGGCAAGTACAGAGGGATTATTACTCAAGAAGAAATCTTTAGAGCATTTGCAACTAGCTTTTCTGTGAGAGAGCAGGGAGCCATCATCGTCGTAGAAATTAAGCGTAGTGCTTATGCTATGTCAGAGGTCAGCCAAATAGTCGAATCAGAAAATGCTGCGATCATTTCCTGTTTCTTAGCTGATGGCAAAGACCTCGACCACCTCAGAGTTACTGTCAAGGTCAACAAAATGGATATCCAATTTATCCTAGCAGCATTCGAACGCTATGGCTATGATGTCATTGCTAGTTTTACTGGTCACGATTTCGTTGATACACTCAAAGATCGTTATGACCACCTTATGGCCTACCTCAATGTCTAAGGCAGTAATTAGATACATCCTATGTGTTTTTACCTTGCTCCTAACTTCCCATTGCTTTGCCCAATCTGGTATAGTGATAGATACTATCACTATAGAAGGCAACAAGAGAACCAAACCTAGTACCATCTACTTAGAAGGTGGTGTGAGACCAAGAGATACTATTGTTGACCTCTCTCTATCAGCACTGAAGGACCAAATCAAAAACCAACTCCTTGGTACAGGCTTGTTTAATACAGTAGATGTCCAAGAATCTTATGGCGTAGACTCTAGTCATGTCACCCTTGACTACATTATTGTAGAAAATTGGTACCTCTTCCCCTCACCAATCTTAGAGTTTGGGTATAGAAACTTTAATGTCTGGTGGAATGAATCAAACCGAAATCTTGATAGGCTCATCTATGGGGTCAGAGTAGCACACTACAATCTCACTGGAGGTAGAGACAAGTTGAAAATCAACATGCACGCTGGGTATACAAGGAAACTAGAACTCACCTATGATCGACCGAATGTGATAGGGGACCAGGATTGGGGTTTTGGGACAAGCATTTTTTATTCAGATCGGCGAGAGATTAGCTACAAGACAGAGGGAAATAAGCCACTATTCTATGAGCACCCAGACGAACGCTTCTTGCTTAAGCGATTTAGGGTAGGAGGCAATCTCATCTATCGACCTAATACATTCCTTGACCAATTAATTAGGTTAGAGTTTCATAAGAATGACATAGACCAAGTAGTTGCCGAAGACCTCAACCCTGACTACTTCTTAGATGGGAAGACAGGTATTCGATTCTTCTACTTAGAGTATGATCTGCAAATCGATAAGAGTGACTACAACCTCTATCCTAGTCGGGGTCACAAGTTTAGACTAAACCTAAAGAAAGAAGGTCTATTCGTCTTTAACGATATCGACAATGCCTTTTTACTCACCGAATATTCCTACTTCACACCGCTAGTTGGTGATCTGAATTATGGTGCCTGGTTCAAGGCTAGGGCTAATCTCTCAAGGGCGAAGATCCCTTTTTCTAACAATACTGGCATGGGATATGGTGACTTCTTGATCACTGGGTACGACCTCTACGTTATGGACGGTCCAGATTACATTGGGTTGAAAAACAACATCAATTATAAATTTTTAGATAAGGAATTCAAGTTATTCAAGTGGTTTCCTAGACAGTTTAGAGTATTGCCTATGAAGCTCTATTTGAGATTCAATTACGATGTTGCTTATATCAACGAACCCACCTATGCAGATACCAACTTCTTTAACAACACTTGGATTTATGGTTTTGGACCATCATTAGACATTATAATTTTTAATAATTACCTCTTCTCGATAGAGTATGGCATAAATCAGCGTAACGAAAAAGGCATATTTCTGCAGTCTGGGGTCTCTTTCTAATACTAGCTTGGCAAATAGCTGCTTTTTAACTCTATTCTCTAACCAAACGGAGTAAGAGAGTACATCTCATTTAATTATCATGCTTCTTCTATTGAAAAATCACACCATATATCTTGGGTAGATACTTATCTAAAGGGATTGGGTATTTTCTAGATTTTTTTTTGGTAGGCATGTAGATTGAACCACATATGTATTCTTAATAGGGTGTTGTATTTCAGCATGTTATGCAATGTGGATAATGCCTATGTAACAACGTACCAATAATCAGTTGAATATTTAGTGTAGGAGACACATTACTACTTTTTCATATGGTATCGAATTTGGCTTAGTAGTAATGATTAGATGCTGTATCTGTGTTTTACAAGCTAATGAAAGCATGAGTTTAGACAGATCGGCTTTAATAACCAAAACCATATTCATATTATGCTTCAGAAAAATGAAGAATCGATTTTTTCGGATGCTCGTTTTTGGTTCGTTCTCGTTACGTCAGCAGCATTAGTTGCCTTCCTTGTAATGAGTTATCCGGGACTGTGAAAAAAAGGGTTGATAGTTTTCTCATTACTATCAACCCTTTTTCTATGAATTACGTTATATTATTTCATGTTAATCATTCTCTGGAGACATCATCTTATAGACAATACCAGCAAGAATAGCTCCTACTATTGGCGCTACCCAGAATAACCATAACTGCCCAATTGCATCTCCTCCAGCAAATAATGCTTGACTTGTACTTCTAGCAGGGTTTACAGATGTATTAGTTACTGGTATACTTACTAGGTGAATCAACGTCAAACCAAGACCAATAGCTAATCCAGCAAATCCTTTAGGTGCTTTAGAGTGTGTAGCGCCTAATATGATGATCAAAAACATAAATGTCATTACTACCTCAGTCACTAATGCTGAAAGCATACTGTAGCCTCCTGGTGAATGCTCTGCATATCCGTTGGAAGCAAATCCTCCTACTTCGAAGCCTGCCTTTCCACTAGCTATTAGATAAAGAAGACCAGCTCCAGCTATACCACCAAGCACCTGTGCTCCGATATAAGGAAGCAGCTCTTTACTACTGAATCTTCCTCCCATGTATAGACCAATAGATACTGCTGGATTGAGGTGACATCCAGAAATATGTCCTATAGCGTATGCCATAGATACTACTGTTAAACCAAAGGCAATTGAAACGCCTACGAAACCGATGCCTAGTTCAGGATATGCAGCTGCTAGTACAGCACTTCCGCAGCCTCCTAATACTAGCCACATTGTTCCGATAAATTCTGCGATTAATTTATTCATAATAATCGTTTTGTTTAGTTAAAAAATTAGTTTAGAATTAAATAGTTAGAATCTATAGAGGTTTGGATAATAGGAATACCAAATACATTCCTCTATATTTCATTCTAAATTAGGGTTTTCGATAGACTTTTTAATCTAAATTCCTAACATTAACTAAAATACGATGTATTACCTTCTGCTAACAAGGTGCTTAAATATAGAATTTTATCGCTTGCGTCATCTCAAAAGGAGAAGGTTGAAGCCAAGCCTTACCATAACAAAATAGACGTTAGAGTCCCGCCTTGGCGCTAATCTCAAGCATCTTGTCAATACTCTTCCTTCCTTTCTCGATTACCCAATCTTCTAAGTGTATCTCTGGCAATTCGTACTTCATAGCGAGGTAGAGTTTTTCCATAGTATTACGCTTCATGTGAGGGCAGTCATTGCAAGCACAGGTATTATTAGGCGGTGCTGGTATGAATGTCTTGTTTGGAGACTTGAGTTCCATTTGATGGAGGATGCCTGCTTCTGTTGCTACGATGAAGGTATCTGCATCATTCTCCTGTGTATATCGCAAGAGTCCACTTGTAGAACCAATATAGTCGGCCTTATCTAGTAAGGCAGCCTCACACTCTGGGTGAGCTATGAACTTTGCCTCTGGGTGGCGTATCATGAGCTTTGTAATCTTCTCATGGCTAAATATCTCATGCACCATGCATGTCCCATTCCAAAGCACTAAGTCTCTACCTGTCTTCTTCTTCAGGTAGGCGCCTAAGTTTTTGTCCGGAGCAAAGATGATGCCTTTGTCTTCAGGGATACTCTCTATGATGTGTACAGCATTAGTTGATGTACAACAGATATCAGTCAATGTCTTAAGCTCTGCCGTGCAATTGATATAACTCACTACGACATGGTCAGGATACTTCTCTTTAAATTTTTTGAACAATGGAGCTGGACAAGAGTCTGCAAGTGAGCATCCAGCTTTAAGATCTGGTAACAACACCTTCTTGTGAGGGCTGAGCATTTTAGCTGTCTCGGCCATAAAATGTACTCCAGCGAATACTATCATATCTGCATCTGTACTTGCTGCTTCTTGAGACAGACCTAGACTATCTCCTATATAATCAGCTATATCTTGAATCTCTGCCTCTTGGTAGTAGTGTGCCAAGATGATGGCATTTTTTTCCTTTTTGAGTTTGTTGATCTCTTCGACTAGGTCTAGTGTAGGATCTACTTCTATATCTAGATATCCTTTTCTTACCAATGACTCTTTAGCTGCTGCGATTGCTGACATGATTCGTAGTGTTGTTATTCGTTTAATTAGACGTAATTTTTGTCAAAAAGGTTTCTTTTTGCTTCTCTTTTTCCAACAAGGTCTGTGAGAACTCCTTTGTAGTTTCTTCATCTAGAATAGACAGGGCAGAGTGGCTGGCGAAGTTGTTCTCTACACAGTAGTCCTCATGTCCTCTATCATTTTTCTGACACTTGTATAAGAGATTTGTTGCTCTCCTATAGTGCTGACGATAGTAGCATTTTCTTCTTCTGTTGCTTCGAGTTGATTGAGGATATTCTGAAGGTGCATTTTCATATGTCCTCTTTGGATTCCGGTAGTAACTAGAGATTTTAGTGCGGCGAAGTTCTGCGCTAGGCCTGTGGCTGCAATGATGCTCATGAGTTGGCTAGCGCTAGGATTGTCCAGTATCTCTAGTGATAGTTTAGCAAGTGGGTGCAACTTAGTCAGTCCTCCTACTGTACCTACTGCCAATGGCAATTCTAGTTCGAATCTAAATATACCGTCTTGTATGGTGCAAGTACTCAAGCTTCTGTACTGTCCTGTCCTTGACGCATAGGCATGGCCACTTGCCTCTATTGCCCTAAAATCATTGCCTGTTGCTAGTACTACCGCATCGATTCCATTGAATATACCTTTGTTATGCGTGACTGCTCTATATGGGTCTGCTATTGCAATATCTACAGCTGTTTTAAATTTTTCTGAAAGGTCTACATGGTTGTTATCATCACCTGGAACTTTTAACTCTTCTACTGGACATTCCACATAGGCTTTGACTACACAGCCGTCAGTATAATTAGAAAGTATACACATGACTACCTCAAGGTCTCCACTCTGACTAAGATGGTTAATAGCATATTGTTTCAGTGTAACAGCAAACTGCTCAAGACAAGTGTTGATAAAGTTAGCACCCATAGAATCACAAGTCTCAAATGAAGCTTTGATCTGATAGACCTGATCAACATCCTTTGAGAGATCAACAAGAGCTATATCTAGTATACCTCCTCCTCTCTTATTCATATTAAGGGTAATCTCTCCTACTTCGGCGATCATAGCAGTCTTTATCTGTTCGAAATGCTGCTCCAAAATGGTCTTACTGCCGGACCACTTAAAACTAACCTGCCCGATCTTGGTAGTACCTAGGATCTCTGTCTTAATTCCACCCCTTACTGACCAATACTTAGCAGCACTAGCAGCAGCAGCTACTACACTACTCTCCTCTATGACCATAGGTACTGCATAGAATTCTCCATCTATCAGAAAGTTTGGCGCTATGCCATAAGGAAGGTGAAAGTTAGATATTGTGTTTTCGCTAAAGCCATCAAATACTTTCTGACAAGCTCTATCAGTTTGCCAGAAGCTAGAGAGTATTTGTATCGTCTCTTCTGGATAAGTAGAGAATGTGTTAGCTATCCATTCTATTTTACCTTCTTTGGATAGTTTAGAAAACCCTTGTATGTGCTTATTGGTCATTAGTCCGCAAATTTAGTGCTTTTCTTTTATCGTCAAAAAAGCTTGAGCCATGAGTAGACCTTCACACTGTGTCTTGATATAATCACTTAGTGCCTCATAACTCTGAGAAGCATACTTGAGCATGACAGAAGCTTGAGCATAGATACATGGCATGTCTATGTTTTCCATCAGATAATAACCATCCAAAAACCCACTGATACCTCCTGAAGCTATGATGTGTTTTGTCTTAATTCTATCGTCTTCTGTTCTGCTAATGATGGCATTGATCAGTTGTGCCATTTCTTCTCCACCATGACCTATTTTGGTCACTCCATCAAAGGCAGTCTTTCGGAGGTCATCACCTCTGAGTAATTCTAATAGACTGAAATTAGTACCTCCATGAGCTCCTAGTTCTATAGCCTCTAAGGGAAGTTGTAATAAGGCTTCTAGGCTCCTTGGTCCCATACCCTGTCCTACCTCTTTGACCATAATAGGAAAGTCGAACTCATCTAAGCAATGCTTAATCGTATCAATTGGAGGTCTATGGTATCTATCTCCTTCTGGTTGCATCCATTCTTGGAGAGGATTGATATGTATGAATAAGCCATCAGCCTGTAAGCTTTCTACAAGTTGCTTAATCTTATGCAGGTGTTTTTCGTCCTCTAACTCTTGAATCTGAGCTATACCTAAGTTGGTGATTAGTGGTTGGTCCGGCATCAGTGCTCTGACATCAAAGTCCTTGAGTCTGGCGTTGTCATAAAGCAATTGTCTACAAGATCCGAGTCCCATACCTAGTCCGAATTCGCCACAAGCTCGAGCCAGATTCTTATTGATCATAGCAGCATGGTCAGTCCCTCCAGTCATACTAGAGATCCAAATCGGAAATTGCATTTGTTTATTTGCAATACTGATTGGTATGGTTGTCTCATTAGGAAACCCTGACATGATAGGTTCATAGTAGAACCTAGGATCTTGTTGAGTCACGGCTGACTGAAAAGCCAATTGGATGTGATCTTGCTTCCTTCCTTCTGCTGTTGGGTCTTTTGAGGCCATGATTGTAGTAACAGTATGAGACTAAAGTTGTTTATTGGACTAGTAAATTCTGTATTTGAGTACTCCTAGCTTATGCAAAAAGTGCCTTAGCGAAACTACTAATACCCCGAGGCCATACTTGGCACTCCTTCTGAGGTTGATTGATGAGGCTTCCTCAAAGTACTTAGTCGGACAAGTAATCTCTGCGATATGATATTTAGCCATGATGATTTGACTCAACATCTGATTGTCAAAGATAAAGTCATCACTGTTTGCATTAAAATTGACAGATTCTAACACTTCTTTGCTAAATGCTCTATAGCCTGTATGGTATTCGGAGAGTTTGTAGTTGACCATGATGTTTTGAATCATCGTCAATATTCTGTTTGCTATGTATTTGTAAATAGGCATCCCTCCAGCCAATGCACCTTTACCCAGTATCCTAGACCCTAACACTACTGGGAATAAGTCACTCCCAATAATATTGACAATAGATGGGATAAGCAATGGTGTATATTGGTAATCAGGGTGGAGCATGATGACGATATCTGCTCCTATTTCTAGTGCTTTGTTATAGAGTGATTTCTGATTGCCGCCATATCCTTTGTTGCTTTCATGAACGATGATATGGTTGATACCTAATTGCTTGGCTAGATCTTTGGTCTTATCATTACTAGCATCATCACAGAGTATGACTTCGTCAACCAAAGGGAAGGGGATTTCCTTATAGGTCTTTTCTAGTGTCTTCTCAGCATTGTAGGCAGGAAGGACTACTACCACTTTCTTATCTGCAAACATTTCTCTTATTTTTGACCTATTTCTATCTGTAATCTTTCCATCAATCGATTGGTAATATTCATAAAGTGTTTTTCAGTAATGACACCAATCAGTTCATCTTTTGAGACTACTGGGAGACATCCTACCTTATGTTTTTTGAGCATTTTCATAGCCTCGAGTATGGTGGTTTCTGGTGTAAGTACCGCTGGATTTTTAATCATGACATCACCAACTGAAATCACCTTCTTACTCTTATTGTTTTTAAGATACCGAAGTACTTGCTTAGACGAAAGTAGGCCATTTATTTTTCCTTTCTCCTCTACTGGGATATAGGATATCTCCTTCCATTCAAATAAATTAAGGGCAAGGTCTATAATATCGTCTTTGTGTACTGTAATCAGATGGGTATCCATGAACTCCGACACCTTGAGATTGGAGGGTTTGTATTCTTTCAGATCCGTAAGCTTTGGTGCCTTCCAAAGGTGTACAGGTTTGTTGTTTCTCTGATTTTCAATGATGGCATGAGTAAGTACTGTTAATGCCTCATCTTTTGTAGTTTCTTCACATAATGCACTATAAGCTCTCAGCTGCCACCTTGCACCATTAATATGTTTTTTAGCTCGAGATGTGATGATACCTAGGTATTTATCTATATCTGCTTTGCTGATATTGCTTGACTCTAGTCCCTTCCTAGCTAGCGGTATCAATTCTTTGAGAATGAGTTTACATGCTGATACTTTCTTATCTCCAATCCAATTGAAAGTCGTATCAATCCCGAACTGTGCTGCCTTGGCGAAGTTATCCTTAACATCATCAAATGAGAGATGTTTTCTAATGTCTCCATACTCTTGGACCATTCCTTTCATCGCTCCTATCCAAAAGCAAGCATTCGCTACTTCATCAACCACTGTTGGCCCAGAGGAGAGAACTCTATTCTCAATTCTTAGGTGTGGTTTGCCATTGTCACTGATGCCATAACATGGTCTATTCCATCTATATACTGTCGAGTTATGGACCTGTAGAGCTGTGAGCTTAGGTACCTTTCCTTCGTGTATCAAGTCCTTGCTACTCTCTGCAATATCTGGACATATGAGTGGTCTGAATTGAGCAATATCCTCGGTATAGATCTCAAGGATGCTCTCCTGCAACCAGTCATTGCCAAAGTGTACTCTTGGACTCCTCTCTCGCATATGCTCATGGGTAGACCTAGTATCCAGTGCCTGCTGAAACATGGCAATCCTGGATTCGTGCCATAGTCTTTTGCCGAATACAATTGGCGAATTGGCTGCTATAGACATAGTCGGTCCTGCTAGAGCCTGGGCTATGTTATAATATTGGACAAAGTCATCAGGATCTACCTGTAGGTGCACCTGAAAACTAGTATTACATGCTTCTAGCAATGGGGAGTCGTGCTTAATCAATAGCTCATCTATCCCGCTTATCCTCAACTCATATGCTGACCCGATCAACTGCTGGTTGATAGACTCCATGAGAGCAAAGTATCGCTTTTTCGGAGTGAGGTTTTTGAGGTCTAGGTCTGTCTTGACTAGAGTAGGTAGTATACCTGTTAGGGCCACAGAGGTGCCCATTTTCTTTACTTTTTTCTGTATTTTTTGGAGCTTGGTCCAAGTTTCTTTTTCTAATTTGCTAAAGCACTTGCCTTTGAATTCTCGAGGGTCAAGGTTGATTTCTAAGTTGAACTTGGCTAACTCTGTTTCTAACCATTTGTACTCCGACATGTTGTCTAGGATTTCCATCGCATTAAGCTTTGGCTTGTACGACTTATTGTCTACCAAAACCATCTCTTGCTCTGCACCTATCCTGACCTTCCCTGTCTCAAACCAACCATTGTCTAACATGTAAGAAAGCGATGAAACATCATCGAGTAATGACTTAAGAAAGGCTTGCTTACTCTTAATATTCGATATTTTCGAAACTTTTTGTTCTCCCATTTAATATGGACTTTATTGTTACCAATTCAATAGTCATAAATTGTTCCACAAATTCCTAACCTGCTTCTTCTCTTGCCGCTGTATTGACTAAATTAAAGATAGACAAGACAATTACTATCATGACTATAGCTTCAGCAAAATATTTAAAAAACATCGCTTCTGCAAAACTTGCCTGCTGGGAAACAATCCAAAGACCCACTATGGTAATTAGAAATAAGAAGACTTCTAGGATAACATAGGTGCTCTGCTGTCTGAGCATGACAGGAATATTTCTCATCATTGCGACTAATGAAAAAGGGACTATCCACAGACTGTAGTACCAAAGAAGTTCTGAAGTCAGTGCCCACTTATCTTCAAATAGGAATGACATTACTGGATAAGCTAAGACCGTACAGATGATTGCTAGCATCAATAATAACAAGGTAAACCTGGTAATTCCTCTCTTGAGCTGCTTGAGAAAGGTAGCCTTAGATAAGGTGTAAAAGGTATCACTTCCATACTTGTACAATGTCTCTGTGGCGGCACTTCCCAAGACTACTGATGGCAACCTGAGTATCCTGTCTGCTATGGTAAAGGCAGCCAGGGCTCCCTCTCCAAAACT
>JAHDHH010000036.1:15147-31642 GCA_020631405.1 Saprospiraceae bacterium
ACCTGAGTATCCTGTCTGCTATGGTAAAGGCAGCCAGGGCTCCCTCTCCAAAACTCATTTGTATTATCTGTACTATTGCATTCTCACGAAGAGACAGGAGAAGACTTGTAGGTAAGGTGTAATATAAGATATCCTTGTTGTGACTGATTGTAGTCATGATTCGCCTAGGCGAGACCAACTGAAAACGTAACTCTCTACTACCTATGCTGAAATACAGGACTTGTACTAGTCCACTGAGGACCAAGGCGATAATCAGACCGTTGGGTCCTTCTTGGGTAATGAAAAAAAACAGAATGACCACTTGTACGATTGACTTTACTATTCTTCCACGTGTAAGCAGGGTGAGTTCTTCTTTTTTTAATAGGCCAGAGCTCACTACGGGTATGATACTTGAGGTGACTATTTGGATTAGTAGTAAGATCAACAATGCTTCATACCCTGGTTTTCCAATGAAGAGCAAGTTCAGATGTATACCGAGACTAGAAGCTATGCCTAGGAGTATTCCTATGACTACTGACCCATACAGGGCTAAGGATAAGGCTGAAGTAAAATTGTCCTTTACAATATTGGTGTCTGGCTCTCTAATAATCGCGTCAAACAACTTCAAATTAGCAAACTTACTACACAAGAATGCTAGGACAGTGACTATAGAAAATTCAGCTATTTGTCCCTTGGAGTAATACTTTGTCATGATATACAGAGAGATAAGCTGAAAGATAAACATCCAGATATTGGCAGATGTCAACTTAAGAAATGCTCTTCTGACAGGTGTATTTGCTATGTTTTTTAAGAAGTTCAAGGGCCCTGATATTCAAAAATGGATTTCCACTGTTGGTGAATAAGTGATGTATCAAGCATAGTATTCAACTTTTGTTGGTTTTCACTAGCTTGTTGAGTAGTGAGTCTATCCCAAAACTGACTTGGTTTTACATCTTCAAGAGCAAAGACATGAAATCCCAGAGTCTTTAAGTATTGAAAGTAAACATTGTCCTTCCAGAAGTAGCACTTTCTCCCTGACGCTAGGAAGGAAAACAGTGTAGCCATGCCTTGTTGTCTCAGGTGTCCATAGACTAACACACTACACGAAGAGAGTATAGATTGGTATTCGTCGATCTCCACAAACCTATCTAGTATCTGTGCCTTGGTAAAGCTTGCCAAGGCTTGTGCTTTGACTTGCTGAGTATAGGCATTGTCTATTCCTGAAAGTGGCAAGACTATTTTAGTATCATTGTCAACTAATGAGGTCAATTGCTCAAGTACTTCTGGGTGATTGTTGTACTTGTCATCAGAATTGCCAAGTAGGATAGCTTCTTGATTTGACAACTTCTTTAGTTTAACTACCTTTTCTATTGTCCATTGGTGGTTGAGTGTGAGATAGTCCACCTTTAATTGGAGGGTACTTGTTATTGCATTCTGATCACAAGGGTTGGCAACTATGAGGTTGACTCGTTTGAGACCTAGTCTGATGAGTCTGTAACCGAGATTAGTCTTAAGGGAATCCTTGATAGTAAGACCTCTTAAATACTGCTTTCTCACCTCTGGCAATCCATAAAAATCTCCTCCCCAAACAACCCACTTAACGACTACACTCTGGTGAAGTGTCCTGATAATATATGCTGCTTGAGTACTCAGAAAGTGTGCCGTACAGGATTGTATGGACTTTGACTTGATTAGGTTAACGGCCTTGAATATATCCAAGGTAGATTGCCCTTGAGAGGTAATGCATGTCATCTTATGAAATGACTCTGTGACCAATATCATGTAATCACCAAAATAGTCTTGTATCCGCCTGACTAGTGGATCTGTAAAGACTGGAGACGATATGATAATATGGAGGTGCATCTGCTGGTCAAGATAAACAAAAAAGGGCTAGAACTAGTCTAACCCTTTTTTGTAATTGCTTTTCTCATTATTCTATCTCATCAGGATAAGCTTACCATATCCTTTATCGTGCTTGGTTTGTATGTTGTTACCAATATCTTCTTTATTGAAGAACAATTTGTAGTAGTAAGGTCCATTAGGCAGTCTGTTTCCTAGACCATCTGTACCGTCCCATGTCAGATAAGTCCTATTAACTCCTATAGCCAATGGTCCTATATCGTCCTGTGTAAACTGTCTGACTACCTTCCCATCTGTAGAGATAATCTTCATTACAAAGTTCGTAGGTATCTCACTTCCCTTTGCAGTGAACACAAAGTTAGTCCTATCTGAAAACGGATTAGGATAGTTTTGGTAGCCTGATATCGTAGTGACATCTATGACCTCAAACTCTACGGTGTAACTATGCTCTCCTGAAAGGTTGCCTTCATTATCTTTTGCCTGTACTTCTAAGATATATTCTCCATCTTCAAGTGACGGAGTAAAAATCAAGACTGCTTTATTTGTCTCTCCTCCTATAGCTGGCATAAATTCAACATTGTCACCATACACATCTACTTGCTCTACATCTCCATTTGGATAGGTCAAGGCAAGGGTAAACAGTTCTGGATCAGTCAATGGAGAAAAGATATTATCATCTGTCAAGCAAACTTGGATTGCAGGTTGTGGGCTCACGATGTCTCCATTCTGTATTCTTACTCCATCGAAGGTCACATCTAGCAATGGATTAAGGAAGTCCGTTCTTAAGTCAAATCCTAGGATTCCAATATTATTAAATAAGAACTGCTCTGGTTGCCTATAGTCTGGGTTTACAGTCACCTGTAGTTCATGCAAGCCTCCTATCAAGTCATCTGTATCATAGGCCATATCAAACTTGGCAGTCTGTCCTTGTGCTAGTGGTGGGTAGGTCTGCTCCCATACTCTAGTCGTATTCGTCCTATCTACTAGTGAGTATGCTACTACAATACTATCCATTGGTAGTGCTGAGATATTCTCTACTGTATAGCTCAATGTCAATTGGTCTCCCCTAGTCAGAACCTCATCATTAAATTCAAAGTCAGTATTTGTATTGATAGCCAACTCTGGTATGCCTTTGTAATACACTCTCCAATAGTCTAGCTGGGCTGGTGATCTAGAGATAGAGTCTAAGACACTATATTCTAATCGTAGATATGGATAATCTCCAGCATCTATACCTCCTAGGTTGTATGTAAAGTCTGTCAATCCTTCTGCTAGTATAGTTTCTTGACCTGCTGCATCGTAGCCTATAATTGACAAGCCATACTCATCAGTCTCTCCTTCTTCTGATACTTCCCACTCTAGTGTTTCCCAAGTAGAAGCCGGTCCTATTTTAGTACTTGATACGACTCCTTTGTCAGCTTTACCATTTACCACAATAGTAGCTGTAATCACGTCTTCTATTGAAGGAGCTACTACTTCTTCTAACGGTCCTACACCTTTTTGATAAGCGAAGATGTATGGTAATTCTTCATCTGCCATCTCTCTAACTCTTGTTGCTCCTTGTGATTCTAACACTGAGAATATTGACCTACCATTGATGGCCTCATCTCCTGCCCATTCTGCTGCCTCATATTCATAAGCACTGGATTGTATCGTAAAGAACATGATGTAGTGGCCATCCGGTACAATATCTTCTAAGAGTTCGACGACCCTTCTTCTTTGGTTAGGGTTGCCTGTCCAGAATGGATAAGCTAATCTATCTCTGCCTCCCAAAATATTCGCTGGTGAGTAGGCTCCATATTCAAATGTTCCTGGCTCTAACACCCACGGTTCTGATGTCTCAGGATCAATTACTACTATATATACTCCTGCTACGATATCTGGACTACTGATCTCTGTATCATAATTAATCTCTGCTAATGAATTGTCTATGTAGTATGTCGGATGTTCGCCAGCTCTTCTTGTCCTGTTAGTGACCTTGTGCTCTTTAGGTAGGTCGATGAAGTCTAACTTCCTATCATCCGTCAATAATACTCTACTATACTCATCATAGAGCTGCTGGTAGTAATGACTTTGGTTCCAACCTATGGACTTCTCTGGGTAGTAGATAAATGAGGCATTGCCCCAAGTCGCTGTTGCTTGGTCAGCATTCTTTACCCTCCAATAGTAGACTGTATTGGACTCATAGTTGATTTGCGGTGTCCACTCTATCAATCCTCCTGTTGATGTCACTGTCTCTGACCTCAACATTGGACTATCAAATAGCTCTGTAGTATCGAGTTGGATCGTGTAATCTGTAGCTTCTAAGAAGGCATTGTTTGTTGATGCTTTTAATGTGATTCCATCTTCTACCACTATAGAAAAGTCTGTTGGATAGACAGGAATTGCACTACCGTCAAATGCAAAAAATACAAATCCCTCAACATTGTGTGCAACAGAGAGTCTATTGTTCAGTTCTGCTTCTGGACCAGGGATTTCTGCAATTTCATCCTCGTAATCTATAATGATGTCTATGACATTCTTGCCAAGTACCTTACTTCCTTGAATTGGTATACGTCTTGACACCATTTTCGAAAACTTCGGTGTCAATGTCGCCCCATAGAAAGTGTCAATATCTTCTTCATAATCGTGGATTATCATATAGTTTAAGACTTCGTCCTCCCAGTATCCTAGATTGATAACTTCAAAGTCGATCGTAATACTATCCAAGTTAGAACTTACCTCTTCTGGTGTGACTGAGACATTGTCTAGTGTAGGTAAGTAGTCCGGAGACTGGTGCTCAAATAGGTCTAAGGCAGGGTCACCATGTAAGCTAAACTGCTCAGATAGTGTCACGTAGTTTAAGTCAAAAGGAGAATACTCTGAAATAAACTGACTTGTCGCATTGAATAACTTTCCCTGCGTCTCCCCATACATGTCATTACCTAGGTTCTGATAGTAATCCTTGCCTAAGTCTGACTGCGCATTGAGTTGGGCATTACCCGATGATGCTAGAAATGCTATTGCTCCTACTTCTGGTTCTGTGACGAACTTCTCGCTCAATCCTACAGCATGCGTATAGACATCTCCAGAGTGGCATCCTAGTGACATAATCACTGGTAGCTTCCCTTTGTTTTCGTATTCTGAAGGCTCTTCTATACTGAAGTCAAATGTCCCAGCGCTAGAGTGACCAAAGAAGGTAATCATGAATGCTCCATCATTGATGTCATCCTTAATTTGCTGAGATAGGGTAGTCTGAGTATTGTCTGTGGATGTCTTTCTATAAGTATGTACTTCTGCTCCAAACTTAGAATTCTCTATGATTTCTTCCATTTCTTGAAGGTGGTCATAGATGGTCTCTTGTTCGATTATTGTACCACCACTTAGGTGAATGAATTTTTTCGTCCAAGCCTTTTCTTCCTCAGTCTGCTTATAGAGTTGTTGTGCTTCGTATTCTTTTATTTTTTCTAGATACTGAAGGATTGACTCATTGCTTCTAACTGCCAATCTTCCGATTGAAACTGGTGGGTAAGTAGCTCCTTTTTCTGAGAGTAGTAAGTTGTCAGATCCTGGATATCCCCATGTCGGATTGTGAAATTCTGGATTCTTTCTATAATTAGAATAATCCAATCCCTTTCCTATGGTATAGATATATTTTAAGTTTGTCCATTGTGGATATACCCTTCTTGCAAAGTTGCTAATACCTAGTGAATGCCCATCTATTCCATAAGCAAATTGGTTAATGAGGTCTTCGCTATTGACCACTAGCACATTGTGACTACCACCTACTTCAGACTCTCTATAGGCGACATAATCACTTATTCCAGATCCAGGTCCTGTATTGAACTTCTCTGTTGTAATGATTAAATAGTCAGGATTAACCGTTGTGTAATCTGTAAAAGATACTTGTTTGATTTTAGAACTGTTAGTATTGCTTGAGTAGATTACTATCTGTGCTTCCTCACTACTTGCTGGGAGTTTAAATTTCAGTAACCCATCATATTCTGGGATAAGCTTGATTCCATTTGTAATATCTAGGACGACAGTGTTTGGACTATAGTTAAAGTCTTCAATTTCGTAATATCTTTCCTGTGCAGATGCTTCTACAGTAAATGAAAAATTATCCTGGCTCTGTGCATTGTACTTCCTAGGGTATACCAATTTGAGATAACTCTTAATTGACTTGTCATTAGCGTTATTCGGAGCTACACCATTAATGTTCACCTTAGTACTCCCTACTATATCATTGATCGTCAAGTCAACAGAATACTCATCTACTGAGAGTGTTGGGTGATTAACGGTCTTTTTCAATTGATCATTGACTAGTATTTCTGATACATGGTTGAAGTGGTAAAAACTCTGTCTTACTGTCAATAGAGGATTAGGTGCATCTGCTCCTGTGTACTTAAAACTAGCAGGTATTGTAGCCTCGAATGTATTGTTTTCTACAGATCCATACCCTTCTCCAGCTATAAGGTGAGAGTATTGTAGTAACCTCAGAGCATCTGCTGGTGGATTAGCATGAAAATCGCTAAACACCATCAACTCTTCATGAACATAGTAAGGCTCAACAGCAGGCAAATTAACCGATAGGTCATTGTCTACTGCATCATATCGCTGTGTAGGACCATCAGTAACTGTAAGAAAATATCCTGATTCGTCAGAAAACATGCTATAGTAAGGATTGAGTTGCATGTCTGGATTTTGATACATAAACTGATCCAGCCAGCCATCATTCGCAATAGCATAAAACTCTATATAGTCTTGTGTACCGAATATACCACTTGTACTTGTGTAAATTGGAATCTCTTCTCCTCTAAAGAAGACTTGCAACTGACTACCATTGACACTATTTAGGGAAAACCCATTTGCTGTTAAGTCGTTGTAACTTAATCTGAGTACCCCAGTCTGGTTGACATATATTTTTGAATAATCCTTAGAGTAGTCTACCCACTCATCACCATAGTATTCTGCACCATTTATGATTATCTGGGCGGTGCTACCATAATACAACAAAGATAAAATTAGTAAAAGCGTAATTCGTGTCATCATGAGCATCATTTGAATATGAATGTGAAAAAGCAATTCTTTAAGTGCTTTCTCTCTATACGTTATTTGTGCAAAAATACAAATTATAAAAACAATTAATGTGTTTCTCTGTAGTAATCTAAGAGTTACAAGCATAATTGTAAACTTCTTGACATCTACAAATAGTATTTATAGTTGTCACTAATAACAAAAAAAGTTGCAAATCGGTTTGGTTTGATGACTGTTTTGGGTGTGTCAGCACTTATAAGACTGTATTTCAGGGACTTACCCCCATGGATATCTAGAGAATATCTTCAGTATCTTTGAATTTTTGATTTGTACAATACCGTTAGGTTTTAATTTGGTCTTATTGGGTTTACTTATTTGTTTTGGTTTGGCGAATATTTGCTATTGGTCTTGGATAGCTAAAGGGTTTCCCAAGCTGACAATTGGGAATACTAAAGACTCTAATCAAATGCCGGTCAGCGTGGTTGTTTGTAGCAAAGATGACCTTGATAAAGTGAGACCTTTTCTCAATCATCTCCAATCTCTACCGTGGTCAGAGGCAGACGAAATAATCGTAGTCAATGATCACTCTCAAGATGGCAATGCTTACCAAGAGCTAGGAACTGAATTTGGAGTCAAGGTGGTCTCTCCTAGTCAAAACATTGTCGGTAAGAAGGCTGCAGTACTCTGTGGGATAAAGACAGCAAAGCACCAACATGTACTCTTGACGGATGTAGACTGTCGACCCAGACATGGTTGGAAAGCAGCAATGCAAGGAGCTCTAAATGACTCTGACGTTGTCATTGGATTTAGTCCCTATGTTAAGTCAGGTACCTTGATCAATGCTTGGGTTAGGTTTGAGTCATATATTACTGGAGTGCAGTACCTCTCTTTTGCTCAACGTGGGTTAGCTTATATGGGTGTAGGTAGGAGCATGCTTGTCAATAAGTCAACGTATACTGCATTGTCACTAGAGGACCTACACCCACATATTCCAAGTGGTGATGACGACATGCTCGTACAACTTGCTACCTCAGTATCTCTAACAGTGAACCCGAAAAGCTTTGTAGAGACTCAATCTAAGGAAGGTTGGGCTGCCTACTTCTTTCAAAAGCGCAGGCACTATGGAATATCCACAAAGTATCCAGATCAAATCAAACTCCTCTTGTCTTGGTTTTCATTTAGTCAGATTGGGTTCTTTCTATCCGCCATTGTATCGATAGCTTACGGTTATTTGCCTTTGATAGTCTTTGCCGCGATATTCCGCTGGGTTATCATCATGGTAGTCAACAGAAGGAGTATGAATACTCTAGAATCCGGCGATCTTTGGTTGTTTTTTCCCATCTATGATATACTTCTTAGCATTTATTATTTCATCTTTGGGCTTTCATTCTTCTTTCCTAAATCAAACAAGTGGTAGAGTTAGTTTCATCCTATTTTCCTAAGTTGACAGATCAACAGTTAGAGCAGCTCTCTGCGTTGATACCGCTCTACAAAGAGTGGAACGAACAGATCAATGTAGTCTCCAGAAAGGACATTGATAACTTAGAAGAGAGGCATATCCTACATAGCTTACTGATTGCTAAGTTCATTAGATTCAATGCAAATGCCACAATTCTAGACTTAGGATGTGGTGGTGGTTTTCCGGGGATACCTCTGGCCATCCTGTTTCCGGACACACAGTTTTTCTTAATTGATGCTAGAGCAAAAAAGATAAAGGTCGTAGAGGCAATTGCAAAATCACTTGGCTTGACCAACATTAGTTATGCCCATGGAAGGGTAGAAGAGATTAAGGGAGTTAAGTTTGACTTTGTCATCACAAGGGCTGTGGCAAAGTTAGAAGTCCTTATGACTTGGTGTAGAAAACTCATCAGTAAGTCCCACAAGCATCCAATGCCCAATGGTCTTATTGCTCTCAAAGGTGGTGACTTGGCTGAAGAAATCGCTGCACTTGGCAAGGGCGACTATGTAGAAGAGCACAAGGCAAGTAAGTACTTTGCAGAGCCTTTCTTTGAAGAAAAGAGTGTCATCTATGTCCAAGGCTAGCCTGCTAGCAGACCTTCCAAGTATTGTTGTCCTTCTACTCCGTATTGCTGCTTGAGCTCAATAATCTCCTTACTATTGTCTTTTTTATGTCCTGTATAGACTGCTCTAATCATGAGGTTCTTGGCTGTATGCTCTGAGGAGATAAATTCAAAAATATCCGCCTTGTATCCATGCTGCTCTAGCATGAGAGTCCTCAGTACATCAGTGAGCATCTCTGCCTGTCTCTCCTTCAATATTCCATGACGTAAGATTGGTGAGTCAGACTTCTTCATCAAGGTTCTGACTTCTTTGTGACAGCATGGTGACGAAAAGATATAACTAGCCTTCGATTGAATACCCTTGTATAAGGCTATATCTGTCGCAATATCACAGGCGTGTAAGGCTATCAACATGTCACACGATGTCAGAGCAGTATTGGTGATATCTCCTTGTTCGAAGGTGAGTTGGGTAAAGTTGAGATCGGTTGCAAGTTGGTTGCAATGGTCTATGACCGCAGGCTTTAAGTCTATCCCAACGACTGAGATCTCTTGCTTGCTTGCTTGGCTGAGATGGTGGTAGAGGCCGAAGGTTAGGTAACCTTTTCCACACCCAAAATCATAGATAGACAGTGATTTTTGTCGATGTTCTGGCCGTAAAGTACTACCTATGATTTCGACAAACTTATTGATCTGGCGATACTTCTTTTGTGCCTCAGCCTTGATTAAGTGATTGGTGGTTGCTAACCCTAGTCCTTTCAAAAAAGGTGCTGTTGGAGGAATTAAGTATTGCTTTGATTGGTCTTTAATTAAGTCTTGGTGGCTTACGTGTTTAGTGAGTAGTTTACTTTTGCCCTTTTTGTTCCTAAGTACTTGATATTCTGCTATTGTTGTTTTGACTACCGTTTGCTTATACTCTTCGGTAAGAGTTGTCATCAGTTGTATGACTTGTTCTCCATCTAGTTGTACAGTAAAACTCTGGTTATTCTCGATATAGTGGTGAGCATAGGGTCGTTTTGCTTTAGGTTCATTGGTGTAGACCTCATGCTTTCTCACTACTTGCTTGAGGAGGGGATTGCTCCAAATAATCTTGATTTGCTGTCTTGAATGGACCAAGGTAGCAAGGTGGGCAGTGAGGTCTTCTAGTGTCGATATGTTGAATTTTTTTTCCAAGATGTGTTTGGTGATTGAGTATTGCGTAATTTTACTTGTGCTAATGTACAATACAATGGCCTGTTATTTATGTTTCAAACTCTATTAGATACTGTACTCTTCTCTGTTGGACAAGCTCAGCCTACTGTGGGCATGGCCTTGGTTTGGCTGATTTCTATTGCCTTCTTGTTGGTGAGTTTTCGCTTTATCAAGCGTACTTGGCTTCCTTCTGTATTAGAGCATAGAGATATTGAAGAGAATGATGTTAAGAGACTCCACCTGCTGTTGAGATATACATTTCTTAGTGGTTTTCTGCTGTCTACTTTGTTCTTCTCAGGGTTTGATTTTGACTTGACTCCCAAGTCTAATATTGATTTTAAGATTAGCTACTTCTTGATTACGATAGTGGTATTTCAAGTAGCAAGGATATTTGATTGGTTTACCTCCAATATCTTTATCCATGATGCCTTTGTCAACAATACTCAACCTAAGAGACCAGTAGAGTCTGTGACTATACAATCAGAGACTAGGGTATCTAAGATTGGGAGATACTTTGTATTTGCCATAGCTGCCAACCTGATTATCCAATTGCTTAATCTAGATTTTACCATCTTTTCGAGGAGTCTCTCTAATGGCTTACAGTTTGACTTTAAGTTGAGCAATATCCTGGTTGTACTCTTGATTATCTTCGGAACACAGCTCCTCATCTGGATAGTAACTCAGATCGTCTTGCGGAACATCTACATGCGAAACAACCTAGATGTCGGGGCCAGTTTTGCCATTAGTCAAATATTCAAGTATGTGGTTTGGACCTTTGCAGTATTCTTTGGGATGAATGCTATAGGTATTGACATTACCCTACTCTTAGGTGGTGCTGCTGCCCTGTTAGTTGGTGTGGGTCTTGGATTGCAGAGCACCTTCAATGACTTCATCGCTGGAGTAGTCTTACTCTTCGAACGATCTGTCAAGGTGGGTGACATGTTAGACGCCAGTGGCATAGTCGGCAGAGTGAAGAAAATCGGCATGAGGTCTTCGATCATCGAAATCAGAGATTCTACAACAGTGATAGTGCCTAATAGTCAACTCGTCAATCGCCAAGTGGTCAACTGGACATATGACAATGATAAGACTAGGTTTGAGGTCAATGTCGGTGTAGCTTATGGAACTGATACCACCCTGGTCAAGACACTTCTTCTGGAAGTCGCTAACAAAAATCCCTACACTATTCAGTATCCGCCTCCATTTGTAAGGTTTCAGAACTTTGGTGAAAGTGCTTTGGATTTTACCCTCTACTTTTTCTCCCGAAACTACCTTGTGATTGAGGATATCAAGTCAGACCTTAGGTTTGATATCGATGAAATATTCAGAAAGCATGACATCCAAATACCTTTCCCACAAAGAGATATTCATATCAAAAGCAAGGTAGGTGAATAGTATTTTAGGCCTAGAACATATTTTCTAACGTCTGTAAATCTATGTCTACAAAACACTTTTTGCCACTTGGACTCACATAAGGCACCTCACAAGCGAAAAGGTCGTCAATCAACCTTGTCATTTCTTCTTGGGTGAGTTGGTTGTTTTTCTTGATACATGACTGCTTAGCAAAACTTGACGCTACAGATTCTTTGATGCCTGCATTGAAGTCGAAGTCATCACTAGCCTGTCTGATGAGCTCGATAATGAGTGCATGGGCATTCTCTTGTTGAATCAGGGCAGGCACTCCATGTATGATAAAACTCTGGTCACCAAAGTGTTCAATATTAAAACCTAATTGGTGGATAGATGGGAGGAGTTTTTCTACTAAGACTACCTCTTCAGGTTTTAAGTCCAGTGTAATAGGAAAAAGGAGCTGCTGCGTCACTTTCTCTTTATTATCCATGATTTTGAGGAGCTTTTCATAGAGGATTCTTTCATGAGCATGCTGCTGATGGATGACCAAGTACCCTGACTTGATTTGATTGATGACATAGGTATTGTGAAGTTGGTAGGCTCGCTTTTCAACCTGCTGCTCTGTGTCATTATATAGTGAAGATTCTAGGGCTTCGCTTTGTATCCTTACGACATTCTCAGGATGATGATTCTCCTGACCAATGTCCTGGTAGAGAGAAGACCAAGCATCTTTCTCTGCCTTACTCGGCTTACTAGGAGCATACTGTGTAGGGATCATAGTAGATGGTGATCGCTGCCCGATCAAGGTATTCTCTGCCTCAAAGTCTATACTTGGAGTCACATTGTACTTACCTAATCCATGTTGGACGGATACTTTGAGATATTGATAGATTAGTCTCTCTTCATCAAACTTTATCTCTGTCTTCGTTGGGTGGACATTGATATCTATCTTACTTGGATCTATTTCTAGATATAAGACAAAGAATGGTGTATGTTCTTTATTGATCAGCGACGAAAAGGCAAGTTTGATCGCATGGTTCAGGTAAGGACTACGGATATATCTGTTGTTGACAAATAGGTATTGGTCTCCTTTGACTTTTTTAGCAGATGAGGGCTTGCCTATGTATCCAGAGATATTGATTACATCAGTCTCTGTATCAATTGGGACCAAGTCTTCATTGTATTTCTTGCCAAATATGTTGACTATGCGTTTTCTGAGATTCTGATCCTGGAGGTGGTAGACCTCATTAGAGTTGTGCTTGAGGCTAAACTTTATAGTCGGGTTAGCCAATGATACTCTTTTGAACTCTTCTATGATATGCTTGAGTTCCACGGAGTCAGACTTAAGAAACTTTCTTCGTGCTGGTATATTGTAAAAGAGGTTTTTGACTGAGATCGATGTGCCGTTAGGCGCTTGGCAGTACTCTTGTTTTTTGATCTTTGATGCGGCTACCTCTATCAGTGTGGCTGTATCTCTATCAGCTGTCTTTGTAATGATTTGCATCTGTGCAATAGAGGCAATACTCGCCATTGCTTCTCCTCTAAACCCCATAGTTTTGATTGCAAAGAGGTCTTCCGCCTTGGTAATCTTGGATGTGGCATGTCTCTCTAGACTCATCCTTGCGTCAGTCTCTGACATTCCAGACCCATTGTCTATGACTTGGATGAGGGTCTTGCCAGCATCTTTGATGACTAATTGTATAAATGTACTCCCTGCATCTACGCTATTTTCAAGCAATTCTTTAACTACAGAAGAAGGTCTTTGAATAACTTCTCCCGCCGCAATTTGATTGGCGATAGACTCTGGTAACAATTGAATAATATCTGGCATCGGCTGATTACTCTCTCTTTTTGGTGGTGCTAAGGTATAGGGTTTGGTATGGTTTTTTGGAGATACTTATCCACGAGTTGTGAATAAGCGGTAGAACGGCTTAACTACATTGAGTCCATCATGCTAATGACTTTGTCAGATTGCATCATCATGTAGATCACTACACAAAGGATGACTATAATGACAAATAGTCTTTTGTTTGACTTGTTGACCATTGAAGACCTATAGCCTTGGTCTGCTTGTGTGCTGGCGCCAGACCTGAAGCTAGCTCTGATATTGTCTTTGGTGACTTCGACATCCTCTTGTTTGCCTTCTTTATTGTACCTGGCAATCCTATCCATCAGCTCTTCTTTCTGCTGATCGTAGAATCGCGGTTTGTATTCGAATGCCTTATGTTTTGGTTTGAATTTAAACATGGGATAAAGATAGTAGTTTGATTAATAATATACCCAAGTTTAAAGGTTTGTGTTTTACAAGACACCTTTGATGATTGAGTTGCAGATACCTAGAAATATTTTTTTACTTTAGTAAAACAACTAAAATCATTATGAAGCACTTATTTATATTTTCCTATTCAGAGATATTAAATCGGGAAAACTAATAGATCACATGATTCTCATCAAACTATAACATCATGTCTAGAGCGGTAACCATAGTTCTCTTGTTTGCTTTATGGGTTCCAGTACAGAGCCAATCCGACTTTGTCTTCACCGAGGACTTTAGTCAGATCAAGCATCGTGACGTAGTAGCTGAGTCTGCTATCTATAGTGATACCATCTATACCATGATCAATACTACCATAGCACATCCTGATGACTCGCTTGCTACTCTGAATTGTAATGCTCTCCTGGTCATGGACAACCTAGGAGGTGAAATTGCTCGGAGGTACTATCCGTCTATCACTACTGGTATTGAGTTCGATCAGATGATTGTCGAAGAGGATCGTATCCTTATTACCCATGGTGAATATGGTGACAATCCTTTACAATATATCTCACAAATTGATAGACAATCCCTTGACATTGATACTGTCTTCTCCTATGAGTCTGGACTTGATATCCAGTATACTTTTAGTACTGCTTTCAAGCAATATCGGGACTCTTATATACTGGGTATCTCTAACAAGTATGCCGATGGTCACCCTCATGACAATGATTGGGTAGGTTACTATCACATCCTTGATGCAACAACTATGATCATTGACACCACTCTCTATTTACCCTTTGAGGTGATCAGTGGCTATGTCTATGACATCTATGAGCAGGATGGTGACCCTGTACTCTACTACGTCATGAAGTCTAGTGAAACTCTAGGGCATGGGTTTATCCGACTTGATTCTACTTTTACCCTGATTGATAGATATGAAGATGATTTTAATATTGGGCATAATTTGAATCGGTGGCATCAAACTGGCAAACTGACTAATGGAGACTTTATCTATAGCCATCTTTGGTCAGGAGAGTCTCAAGTGATCTCTGTATCCAAAGAGTTTAATGTTAATTGGGAAATTGAATTGCCTTTTCCACAATATATGACTTTAACAGGAGGAGATCTAGTGATTTGCTCAAATGAAGATATATTAATAACTGGTTCGGTTGACGTAAATTTTGAATTTAGTGGTTATGATTGGATTGACATAGAAGTAAATCATTCTAAAGGAGTACCCTATATTGCTAAGTTGGATGGGGATACAGGAGAGTTGCTCTGGCACTATATCTATATCGGTCTTGATGACTTTGGCAGTGTCAAATATTTTAGTGCTACTGACATTGTAGAGACCGAGTCTGGCGACCTCTACTTTAGTGGATCAGGTGAACGAAGGTTTGATGAACCAAGGCACTCAGATATGCACATCATCAAGATTCCGGCTGATGGCTGTATCGTCCCACAGACTGACTGTCAGTTCTATCAGTTCGTGGATGAAGTGTTAACTTCTATTGTTGATACCGAGGTAGATTTGAACAACCCATATTCTGTGCTGATTAACCAACAGTCCGAGGGTATTGAGATTTTGCTTTCTGAGGACTGGCCATCAAACACTTCAATCATGCTTTCTCATCTATCTGGTACAGTGATTACCAATCAAATCTATGTTTCAAAGTATACTAACATTCTTACATCTGGTCTGGATTCTGGTCTTTACTTTGTTACTGTGTTTTCCGCTGATGGCTCTCATGTGACTACTAAGAAATGTTTTATAAGACCATAAATTAAATGACTAAGCTATTCTTCATATTTGCTATTGGCTTTCTCTGTTTCTCTTTACAGAGCCAATCCGACTTTGTCTTCACCGAGGACTTTAGTCAGATCAAGCATCGTGACGTAGTAGCTGAGTCTGCTATCTATAGTGATACCATCTATACCATGATCAATACTACCATAGCACATCCTGATGACTCGCTTGCTACTCTGAATTGTAATGCTCTCCTGGTCATGGACAACCTAGGAGGTGAAATTGCTCGGAGGTACTATCCGTCTATCACTACTGGTATTGAGTTCGATCAGATGATTGTCGAAGAGGATCGTATCCTTATTACCCATGGTGAATATGGTGACAATCCTTTACAATATATCTCACAAATTGATAGACAATCCCTTGACATTGATACTGTCTTCTCCTATGAGTCTGGACTTGATATCCAGTATACTTTTAGTACTGCTTTCAAGCAATATCGGGACTCTTATATACTGGGTATCTCTAACAAGTATGCCGATGGTCACCCTCATGACAATGATTGGGTAGGTTACTATCACATCCTTGATGCAACAACTATGATCATTGACACCACTCTCTATTTACCCTTTGAGGTGATCAGTGGCTATGTCTATGACATCTATGAGCAGGATGGTGACCCTGTACTCTACTACGTCATGAAGTCTAGTGAAACTCTAGGGCATGGGTTTATCCGACTTGATTCTACTTTTACCCTGATTAATAGATATGAAGATGATTTTAATATTGGGCATAATCTAAATGATTGGCATCAAACTGCTATGAATCATAGCGGCAATTTGATATATAGTCACTTATTTCATTCTGAATCTCAAGTCATTTGTTTATCAAAAGACTTGGATGTTGTTTGGAATATAGAACTTCCGTTACCAGATTATATGACGTTAAACGGGGGAGATATGGTCATCACAAAAAATGGTGATATCCTTGTTTGTGGTTCTATGTATGTCATCTTTAATTCTTTACAATACGACTGGATTGACTATGAGCTCAATGACTCCAGAGGAGTACCCTATA
>JAHDHH010000036.1:31742-42200 GCA_020631405.1 Saprospiraceae bacterium
AGGAGTACCCTATATTGCTAAGTTGGATGGGGATACAGGAGAGTTGCTCTGGCACTATATCTATATCGGTCTTGATGACTTTGGCAGTGTCAAATATTTTAGTGCTACTGACATTGTAGAGACCGAGTCTGGCGACCTCTACTTTAGTGGATCAGGTGAACGAAGGTTTGATGAACCAAGGCACTCAGATATGCACATCATCAAGATTCCGGCTGATGGCTGTATCGTCCCACAGACTGACTGTCAGTTCTATCAGTTCGTGGATGAAGTGTTAACTTCTATTGTTGATACCGAGGTAGATTTGAACAACCCATATTCTGTGCTGATTAACCAACAGTCCGAGGGTATTGAGATTTTGCTTTCTGAGGACTGGCCATCTACTGCAGAAGTTACTTTAAGAGATATATCTGGTAAAGTGGTAGTTAGACAATACGTGGATAGTGGTTCTAGCTTTTTTCAAACTACTGCGTTGTCATCTGGTATTTATGTGCTTACCATTTATTCTTCACCTAGTCAACATGTCTATTCAGAAAAGGTCTTTGTCAAATAAAAAAGGGCAGAACCCTCACGAGTCTGCCCAGCCCAAAAAAGGTTGTTTTCGATCTTAGCTCTTAATGACAGTTACCTTTTCTTGTATATTATTTCCTTTGTTTTCTAAAGTAATCAAGTACATTCCTTGGCCAGCAAAGGCTTCAGCAGGAATGAAGATTAGATTAATACCTTCCACTATACTTAGAGTATTGGTGTAGGCTAGTTGACCTTGCATAGTCCTTACCTGAATAGCGATATCGCCAGCAGTTTTTGCATGGTATTGTACGTAGACTTCTGCTACGAATGGGTTAGGAAAAGTCATAAGACTTTCGCCAACATGTTGCTCTCTATAGCTTACTGATTGGTTTAGTGCTAAGTCGTCTTGCTGCGTCAATGCAATATATGGCGTAAGGTCTCCCTTCTGAACAGCTATGAAGTTTTTGTTTTCCATAGTAGTGGAGTAGTCTTCAATGTACATTGCTGGGTAGAGCTCTCCTGATTCTTGATATTTGTCCTGATCAAACATATACCAAGGCTCTAGAATAGATTCTGGATATACTCCCTCTCTGACCACCTTCATCAACGCATAGAAGTCATCATAGTCAATCAGGCCATCATTATTCAGGTCTGCTGCCTTGAGAGCTAATTTGTGTTGTAGAGGTTTGTAACCAAGTATATGATCCATCATTAGGATAGCATCCTGAGCTGTGACGGAAGACTCTTCGAACCCACTATGACTTGCCATAATTTGGTAGTCGCCATTGAGTGGCAGGTTGTTCATTGCATAGGTGCCTGATTGGTCTGAATCAATGGATTTTTCCAATTGTACAATGATGGTTTCTACTGTGTTTTCTATAGTGTATACCTCTTCAAAAGTGTAAGCATAAGTGCCGTCATCCAACAATGTAGAGTCCATCACAACACTAGTACTTGTAGTATCTTGGATAATTTGGTAAAGCGTATCTAGCTCTAGTCGAGTGAAGGCAACCTGTGCATCTTCTAACATTCTACCAGCTGCTGTAGTTACGTAACCTGATACCTGGTAATCATGGTCTTCTTCTTCAGAGAGATTCTGTGCTTGGCAGTTAGGTATGTTAGCCGAATTATTCTGTACGTCAAGCTCTACTAGACAAAATGCCTTATTCCCACTTTCATCGGTGACATACATTTCTAAGTAGTTGATCCCGACATCAGCACAAGTAAATGTCGCAGACATACTATCCACATTTTCTGTAAACGAGAATTGTAATTGCTCATACTGGTTACATGGGTAGTAACTCCCTAGGTCAAAGTCTTTAGCCCAGATGGATACTTCACCATTTTCTGGTATGCCATCGCCGTCCATGTCTTTTGGACAAAGTGCAGTAGTAACCTTTGCTCGACAATAGGGTTGTGGAGTTGCCCCATTTTCTACAATGAGGGTCTGGTAGACATATTTCTTCAAGCTACAGCCGTAGGTAACTACGTAGGAAATCTGATATTGACCTATCGGATAAGTTCCGCTTGCATTGACTCCTGTGGTGTCTGCATAGTCAGAATTATGTGTGATGATGTATTCTCCACCGCATGCAGAGGCATCTACAATAGGTGGATTCAGCGCTACAAAGGCATCTTTACAATTATATGCTGTCACTTTGACTGTGTCAAGTGTGGCATAGGTAGGTAGAGAATTGTCAGCGATCTTGATGACTTGCTGATATGTATAGTAGCCTTGTCCTAGGTCACCGTTGTAAGTACACCAATCAATAATGGTCCACTTTCTGACTACCTTCTGGCATTGAGGACCAAAGTTGAATATGACATCTTCATGATTGACTCCTACCATGGCACATGGGTTGCCAATGTAGGTTGGACGACCAGTGATACTAGGATCAATGTTGGGGTCACAACCTTCTGCAACGATCTCTGTATCTGGCCATGTAATATCAATGGTCGTACTGAGAGGCTCTGCATGTATAAACTGCGTACAGCTATATTGGTTCCAGTTCTCATCCTCTACAGTCCAAGTCCTCTTAATGACACCGATGTCACAAGAATTGAGAAAATATTCAACCACAGGAGAACCTGCAGAAAAAGTACCTGCATAATTGGTGTAAGTAGCATTGCCATAGGCTGTCAGATCCCAGAGCTCTTCTGTGCAATCTACATAGACATCCGCTGGACAATTGATACTAAAAGGGACCTCTGCCCTAAGGTTAGAGATAGAGAGAAGGAAAATACTCACTAAGAGTACTCTAAATAGTGTAGTGTTCATAGTAATTCTATTTACATATAAAGAATTACTCTAATATATAACTAATTGATTTTAATATCTACATATATGATTAATAAATGTAATATTTGGGAGTTTTCCCTGATGTTTTACAATAACATGAATACTGCCATCACAACCATACCTAGGTCTTCGATGATGGTCACAGTACTCATTGGTAGGTTGAATCCTGTACCAATACAAGCACATTGGATCTTGGTCTTATTCAATACTGATTGGATGACCCCAATGCTGCTGATTCCCAGGACTACTATTGTAGCAATCGCTAAGACCTTAGGATTCCATCCTATCAAAAACCCAATACCCAAGATGAGCTCAACGAATGGATACAGATATCCCCAACCCTTCCATCGCTTGCTGATGATGTCATAAGATTGATAAGCGGTAGCAAATCCACCTAAGTCAAGTAACTTAAAGAATGAGAACACTAGAAAAAACAGTCCCATGAAGACCCGCATCCCAAATTTCATAGAATAATCATCTTCCGCATACATGGCTATAACAGTGCCCAGCAAGATGTAGCCCACGATTAAAATAAGTGGTTTGTAGGTAGAGATTGAGGTATCTGGTAGAGCAGTAGATTGTTCGCTATCGACTACTTGTACTGTATAGTTTCCTGCAGTACTTACAGCTATCTTGATACTTTCGTTGTCTAGCCATGTACTAGTAGAGATCGTTGACCTACCTGTTGGTAAGTCGACAGCTATATCAGTGACTCCATCTAAGGCTAGGAATTGCTTCTTGATCCTGCCCACGCAGCTTTGGCAGTGCATGCCTTGTATTGTGATTTCTTGGTTCATGGGTTGTCTTAGTTGTACAATACAATCTTAGCACCTAGCAACTCCTCTGGAATCCCAAATGCCTCCACCAAGGTTGTTGCCTGAGGTCTGACTTCTTGGTAGAGCTTTTGCTTGAGTCTACGCAGGGCCTTGGTCTTGCTCCCATCCATGTAGTCATTCTCTAGGTACCAGCCCATATGCTCGAGGATGGTCTCGACAGCATAGAGGTCAGCCATGAGGTTGAGCATGTCTTTTGCCTTGCCATCTGGTTGCTTATTGATCACAGAGGCAAAGTTTCGCAAGGCCAGTCTCTCAACGTATGCCTTGGCTAGTTCTATCATGTGAATCTGACACTTGAGGTAGGCCTGGTAAGTATCTACCCTCTTCTTTCTATAGTCTCTCAGTCTATTGGCTACTGTGAAGAGCAATTTCTTTTCTCGATACTTCAATGCCTCTAGGTGAAATCCTCGGTCTCTCAGGTGCTCGACACTGGTATTTCTCGTATAGGTGAAGTTATATTCAGAAAATTTTTGCCCTAATTGTGTGCCTAGGTATTTCAATACTGAGGAGAATCCTCCATCATTAAATGACTTCTTGAATTCTGTTAATAGTCCTTTTGCAACCAATTGCAATAGCACAGTATTATCTCCTTCAAAAGTGGTAAAGATATCAGAGTCAGCCTTCAAATCAGTAAACCTATTCTCTGCTAAGTAGCCCTTGCCACCACATGCTTCTCTACATTCTTGGATTGTCTGTGTGGCGTGCCACGTGGCGATAGCCTTCAGTCCTGCAGCCTTGGTTTCTATCTTACGCTTGCTATGCTCATCTTGCTGTGTCTCATACTCATAGAAGAGTTTTCTAAAGGCAAAATGGTAGGCATATGTCTTGGCCAACAGTGGAAAGAGTCTGTCTTGGTGTGATGGATAGTCTAGGATGATTGTCTCTGCTTGATCATCTTTAGCTGAGAATTGTCTCCGCTTGTCTGAGTATTTGATTGCAATTTCAAGGGCAGTCTTACTGCATGACAAGCCTGCCATTCCTACACAGATCCTTCCCATGACTAGGGCCCCGAGCATCGTGAAAAACCGACGACTATCATTTTCTATTGGGCTAGTATACTTACCCTCAGCACTAATGTCTCCATACTTGTTGAGGAGGTTTTCTTTCGGTATCCTGACTTGGTCAAACCAGAGTCTGCCATTGTCTACTCCATTGAGTCCCATCTTGTAACCACAGTCTTCTATCCTGACACCTGGGAGTAGCTCGTGCTTGTCATCCCTTACTGTCACTAGAAAAGCATGGACACCCTTTGACTCACCATCGATAATCAGCTGGGCAAAGACTGCTGCCATTGTGCAGTGCATGGCATTTCCTATATATTCCTTACCTGCCTTTTCATGAGGTGTGTTGATGATAAATGACTGCGTCTCGTGGTCATAGGTCGCAGTGGTTTCTAGACCTTTGACATTGGAGCCATGATTAGTCTCTGTCATCGCAAAGCAGCCGAGCAGGTCCATGTCCATGAGTGGTTGGATGTACTTCTTGTGATGATACTCAGTACCAAGACCCATGACTGCTCCTCCAAAGAGACCAAGCTGTACTCCATATTTAATCGTCAGACTGAGGTCTTGATAAGCTAAAGTTTCGAAGATTGCCATGTTATTGCCTACTTGGTCCTTTCCACCAAAAGCTTCTGGAAATGCATAGGTGCTATAGCCTTGGTCTGCCAAGGTTTTTAATTGGTTGAGGACGTGGGTCCTGTACTCTTCCTTGTTTCTGATAATCTGCTGTGAGAAGAATGGGTCTCTCAGTAGTTTTTTTAACCTGTTGATGACCTCTCCATAGTCACCATCCATGACTGTCTGTAGCTCTTCTGCCAATGGAAAGTCGATGACTGTCTCACTTGCCGTCTGGACTAGGTCGCCAGGGAGGATGTGGGCTGCATCTCTATTTTGTACTCCGAGAGCCTTCCTGATATCTCTGATTGCTTGCTTGGTCTTGGGTGCCTTCCAGAGTTCCTCATTTTTATAACCTATCCCCTTGGTTGCTATTTCTAGTCCTAGTGCCTCTAGCGACCTGATATCATCAGTCGATATCTGCTTGGCATGTTGCTGAATAGCTTGTTTCCAAGTACGGAATACCTCTACGCTTGGTGGAGACTTAGGGTCTGTATACTTGAGGAGGTAGGCTCTATCTTCATCGGTGATAAAGTCTAGTGCTTTGATTTGCTTTTGGACGAATGCTATCTCTCCAGGACTCAAGATACTATCTGACCAACCTACGTAGAGTGTGGGAAGTAAGCTCAAAATACCTGGAGTAAATGCCTGTTTGCTTAAAGATGATGGACTCATGTCTAGAGATGCTTATTTGATTATAAAACGCTATTCTGCTCAAATAAGTTTGGCCTAGACTGGCTCTTCTAAATAAATTATATTTTTAATATTATAAGTTAACTTTCCTACCCCTCCAACTTAAACCTTATCGGCAGAGTATACTGCATATCTACTGGCCTCCCCTGTTTTGTTCCAGGACTCCATGGCCCGATGTATTGTATTGCTTCCAGACAAGCGTTGGCAATCGGATCGCAAATGCCTTTGATGACCTTAGTCTTTCCAACGCTACCATCTGCCTTTACTGTAAATTGAACTATAGCCATACCTTGGACATTGTTTTCTCTTGCTACTGCGGGATACTTTAGGTTTTTATAGAGTTGTTGGAGCATTTTATTTTGAGACTTTGACTTTCTTTCTTCCTTATCTATAATCCCTTCGAACTCTTTGAGGTAGGGCATTTCCATATCCTTGTTTTCTTCATCTTGGGATTTGCCATCAATATACTCGCCTGTTTTGATCACCACTCCATGTTGGTTATAGCTAGTATACTTGCCTTGTTTGAGGTTGTTAACAAAGGTGGAGACAGTCCTAAATCCTGAAGTGTCTATACTTTCCCATTGACCCTCTCTCATATTGTCCATATAGTCACCTGTCTCAGTTGCATGCAGATAGTGGTGCTTCCATGAGCCCTCTTTATTATTATTAAAATACTGCCCTTCGGAGTAGAGGTTGCCATCGTCTGTCCAAGATTGGAACCTTCCTTCTTTGATCTTCAATTGTGGATCTGCATATTCACAGTAGCTAGTCATTACTTTTCTCTCTGGGTAGAATGCTCTTTCTATAAATACGCCTATTGGGTTCTTAGTGATCATGTAGTGATAACCATAATCAAGCACTGTCTCCCCTTCTCCTACAAAGTGTAAGTAAGGGTTTTCTACAGTCTTGAGCTTAGGAGTTGAGTAGACTTGGGCATGTTTTGGCATATAACACTGAGTGAGTGTAATAGCAATAATAATTAGGCAAATGCAGCGTCTCATATTATTTAGATTAAATGTAAATATATCCTCGAGTTTGAATTCCAATTAAAAGTACAATACATTGGGCATTCATTAAAATTAGAAAAGACCATGGATTTACCAAAAGTATATGACAAAGTACCAGTAAAAGTAAGTGTAGAAGCAGGAAAGAAGTATGCTTGGTGTTCTTGTGGACTCTCTGACAACCAGCCTTACTGCAATGGTGCTCACAAAGGGACTGGCTTTGCGCCTACAGTATTTGAAGCAACAGAGACCAAGGATGTACACCTTTGTAATTGTAAGCATACAAAGAACCCAGGATTCTGTGATGGAGCCCACAAATCTCTTTAGTCTATGTCAAAGAAGGTAGCATATATTACTGGAGGTAGCAAGGGTATCGGCTACGGGATAGCAGAGCAGCTCATCGGAGAAGGATACGTAGTCTACATCACTGCAAGGTCCCAATCTGGTCTCGACCAAGCAACTGCTAAACTCAATAGGGGTGGCAATGAAGCAGTCAAGGGTATCGTGTGTGATGTCCGGAGCCTAGATCATCAAACAGCGGCCGTTGCCCAGATCATGGAGGCTGAAGGTCAGTTAGACCTGTTAGTAGCTAATGCTGGCGTTGGACACTTCGCATCTATAGAAGATATGACACCTGGACAGTGGAACGAGATGATAGATATCAACCTCACAGGGGTATTCAATAGTGTCAAAGCATGTGTAGAGGCTTTGAAAGTATCTCAAGGTTACATCATCACAATCGCTAGTCTAGCTGGGACCAATTTCTTTGCTAGAGGTAGTGGGTATAATGCAAGTAAGTTTGGCCTTGTTGGATTTACCCAATCAATCATGCTAGACCTTAGACAATATGGCATCAAGGTGACGACAATTATGCCAGGATCTGTATCTACGTACTTCAATGGGAGGACACCTAGCTCTGAGGAGGGTTGGAAAATACAAATAGAAGACCTAGGTCAAATGGTAGTCGACCTACTCAAGATGAACCCAAGAACTCTGCCGAGCAAGATTGAGGTCAGACCCACTATGCCTCCCAGTAAATAAGAAAGAGGATTTACTCATGACTGTGTAAATCCTCCTATAAATCAAATAGAAATGATAGACAGTAAACCTCTAATAAGGCATTAAGGTTTAGTTGATATTGTCGAATTTTTTTATTCTCATTCTAGTTTAACTAAGCATTCTCTTTGCTAGACACTTCACGTAGTTTACAATTTGTAAAAAAACAATTCTTGCCTTTACGTATGGTTTTAATATTGTGTTCTAATTCTTCGGACCTTGCAGTAGAATTAGAAATATAGATTATGAAATACAAATATCTTTTACTCGTCACTGCAATCGTCTTTACTCAATTTGCCTTTGCACAACATGCTCAAAAGTTAGGTCTTAGATTAGGTATAGGCACTCTTCAATTTGATGACCTTATGCATAGGAAGGCTACTCTAGGAGTAGAGTTGCGTAATTCGATGATTATAGAAGTATCCATGTCATCTAAGTTTATCAAGGCGAGGAACCTACCTTCGGACTTCAAGGGAAGTAAGCCATTCGAACGCTATGCCATCACCCAGCTCAATATAGGTAAGCCATTATCTGTAGCTCAAAACAAGAAGGTGCGACTAGTAGCACTGGGTGGATTACATCTGGGAACATACTCTGGTGTTAATAATTTAGTTAAAAAACCAGAAGAGAATTCTAACAGTTCTGGCTTCCTCCTCTTGGATGTTTTTTCTGCTCTCCTCAATAGCACTAGAAACAATTATACTTATGATACCTACTCAAAAAAGCTACTTGGTGCAAATGGAGAATTACTTTTAGAATGTAGTTTAGGAAAGGTATTTCGTTTTGACATAGGTGTCAATGCAATGGCGAATGCCAGGAAAACAACTGTCGGACTCTCATCAAAACTCATTGTTCAGTTTTAATCTAGTAGATGGTAACTATCTTTGAAAGATAATTACCCATAAATGAAGTCCCTATATACCCTCTTTTGTTGTTTTTGTTTCAGTCTTTGCTATACCCAAGGCAAGATAGGACCATCTCTGCAAGAGGCGATGGTGAATTCGCCAGGACCGCATACTGTCTTAGTACAATTATATGAGGAAGGATTAGAAGAGGTACCTAGCCACTATACCAAGGAAGAAAAAGGGCAAGCTGTCTATAAGCACTTAGTGAAAGCAGAGGAATCTCGTGGATTAGCACTCAAAGACTACTTAACCCAAGTCAACAAATCATACCGCTCTTTCATCATCACCCCAACGCTGGTGGTGAAGTTGAATAATGAAGAAATCAACATAGTAGAAGCAATGTCAGAGGTATCTCAGTTGTCTATCAATGAGGCCTATATGCTTTCTGACTACCTCGACTATGGACAGACAGTAGACTACCGTGATCCTACAGAGCCAGAGTGGGGCATTCAGCAGATTGAAGCCGATAGCGTATGGTCTCTCGGATATAGGGGTCAAGGCATAGTAGTTGCTGGTCAAGACACTGGGTATGATTGGCAGCACAGAGCTTTAAAAGCTAAGTATCGAGGTTATGACCAAAGTACAGGTGGCATTAATCATCGGTACAACTGGCATGACGCCATCCACGAAATCAACCCTCTCCATGGAGATAGTATTGTACTAGCAAGTAACAACCCTTGTGGGCTTGACACTACAGAGCCGTGTGACGACCACAACCATGGAACACATACGCTTGGAACTATGGTAGGATCTGATACACTACATCAAATTGGGGTTGCACCTGATGCAAAGTGGATAGCCTGCCGAAGCATGGAACGTGGATATGGTTCTGTAGAGACCTACCTAGAATGCTTCGAGTGGTTCCTAGCGCCTACTGATCTTAATGGAGAGAACCCACAACCTTGGGTAGCACCCGATGTGATTAACAATAGCTGGGCATGCCCTGAGATGGAAGGATGCAATCAGAGTAACTTCTCCATCCTAGAAACTGCAATCTCTAACCTCAAAAATGCAGGAATCATGGTGGTAGCTTCAGCAGGTAATAGTGGTTCAGACTGCTCTACTATCTCAACACCAGCTGCTATCTATGAGTCAAGCTTTACTGTTGGAGCTAGTAATCAAGTCGATACCCTAGCCGGATTTAGTAGTCGTGGTCCAGTCAGTGTAGATTCTAGTTTAAGAATAAAGCCCAATGTAGTCGCTCCTGGCACACAAGTCTACTCGAGTATCAGAGACAATAAGTATGCTAGCTATGGTGGGACAAGTATGTCAGGTCCTCATGTGGCTGGCGCCGTTGCACTAATCCTATCGGCTAACCCAATATTAAGAGGACAGGTAGACAAGATAGAAGACATCTTAGAAGCATCTGCTGATCCACTTATCTGGGAAGGAGAGTGTGAGGCAGACCAAGTACCAAACTATCTCTACGGTTATGGTAGAATCAATGTACTCAAAGCTGTGGAGGCTGCAATAGCATCGAATGTAGAGGATAGCAATATTGTCAACAATAGCATATCTGTATTTCCTAATCCAGCGACTAAT
>JAHDHH010000088.1 GCA_020631405.1 Saprospiraceae bacterium
ATTATTGGGATGACGATATTGAGTGCAGTTTTGATTTTGGTGAGTTAAGTTAGAAAGGCACGTATTCATAGAGGTTTTGCAATCACGAAAGAATCCACAGCTTTTGACATCCATATAGACGCCAAATATTATTCTGATTACAGCCCAATATGTCGCATAAAACACACATATGGCATCCAATTTTAATACAAATGAAGTTCTGGCATAGTTTCTGGCTTATAGAAGTTATCAAATCTATATAAGTATGTTGAGATCAACCTGCATCCTAGTAATGCTGTACTTGTGCATTTTAGACATTGGCACTGCACAGACTGCATTCACACCACATGAACTTGGAATCATAGGATTTGACAAATCAGGTTCTGAAGGTGAAGAAATTTGGCTCATTAATTTGGAAGATATTAAGAGGCTGACTTCATTCCATATTGTCAATGGTAGGTTTACCCATGTAGACAATAATGAAGTTTGGGACTCCAAAACTCTTCAAACGATTCAAGTCACTTACACAGGCAGCCACCCAGTTCCAAGAGGAAGCATACTTAAAATAAGCTCAAAACTTAGCGTCTCTATAAATGGTGAAAAAAATCCAGCATTTGAAGTGAATTGGGATAGCAGTGCTTCTTTGTTGGGAGATGGTTATAATGAACTCTATGTAATGCAAGGAAGACTAACAGAATTACCAAATAATTCTACAATCTTAAAAGGGACACTCTTAGACAAACTTGCGTACGGGACGACGAACCTACAACATTCGCCAAATGCTCAAGACCTCGGAGACGACGCTTCATTCCTGAGAATAGATGATGGAGGTACTTTTGGAGCTGATCCTATCACAACTTGTGACTTTTGCGAACTACTTGAAGCCTTATTAAATGCAATCACTGGTGAGACTACCGGTACTGGAGTATTTGGAGAATCTGATGTCACAATTGATACATACTTATCTTATCTAGAAGACTGTTATGGTGCAAACTCTTGTGAAGGACCTAGAGGCGAGTTAACATTGATAGCAGAAGATGGATATCTACAGTTATCTGGAACGCCCTGTGAAGAAATAAGCTCATTTACCGTCAATTATGAAGATGAAGAAGGCAATAGCAATACAATAGCTTCAGGCATTGATTGGGATGAGTTTAGACCGATACGCCTAATTGATTGTCAAGGCCAGCTATCGTCACTTACATATACAATGACGATTACTTGTTCTGATGGTTCTACATGTACATTAGAGCTAGATGTCCCATGCATTAGATGTCAAAGTTCAATAACTGATATCATTATTACTGATGACAGTGGGGCATGCGTTTTAGAGGCTGTTGTTGCAAATTGTCCAGGAGGAACACTCACGCTTACCGATGCCAATGGTAATTCGTATTCTTCACAAGATATGTCGATTGCGATTCCTGCTTCTGGACAATATTCAGGTGTTATTGATGGCTGCCCTGATTGCGACCCAATACACTTCTCAGAAAATATAGATATCAATGGTTGTGACGGATGTAATGCCACACCAACTTCTGCCTTTGTAGTAGCAGATTGTGATATTATGGTGACAATAAGTAATTGTCCTTATCCAATTATTTCATTTATAGATCCAAATGGCAATGTAGAACAAACGGGTTCTTCTACTATCTTGAATAACCCAAATATGCAAGGGGTATATTCTATAATAATAGACAATTGCCCTGACTGTGAACCCTTAGAAATATCACAAACAGTAACCTCATGTGTTTGTAGTCCTACATTGAATCTTGATTTAAATGGAGGATGCAGAGATATTTACGCTAGTGTAGATGATTGTAATGGAGGTACTCCAACATATGTCTGGAGTACAGGTGAAACTGGGTCTTCTATCCTACCTCCAAATCCAGGTACATATTGTGTTACAGTCAACGGTTGTTGTGAGCCTGTATCTGATTGCTTTAGCTATTCTTGTGGATGTCCTAATATAATAGCGAGTTCGCCAAATGACTTAACTGACAGCTGCGAAGATATCATACAGATTAATTTCTCAGACGGAGAAGGGCAATATTCTTACACTTCCTCCAATAGTCTCATTCCAAATGGGAGTATTCCTGATGGAGGTACTATAGATGTTTCTACACTCTTCCAAAATGAGTCTATCACGTTTGTCTTCACCGATGCGAACGGTTGTCCTGCAGACACAATAACATATAATCCCTGCCCTTATGATGATGGAAGTGGAAATAATCCAGTTACCGGATTCTATAGTGTGAACACATCTTGTTCAGTTTTTAATCACACTCAAGTTACTGCTTACTATGAAGGAACCTGTGGATGCACAGGTGGAATAGCAATTACTTGGGAACTATTTGATGCAGCAGGAAATTTGTTGTGTACTGGAAGTTATAGCAATGGTAATAGGTGTTTTGGAGTATGTGCTGAAAATAGTCCGTTCGATGGCATTTCTATTAATAACAATCCTGATCATCCTCAATATTGTAGAGGGTTAGTTGAAGGAGCAAGTTATACCCTTGTACTAACTGACTCATTCGGTAATATGATAAGTACTACGTTCATTTCAGAAAGTTGTACTGTATCAAGCTTACAATCACAATCCAATAATACAATCGATCAAGGAAATGTTGCTATTTCCATTGTGAATGATCTTGATGAAAAGATATCCACTGAATTAAGCATCTACCCCAACCCATCTAATGACAAAATTATAGTAGAATATCCTAGCCTCACTTCTTCTCTTGTTATTACAGACAAATATGGCAGGGTAATAGTCATGAGGCAAGTCGAATCCTTAGATCCTGGATCTCTCAAGTTTGACCTCACTCCATTTCCAGAAGGGCTTTACTTCTGCAAGGCAATCAGCACAGAAAGAACCAATCAATCTTCAAAATTTACAATCATCAGATAATCCTTGAGCATGATAAGAGAAATAATACATATTACTATAGGGTTTAGTTTGTGTCTTAGCATTCTAAATGGACAAGAAATCGATCTCAATGGTCCTGCAATGGATCAAGGATTAAACATTGTTAATCCAAGTGCAAATATATTAGGAACAAATAACGCCGGCAGCCAGACCGTAGATAAATCAACAGGTACGCTGACATTGTCAGTACCTCTTGAAAATGTTACAATTGGAGGCTTTTCTATGCCAATTAGTTGTCAATATACAGCGAGCGGCATACAAGTAAACCAAGAGTCTACACAAATCGGAACTGGGTGGTCATTAAGTGCAGGAGGTTCGATATCCCGATCGATTATGGGTAGACCTGATGAATCTATATGCGGTTATTTCAATCAAGATTATAGTAATGTGAACCCTCCACCTCAGTTGTGGGATGTTTTTGATAATTGTGGAGATGGAGATTTTCCAGGATTTGAGCCTGATATCTTTCATTACAATTTTGGAGGACAAAGTGGAAAATTTGTGATCGATCAAAATGGAGAAGTCAAAGAGCTGGAAAAATCAAATATCATATTTACTCCAAAACCAAATCTGGCAAATCTTACACATTGGGAAGCTGTTGATGGGAAAGGAAATATTTACCTCTTTAATGTGAAAGATTATACGCGGTCATTTACTGAAAGTGGTGATTGGATAAATGTTGTTGATGCTGTAAGTACATGGCATTTAAGTCAAGTTATACTAGCTAATGGTCATGTGATAACTTTAGCTTATGACAAATTTGAGAAAATCACAAACATTCCACTTGGTCATAGCTACTCTCAAGTTGACTGCGTCCCGATACAACTGCAGAGCACATCTTTCACTCCTCAATACCAAGTAAATACATATGATAATTATTTGCTAAAATCCATTAGTTCAATCGATAAAACTGTAGAGTTCGTTTACAATGATTTTGGTGGGAATATCACCTTAGATAGGTTAAAATGTGAGATTGAGGGCAATTTAGTTTCGATAAAAGAATTTGATTACTCTACTCATCTAGGAACAGCTAGAGTCAAACTTGAGCAAATAAAAAACTTAGATGCATCAGGAAGTGAATGCACACCACCTCACAAATTCAATTATCTGGATGAAGTTAATCCAGCTTATAAACTTCCACCATTTGGGAGTTATGATCAAGATCATTGGGGATATTACAATAAAGCAAACAATCTGTCCACTCTTCCATTTATCCCAGAAGATGAAGACACTTATTTTCAATCAATTTTTGGCTCTAAAGATGCTCATCCAGAAGGATCCTTAGCTGGACTCTTGAGTACCTACACAAGTCCTCTGGGTGATGTGAATCAGTTTACGTATGAACCAAACTCCTACAGCTACATCGGCCAGGGACCAGCAGAGGCTCCCTTAGAAGTGATCAACCCAATAAATATTTGTTATGGTAACTGTGACGATTACTCAGATGAAGAGCCGGGCCTACCCTGTGAATTGTCCCCACCAGCTATTACTCAATCTGAAATTTTAATAAATACACCACAAGCTATTACATTCAATTGGATAAACGGCTCACAAATTGAAGGAGAATCTTTCTATACAGGACACATTGAAGACCAATACGGTAATATTGTAATAGATTTTGGTCCCACAAACACATCTCAAATTTCCACTCTAATTTTTCAACCTGGCACTTATACATTAATCATTACTTCACCTTTAGGCATCAATGTAAATTCGTGCTTTTCTTTAGAGTTTGATTATACTTCATTTGCTTTGGATCAATACAATCAACCGATTGTAGAGTACACGAGTATACCCTGTGGTGGAGCAAGAATAAAACAAATATCTAATAGCAAAGGGACTATTACATACTCCTACCAAGATAGTAGTACGGGACTCAGCTCTGGAAGTATACAACATGAACCAGAATATATTACCAATTATTCGCAATGGATAATTCTACAACCAAACCCGGACTCCCAAGATTTTCCAGGTGGATTCGCTGGAACATGTCCTGTCAAAACAATAGGTTCTTCCAGCATGAGCAACAGTAGATATCTCAACGGCTCACATATTTTATACGGAGAAGTTGCAGAAATCTATGAAGACAACTCAAAAACTATCTCAAAATTTGAAAAACATGCTTCTGCTTGGTCATTGACATATCCTGCCGTACCTGTGCAGGATAACAGTTTTAAAAGAGGTTATTTGACAGAAGAAACAGTCTACAACAGTAGCAATACAGTTGTTCAAGAAACAAAACTTGACTACGAGTTTCAATTTACGAATGAATCTATCCCTGCCTATAGATGGGTATTCTTCCCAGCCAACCCTAATGGCTTTCCCGCTCCTATAAAGTCAGTCAGATATGATCATTATTCGCAAAAGAGATTCTTGACCAAGAAAACAACAACACATTATGATCAATATGGTCTAGCCAATTTTTCAACAATAGAAGATTACAAATATGATTACAATACATACAATCTCATAAAGTCGAATATTTCTGACGGCACTCAATCTAGACTTACATCATATACTTATGCAGACGTGTTAGATGGGTCAATGTCTTCAAGAAACCTTGTTGAAATTCCTTTGGAAATCATTAGCGGTTGGAAAGGTCAAAAAACTACATATAAGACTACACCTAGCAATAGTGGACTCCCTGGTTTTGTAGTTGACAATGTTTATGGCTCTACAATAGGCAATAACTATCAAAGCAGTGGTTTTGACATTAGTGGATGGAAATACCATGCTCAGTTTACTAATCATGAAGCGGACTACATGAAGCCCTTGAAATTATATCAAAGAGCTGCACCAAATGTGACTGATCTTGCATGGAGCTCAGGATTACTGACCACTAAAACCTACGGCTCAAGAGTGGATGCCTATAACTATTATAGCAATAGATTGCTTCAAGATCATACTGATCCTGCTGGAGTCTTTTCTGACTTTGCCTATGACTCATGCCTAAGACTTGACAACCAGAGTAGTCTCAACGGCAGATCTTCACAAACCGTGCTATATGATTTCTATCCAACAGGTGAAAATAGTATCACAACAACAACATCTTATGCGGGTAGTATACCATCATTGACTACTAAGTCAATCCTTGATGCAAGCGGAAGAAATACAGTTAGCAATGCTTATGCCTACTTTCATGGTGGAGGCAATTACCTCACGAATAGCACCTACAATTTTTTCGATAGCCCAACAGAAGTAACAGATCCGGTAGTAGGTCAAGGTAGCACGATAAATACCTACGAACAATCCCCACTCCAACGGATATTATCTACAACACCAGCTGGTTCTCCTCGTCCAATAACATACGAGCACCTCATAGATCCCATTCTCAAACTTTTCAGAGTAAGAACTACGGATGAAAATGGTCACGTCAGTGAGACCAAAACTGACATCTTTGGTAGGACAATAGAAAGTATACAAATTGTAGATGGCGCCCCTCTTGTAACACGCTATCAGTACAATGATAGAGATCAAGTCATACAAATAGATCCTCCAGGTAGTGGTGCACCCTATCTGTACACCTACTATGATGATGGACTCTTATGGACAAAGACTGTTCCAGACGAAGGTCAATATACGTATGAGTACAACGTACACGATCAGATCATTAAAGAGAAAACTCCACAAGGTCACACTATCGACTATATCTATAATGCAGTCTACAATGACTTTGTCGATCAGATTATTGTCGATGGACAAATGGCAGTGAACAACTTGCCTTATCAAGGTTCTTATGTGACTGGTTGGGTTGGTAGAACAGAAGTCTTAGAGCAGACCACTGGCCAATATGTCACGACTGACTTCGACTATGATGATATAGGCCAGGTGACCAAAGAAACATTTACCGGTATTGATGGGATATCTTATATATCATGCTATGATTATGATGCACTAGGTAATGTAATCTACGAAAATACGGATCTAGTCGGTCCTGACGGCAGTGCTCACTCTATTGTCAAGACACACACCTTTCATCGAGGTATCCGGCATACTCGTACGATGACTACTGTTAATGGCAATGAAGTTGCTGAGTGTGACAAAACTTACTCCAATAATAATGAGACCCTCTTAATCAATAGGATCGGTGATGCTCTCCAGGCTATCGACTATAGCTATAACCCACGACACTGGTTAACTAAGATAAATTCTGTAGAAGAGACCTACATTGAAGATGATCCTTGTGAAGAAGAAGAGACTGACTGTGATGATGTCATCCAAGCTTGGTACGAAATCGCCATTAGTATGAACTGTGTCAATCTTCGTCAAGGCAGTCCGACTGGTATCAATGTAAGTATTCAATCTGAAGACAAGGCTTTTTCCAAGGAATTTACAATACCCCTCAATGGGTTTAGTGGAAAGAAAGAATACAATACTGATCAGGCACTAGCTTATAGTATGCCTAGTCAACCAGATAATCAGACCATGATTGATGCCATTCTCGACTATCTCGATGATTGTCTCGATCTGCAACTTGGAGACATTACTACGGATGTGATAAATGGAGTAGATAATAATGTAGGCCCTATCGCAGAAGGCACTACTGTAAGTACAGAAGACCTCTTTGGTATGGAGATTTTCTATTATACTGGCAATGGTATGCTAGAAGCTGCACCTCAATATAATGGCAATATCTCATGGATGAAGTGGCGAGCCAAAGGTGTCAAAGAACCTACACACCAGTATGGCTTCACTTATGATACAGGGAATCGTCTCAAGAAAGCCAAATATGGAAATGACCCCTTGCCTTGCGAAGATCCAATCATGGATGCTTACACAGTATCTGGAATATCGTATGATGCTAGAGGTAATATATTAGGGCTAAATAGAAGAGGACTCAAAGAAATTGATGCGAATGGGGATCCGGTTTTCGATATGATAGATCAATTGTCCTATGCTTACTCTGGGACAAACCTGTTATCAAAAATTACTGAAGGCGGATTAGGTGACAAAGGATATCTTCATAATGGTGGCGCATTCTCTTACCAAGCAGGGAATCTTGCATCAGGTAATGGTAACACAGTTGGGAATTACAACCATCTCAATCTACCCCTTCAGATCACTACGCAGACAGGAAGTACGACCAACTATTATGATGCGAATGGGATGAAGCATAAGAGCGAA
>JAHDHH010000037.1 GCA_020631405.1 Saprospiraceae bacterium
GAGAAATGTCCAAATTGATTTCTTCTAGCCAGAATTGATGGCTATATTTAGATAGTCATAACCAGTCTAAACCAATCCTATGTCTAAGCTTACAATGGTCTTTCTATTGCTTTGTTGCACTACTCTACCCCTATTTGCTCAAGACTGTAGCACTGGTGAAACGGAGCTTTACATCACAGTTGAGACTGACACATGGGGCTATGAGACTTCATGGATGCTTACAGATTCTCAAGAAAATAGCATTGCTAGCGTACTTCCTGGCACCTATGCAAGTAGTGAGATCTATCAAGATACCTTGTGTATCCCAATACAAGACTGCTTGGTCTTTGACCTCATGGATAGTTATGGTGATGGAGGTCCTCAGGTTACCATTACTATCCCAAGTATTGCCTATACTTATACCAATAATATAGCTTTTGGTTCGAGTACTTCCACTAATATCAATTGTCTCCCTGGCTCGGTCTGTGAGTCAGCTATACTTTTGGAAGAAGGTATCCATATCGCTGACCAAGCTAACTATTGGGTAGAATTTAGCCCAGAGCAAAATGGCACTTATAAGATCTCTACTTGCTTCAGCGAAAACTCTTGTGATACTAAACTCTGGATCTACAACTCATGTGGGAAACTAGTAACAGAGACTAATGAAGGTACACTTTACTACAACGACACGAGCAAGAACTGTGAGAGTCTTGCTGAGATTGAGGCAGCAATACTTAGCGAGGAGAAGACATATTACATTAGAATTGGAGATAGCGACGATGACTGCCAAGGTGGCCAAATTATGTTTGAGATAGCATATTCCGGAAGTGTTGTTGGCTGTACTGACCCCAACTCTTGCAACTACGAACCACTAGCCACGGAAGATGATGGCTCTTGCATCCCTCAGGGAGATCCAAACTGTCCAGAAGGACCAGACCTTGTCATTGATCAAGGAGTCCTAGTCAACTCTATATACTATGACACCTACGACAATAGTGACCAATGCATGATCGAAGAAGGCTGTATCGGAGGGTATGGCACTAGAGATATTGTCAGATTTACGACCCACATTATCAATTCGGGAGAGTCAGACTACTTGATCGGTGCTGTCACTGATGATTCTCCACAGTTTAGCTATGATAACTGCCACGGTCACTACCACTATGAAGGCTATGCAGAGTACCTGCTTTACTCAGAATCTGGTCAAACTATTCCTATTGGGTTCAAAAATGGATTTTGTGTATTGGATTTGAGCTGTGATGGAGGAGGGAATGGCAAGTATGGGTGTAGCTATATGGGGATATCAGCTGGCTGTGAGGATACCTATGATTCCTACCTGGATTGCCAATGGATAGATATCACCGACCTTGAGGATGGCAGTTACGTGCTAGTGACTAGGGTCAACTGGCCCAACAATCCTGACTTGACAGGAAAGCTCGAAAAAACAATGGAAAACAACTGGGCACAAGCCTGCATCAATATCAATAGAACAAGTGGAAGCATAGTGATCACCATCGAAGATGACTGCCCACTGTACGTAGATTGTGCTGGTATAGCTCTTGGACCTGCTGAGATCGATTGCAATGGAGTCTGCAATGGCACTGCTGTAATGGGTGACCTCGACGTAGACGAAACTCAAAGTGAGGATGATGTCTTCGAATACCTGCAAGCTGCTACCCACGACCTCCTCGACCCCACTGATTGCAACGACTTAAGTGGAGACGGAAATCTGACTGTCTATGATGCTGCACTCTTAGCTGGTTGTCTCAACCTCGGAGCAGAACACTTACATGAAGGCAATGTCCCACATGACCACTGCAACTTCCCTGATGACATTTATAACTTCAATCAAACCAATACCTTAAGCCTGAGCAATTTAAATTTGACAGACAACACTATTGACATCGTCATTGACAATCCAAGTAGCGATGTGGTAGGTCTGCAGTTTACCTTGGAAGGAATAGACATGGGTAGCCCCTATACTATCGAGAATCTAGTCTCTGGCTTCAATGACGAGACATACGCCTCAGCTTCGCTAGGAAGAATCCTAACCTTGTCTTATGACGATACGCATATTGTCAGAAGTGCTGAGAGCAAAGCTATAATGAGAGTTCACTTTGCCCAGCTAACTTCGGATGAAATTTGCATTAGCTCTATCACCGACATTGTCAATAGCGAATATGAGAGAACATTAACTGAGATTGGTCCATGTATAGTAGTATCTAGCGCAGAAGACCTTGACACAGCCCTAGCAGTGACATTGGCTCCAAATCCATTTCATGTATCTACCGTATTGACAATTGAGGAGAGTCTACACAAGGACGCCACCCTTACCATCTACAATCGCTATGGAGGGTTAGTTAAGCAAGTCAATAGTATCGTATCTAATCAAATAGTCATTGAAAGAGAGGAGATGACCTCTGGCTTTTATCTCTACACTCTGACTAATGGGAACAAGGTTCATTCAGGCAAACTCATAGTATATTAACTATCAATACCATGGCAAAAGCATTCTGGACACTTGGACTAATCGTGGTTGTAGCTTCCTTTGGGTTTCTGAGTGTTCAATCCATCCAACAAAGCCTAGATGCCTACTCCGAAGGTCACACTTACTTGATGCTCAAGGTACATGCTATTGCAATCCCTTTGTTTGGAGCCTTAGCCCTAAGTCACCTCTTCAAACAGTTGTATTCTATCAAGTCAATAGACTCGAGGATGTTTTTCCTTGCCCTTCGATACCTAGGAGGCTTACTTGGTCTTATCCTATTACTAATCGCTATTGCCATTTGGCTACATGACCCAAGTACCCTAACAGAAACCGTCAGTCAGTGACTTAATACAGGAGGACATCACTCTCTATTCCCCTTATTCTATCCCATAGTGGTTTGAACATTTTAGACTCTTCGCCTTCAGGTGGACCTCCTTGTGCCTTCAAGAGTTCAAGACCACTTGGTGTCCTCTGGATTGGAAAGTTGAAGATGAAATTTCGAGGACTCTCCACCCCATCTATAAATCTTCCATACCTCATATCATTGAATTGTATGGTATCTCCTCTTTCTAGGACATGGTAGTAGCCATCGCTAAACCATTTTAAGGTCTCAATGACATTGTCCTCAGCATAGTCAGCAATGATGTCCTCTCCTATTGGCAACTTGTAGAGATGCACTTTCTTGTCAGAATCAAACCAAGAATACTTGCCAAATACTATAGTAGAATCTGTCTTGGCGACTCCATGCCACAGGATATTATTGAATATAGTTGGCGCCGCTAGCATCTTATCATACTCTATACCTTGCTCTGCAAAACTTGTAGCAAATATATCTGTGATATACTGCTTATTCACTGCTGTAAACAAGAGGTAACTGCAACTCCAAATGATACCAGCCCAATTGACGATACTTCGGAGCTTACGTTCTCTACTGATGAATGATGCAGTTATAAGACATCCTAAAAAGGGTGTAGTATAAAGTGGGTCAGCAACAGATATAGTACTCCATGCTACTCTAACATTAGAAAACGGGGCAAACAACTGCGTCCCATAGACGGTAAAGCAATCCAAAATAGGATGCGTAATCAACCCTAGCAGGAACAACACTATCCAGTCTTTGACACTTGCATCAGGCAGGTCAATAGGTCGAGTAACATACCGGCGTTTGATAAACCTGTAACCCAATGCCAATACTGCTACTGCAAGTATGGATGGCACGAGAGGACTAGACACCGCTCCAAGGTAAATCAAGCCACCACTAATTAAGAGAAATAAGATAGATTGTGTGACTATCGCAATCTGCCTATGGTATTTAGACCCATACAATGCATGGACTGCGTAACCTAGGACTACAGCTCCAATCACAGAGAAGAGAATCGAGTGACTAATCCCTCTATGGGCAGCTAAACCCTCGATCTCTGACAACCACAGATTTGACACTACATCAAGGTCTGGGATGGTACCTGCTATGGCTCCCCACATCATCGCCCTATTACCTATCTTCCTCCCTAGCACTGCTTCTCCAACAGCTGCTCCTAAAACTATCTGTGATAATGAATCCATTCTTGTTGTTTGGTAAGTATGATTACTACTTGACTATACTCTTTATAGCAATCGAAGAGGCTTTTTGTTCAGCGGCTTTCTTATTAAAGTCTTCGGCCACTCCCAATTCACGACCATTGATATGGACGGCTACTTTGAATCTATCTCTTTTGTCGACCTTGTATCGAGATACTAACTTGAACTCTACATCCGAACCATTCTTCTGACAATGCTCAAGCAGCTTACTCTTATGGTTGTCCTCAGTGGACTCTAGTGAGTCCATGTCCAAGTACTTAATCAAAATGTGCTTAATGATATAATTCTTTGTGGCTACATATCCTCTCTCTACATAAATGGCTCCGATCAATGCTTCTAAGGCATTGCCCTTCATAGAACTACTCACTCTAGCATCTATAAAATGTGAGAGCAAGATATCCAAGCCCATCTGGTCAGCCACCCTATTCAAGGTATTTCTCTTGACTATCTTAGACCTCATCTTGGTCAAAAATCCTTCGTTCTCGATGGGATACTTTCTGAAAAGATATTCTGCCACGACAGTAGAAAGGACAGAGTCACCTAGGTATTCTAGTCTTTCGTTATTTATACCTTTTACTACTGCTCTATTATTCATAGATTTATGAGAAAAGGCAATCTTATAAAGGTTGAGGTTAGCTGGGGTAAACCCCAACACATTTCTAAACTTTTTTACGAGTTCTTTATCGTTAGAAACATAGTAGTTATAAAACCTCTTAATCACTATTAGCTAAATTTCTTTAAAATGACTGAGGTATTGTGGCCTCCGAAACCAAAAGTATTGGACAAGACGATATCCACCTTTCTCTCTTGGGTTTCATTGAATGTCAAATTGAGCTTATTGTCAATATCAGGATCATCTGTAAAGTGGTTAATAGTTGGAGGTACCGCTTGATTCTTGATTGCCATGATTCCTGCAATCGCTTCTATAGCACCAGCTGCTCCCAGCAAGTGTCCAGTCATAGACTTCGTACTACTGATATTGAGATTATAAGCTGCCTCTCCAAATACTGACTTGATTGCCTTAGTCTCTGCAATATCGCCAAGTGGTGTTGAGGTACCATGTACATTGATATAATCAACATCTCCATGGCTTATTCCAGCATCCTTGAGGGCTTGCTTCATGACATTCCCAGCACCTAATCCATCAGGATGTGGCGCAGTGATGTGGTAAGCATCAGCAGTCATCCCTACTCCAATAATCTCAGCATAAATCTTAGCTCCACGAGCCTTTGCATGTTCGTACTCTTCTAATATTACAGCACCAGCTCCTTCTCCTAGTACAAATCCATCTCTATCCTTATCGAATGGTCTTGACGCCACTGCTGGATCATCATTTCTCGAACTTAGGGCCTTCATTGAAGAGAATCCTCCTACTCCAGCCTTAGTAATTGCTGCTTCACTCCCTCCACTCATGATAATCTCTGCCCTTCCCCACCTGATGTAGTCGAAGGCATTGATGATGGAGTGTGACGATGATGCACATGCCGAAACAGTGGCATAATTGATACCTCTGAGACCATACTTAATTGAAATATGCCCGGGAGCAATATCAGAAATAAGCTTCGGAATCAAAAAAGGACTATACCTAGGTACGTCATAGGTCGTTGAGTCTTCGATGTCTTTTTCTATCGTTTCGAAACCACCTATCCCACTACCCCAAATGACTCCAAATCTATCCAAGTCAACTTGGTCTAAGTCTATTCCACTATCCTTCATAGCTTCTTCGGCTACGACTAGGGCATACTGAGAGAATGGGTCAATCCTCCTTGCCTCCTTGCGATGCATGTGGTCTTCTACATTGAAGTTTTTCAACTCACATGCAAATCTTGTCTTAAATAGCTCCGGAGCAAATCTAGTAATTGTGCCAGCTCCGCTGACTCCATTTAACAGACCTTGTTCGTAATCAACCAAGGTATTTCCTATAGGTGTAAGAGCACCAAGCCCTGTCACTACAACTCTACGCATATGATATATTTGATCTAGTGATTATCATCGATTTTGGCAGTGTAAAGGTAAAAAAATAATTGAAATCAAGGTGTTGAATTGATTTCTACTGCTGATTGACAAGAAACACAAAAAGGGCTGTATCTACCTGAGATACAGCCCTTTTTATATTTTAATTGGTTACTTTCTGAGACTAAGCTTGTTCAGTTAAGTAGGTAATTGCTTGACCTACAGTAGCTATATTTTCAGCTTGATCATCAGGAATAGAAACATCGAATTCTTTTTCAAATTCCATGATAAGCTCAACTGTATCTAGAGAATCTGCCCCTAGATCATTAGTAAAGCTTGCTTCATTAGTAACTTCAGATTCGTCAACTCCTAATTTGTCAACGATGATTTTTTTAACTTTTTCAGCTATTTCAGACATAATTGTTATTTAACTTTTGGACTGCAAATAAATACATATCTAATTGTTTAGCCAAATAGTTCCGTGAAAAATAATCTTTTTTATCATTTAACTTGTTTATTCAATAGTGTCAAACACTGGGATTGCGATGAAAACAACAACACAAATCTGCATCTAGCCTAATATTTGAGACCAATGCTTAAGATGTGCCAACTATAATTTTGTATTCGACACAATTGAAGTAGTCTTCGAAATAATATTTTATTCCCACTATTGTTAAAAGATATACTCTATTCCAAGCCGATTTAGTAATATTGCAATTAACAATTCCTACTTATGAATATCAAACATCAAAATACTAAAATAGTAGCCACCATAGGACCAGCTTGCTCCAAGAAAGAGCAGCTTATCGAGCTGATCAAGGCCGGCACTGACATAGTTAGACTGAACTGTTCGCATGGGGATCATGAATCTAAGAAGGTGATCATCCAAGATATTCTTGATATCAATGAAGAGTATGGAACTAACATCGGAATACTGATAGACCTCCAAGGTCCAAAACTTAGAGTAGGCGAAATGAAAGATGGCGGCCAACCAGTACCAACTGGCAGTGTCATTACATTTTCCAACCAAAAGTGTGTAGGGACTTCTGAGAAGGCATACATGAGTTATGAAAACTTTGCTAGAGATGTCTCTGTCGGAGAAAAAGTACTTTGTGATGATGGAAATTTAGTATTCAAAGTATTGGAGACAGACGGTGTGTCAGACGTCAAGTTAGAGGCAGTGTTTGGAGGAGTTTTGAAATCTAACAAAGGAGTAAACCTACCAGATACTAAACTGTCACTTCCAAGCCTTACGGCAAAAGATAGAGTAGATCTAGAGTTTGCTTTGAGCCAAGAAATCCACTGGATTGCACTATCTTTCGTAAGAGAAGCCAAGGATATTGTAGAACTGAAGTCTTTCATCGCTGAGAAAGGCCACCACGCTAAAGTAATCGCTAAGATAGAGAAGCCAGAGGCTATAGCTAACATCAAGGAGATCATCAAGGTCACAGATGCTATTATGGTTGCCAGAGGTGACTTAGGAGTAGAAATACCTTTAGAAAAACTGCCATCGATTCAGAAGCGAATCATATCGAGGTGTATCCAAAAGGCAGTACCTGTAATCGTAGCTACACAAATGATGGATAGCATGACTTACAATCCTTCGCCATCGCGAGCAGAGGTAGCAGATGTAGCCAATGCAGTATTAGATGGTACAGATGCAGTAATGCTTAGTGGTGAGACATCTGTAGGGGACCACCCAGCGCTAGTTGTTTCTACAATGAGTAGGATAATAGCTGATGCAGAAAAACACTACCAACTTCAAGATAAAAGACCAAAGCCAAATAGAGACTCTGATACATTTTACAGTGATACCATTTGTATCAATGCATCAAAGATAGCTGAGGATATAAAGGCTAATGCACTATGTGGAGTTACAGTCTCAGGATATACAGCATTCAAGCTATCAAGCTATAGACCTAAGAGCAGGATTTTTATTTTTTCTGCAGTAAAGAAAATCTTACCAACCTTTAGTTTGATTTGGGGTGTCAAGTCATTTTTCTATGACAAATTCGAATCTACGGATGGTACAATCCAAGACATAGAAGACATCTTAAAAGAGCACAACCATCTTAAGGCAGGCGATATCATGGTCAATACAGGTTCTATGCCATTGTACAAGAGGTTTAGGTCTAATATGTTAAAAATCACTATTGTAGAATAAAATCAAGTTTCTTCTTGTTAGCATAGGATGTAGCACAAAGCTATATTTGTACTTTAACCTACTCCTACACGAATGTTATCAAGATTAGTATTAGTATTATTAGTATTGCCAGTTGGGCTGTTTGGCCAAGAGCCAAGCGTCGCTTCGATAGAATCAGAGACATTGCTACTAGAGTCCTTACTCTCTAAGCACCTAGGGGATGACGAAGAACAAATCAAGTATCTTAAGACTTGCATCGCGAATGATAGAACTAACCCTAACTACTATTATCAACTAGCAAGATATCACAAGCGTGCAGATGACCTTAGAGAAGCACTAACCTATGCAGAGAAAGCAGCTAAGCTGGATAAGACCAATAAGTGGTTTGCCCTACTTACTGCAGACATCCATGAAGAGTTATTGGATTTTTTGTCGGCAAACAAATACTTATCCCAAGCCGCTTCAGTAACCCCTAATGATGAAATGCTCCAGTTCAGGATAGCTCAAAATTTTATGAAAAATGGCAATGCTGAGAAGTGCCTGACCACACTAAGAGCGATAGAGCAGAAATTTGGTCAGTCAGATAAGGCGAGTTATCAAATGCTAGATATTCTCAATAGTAAGGAGCAATATGATGAGGGTCTTGAATTACTCAATAACCTTACAAGGCTTTACCCTAACAATACTAGCCACCTCAATAACCTAGCGAACCAGTATCTACTCAAAGAGAATCCAGAAAAGGCTGAAGAAGTCTATAGGAAGGTATTGACAATAGACCCTGCAAATCCACAAGCCAATGCCCATATAGTCCATGCTGATGTCAAAGGAGCTAAGGATAGTGAGTACCTCTATGCAATCAGTCCTTTGATAGAAAACAGCAATATCCCGTTTGACAATAAAGTGCTAGAGCTAATCCCATATGTCGAGCAACTCCAAGTGGACAAAGATCCAAACCTTGTGAATGCCCTGCATACAATATCAAATAAGCTTGTAGCCCTCTATCCTAACGAGGCAAAGGCACATGCTCTAAGAGGCGATGTGATGTACTTGAGTGGTGAATTAGAGACAAGCCTCAAAAGCTATGACAAGACTCTCCAACTCAATGACAAGGTCTACATGGTTTGGATACAAAAAATGAACCTCTTATATGACATGCAAGACTATGATGCCCTGTTAGACTTCTCTGAAAAAGCGATAGACTACTACCCCAACAACTACGAAGGTTACATGTGGCAATCACTAGCTCAGCTAGCAAGTGGAGAAATCGCTGAGGCAAAGGCGTACACCCAAGATATTGCCCTTGTAGGTGGAAGCAACACAGAAGCCCAACAATATGCCAAGCTGATCAAGGTATTGATCGAAGCCAAAGAGGATCAGATTGATACTATTTCTGACTTTGTAAAAGCTAATAACTTGGCTAAAAGCAACAATCCCATAGAATTACATTTAGTGGCGGTAGGCTTTCAATCCATAGGTGATGAAGACAACTATCAAAAATTCTTAAGTCTCGCTGAAGCTAATGGTCATGTATCAATAGATATAAACCAACAATAGTGCGACTAAGGACTTGCCTAATCTTCATTGTAATAGTTTCATCTTGCCTGATATGTCTAGCGCAAGAAGTTGACTTACAGACTCAGCAACAGGCGCTGAATAGCAAGATAGACAAAAGCAATGCCTACCTCACTAGCCTCAACACAGACCAGCTAAATACTGTTCAACAGCTAGTCATTCTAGAAGAAAACATCACTGATAGAGAAGCTCTAATTGCTTCTTATGGTCAATCAGCCTTACTTGCGGAACAAGAATCGATTAAACTTGTCCAAGCGATAGATTCCTTAGCAGCACTATCAGAAGCGAGTAAACAAGAGTACTATACATTGATGGCAGAGGTACACAAGAAAAACAAACTCATCAACCCAGCACAATTGCTCTTTTCTCAACATGCCTTCTCGAGCCTAATCAGAAGAAATGTACTTGCTGGGCAGTACCACTCTTTTATCAAAAGCAAGGAAAAAGAATACCAGAACCATCAAGCGAGCTATGACTCTCTCCTAATCATCTCAAACCAAACCATCCAAGAGAATCTTGAATTGAGAGATGCTAGTCTACAGGAGCAAGCTGTCCTTAAAGTCCGTTACGAAAACCTGAGATCACTAAAAGACAACCTCAAAAGTCAAGCCGCTAACATCAAGTCAGCTATCGCATCTACTAAGCAAGAAAGACTCCAAGTCAATAATACTATTGAATCCTACATCCAAACTACTATAGACAAGCAGGAAGTCACACCTAGTCATAGTTTTTCTAACTATAGTCTACCTTGGCCAATAGACGGGACTGTAGTTTCTAAGTTTGGTAGACATAGACACCCTACACTACCAGACATTTATGTTATTAATAATGGTATAGATATTGCCCCTTATACCGATAGAACTGTAAGGAGCAGCTCTCATGGAGAGGTTATCAAAATAGAAAATCATCACTCTGGCTACCTTATCCTTGTTAAACATGACAACTATTACTTACTCTATAGTCAGCTAAGTAGCACTACTGTGTCTATAGGCTCTCAAGTGATAGTAGGCAGTATCTTGGGTGAGATAGAAGATGAATTGCATTTCGAAATTTGGGATGGCAAATCCAAAGAGGACCCTTCTGTATGGCTCGTCAATAAGTAATTCTGTTAATTTTTTAAAACATAGGCAGCAAATTAGTTAATGTCACGTTAGGAAGTTGTATTTAATTGGTACAACCAACCAAGTGAGAGTACATTCGAAATATGGAATTTACGTTAAGATATAATGTCTCAGAAGAACAGTTCATAGCAGCTTGCGCTAGCTATGAGTCTTGGGCACAGAAAATCCTCTACGAAGAACACTATTCGATTATGTACCCAATTTGTTGCAGATATGCGATTGACGAAGAGCAAGGGTTAGACATTCTGCATGATGGGTTTATTAAGGTATTTAAGAATATTCATAAGTATAAGATAGGTACATCACTTGTCGCATGGATAAGAACGATCATGGTCAATACAGCAATCGACCAATACAGAAAGAACACCAAACGACGGGTGGATGATATAGATGAGGCAAGAGGTATATGCGACTTAGAACCAGATGTCATAAGTCAAATGTCTGCTCAAGATGTACTCAAGTGTCTACAAAAATTGACGCCGGCATACAGGGCAGTATTCAATCTTTATGTGATTGAAGGGTTCAATCATAAGGAGATAGGCCAGAAACTCAATATCACTGAAAGTACCTCTAGATCTAACCTAGTTAAAGCCAGAACCAAACTTAAGGAAATCATTAAAAAAGCGAACATCGACAGACATGAAGGATAATCACTTCGATGACATATTAAAACACAAACTAGATGCTATGCGGACTGACTCTGCTGCAGATTGGAATGTGTTTGCTCAGAAGTTAGAAGAGTCAATACAGTCTGATGAGAATACTTTTGATCAATTAGTAGGGCAAAAGCTTAGTAGTGTACAATCTCCAAAATTACCAGATTGGGATGCATTCTCTGAAAAACTGCACTCTTCAGATATCTTTGACCAGTCGATTAGTGATAAACTTACCGAAATCGATACATCCAAGGTTTCAGAACACTGGCTATTGTTAAAAGAAAGACTAGAACACATCCTCTACCTCAAAGAAAAACTCTTCTCTATTAAATTATTTGAGTCATTCCTTATCGTAGCGCTGCTTGTAACATTTGTCAATATATCACCTGTCTTATTTCCAGGAAAGCCAATTGCTACTCAAGAAAGCGATATCGTCGAACACCATAGCAATGCCAAGCAAATTGCTGCCACACCTCTAACTTCTGTTGTTTCAAACAGTGAGGATCAGAAAGGACAAACACTATCGACAGCTACAAGCAGTCAAACGCTATCGCCTGTTGCCGTTCATACAACAACGAATCTTGTTCAATCTGCAAATAAGCAACCAATACAAAGCTCTGCATCTGCATCTAAGAATGCAAGTAGCCAAAAAGCTAAACATAATACACCACCGACTGTCGATTCAGTGGACTACCATAGCCCTAGACAGGCAGCTAATACGGCAAGTAGTCAAAAGAAGAAACCTAGTATACCGAATACACCTACATTGGAAAAACTAGCGTTGCATGGATTATATCCAACAAAACACAAAGCCACACTCATTGCCACAGCTGATGAGAAGGTAAGTGTAGATAGACAACTTAACATCCATGCAATTGGAGGCATTTCGAGTCACTTTGTACACATAGATAATCCGGACCCTAGTCAAGATAACAAGCACGCCTTCTTTACTCAAACAGTCAGCTCGCAGATTGGGCTACTCGTGTCAAAAGAACATAGCAACTTTAGTGTTGAGTCTGGGATCATCATAGCTAAAAGACAATACGACGGCCTTGGAGATCTTGCTGTCAATGACAACTTGATTACCGTACCAGTGAATCTCAAGTTCTACACGAACCAATATAATCGCTGGTCAGTCTTTGGCCTAGGAGGTATCTCTGGAACTTATATGGGCAAAACCATAGAGAATCCGCTAAACGAAAAGGCGAATACCCTTGTCAATTATACTTACATCAGTATTAGTGGAGGGCTTGGAGTGCAATATAGACCATCGAGCCTTACCTCTTTCTATGCTCAGACACAGTATACCGTAGATCTTAACCAAGATGGACTAGGAGCTAGCAAGTACCAATATGATGCCTTAGGATTGACTATTGGAATGAAGATTAATCCATTCACTTTCAAACATAGAAGAGGCAATTAGATCTGAATCTTGTTCAGTCTATCTAGTTCTCTCTTGTTCTCTCTCTCTTTTATAGAATTACGCTTGTCAAAGCTCTTCTTACCCCGAGCTAGTGCTATCCCTATTTTGATGTGTCCCCTTTCAGATTCGAAAATTTTATAGGGTACCACAGTGACACCTTTCTGCTCTACCTTCTTAAGGATCTTATTGAGTTCAGTACGACGAAGTAGGAGCTTTCGATCTCTTCTTTCTTCATGATTGTTTTGGTTACCGTACTTGTATTCAGCAATATAGAGACTCTTGATAAAAAGCTCATTTCCCACAAAAAAACAGAATGCGTCAGTGAGGTTAGCATATCCACCTCTTATACTCTTGACCTCAGTACCCACAAGCATGACCCCTGCTTCAAATTCTGCAAGGAACTCGTATTCAAATTTTGCTTTCTTATTGACTATTAGTACTGGTTTTGACATATTTGTATTTAAAAATGCAGCACAAAAGTACACTTTCTCTGAGTTAGAAAACAGATTTACTTATGCAGTAGGTTCTAAATACAAGGGAATTACTTTCAAGACCTTCGATTGAAGCAAAAGCGAAGGAAGTACATATTACAATCTTACGGATATCAAAAAATAATATATAAGGATATTAGCAGATATGATTGCAATGGGCATTTAATTAGATTAATTTTGTGGTTGAGATGTAGCGAAACTGTAAAAAGTTACGTTTACATAATGATGATTTCATCGCCTTGGCTCTTATTAGTATTATGGCGGCCAAGTTTTAAACACGAAAATTTTAATCCCATGATTATTTTCTGTTTTGCCCTATTCTTTATCCTAACATTTGGAGATAGAATACTTAGAAAAGCTTAAAAAGCTTAAATGGTGCCGGCTTCAACTACCGGCACCTTTTTTATTTTTTGACACTAGCAAACATTGTCTCCACCTGTTCCAAGGTATATTTACCATAAAGTCCAGTCTGAAATACGAAGTCGCTTCCTCCAGACAGCTTGACGTATCGAAAGTCATAGTCAATACTACCATCAATATCCTTCTTGAATACAAAGCCATCAGCTTCTTCTCTGACAATTTCAGAAAAGTAAGTGCCATTGATGACTTCATTCTTAAGTTTGGCTGCAACATCCGCAGCACTATTCTCAATAGTAGAACCACTGAAAATCTGAATATTGAAGTCGTCACCATACTTGACTGTAACATCTTGCATGATTCCTAGGTCATCACTGGTGATCTCTGCATCTTGTGGAGCATGTATCTTAATAGGCATCCCATACTTCATCAGATCAATAGTAGATGAGGCTTGCTCGCCTCCACAACTACTCAGGATGACCATAGAAAGGATTAGGATAAACAATGTGTTTAGTAATTTCATTTGATTGTTTTGATTGGTGGTGTTGGACTAGCTCTTGACTTTGATGCTACATCCTATTGCCTTAGTTTCTGATGGGTTAGGCTTGATCCCATAGTGTATTGAGTTGATTGCATTTTCTAAAAACTTCTCAGTAACAGCACTCTCATCTCTTGCACTATCATCGATAGCACCAATATATTGTACTACTCTATTTGCGTCAAGCAAGTAAACGTGAGGAGTCTTAGTTGCACCATATACTGGAAATACTTCCTGCTTATCATCTGCTAAGTAGGCAAATTCAAATCCCTTTTCTTTAGCTCTGACCTTCATATTCTCAAAACTGTCATCCGGCTTTACTTCTGGGTCATTAGGGTTGATCGCTACAATAGGATACCCCATAGGAGCATACTTCGCTTGTATAGCATTGAGTCTATCCTCATACATGATGGCAAATGGACAGTGATTGCAGGTAAACACCACGATGTAACCATTGACGGAATCGTAATCAGCCAATGATACCATTGAGTCATCAATATTCTTTAATTCGAAATCAGGTGCTACATCACCTACGCTAAGCCCTTGTGCTCCGAGTAATGTAGAACAAGCTAGCAGTATACCTAGTAATAAATGTTTAATATTCATCTGTGATTATTTAGTATTGATTAATTGTGTGAGTTCTTCTATCGAGTGGAATTCTTGTTCATAACACGTATACCCGTCCTTATCCACTATACAGGTCAAAGGTATAGAACCTGACCAATTTGGATCTACCTTATCAACCCAAATATGCATCTTGTCATCCAGTAACATAACAACGTCTGATTGAATCTTATTCTTCTCAATGTAGGGAATCACCCTCTTGTCCTTATCTCGAGCAAAGTCTAAACTTACTAAGATTACTTCCACCTCATCCTTTGAGTATAAAGCATTCAAACCATCGACGTAAGGCATCTCAGCCACACAGGGACCACACCACGTCGCCCAGAAATTGATCACTCTGATCTTGTCCTCTGTTGTAAAAAGTGGAGCTATAGAATCAAAAGAAGTGTACATGGGTATGTCTATTGATTGATCTTGGGCTGTGATAGTCTGGCTACAACCAACTCCAAGCAAAATCCCTATAAGTATTACTAATCGCATACCTTCAAAAACGCTTGTATGAGTATGGTATTGTCAACATTCATAATATAATTCTAGACTGCTGATTACTATAAGAAATTCAATTACTGTTCAGTCTATTCTACCATGGCATGACAACAATACTCAAAAGCAAAGGTGGATTTACCTACATTTGCAAAAAATCGATTTAGACTTGAAAGCTAGCATCTTCTTTGTTATTACGACTATATTTTGGGGACTCAACTACCACTGGGGCAAGGACCTGATGCAAGAAGTATCTGCTTACGAAGGTGCTTTTTGGAGGTACAGTATAGCAGTCACTGTACTCACTCTCTTAGCTATCAGGAATCTGCCTTCTCTACAAACCATCAAAGACAACTGGGTGGGAATACTGAAGATTGGTGGATTTGGCCTTGTGGGATTCAATTTCTTTTTCTTTAAAGGCATGGAGGCTACTACAGCAATAAATGCATCTCTAATAGTTGGACTCAACCCTGCGATTACCTTACTACTTTCCTCTCTCATCCTATCTACAAAGATTCAGCTTAGGCAGGTAATTGGTATGTGCATAGCATTATTAGGCGTCCTTTACCTCCTCTTCCAAGGTCAACTCTCAGCCTTGCTCAATCTAGAACTCAATAGCGGTGATGGTCTTATCCTCCTGGCTTGTATCTTCTTTGCACTTCATCATGTCTGGGTTAAGAAATATACTAATCCTTCGATAACAAATCCACAGCTCAGTCTCTTAGCAGCATTGGCATGCTTCATTATCTTTTGCCTAATCATACTTACACAGTTGATATTCATGCCCGATCATGGTATGTTCATAAGTTTGGGTACTTACTCTGGTACTTTTTGGAGTTCTGCGGTTGGGATTGGAGCCTTGGGCACAGGGCTAGCATATTGGTTTTGGTATCAAGGTATCGATATCGCCGGCGCAGCCAAGGCAGCCGTGTTTGTTAACATCGTCCCCCTATCTGCTGCTATCTTCTATGTAATTAAAGGCTCTCAACTCGAACCCTATCATTGGATTAGTGGACTAGTGATTGTTGGCGGTATTTTGGTAATGCAGTTGGGGAGCCAATATTTTTCTGAAAAAACCACTTAGTTTTCATTTACTATTGGTTATTCAATTACCTATTCGTATTTAGCTCTAATCCAATTATAGGCATAAAAGCGGTTGCTTTTCCGTAGTGCTTTTTGATCGAAGGAGAAGTTCTCACTTCATAAAAATACTCATCAACACTCAGCCCTACCCTAACATGCAATTTTTTAGTAATAGCATACAATAGATCGCAACCCAAGCCAAATACTGATCCACTTGTACTTCCTTGATTCTTGAGGTTTGTCAATCCCACTTTCAGTTTAGGTATCGCTGTAAATTTTCTATTAATAGGCAGTCCATATCTTACTAGTATTCCACCTGAGGTGGCTTTACTGCGTGATGCATTGACATAATATCTATCAGTAACCGGTGCTTTTGAAAAATAGTAATAATACAGGATGTCCAGTCTTTTGAACGAAGAAATTCCAATATTGAATTCATAAGCATCCCAGCTACCATGAGCTATGTTATTGATGTGTTCTCCAAAAAACAGAGGTTTGCAGGCATTATAACTCAAAACAAAGCCATGTTTATTTGCTTTCAATTCATCCGACTGACCTTGCACAGGTTTGTAACAACAGCATAGCACCATAAGTACAAGGGTAATTACTTGTATTAATTTAGAACTCATAATCGTAAGATTCTAAGCCAATAACAAGTGTAGTATCTATCCATTCGGCTTGGTCTGAATAAGAAAGGGTTACCTGACTATTCAATGGGACTCTAAGGCTAGTAACATACTCTATGTTATTGAACACCCTTAATCCTAGCAATGGATATGGATTTCCCTCTTGATCAATTCTACCATCATGTGATATATCGCATGAATAGTTGAACTCTGTATTGTTAATTAAGTTAAGGTTCACCGCTGGTGACAAAGTTGCATTGAGTACTAATTCATAATCTTGCGAATCATCAGTGGAAATCAAGACTTCTTTCATTTGCAATATACTATCAGTCTCTAACTGATATAAATCTCTTAATGCAACCGAATTAACAGCTATAATTCTTAAGTCCGTATTGGCTCCGGTAAAGATGCATGAGTAGTAGCCATTTTGATCAGTTACCGTACTATTTGTTAATCCTTCTGAAGTTTCTGCGTAAGAGTCAATCCAAGTACTATTAACTGATAGTGGGACATTTGCCAAAGGGTTGCCATTCTCATCCGATATTACTCCGCTGATGAAGTATTTTTCAGACCCGTCAAACTCAAACCGTTCTTCACATTCTGTACAGCTAGTGATTAGCAGTACACATACAAAAATAAAAAAGTTGTTTTTCATGATTGATCCAATGATTGTAAGTAAGACGATACAGGTTGCTTATTGCTTTGGTCATTACCTACCAAGATTATCATTGATTCATTCAACTAATACTTTAGCTTCTTTCCATCAACCAAGCTTTAAACCCATCAAAATCATTTCCTAGCTGATGAGCCTCTTTTGTCTTATCCTGCAAGTCTGCAAGTCGTTTAGGAATATCTACTTTAGTTGAAATAGCCTCTTCAACTGTACCTAAGAACTTACTTGGGTGAGCTGTTTCTAAGACTGTGACATGGGCATTTTTATTAACTTCTGCAATGTATTGCTTAGCAGCCAGAAAGCCTACTGCGCCATGTGGGTCAGCGACATAGCCCTTGTCGGAGTGAATGGTTTTCATTTCCACCATTGTTGAGGCATCATCATAAGCATAGCCAGAGATATGCTTTGCCATATCTTGGTGACTGAGGTCAAAGAGGTGCTGCATCCTAGTAAAGTTGGATGGAGCTCCTACATCCATAGCATTGGATATGGTAGCGACCGATGGCTTAGGCTGATAGTCTCCAGATTGTAGGTAGTCAGGGACCACTTTGTTCAAGTTAGTAGCCGCGATGAAATGGTCTATCGGCAATCCCATGCGTTGAGCAAGGAGTCCTGCAGTAAGGTTTCCAAAATTGCCACTAGGTATACAGAAGACATTTGTTTGATCCCTATTGAGTTGCTTGAAGGCTTCGAAGTAGTAAAAAGACTGAGGTATAAGTCTAGCAATATTAATAGAATTAGCTGAACTAAGGTTGTACTTGGTCTTGAGCTCTGAGTCAAGGAAGGCAGTCTTGACAAGCGCTTGACAATCATCAAAACTACCTTGAATTTCACAAGCTGTGATATTGCCTCCTAGCGTAGTCAATTGCTTCTCTTGGAGGTCACTGACCCTACCACTTGGATAGAGGATTACCACTTCTATCCCTGGTGTATTATAAAAGCCTGCAGCTACAGCACCACCAGTATCTCCACTTGTCGCAACTAGTATTGTCAACTTACTATCATCGCCTTTACTGAAGTGAGACATCAGCTGGGCCATATATCTTGCACCAAAATCTTTGAATGCCAAGGACGGACCATGAAACAGCTCAAGTGTTGATATTTGATCATAAACTGGAACAACAGGAGCTGGAAAATTGATTGCTCGTTCGCAAATCTTCCATAAATCGAAGTTAGAAATATAGTCCCCAAACAATGCCTTAGACACTTGAAATGCAATCTCCGGAAAGGTAAAATGCTCCAAGTTATCAAGGAAGGCTTGAGGCGCTTTGGCAATCTCAATTGGCATATATAGGCCTTTGTCATCAGCCAATGACTTCAACACTGCTTGTTTCAGTTCAACAATGTTAGACTTGTTATTTGTAGAGTAGAGTTTCATATGTTGCTATTCAATCGTAATCTTATAAATTCCTTCCATTTTAATAGAAGGTTGGGTTAACATCGATGCAGTTTTACTAACTACCTGTGGTTTGTTATTCATTTAATTATAAAAGCCTGTAATCTATTTACTCCTTCAATTTAATCCACTAATATAGCTGTACAGCCCCTTCAGTATTGATTTTTGAAACAAAGCAGTCTGCATCAATACCTGTATTATTTAAATGTTGCTTACTCTTTGCGACAATTGTATTAGCAATAGCTTCATCCTTGCAAAGAGCAAACATAGATGGGCCAGCTCCACTTATACTGAACCCAATAGCTTGGTTGAATAGGGCAATCTCTTTCAACGCATAGAATTCTGGAATAAGCTTAGCTCGCTGAGGTTCAATCACTAGATCATTAAGACTACGACTCATGAGATCAAGATCAGCGTTGTATAAGCTAGCTACAAATGCTGCGATATTGCCTGTCTGACCGATGAAGTCGTCAAGGCCAACCTTATCACTTAAGATACTTCGAGACTCACTAGTTAAGATCTCAATATGTGGATAGATCATAGCAATATATAACCCTTTCGGTATCGGCAACTGGATAATATCTAAATCAGTGTTAGACCTAATTAAAATGATTCCACCAAGCAAACTCGGTGCTACATTGTCAGCATGGTAAGCTCCATCAGCTTTTTGCTCTCCCTCTACTGAGAATTTTAGAATTTGAGCCTTGGTTAGCGGGTGACCTAGATAGGCATTGACTGCATACACCCCCGCAACAGAACTCGCTGCGCTTGATCCAAGCCCCGTACCCATTGCCATCTTTTTGTGGATCTCCATTTCTATTGGTAGATCTTCTTTGCCTAGGTGTTTGAGGAGTTGCAAGGCAGCGAAACTTGCAGTGTTTTTTATTGGATCTGTCGGTAAGAGACCCTTGTCGCCAGTAATCTTGCTTATCGTAATACCAGGAACACTACCCTCTCTGACAACGACCTCATCACCTGGACTGTCCAATGCAAGACCCAGAATATCATAACCCACTGCGAGATTAGCCACTGATGCTGGAGCAAATACTTTGACTTCTTTCATCTTCTTAGACTGCTTTGTTTGCAATGGATACTATCTCTGCGAACACTCCTGCAGCAGTCACATCTGCACCTGCTCCTGGACCTTTGATCACAAGTGGTCTAGTATTGTACCTATCCGTTTTGATTACTAACATATTGTCGCTGCCCGCTAAGTTGTAGAATGGACTATCTGCCCCTACTGTTTTCATGCCAATACTACACTTGCCTTTCTCCAAGCTTGCTATGAATCTGAGTTTACCACCTTGAGCTTCAGCCTTTGCTGCTAGCTTGTCAAAATGATCGTCCATGCCTTTCAATTCAGTAAAAAACTCTTCTACTGTATTTGCTGACAAGCATGCCTTATTCAAAATGCCTTTGAGTTTAACATCTGACATATTGACTTTGTAACCAGCCTCCCTAGCCAGGATGGTAATCTTACGCTTGACATCAGACCCACTTAAGTCATCCCTCGGATCTGGTTCTGTAAGCCCGAGAGTCTTAGCTTCCTTGACTACTTCACTGAACTGTTTACCTGGTTCGAAAGAATTGAATATATAAGAGATTGACCCTGAAAGTACAGCTTCCAATGACTGAATAGTATCACCACTTGACACTAGGTTCTCTATCGTTGTAATGACTGGTAAACCTGCTCCTACATTCGTTTCATAAAGGAATGATACCTTACGCTTCTTTGCTATTGCTTTGAGCTTTTGGTAGTTTTTGTATTTTGATGATGTCGCTACCTTATTCGGTGTAACAATGGAAATATTGGCATCCAATACATCCAGATAGAGTTCTGGGATACGACTATTAGCTGTATTGTCTAGGAAGATAGAGTTAGGTAGGTTCAAATTCTTCATCTTACCGACAAAGTTACTTGGACTTGACTTGGATTGAGACTTGCTGAGATCGGTCTTCCAATTTTCGAAATCTATTCCTGCTTCATCAATCCACATGGTTTTAGAATTGGCAATACCTATGAGTTTGATATTGATGTTTTTCTCTTCCTTAAGCTTGTCTGCATGTTGGGCAATTTGCTTAATCAAAGTACCTCCAATCAATCCTACTCCTACCATAAAGAGGTTGATATCTACTGATTGAGACAAGAAAAATGAATCATGAATCAAGTTCAATGCCTTGACCTCATCCTTGGACGATACCACAAAAGAGATATTATACTCTGACGAACCTTGGGCTATGGCGACAACGTTGATACCTTCTTTGCCTAGCGATGAAAATAACTTACCTGCAACACCAGGTTGATTCCTCATCTTTTCACTGACTATAGCTACTATACTTAAGTTATCCTCTATTTCGATGGGATTGATGAGTTTATCAGCGATTTCATTTTTGAATGCCTGATCAATTGCCTTCTTTGCCTTCTTGGCATCCTCGCTTTTTATTGCAAAACTAATAGCATACTCCGATGAACCCTGGGTAATCAAAATGACATTGATTTGCTCCTGGGCTAGAGAAGAAAATAACCTAGCAGCAATCCCGGGTATTCCTACCATGCCAGAGCCTTGTAGTCTAAGTAGGGCATTACCTGACATAGAGCTCAAGCCCGTAATCTCATTCTTCTTTGACTTATCAACCTTGTTAGTAATCTCCGTTCCTGGAAAGTCAGGATTGAATGTATTCTTGATATAGATCGGAATATTTTTACTCAATGCTGGCTGAATAGTCGGTGGATAGATGACCTTAGCACCAAAATGAGACAGCTCCATAGCCTCCCTGTAAGACAGCCTAGGCACTGTAAAGGTCTTGCTTACCTTCCTAGGATCAGTTGTCAATACACCATCTACGTCGGTCCAGATTTCGAGTCGTTTAGCCTTCAATGCCCCAGCTAAGATTGCTGCGGTATAGTCAGACCCGCCTCTCCCTAGCGTAGTGGTCAAGCCTCCAATATCCGAAGCTATGAATCCGGTAACCACATGTAATTGCTTAGGGTTTGCTTTGTAATATTTTTTTACTCTCTTTTCGGTCTCCTTGATATTGACATTCGCATTTTGAAATGACTTATCAGTCACTATTAGCTTTCGAGCATCAAGGTACTCGCTTGGAATACCAAATTGCGTTAAGGCTTTTGCAATAATGAAAGCTGAATTTCTCTCGCCAAAACTCAATACATAGTCAGCTGTACGAGGAGAACATTCTCTAACTAAAAAGATACCATTGAGCAAATTCTCCAAGACATCGTGGTTAGCAATAAGATCTGGGGCAATCTCCTTATAATTGTCAGAGGATAAAAGTGCTTTGGCTGTAGCCAAGTGCCTCTTTCTGAATGCGTTAAACACTTCTATATACTCGTCATTACCTTTAGCAGCCAGCTTACTCATCGATACTAACTCATCCGTGACACCACCTAAGGCCGATACAACTATAGTGTATGGCCCATTACCCTCAAATTGAGTATTGAGAATATCAGCTACCTTTCTGATATTCGTAGCATTCTTTACCGATGTTCCTCCAAATTTTAAAACCTTCATTCTTCTATACTTCTGTGATAAAATTTCTTATACAATGTGACAATGCTTTTGTCTCTAATAAAAATCCATCATGTCCGTGAATTGATGGAATTTCGTAATATGTACCTAGTGGCAACAACTTTGCCATTTCTTCTTGACTTTTTGGGGTGACCAATTGATCAGTAGCGATAGCTATGACCGCGGTCTTAATATTTATCTGTTGTAAGGCTGAGGCAATACCGCCTCGACCTCTTCCTATATCATGGGTATCCATCCACTTAGTCAGGTGGTAGTAAGCGATTGAGTCAAATCTTTTTGCAAATTTTTCACCTTGATACCTCATGTATGACGACACTTTGAAGTCGTCTAACTTACTCTCTTCTTCTCTTTGAGTAGAATTGAATGACTCAATAGTACGATAGTTAAGCATGCCTACAGCCCTTGCTGTTTTGAGGCCTTGCTGACTCTCTTGACTTGTCCCAATATAGGGGTCAGCAAGCAAGGCCATACGTTGGACTTCGTGTATGGCGATAGACCATTCGCTTTCTTTTGGTGCTGAAGCAATTACTATTAAGTGATCTATCTTCCCTTCGAATGCATAAGCGAACTCCATCGCTTGACTCCCACCACACGATCCTCCAATACAGGTATGGATGCGATTGATTCCTAAGTGTCTGGCCAATTGTAATTCTGCATTGACGGTATCCCTTATTGTAAATAGAGGATGGTCAAGACTGTCCGGTCTATAACTTCCATAAGGAGAGCCAATGATATTGACACAAATAATATAATGTTCCTCTGCATTGAATAAGCAATCTTCTCCAAACAATCCAGGCCACCACGACATGACATCTGAGTTAGCCGTAAGCGCATGGAATACCCATATCACATTCGATTGGTCTGTATTCAACTTTCCAAACGTCGAGTAATCAAGATGTAACCTATCTATCACATGCCCCGACTCTAAGACAAATGGTTCTTCTATGGTAAATACCTGCTTCATGGCTTTGACATTAAGATAGCTTGGTCAATGTCTCTTATAATATCTTCGATATGCTCTAGGCCAACCGAGAATCTTAAGAAACCTGGAGTAATCTCAGCACTTAATTGATCTGCTTCCGATAGCTTGCTGTGAGTAGTGGAAGCTGGATGAGTAGCTATACTTCTGGTGTCTCCAAGGTTGGCAGTGAGAGTATGCATACTCAGGGCATTGAGAAACTTAGCTGCCCTTTCTTTGCCTCCTTTTATCTGGCAACCGACAAGTCCACCACCCTGACTCATCTGAGTGATTGCTACTTCATACAGTGGGTTTGATTCCAAATGTGGATAGTAAGTATGCTCAATCTCAGAGTGATCTTGGAGGAAGTTCGCTAATGTAGCAGCATTAGCACAGTGTCTATCCATCCTAACGGCCAGTGTTTCTAAGGACTTTGAGAGTACCCAGGCATTAAATGGAGAAAGAGCTGCCCCTGTACGCCTAATATATTCGTAACACTTCGCTACAAGATCTGTATGACCTACGATACCTCCGCCTAGTACTCGACCTTGACCATCAATATACTTAGTTGCAGAATGAATTACCAAGTCTGCTCCAAACTTGATTGGCTGCTGCAAATAAGGTGTAGCAAAGCAATTATCTACTGAGAATATAATGTCGTTTGCCTTACATAGACTACCCAAAAAGGTCATATCAAGGGTAGACAAAGTAGGATTAGATGGAGTCTCTATGAAGAGCATAGCTGTCTTCTGGGTTACTGCCGACTCCCAACTTAGATTGTCATGAGGTGATACATAGGTTACCGAAATATTCATCTTGGGAAGGATGGTATCTAAGATATATTTTGAATTCCCAAAGATAGACTTGCTCGATATGACATGGTCTCCTGGGTTGAGCAAGGCTAGAAATGAAGTACTCACAGCTGCCATCCCTGATGCTGTGACTATACCGTCTTCTGCTCCCTCTAGTAGAGTCAATTTCTTAGCAAGTTCTGTAGTGTTTGGGTTAGAAAATCTCGAATACAAATTACCTGCTTGACCTTGGAATAAAGCTGCGCCTTCTTCAGCTGTTTCAAAAGTAAAACTTGAAGTAAGGAAGAGTGGATTAGAGTGCTCCTTTTGTTGAGTTTGCTCTAGTTGAGTCCGAATCGCCTGTGTTTCAAAATGCAAATGATGTCCCATTATATATAATATTTCGAAAGGAAAGAGCATAAAAAAACCTCAAAGACTGTAAGTCAATGAGGTATATATCATATGACTTATCTTGCCGCAATGAGCAGGAATTAGCACCTTCTTGTCGTAACAAGGGTTGCTAAGGTTTCCATGGGCCTTTACCCTCCACCTTTCTTGATAAGATTAAATAGTTCGATAATACTCCACTTTAGCTAAAGTGGCAAAAGGCTTTCTGTAAAGCAGGACAAATGTAATTCAAATAATGACGTATCTCCCTAATTACATAGAGAGATTATCAGAACAATTTGGTCCAATAAATGGGACACTATCTTATAAGTCATTGACTAACAATTTAATATCTTCGATCAACTGCTCTACTGATGCATTGTTCAGACCATTATAAATTCCTCTGATGTGCTTATTTTGATCAATCAAAATGAAGTTTTCAGTATGAAGAAACTCATCTTCGTCTCTTTCTAAACCAAGATCTTCTTCAACAAAATATTCTCGTCTTCCAAGATTGTATATCTCTGCTTGATCGCCAGTAACCAAGTGCCACTTCCCTGATATTGCACCTTTGTCGTCAGCATAAAGCTTAAGTTGAGGCACAGAGTCTCGTGTGGGTGTGACTGAGTGTGAAAGTAGCATTACCCTATCTTCATGCTCAAAGGCCTCTTGAATTTTTACAAAATTATCAGTCATCTTTGGGCAAATTCCAGGACAAGTCGTAAAGAAGAAATCTGTGACATAGATCTTATTAGAGAATGTATTGCTTGTTACGGAGTTGCCATCTTGATTAGTCAAATTAAAATCAGGAATCTTGTGAAACGTATCAAGTTCTTCACTACTTGGTTTTAACCATTGTGGAGTGAAACTTGCATCATTATAATAGGGCAAAGTATTCACTCTGCTCTTATTGGGTTGTGGATTGACACAGCTCCCAAATATTATCAATACAAATAATATAATCAGTTTAGTTTGCATATTAGTTAAGCTCTTCATCATCTAATTGAAAGCAAAGTTTAGATCGTTTGAGGCCGAATATTCTACCATTCTTAGCCTCATAATTATTATACAATTTTCCATTTTCTCTAAATGATTGTTGAAGGCCTTCTTCAGCACCATTGACAAGGTGGATCTTTTTGAAGATGTTGCCACTCCTATACCATTGGAGTTGATGACCTTCGGCTATGCCTTTGACATAGTTAGACTCTGTCCTTTTATTACCATTTTTCCAATAGCTGTTGGATTTGCCGTTGAGTTTACCTTGTTTGTAATTAGCTTCATAACTCAGTTGTCCATCTTCGAACCACTTTCTAGAATATCCATCTTTTACTCCATCGATATACCTTACCTTTTCTGCAAATTGATTAGGAGCATAAGCCTCTATCGTAAACCCAGTAAAAGGTTTGCCTTTGTAGTAGGTGATGCCTTCTGCAGGTCTCAGCTCTACAAGCCTAGTCAAGACATGGATATATTGGCTGTCATCGACTATTGTCACTGTTGAGTATTCGCTACAGCTAAACAGCATGACAAGGGCAGCAATCTTAATTAATGTTACTAGGCGATCCTGCATAGTCATAAGGGAATAAGATATAGTACAAGCCTAAGTAAGGTGTATTTTCAATGTGATAATGGTACTCAGCAGAGCAAGAGTGTTGTGTCATGCTCGTATGTCCATTGGATGCATCCAAATCAGTTGGATAACCACCTGTTGAAAAGCATTTTCTCCCATAAAGAAAAAAGCCATCAGCCATCACACCGATGAGTTGATTGTCATCCTTCGACCAAGCTTCTGGTTCTAAGTGGTAATGGTAACTTTGAGGACCTGTATGTGCTCCATTATAATCTAATGACCCAACAGCCCCATCGAGAGGAATATTGGGGCCTTCTTCATCATTATATATCACACTGCCACTAATTGCTAAACCTATAGCACCTAACCCAGTGCTCGACGAAGTATTAGCAACAACAGGAGATTGAGGCACTGTCAAAGAATATGACCCATTGAAGTCATCAATATTTCCTGGTGCCATCTGATCGTAAGTTGTAATCCTTGGTTCTACGAAATAGGGATGATTCACTGTTGTATTCTGATTTGTACAAAGGGTCATCCCCATTGGGCCTGCAAGGCATCTTTCTGTAGTGTTAGACCAATATGGAGAAGTATGATTAGGCAGTCCGTCTGTGGTAAGCGTAACGTTACTTCCTGAAGTAGAAATAGTATAACTCCCTTTGTCAAATTCGTCAAAAGCAGCATGTATACCGTTGACAATACAAGGGTCTGATGTACAACTAGCAATCTCGGCACAATAGCTTGATCCAACTACTACTTCAAAACCATTTATCATAGCAATTGTGTCTCCTGCACTGTAATAGCTATCAGTGTCATTGGTATGTATGGCATTCGACGAAACTGTCAAGATAGTTGAAATACTATCATTGTTAGTTCTGTAAAGTGTGTCATTGATACTGTAGCTTTCTAAGCAATCTACATTCATACCAACTTGAGCATTACTATTCCCAAAAGTTAATATTACAAATAAGGCTACCATAGCTGTCATTTTCATGCCTACGTTTCCAATTGAAAGTAAGCCCTCTGTCATCGCTTTGAATATAAGATGGGCAGAATTATTCGCATCTAACTTTATCAGTAAGTTGCGTCTATGAGTCTCTACAGTTGACTTACTGATATAGAGTTGTTTTGTGATTTCTTTAGTCGATAGACCCTTAGAAATGCAGTGCAATACCTCTGACTCCCTCCTTGTAATACTATTATTAGTCTTCATCTAATGTATTTTTACCTTAGCTTATTGAATTGTATTTGGAGTCCCTTGATAGTCTCCTGGGAATAAGATGTAGTACTGCCCTAAATACAATTCATTTTGAATATGATAATGATATTCTTCTGTTGTGGTATGTTGGGTTGTACTTGTATGCCCTCCAGAAGCATCTAAGTCATCTGGGTAGCTACCAGTGCTATTACATTTTCTTCCATAGAGAAAGAACCCATCAGACATGATACCAATCAATGCATTATCATCATCAGACCAAGCCTTTGGCTCGAGGTGATAGTGGTAACTCTGGGGTCCGGTATGAGCAGCTGTATAATCAAGAGAAGGTACTGCATCATCGAGTGGTACATTGGGTCCTTCTTCATCATTGTAGATCATAGAACCACTAACAGCAATACCTATAGCTCCTAACCCTGTAGAACTAGATGCAGAGGCAAGTGAAGGTCCAGAAGGTACTCTCAAGGTATACGAACCGCTAAAATCATCGATATTTCCCGGTGCCATAAATTGATGAGTAGTCACGACTGGCTCTACGAATAATGGGTGATTTTCTTCAGCAGCTTCTGTTACTAGCACATTGCCCATTGGGTCTGTCGCCGATCTTTCCGTTGTATTAGACCAATATGGAGAGGTGTGATTAGGTAGGCCATTTGATTCAATGACAATGTCATCACCATCAGCATAGATTGTAGGATTGTCTGCGTCAAACTCTGAGAATGCAGAGTGTAAAGCCCCTGTATTTGGTTCTCCATTATCAGTAGGAGTAGTGTCTTCATCACAAGCAATGAGAAATGACAATGCAAGCAAAAAGATAATTGATAGATGTTTCATTAAAGTCTACTTTTAAGTTAGTATTTAGATTGTAGACTAGAAACAATTGAATAGAAAGAAGTCCTACTTTTTCTTAAAATTATTATTAAAATAACGAGGAGCTCTTTGTTTATTTTTCAATAGATGATATTATCCAACAGCTAATTGCGAAGCATTTCCAAACTGCTTCAGCATCTTCAAGTGAGACTTAATTGCTCCGATAAACTGCTGATGCTCATAATAAGGTAAGTTAAATTCCTGGACTGTTTGCTTGACTATCTTAGCAATCTGTGGGTAGTGAACATGGCAAATATTTGGAAACAAATGGTGCTCTATCTGATGATTCAACCCGCCACTAATATAGGTCATGAATTTGCTCTTGGTGGAGAAATTGGCAGTTGTTAATATCTGGTGAATGGCCCATGTATTTTCCATGCTATCTCCCTCATCAGTAGCATTAGTATGCTCTGGTCCTTCTACAACATGGGCTAACTGGAATATCATAGTGATGTACAATCCTGCAAATAAATGCATCACAATAAATCCAAGCAACACTATATACCAAGAGATACCCAATAACATTGGAAGTGCAAGGATGATGAAAAAGTATGTTGCCTTATATCCAATCATCGCAAGTGTCTCACGAGTTGGGTGAAATCCATTCTTGATGGTTAGACCATCTTTATTGTAATTCACTAATTGCTTAAAATCCTTATAGAGTGTCCAACTTAGTGTAGCTAAGCTATATACAGCTAAGGCATATACATGTTGAAACTTGTGGTACCACTTGATTTTACCGTGTGGAGACAATCTTAGGAAGGGCTTGTCATCAATATCCTCATCTATCTCGTACACATTGGTAAAGGTATGATGAAGTACGTTATGCTGAATCTTCCACGTGAATGAGGAGCCTCCTACTAAGTTAATTGTATAGCTCATCAATTGATTGACAATTTTATTTTTGGAGTAGGATCCGTGGTTAGCATCATGCATGATACAGAGTCCGATACCCGACATTCCTACACCCATCACTAGGTAGGCTAATAGTACCCACCAAGACGTAATCACTCCGGACAATAGTAAGACAAAGGGGATGAAATACAACAGCAACATTAAAGTCGTCTTAGTATACATGCGAATATCTCCAGTCTTGTTGATATTATTCTCCTTGAAGTAGGTGTTGACTCTAGAATGCAACGTTCTAAAGAATCCTTCTGGTTTGCTCTTAGGAAAGCTAAGGTTGGTATGCATAAGGTTAGGTATGAGGTTGGTAAATGTACAAATTCGATTATTGATATTGAAAGTACATACTATTAATTAACGTCAGAAGTGTGGTAAACTTGTCTTAAGCAAGTACATAACAGTAATTAGCCTGTCAGAGTTTATGCTTTATAGAACAACAATGAAAGATGTATAGACATACAGACATCTTTGACATTTTACTTATTAATGTATTATATTTATTGCATGACAAAACAGCAAATTATAGAATCTATACCAAATTTGTCTCATGAAGATTTAGCTGATTTAAGTTCAATCTTTAGTAGTATCTGTAGAGGCGAAGATTTACATGTATCATCTGATCTCATGTCTATAATTTTAGCAAGAGCTAAAGCTGCCAAACAAAACGAATTTAGAGGCAGTAGCTCTGAAGAGGTATTTAGAAAATTAGAAGAAAAATATGGTCTCTAAATTTACAGTGACTTTTGACCCAGAAGCTGAACAAGATTTAGAAGATGCGTTAATCTGGTACATGAATATTTCTGAGCACCTTGGTAGGCATTTTTTAACCTGTGTTAAAGAAAGGCTCAAAGATTTAAGTAAATTTCCAAAAATGTTTGCCAAATCTGGAAGCACAAATATTAGAAAGTGTAATGTCTCACCTTTCCCCTATTTGATTTTTTACCAAGAAATTGGGAACATGGTATATATTCTAGGAATCATACATGGTTATAAAAATCCTATTCATGTCAACACTCTATTAAAGAACAGGAATAAGTCTTTATAAGATCTTTTACTAGATATCCATCAAATTTACTGCCCAAAAAGATTTCAAATCAAAAAATATTGCGTCAAGTAATTGTAACAGCATATCCCTATATTTGCTAGACCACTAATCTGACGAACCTATGCCACAGTATTGCCACCTTCATAACCATACGCAGTATTCACTATTAGATGGAGCAAGTGACATTGGCACTATGATGGCAAAAGCCAAGGCAGATGGTCAAAAAGCTGTAGCGCTTACCGACCATGGTAATATGTTTGGAGCCTTCAAATTCGTACAAGAGGCAAAGAAAAATGATATCAAGCCCATCCTCGGTTGCGAATTCTACCTTGTCAAAGATAGATTCAAACAGAGCTTCGCTAGAGCTGCCGGAGAAAGGGATAGAAGATTCCACCAACTCTTACTTGCCAAGAATAGACAAGGCTATACTAACCTTTCAAAAATGTGCAGTGTTGGCTTTGTAGAAGGCAAGTATCAGTCATTTCCTAGGATAGACAAGACGGTTATTGAAAAGTACCATGAAGGAATCATAGCGACGAGTTGCTGTATAGGCGCAGAGATACCACAAGCTATTGCCTACGACAAACTGGAAGAGGCAGAAGAACTGTTGAAGTGGTGGCTCAATATTTTCGGCGAGGACTATTACATTGAAATACAGCGACATAGAGGCCTTGAGAGAATAGATATCAGGGATGAGCAAGGTAATAAGACCTACTCAAAATATAGCCAAGAAGACATCAACCAAATCTTACTTGGCTTTGCTAAGAAATACAATGTCAAGGTCATAGCGACCAATGACTCTCACTATGTGGAAGAAGAAGATTACATTCCACACGACATCCTACTTTGTATTAATACTGGTAATAAAGTACAGGATGAGAATAGGTTTAAGTTTTCGAGTTCTGACTTCTACTTTAAGACTCAAGATGAGATGAAGAATCTCTTCAAGGATGTTGAGCATGCTATTGATACTACGATGGAATTAGCTGACAAGGTAGACTCCTTGGATCTTGCTAGAGACATTGTGTTACCTGAATTTCCCCTACCTCCAAGTTTCAAAACACAAGACGAATACTTAAGATACTTGACATTCGAAGGAGCAAAACGTCGATATAGTACCATCACCCCAATCATAGAAGAACGACTCAACTTCGAGCTTTCGGTTATTAGCTCAAGTGGGTACCCTGGTTACTTCTTGATTGTAGAGGACTTGATTAGTGCAGCACGGAATATGGGAGTAGTAGTAGGTCCTGGTAGAGGATCAGCAGCTGGAAGTGCTGTAGCTTACTGCCTAGCAATAACTAACATCGATCCTATCAAATACGACTTGCTTTTTGAGAGATTCTTGAATCCTGAGAGAGTGTCAATGCCCGATATTGATATTGACTTCGATGATGAAGGTCGATCCAAGGTGATAGACTATGTCATTAACAAATATGGGCAGAAGCAAGTAGCCCAAATTATTACCTACGGTACCATGGCAGCTAAATCAGCACTTCGAGATGTTGGTAGAGTACTTGACATACCTCTCCATGATGTAGATCGTATCACCAAGTCATTTCCAAACCACCTCTCAGCATCACTTAAGAAGGTACTAAAGACTGATGATGTAGATGCAAAGCTCAAGGGTGACTTGAATAATGATGAGCTCAATAGAGCATACGAATTTCGTAAACTTGCAGAAAAGGATGATGATTTTGGAAACATGATCCGAACTGCTCAAAAACTAGAAGGAAATATTAGAAATACAGGCATCCATGCCTGCGGAATCATCATAACACCTGATGATATCACCAACTATGTCCCAGTGAGTGTAGCTAAGGATTCAGAACTCTTAGTCTCACAGTTTGACAATAGTGTAGTAGAGCTTTCAGGTCTACTCAAAATGGACTTCTTAGGCCTAAGAAACCTATCTGTGATCAAGTCCGCAGTAAATATGATCAACGAAATACATGGGCTAGACTTGGACATCGAAGAGATACCGCTTGATGATGAGAAGACGTTTGAGTTATTTCAGCGAGGAGATACGATAGGCATCTTTCAGTTTGAGTCAGGTGGGATGGCATCAAGTATGAAGCAACTCAAGCCCACCAAGATTGAGGACCTCATCGCCATGAATGCCCTGTATCGTCCTGGCCCAATGGACTACATCAAAAACTTTACAGCAAGGAAGCATGGAAAGGAAGAGATAGTCTACGACATCGCTGAGATGAAAGAGCATCTCGAAGAAACTTATGGTATCACTGTCTACCAAGAGCAAGTGATGCTCCTCTCTCAGAAGCTAGCCAACTTTACAAAGGGTGAAGCAGATGTCTTGAGAAAGGCAATGGGTAAAAAGAAGAAGAAATTGATTGATGAGCTCTATCCAAAGTTTCTTGCAGGTTGCCAAGCCAATGGACACAATGATGTCAAAATCATAGAAAAGATTTGGAAGGATTGGGAGAAGTTTGCCAGCTATGCCTTCAATAAATCACATGCTACATGCTATACTTACATCGCATATCAGACAGCCTACCTCAAGAGTCACTACCCTGCAGAATACATGGCTGCCCTACTCAATCACAACAAAAAAAATATCAGTAGTCTGAATGTCTACTTGACTGAGTGTGCCCACATGGGATTAAAGGTACTCGGCCCAAGTGTCAATGATAGCTACGAAGAATTCAGAGTGAATAAGGATGGCCATATTCGGTTTGGACTATCCGGTCTAAAAGGTGTAGGAGCTCAACCCGTAGAAGAAATAGTAAAAGCTAGAGAAGAAGGTATGGTATTCGAGTCCATCTTTGACTTGACGAAGAATGTCAACCTCAGAGTCTTGAACAAAAGAGTACTGGATAGTCTCGCTTATAGCGGAGCTATGGACGAGTTTAAGCAAAATAGAGCCCAGTACTTTGCCCCATCAGAGAAGTATAGTACTCTGATAGAGCATGCTATCAAATATGGACAGAGCTACCAAAATGAAAAAGAACAGTCTAGCAACTCCCTATTTGGAGACCTTAGTGATGTGATACTGACAGAGCCTAAGATACACCCAGTAAGAGAGTGGAGTGTGATAGAGAAGTTGACCTATGAGAAAGAGGTCACAGGGATGTATATCTCTGGTCACCCACTTGATGATTACAAGTTTGAGATGCAGCACTTTATCAATTGTAGTCTTGACAAACTGGATGAAGTCCTTGATGTCACAGTCAAGATAGCTGGTATTGTTACAGAGGCAAATCATGGTATTTCAAGAAACAAAGGCACTGGCTATTGTCGATTTACGATACAAGATATGCAAGGCTCGTTCTCTGCAGGAATCTACCGAGATGACTACAATAGGTACAAGGACTTTATGCAAGTTGGACAAGTTATTTACATCGAAGGAGTGAATGCAAAAAACTCTAAGAATGACAATGTCTTCTTTAGGGTAAATGATGTCAAACTCCTTGAAACTGTTGGGCATGACCTCACTAAAAAAATGACACTGAAAGCCTATGCTAAGCAAGTCACTTTAGAAGCTGTAGAACAACTAGAAGAACTCATCAAGTTACATGAGGGAGAGATTAAGTTAAAGTTCGAAATTACAGACGGTGAGAATAATCTCAAATTCAGAACTAAGACTAAGCACCTGAGTATGGACAAGGAGTTAATCGAGTTTTTCAATGCTCAAGGATGGACTTATAAGTTGAATTAGTAAGTAATTGTAGGGTCAAATATCATTTTTTAATTAATGAAAAGAACTGCAGTATCGTACTTACAGCATTTGCTACAAGGACTTTAGAAGGAGTTGTAAGAAGAGATCATAGCAAGCTATATCAATTAGTGAAGTTAGCAAGTAGTTAAAAGGCAGAAGTTCTTCAAAACCGCAGAAAGAAACAAGAAAAACAATAGGATATTTTCAATTTGCATGTTACTGAGAAAGAGGTAAGATTATCCTTATCGTTGCTCCCTCATTTGGTTTGCTTATTATCTCAAATGTTCCATTTTTATTGCGAACTAGCAGCTTGACAAGAGTTAATCCAATCCCATTGCCTTTTTCATTATTTGTTCCTAGACTTGATATTTGATATTCATTATTGTAAATATCTTGAATCTGCTTAGGTGACATACCGACACCATCATCTATGACAGTTAAGTTAAGGTTCTCAGTATCCCTATCTATTTGCAAAGTAATGATGCCATTTTGATGTGAGTACTTTATCGCATTGCTGATTAGATTGTTTAATATTGTTTCGCAACTCAACTTGTTCACTATAGCTTTGAGATCTTGTTCTGTTCTGTTATAAATTGTGATGTTTTTGTAAGATGAATTTGACTTATGAAAACTGATAGCTTGTTCTAATAGGTCAAAAAGGTTCTCTTCTTGTGCTATTTCAAAAGGAACGTCTCTTTCGGATTGAGACCATGCGAGTAAATTAGCTAAAGTAAGCTCTATACTGTTGTATGATTTGTCTAATGAGGTAGTAAAATCGGCAAGACCTTTCAAGTCATTGTTTGAGATGAAATAGTCAATTTTTGGAGAAATATTTCTAAATGCTAGTAATGGCTTCCTAAAGTCATGCCCAAGAATAGATAGAAGTATTTGTTTAGACGCATTAAGAGATTCAATTTTCTGCTTTTTGTACTTCAAATTTCTATTTGCTTTTGTTAGTGTTAATAAGGCAAGGATTAAACTTAATGCTAGTATTCCAAAAACTAAAGAAAACATTCTCGCTTTGATAAAGTCCGAAGTAATGTCATCATTGATTGCTGTCAGTTTATCAACGGTCCTATCGTTTAGATAAGAAGATAGAGCTTTGTCGTGTTCATATATAGTTTTTACTCTTCTATTATTCTCCAGTAAGTTTTGGGCTGAAAGATGCTCCAAGTAAGCAAGTCGTGCATCTTTGTCACTTCCCAGTTTTTTATATACTTCGCTGATAAGGAGATAAGACTCTGATTGTAGTGGAAAATTACGATAGGATTTTGCAATTGTATTCGCTTTCGTTGCATATTCTAAAGCCTTGTCATAGTGGTGTTGTTCTAATTCTAATGTTGAGGCATTAATTAAGTATGGGTACTTCAATAATTCATTTGTGTAAATACTTTCTAAAGACTCCATGGCATCTTTAGATAATTCGATGCTTTTTTCAAGCTCACCATGTTTAAGATGAATTTCAATTTGTGCATCCAAAATTTTCAAGACTAGAGCATAAAAACCTAGTTTTGTAACGGTTGATTTTAATAGCTCAAGTTCACTATTTGTATGCTTGAGTGATTGAGTTTTAGAGCTAGACTTGATAGTGTAAAGTCTAGACAGAAAGCATTGGTAGCTAGAATCCTTGGATTCATTACACAACGTATACGCCTTGTAGTAAAATTCGTCACCCTGTGTTTCGCGATTAAGTGTGTACTGAATATTGCCAACTTTGTTGAAATACTGAGCCTGATTAGGTATTAAGTTGTTTTGCTTTGCAATTTCGAAAGATGTATCAAAAAATTCTAATCCCTCACACATAGAGTTTGTATACTCCAGTGCTTCACCCAAGTGATAATAATAGTATGCTAAAGTCTGCTGATCATTGCATCTACTATCTAAATGCTTCTCTAGAAGCGATAAAGCATATTCATATTGACCTTCTAAAAATTGAGCCCTTGCAATTAGGATGGAGTGTTGTAGCTGAGAGCATTGGTCAATCTGAGCTATTTCAATTGTTTCATCTGCAGGGTAGTTTGCTAGGTTGACTTCAACAAGATTGAGTTTTTCTTCAAAGCTGAATTGACACTCGGCCAGAACCGAAATACTTAGTAGAAGAACTATGAAGAGGGAAGTTTTGATTGGCATTTTAGGCTTGTGGGTTTTTAAATAACCACATGAAACAGATTAAATAAAGTCTTTCGATTATTTCTACTAATTGGAATTATATGACCATTTAATTCAATAGAGTTATCAGAGATATCAAATTGAGTTATCTGATTGAGATTTATTAAATAGCTTCTATGGCATCTAAAAAAACTAAAGTCTCTTAATATTGCTTCGTAATTGCTTAAAGTAATTTTATTAGTGTACATAGTATCATTGACTACTGTTTTACAATAATCTCCAAAAGCTTCTATATACGAGATGTCTTCTATTTTAATTAAAACAAAAGATTTAAGACGTTTGAGAAAGAGTTTGTCCTTTTTAACTACTGTTTGTACATTGAGATTTGGACTTATTTCTCTTTGATTGATGAGTAATTGTAGTGTAGATTGCAGACTGTACTTATTAATTGGTTTAACCAAAAAAGCTGAGTTATCTGCGTTCTTAGCTTCTGTGTAATAAGTCTCATTTGGAGCGGAGGTCATGAAAATGGTTGTAGTATTCTTTAAATTCAGAATATTAACTAGATTGATTCCGCTTTTCCCACCATCTAGTTCTACGTCAATTATAATAAGATCAGGGTTTTGCGATGTTATAACTTCTAGACCATCTGCATAAGTTTGGCAGGTACTGACATTATGATAACCCATTTCAGCCAAGAGCAGCTTTATCTCTATAGAATAACTGATATCGTCTTCAACGATAACAACTGTGTTGAAATTTAAATGCATAAGATTTGTGATAGGAATAAATTTAAAACAAAAATAACTAAATACAGATTAGTAGTTAGTAGCTTTAGATGATTTTATATGCTATTCAACCTCTATATATTGCCATTCATCGATTTTTTTCGTTATTGCAAGGAAAATATTGTTTTTATTCTGCTTGTAATTCAGAATATAATTTGTGTGGATTTCAACTGGGTTATACTACCATTCAACGATTAATTAGGAAGGACCAACAAAGGTTTGGCATAAAGTTTCTAGATTCACGTTCATATTCAGCTTAATAGTATATATATAAATAATCTATATATTTTTGTTGTATACTATTTTTTAGTAACTAGAACCAACCTATAATGACTCTATTCAACTATAAGAGTGTCTACAAGCTTATTGTAGTCGTGCTATCACTCTCATTCTTTCACATTCAAATGCAGCAAGTTTCTGCGCAATCATGTACCCCTGATATTACTAACGTTAACGTTTCATTTGATTCTAGTGGAAATGCCGTGTTTACTCAACCAGGCACTATTAATAATGATACGGGAGCTGAATGTTGTGATGGTACTACTAATGGTAATGTTGATTGTACAGCCTTAGCTTTAACCTTACCTCCAGGTATCGACTCTGACTGTGTATACTCAAATATATCATTTACGAATGACCAAGGTAATATTTACATCGCATTTGTAGATGTAGATGATATTTGTAGTGGAATCACTTCTTACGGAAATAATGCTATGGTAAATCAATCTAATTGCGATGGAGGTGGAGACTTAGCAGTGGTTATCTGTAAGCCGGGAAATCTAACTGTTTCTCCAATCCTAGATATAGGACTGAAATGTGATGTTACCATTACTCCTCCTGCTGGCACTGATATTTGTGCTGTCTCTGAGATTCCAGCTGCAAGCTCAATAAGCAGTACAGCTGACTTTTTAGGAGTTGGAGGCATGGTAGCATCTGTTGATGCATCAGCGGCATGTTCATGCGATTTTGTCAATGATGATCTTACCAATTGGAGTGTTTCAGATGTTGATAACACAGACCCTTGTTTGGGTGGGACATATGTGAGAACCTATACAGCAGAGTACTGCGGTATTATGCTCAGTGGACAACAAGTCTTCACCATACCGGCAAACGACCCTCCATCATTACTTGTAAACGGAGGAGGTGACTTTGGGATGAATTTTGGCTGCGTTATGGTAGCTCCATCTATTCCTGATCCATCTACAGATTTGGTGGTAGACGATACAGGAGATTGTGATATGCCAGACCCAACAAGTGTTGATGTAGTGATTTCAGCTTTGGTAGGACCGACTGGAGGTCCTTGCGGAGTAACAGAGTCAAGGACGTATACAGTGACTGATGCTTGTGGTGAAATGTCTGTAGTTACAGAAACTTATTCTTACAATCTTCCGGGCTGTTCTCTATGTTGCTCTTTCGATGTTGATTGTTTTGTTGATCCAGTTTCGCCTCCCTTTCAATGCGCAGCATCTCTTCCGACATTACCAGCTGATCCTCTGACTTCCTTTTTGGCATTGGGTGGAGTTATAAATGATATGTGTGGAACAATTGTAGCCACAGTTGCAGATGTTGACGTTGCAGGAGCATGCCCTGAAGAAATAACAAGAACAAGAACATACACAGTATTTGACGATACTGGCGATGGAGCTGGAGGCGCTGCTAATGGCATCTTGGATGCAGACGAAGATTTTACAACATGTTCAATAGTCTATAGTTCAGTGGATGATATTGATCCGACAATAACCATTTGTCCTAGTGATCTTGTATTAGAATGTGGAGATGGAGGTAATGCCACGGCTGTCACAGCATGGCTTGCTACTTTTGCAGCGACTGATGATTGTGGTGCTACGACAACTTTAGCCAATGACTATGGTGGTGTATTACCTGCTGTGGACTGTGCAGGAGCTACAGGAACACTCGTAGAGTTTACTGCAACAGATCAATGTGGCAATACTGCAACTTGTACAGCTCAAATAATTGTTGATGATACAATGGCTCCAACAATTGCTGGGTGCCCTGCTGACTTAGTTTTAGAATGTGGTTCTGATTATGGAACTCAAATTAATGCATGGGTCACAGCAGCAATAACAGCTATTGAAGGAGCTTCAACAGATGCGAATACCTGCTCTTCCTTAACAGCCAGCAGTAATTATGTTAATGGTGCAATACCACCTCCTGGATGTCTAGGATCAGCGATTCCTTTAACTGTGACCTTTATCGTTGAAGATGACTGTGGTAATCTAGATATGTGTACTGCAAGTGTTACCATTGTTGATTCCACACCGCCTGTGATTACTTGTCCTGCTAGTCTCAATATCACAGCATGTGATCCAGGTGCGGGATTAGTAGTAGCCAATTGGCTGCTAACTGCTTCAGCAATGGATGCCTGCGGAGGACCTGTAACAATAACAAACGATTTTGATGGCGACCTTTCTGAATGCATGGGGACAATAGATGTAACCTTTACAGCAAAAGATGAATGTGGATTGACAGACATGTGTATTGCTATGATAACAATAGACATGGCAGATGATCCGATACTGCTCTTTTGTCCTGGAGATATAACAGTGAGTTTAGATGCAAGTGTTTGCACACCTTCTGCTACTTTCACACCACCTATAGCTATTGATGATTGTGGTCTTCCTACAGTTGTTCAGGATAATGGACCGGCTAGTGGTGCAACTGTTGGATGGGTAATAGGTGATAATCCAATAGAATATACTATCACAAATGCTTGTGGAAAAACCTTAGAATGTGATTTTGTAGTTACAATCATTGATGAATCTACACCATCTATAGTTTGTCCTGGTGAAATTATTATGTGTGCTCCTGCAGGAAGTTGTGTCTGGACTGGGTCTGGACTTGACCCTACGCCTGCCTCTTGCAGTAATACTGAGTTAACCTATGTGTTAAGCGGAGCAACTTCTGGCAATGGGATGGGAAGTGTTAATGGGGTTGATTTTAATATCGGTATTACTACTGTGGACTATACTGTTACAAATATTTCAAGTGGAGAACAAGCTTTATGCGATGTAATTATAGTTGTTGAAGATTGTGAACCTCCAGTTTTAGTATGTCCTGTTGATGACCTAGCAGTTGCTTGTGGTTCAGAAGACATTACTGCTTGGGCAGCTACAGCTACTGCAGTTGATGATGCTATGTGTTCAACCCCAACTATAGAATATGTGCTCTTCATGCAATCTGAACTTTGCGGAGAGACTCAAACGAGTACTTATCTATTTACTGCAACTGATGATGCAGGAAATACAGCCACTTGCACCGCAACATATGCAACTACAGATATGGGTCCGCCAATTATTGATGTGGCGGCTGCTGCAGGTAGTGCAGAGTGTGGTCCAGGAGCAGTGAGTGCATTATTAGACTGGGTAGCTGATAATGGAGGGGCAAGTGCCAGTGATGCCTGCAGTGAAGAAGTTTTTTGGACAAATAACTATGATGGTACACTTCCTTCTGTTTGTGGAATTACTGGTGATGTAGTTGTGGACTTTACCGCTACAGATGCATGTGGTACAGCAAATACAACTCAGGCCACATTTACTATATCAGACACAACTGATCCAATACTAACATGTCCAGAACCCTTGACGCTTGAATGTAATGATGAAAATACGTTAGATATCGTTTTAACTTGGTTAACTACTGCCTATGCTACAGATAACTGTTCTGAAGTGACAGTTACAAATGACTTTGCAGCACTTCCTGTATGTGGAAGTAGTGTGGATGTGACATTTACGGTCATGGATAATTGCGATGCTGCAGTTGTTACATGTCTTAGAAGTATTACCATTGTGGATACACAGAAGCCAATAATTATGGTTGCTCCAGATAATCTAATCGTTGAGTGTGATGGAGCTGGCAATGCCGCTGATATCCTTGCTTGGGAGACTGCCTTTGGAAATATGGTAGCTGTAGATGTCTGTGATCCAGCACCAATCCTTTCTTTTGTAGCTAGTACTCCAATTCTACTCTGTGGTGCAACTCAAGTAATTCCATACACTTATACAGCTACTGATGCTTGTGGAAACTTGTCAATAAACGAAGTAGCATATGTACATATAATAGATACAACGTCGCCAGTACTTTCTATTCCTGTAGCACCCGGAAATGCTGTCTGTGTCAATGGAAATCCAGATGACTTAGCAGAAAATTGGGCTGGCACGGAAGCAGCAGCGGTTCACTTTATAGATGATTGTAGTGCAGTAACTATTGATTACGAACTTATAAGTTATGTTGCAGCATGTGGTATTACTGGAGTATATATCTATGAGTTTAGAGGAAGTGATGCTTGTGGCAACGAAACCATTACCACTAGTTCTTTTACTGTCGCAGATGGCACTGTACCTGTACTGACAGCTCCAGATGATATAACAATAGAATGTGGACCAGATGCCGCTGGTATTCTTGAAGCATGGGAAAATGGGGCACTATTAATTGATGGATGTGATAACACTTTGACACCTATGTTTACCTCTGTTTTTGCTGCTGGATGTGGTGATAGTGGAGTATGGACATACACTTACGAAGGGATGGATGCCTGTGGCAATGCTGCAACACAAGTAGAAAGATCAGTAACAATAACAGACACCCAGAAGCCAGTGATCATGGTATCACCAAGTGACTTGGTACTAGAGTGTGATGGTACAGCCGACCCAGGCGGAGCTAT
>JAHDHH010000089.1 GCA_020631405.1 Saprospiraceae bacterium
TTTGTACAAAGTCAATACACTGTGAAACTAGCAATCATCCGCGAAGAAAAGAACCCACCTGACTCAAGAGTGGTATTTACTCCGAAGCAATGTCAATTATTAATAAATCAAGGAGTTGATATTGTAGTTCAAGCATCAGATATCAGATCATATACTGACGCTGAGTACATGGAGCTAGATGTACCTATTGTAGAAGATATCTCTGATTGTGATGTGATGATTGGTGTCAAGGAAGTGCCAAAATCTGCCTTGATTCCAAATAAGACATACTTTTTCTTTTCTCATACGATCAAGGAGCAACCTTATAATAAGACGCTTCTACAAGAAGTATTAAGGAAGCGCATTAGGCTTATCGATTATGAGGTGGTCACTGATGCTAGTAATAAGCGATTGATTGCATTTGGCAAGTTCGCCGGTATGGTTGGAGCTCATAATGGATTGTGGGCATATGGTAAGAGGACAGGGACATTCACCTTGCCCAGGCTCCATGAATTGAGTAGTTATGAAGAGGCGAAAGCAATTTATAAATCCATTTCTCTTCCAGATTGTAGGATCATACTTACGGGAACAGGTCGTGTATCTTCCGGCGCTGCTATGGTACTTCAGGATATGGGTATTCAGAAGTTGACGCCGTTTGAATATATCAAGAATAACTCTAAGGGTCCTGTATTTGCTCAGCTGCACTCTTTCTTCTATGCGAAGCGTCGAGATGGGAAGGTCTTTGATAGTGTCCAAGACTTCTATGATAATCCCAAAGCTTATGAAAGCGATTTTCACCATGTCTTGCCTAGCACGGATATTATGATTAATGGTATCTACTGGGACAATGATGCGCCAGCATTTTTTACAACAGAACAAATGAAATCTCCAGAATTTCGAATAAAAGTCATAGCGGATGTCACTTGCGATATCGCCCCTGTTAGTTCGATTCCTTCTACTCTTAAGGCCTCAACTATACATGAGCCAGTATTTGGATACGACCCACAGTCCGAGTCAGAATGTGAGCCTTACACCGCTAGTTCGATAGATATGATGACTATAGATAATTTGCCAAACGAGCTCCCAAGAGATGCTTCAGAAGCCTTTGGAGAAATGTTTATTGAGCATGTCCTTCCTGAGTTGCAAGCCGAAACATCTGAGCTCTTAGATAGGGCAACAATTGCTCAAGATGGAGAGTTGACTACTTATTTTCAATACTTGGATAATTATGTTAAAGGCTAAGTCTCAAGTGTAGATTCAAGACTTACAACCTATTTTTCATGGACTAACCCTAGTCGAAATTACGTCTTGTCACTGACTTGACACACTGCCTTGCTTTTTGTGTTTCAGATAGAGGATCTTGATTTCATTGGTATTATGGAGATACACCAAATCATTTTACCTTATGAAACATAGCACATTATACACGTACGGATTGCTACTTATTTGCTGTGCTCACAATATTGGGTTGACAGCTCAGACAAGTATCAGAGGAAGGGTAATTGAGAAGACTGATAAAGTGTCGATTCCTTTTGCTAGAATTGAGATTTTTAGAGATGGGATACTTATTGATCAGACGTATTCTGATAACGAAGGAAGGTTTCAGTTCTTAGACCTGCCGCTTGGCAAGTATGACTTAATTAGCCACTCTATTGGCCACCTAACACAACAGGCAAGCAACATAGACTTACTTACTCACCACCATATCAATGTGAATCTGAATCTCACCCTCAGTGGATATCCCCTTGATCAATTCTGCATTGTGAAGAATGAAAAACCAAAGAGTTTGACATCAAGAGAGCTATAAGATATTCAATCGAATATTGAAGAAATTTATAACATTTTATCGCCATTTAACATCTATTATCATGAAGAGATACTATTATCACACATTCCTATTTATCGCTTGTTACCTTGCCTGCGGAGCAGTGCTTTCAGGGCAGGCGGGAGTACAAGGCAAGATTACAGACATTCAATCTTTAGCGACGATTCCATTTGCAACAGTAGCACTATATCAAGAAGAGAAGTTGATAATAGGCCAAGACTCTGACTTTGATGGCAATTATTGTTTTTCAAACATTCAGCCTGGTCTTTATCGAATCGAGGCTCAATTTCTTGGCTATCAGACCACTAGAATTGAAGGAATAGTAATTAGTGACACGATCACTATATTAGATATAACCTTATCACAGAGTGACCAAGTATTAGATGAGGTGATCGTCACTGGCTATAAAGCGCCTCGTGTTAAGAAATCTATGAGTTCAAGTGTTATTAAGGCTCTTCCTACAAAGAATATTAGTGCTATGTCAGCTACAACTTCAGGGCTATCTACGAAGTGTGGGCATGATATAAGTATAAGAGGTTCGAGAAGTAATGCAGGTTGTTATTATATTAATGGAGTCAAAGTGACAGGCAACAATATTGTAACTGGTATAAAGGACAATGAGAGTTATGGTCATTTTAGTGAGAATGGATTTAAGGCACCAGAATTTGCTCCACTCTCTACTTTCTCTATCGATGTAGATAGAGCTAGCTATAGTAATGTCAGAAGATTTCTCAAGCAAGGTCAATTACCTCCAACAGATGCAGTTAGGATCGAGGAACTTATCAATTACTTCGATTATCCAATTAATCATGTAGGTAATACTCATCCAATGGCATTGCAATCAACTTACATTCAGTGTCCATGGAATACTGAGCACCAGCTATTGCACATTATGATGAATACTGAGCAAGTTGCGATGAAGCATTTACCGTCTTCTAACCTAGTGTTTCTTATAGACGTATCAGGAAGTATGAGGTCTGAGAATAAACTGCCATTGGTCATTCAATCATTGAAGATGCTTGTAAATACATTGAGCGAGGATGATAGGATTGCTATTGTAACTTATGCAGGTAGTGCAGGAGTCGCTTTGGAGTCAACTCCAGTTTCGGAAAAGTCAGTGATTATAGATGCCTTAGAATCTTTGGAATCAGGAGGGGCGACAGCTGGGGCAGAAGGAATAAGGACGGCATACGCCATAGCTAAGAAGTACTACATTAAGCGCGGTAACAATAGAGTAATACTGGCAACTGATGGAGACTTCAATGTTGGTGTGTCAAGTAATGACGCCTTAGAGAAACTTATTGAAGAGCAGAGAGAGTCAGGGGTGTACTTATCAGTATTAGGTTATGGGATTGGAAACTATAAAGATGATAAGATGCAAATCCTTGCTGAGAAAGGCAATGGAAACCATGCCTACATAGACAATATCATTGAGGCCAAGAAAACCTTAGTGGATGAAATAGGAGCCACCTTACATACGGTTGCAAAGGATGTTAAACTGCAAGTTGAGTTTAATCCGAGGTATGTAGAATCCTATCGTCTCATTGGTTATGAATCACGAATGTTGGCTGATGAGGACTTCAATAATGATAAGAAGGATGCTGGAGAGCTAGGACAAGGTCACCAAGTGACAGCTATTTATGAATTGGTTCCTAGTGGTGTGGCACAAGAAAGTGTAGGGGGAATTGAAGAGTTGAGATATCAAAGGAAGAAGCAATTAATGGGCTATAACAATGAGTTGGCTACCATAAAAGTCAGATATAAACCACTTAACAGGGTCAAGTCAATCAAGTTTGACCAAGTAGTTGCATCGAAGTTGGTTACATTTGAAAAAACACCCGAAGAGGTGTTGTTTGCTCTTGGAGTAGCAGAATTTGGCTTGTTACTCAGTGAATCGAAATATAAGAATACTGCAAATTTTGAAAGTGTATTGCAGCTTATTGAACCAGTTACAATGACAGCAACACAAATGTCCGAAAAAAATGAGTTTAGGCATTTAGTTACAATAGCAAGAGACCTCTTAGGTGAGCATCTCTAGAAGGAATATGATATTGAAGAAAAAGAATGAGAGAGTAGGATGACCAGCCTCTCTCATTCTTAGTTATTGGAAGGGTAGATACTAATTACAAAGCGTATCATATTCATCAATCATCATCTGATATCTTCCCATGATTTCTTCTCTACTGTGAGATTGTATTAATGCCTTTTTACCTTTTTTGTTCTTTTTTTCTTCAAGGTCAAAGTCACCGTTTTCAAATTTCTTAACCCATTTTTTACAATCACCAAAGTATTTCTTGTATCTAATTGTTTCGACATTTTTAGCTTTGTCCCCTGGTTTAGCAAAGAGTAAGTCATAATCATACTTTGCTGCATCAGAGATGTCATCGTAGACTTCAGATTGTTCGTCTGACAATACAGCAAAATCTGGAGGTTTGTTATAAAACTTGTAAAGCGTTACAGTTTTACCTTTAATTAGTTCTTCCGCAAAGAAAGAACTATTACCTAGAGAGGTAGCTGCTGCTGACAGTTTGTTAAGTCCACCGCTTAGAGATGCTCCTTTGGATGCTCCTGCTAAATTTACATACTCAATACTTGTAAACATTCTATCTTCATAACTGAAACCTTGAATGTCTCCAGTTATGTATTTTTCCATGTCCTTCTTTTTGTACTTCATCGTCTCGTCAACTTCTTCAGTTGCGTAAAAGAAAATCTTGTCTTGTTGATCCCAAGGAAGGCCAACATGTTTGATATGTATTACTCCATTTTCTTGGTTGCCATCATTATCAATAATGTATCCAAATCGTTGACTAGAACTCAGTCCCTGACCTATAGCTAAAGTAGAGATCAATAGGGAAAACATTAAGAAATTAATTTTTTTCATTTTTGCTTTTTTAATTAGAATTGATTCATTTGAATTAGTGAACAGAAAAAATAAGAGTTTTTGATAAACTATACATTATACAATAGCTTAATTAACATTTTAACTTCGAAATAGCGTCAGGCAAATATCAAAGCTTTGTCACTTTCTTACTCCTCAACTTCCTCATCTTACTGAAGTTAATCAGGAATACTCCAATGAGAAGAAGACCAGATGCAATCATTGAAGTGGCAGTGATACCTTCATTATTAAGCCACCAGCCCAGGAACAGTGCTATGATTGGATTGATATAAGTACTTGTAGTGACCTTGACTGGGGATACCTTGGTCAGTAGATAGTTGAAAGCCGAGAATGCCATGATGGATCCAGCAATAATCAAAAACACTAGTGACCAAAGAGATTTTGATGACACTTGACTAGGGTCGAATGTTTGATGTTCTCCAAGTGCCAAACCGATAAGTGCTAATACTATCCCGCCAAATAACATCTGAAAACCCGAACTTAAGAAGACATTCTTTGGTAGGTCAGCCGTGCTTACCCAAATAGATATATAGGCCCAACCAACCATAGCTCCAATAATAGCCATAAGACCTAGCAGCCAATTGTCATCTCCGATGAATTGTGGTTGCCCAATAAGAAGTGCCATTCCAAATAGCCCAATGAATAGACCTAGCCATCCAAACTTGGTAGGTTTAACTCCCTTCATGGCCCACATGAAAAGTGCAACGGTAAGCGGTTGAAGTGCAATGATGAGGGCTGTTATTCCAGACTCAACATACTGCAGTCCCCAGACAACTAAGCCATTTCCAACGGAAAAAAACATAAATCCAGCTAGGAATGTATGCTTAAAGTGAGTCATTGATAAGGTAAGATTACCTCTCAAAAAGAAGTACAATAACATGAGAGCTCCGGCAACTATAAATCTGAATCCTGCCATGAGGAAGGGAGGACATGTCTCTATTGCCCATGTATTAGCAAGATAGGTAGACCCCCAGACTATGTAGGTGATAAAGAAAGCAATAGGTATCCAGATATAATCCTTGGATTGATCCATGGTTGTTTTGATTATGGATGCAAGCTACAGAGAATTACAACTTTTGACAGTCTATTGAAGCTACTTAATGGTTCTAAATTGAAGAATTACTTGATTCCGTCAATAATAGCATTGAGTGTACTACTAGGTCTCATTGTAGCGAATGTCTTAGCAGTGTTGGTAGAGTAGTATCCCTCGATGTCAACAGCACTCCCTTGTACCTTGATTAACTCATCATTAATCGCAGCCTCATTGCTTTCTAGGTCCTTTGCAATAGTTGCAAAAGTTGATGCTAAGTTAGCATCCTCTGTTTGCTTAGCTAGCGCCTGTGCCCAATACATGGCAACATAGTAGTGGCTGCCTCTGTTATCGTGCTCGTTGACCTTTCTTGATGGAGACTTATTCTCCTGGAGGTACTTTTCTGTTGCCTTGTCAAGCGCCTCACCCATGATGATAGCAGCCTTGTTGTCGTATTTAGTACCTAGGTGGTCTAATGATACAGCTAGGGCTAGAAATTCACCTAGTGAATCCCATCTGAGATGGTTTTCTTTCAGGAGTTGTTGGATATGCTTTGGAGCTGATCCTCCTGCCCCTGTTTCGAAGAGTCCTCCGCCATTCATCAAAGGAACAATCGAGAGCATCTTTGCACTAGTACCTAACTCTAGAATAGGGAAGAGGTCAGTATTATAATCTCTCAATACATTACCAGTAACTGAGATGGTGTCTTCTCCATTTTTCATTCTCACTAAAGAAGCTTGTGTTGCTCTTTCAGGAGAAAGAATTTGGATATTCAGACCATCAGTATCGTGGTGGTTGAGGTATCTATTGACTTTTTTAATTAGCTCTGTATCATGAGCTCTATTTTCGTCCAACCAAAAGATGATTGGTGTCTTAGAAGCTCTTGCTCTATTTACAGCTAGTTTTACCCAGTCCTGGACAGGTGCATCTTTCACTTGACACATTCTCCAGATATCTCCAGCTTCTACGTCGTGAGACATGAGAGTGTTGTTGTTACTATCAACTACAGATACTGTTCCGGTGGCACTGATTTCAAATGTCTTGTCATGTGAGCCATATTCTTCTGCTTTTTGAGCCATTAGTCCCACATTTGGGATAGTACCCATTGTCTTTGGATCAAATGCTCCATGCTGCTTACAGAAGTCAATAGTTACTTGGTAGATACCTGCATAACTGCTGTCAGGAATTACCGCCTTTGTATCTTGCTGCTCTCCTGCTTTGTTCCACATCTGTCCAGAAGTTCTGATCATTGCAGGCATAGAAGCATCAATGATGACATCACTTGGCACATGTAAATTGGTAATGCCTTTGTCTGAGTCAACCATTGCAAGGTCTGGATTGTTATTGTAGCAGTCAGCAATAGCTGCTTCTACTTGAGCTTGCTTGTCAGCAGGTAGTTCTCCGATCTTGGCAAGTAGATCACCAAATCCATTACGGACATTGACGCCTATTGCTTCTAATTCTTCGCCGTACTTTGCGAATACTGACTTGAAGAAAACTTCCACAGCATGACCAAAGATGATAGGGTCTGAGACCTTCATCATTGTTGCCTTCATGTGTAAAGAAAATAAGAGGTCTTTTGCCTTAGCATCAGCTACTTGAGCTTCTAAGAAGCTAATAAGCGCCTTCTTACTCATATATGTTCCATCTATAATCTCACCTTCCTGAAGAGCAAGGCCAGACTTGAGGGTGGTCTTACTACCACTAGCATCAGTGTGAATGATATCTACAGTTGTAGCATGTTCGAGTGTTATAGACTGTTCATTTGACCTAAAATCACCTGAAGACATAGTGGCAACATGTGACTTAGAATCTTTAGACCATGCTCCCATTCTATGCGGGTTCATCCTAGCGAAAGCCTTCACTGGTTTTGGTGCTCTTCTATCAGAATTCCCCTCTCTAAGTACTGGGTTTACAGCACTCCCCTTGACCTTGTTGTATCTTGCAAGTATGTCTTTATCTTTATCAGTTTCTACTTCCTCTGGAAAATCTGGAATAGCATATCCTTTATCCTGAAGTTCTTTGATTGCTGCCTTCAGTTGTGGTACTGAGGCACTGATGTT
>JAHDHH010000038.1 GCA_020631405.1 Saprospiraceae bacterium
ATCAACTAATCTTTTCAAATTTGATATCAATAATAGGGATTCCTCGTAAGGCTTGAACAACAAGTGTGGACTTAAAGCATAAGAGGTATTGGGCATGTTAAAATAGTTGAAAAATATATTGCTATAAAACGAACTGAATAAATCTTATTTGCGTCTCTATGCAATATTATTACAAACAATGAAAGATCAAGTCAGAATAGTACCTCCTAATTCATTCAAAAATGAGTCGCATTGGTATCCCAAAGCACTCAATGCAACAATTCATCCTATGGTGAATTTCTTTCTCAATTTGAACAAAACTAGAATCGTATCTAGATACTGTCACATGCATCCCTTGGTTGATAAGGAGAAACTCACTGAGCTACTTTCTTACCAATGCAAATACTTCCTATGGAGTGGGGCAGACTTGTTCAATGCTACGTCAGAAGATGGCAATAGGCAAATGGTGGTCATTGAGAATAATTCTTGTCCATCAGGGCAGAAGTCGATGCCACTAGTCGATGATAATAAAGAAGATGGATCGCATAGACTACTGATCGAACGTACATTTAAGCATTACCTCAAACCAAAGAAGGGTGTGCCAAAGCTAGAGGGTGCCCTTGCTGTCATCTATGATAAGAACCACATGGAGACATCTGGTTATGCCTCAGTTATGGCAGATGTATTTAATGAGGATGTATTCTTGATTGAGTACTTTGACGATCAAGAGAATTCACATATTAAAGTTGAAAATGGGGTTTTCTATGTATTACATAATGGAGACTGGGTCGCTCTCAGGGCTATGTTTAGGTATGTCACTCAGAAGCCGTGGAATAGGTTGCCGCTTCAGTCTAGAACAAAAATATTGAATCCAATAGTTGCATGCCTAGCTGGTGGAAGGAATAAAATGGTAGCAGCAAAGGCCTATGACTTATTCAATTCAGAACTGGAGCAATATGGACTTAAGATTAACATTCCAGAGACTATCTGGGATATTAGTAAGGCAGAGATTCCGCTTTGGGTGAAGAGACTAGGAGGACATGCCGTAGTGAAGATTCCTTATTCCAATGCTGGACAAGGAGTCTATACTATCACAAATCAGCAGGAACTGGACGCCTTTATGGAGACTGATATTCCGTACGAAAGGTATATTGTTCAGAGCCTTATAGGAAATTACAATTGGAGTTCAAGAAGTAAGGAGGGTAAGTACTACCATGTTGGTACGATTCCCAATAAGAATGGAGAGACCTATGTAGCTGATATCAGATTAATGCTGAGTAGCACAGCAGAGGGAATCAAACCACTCTGTATCTATTCGAGAAGAGCCCTGAAGCCACTTTCTCAAGACCTTGATGACAGTAGTGATTCGTGGTCTATGCTTGGTACCAATCTTAGTATCAAATTGGGTCAAAATGATTGGGGATCAGATACGAACAGGTTGATGCTTATGGACAGAAGAGATTTTAACAAACTAGGGATTGGTCTAGATGACTTAATAGAGGCATATATTCAAACTGTATTATCGACCATAGCTATCGATAAGATGTGTGTCAACCTCTACAACTCCAAAGGAAAATTTAGAATGAAACTATTCAAGTCATTGAACAATGATGCTACACTACTCAATGAAATCTTGCAATGAAACAGTATAGGGTACTGACACTTACAGATCACACTAGACATAGTAAGGAGAATTCTATCTATGCCTTGTTATCAGAAATGCTAGAACATCCTAAGTGTCTAGCCATTGATGTAGCAAGCCGCGGTTTGAAAGAGAATGTTGGCTTTTTTGAAGAGGGTAACCTAGATACTATTGCAGTGTCCAGAATCAATCCAGACTTTAGCTATACAACAGGTGGTATGTGCTTTTCTCAAGACTTACGGTTTGCAACACTTTCTGATTATGATCTGGTGTTCTTAAGACTACCTCGACCAGTTTCAGATGAGTTTTTGCTAAAACTCAAAGCCAGTCTGCCTCAGACTATATTTGTAAATGACCCAGAAGGTATAGTAATATGCGGTACGAAGGCTTATTTGTTGAATTTTCCAGAATATTGCCCACCAATGCAACTTTGCAAGTCCTCTGAAGATGTACTGAACTTTGCGAGTCAATATGATATGGTACTTAGGCCATTGAAAGAATACGGTGGAAAGGGGTTGATCAAAATAGTAAATGGTGTTGTGAATGATGGGATGAGCGACTATCCAATAACCACTTACTTAGCAACTATAGAGCCTCAACTAACAGCTGATGGTTATCTAGCTATGGAGTACATGCATAATGTCGGGAATGGTGATAAAAGACTCATAGTTGTAGATGGTAAGATCCTGGCTGCCTCTCTTAGGTTGCCTGCTGCAGGTTCTTGGTTATGTAACGTGGCACTAGGTGGTATATCCACTAACGCTATTGCTAGTCAAGAAGAAGAGGAGTTGGTAGCTGCTATATATCCAGCACTAAAGGCAGCAGGAATACTCATCTGTGGATTAGACACATTAGAGAATGCAAATGGTCTTAGAATATTGTCTGAAATCAATGTATTAAGTATTGGAGGATTTCCCCAAGCACAGGCCCAAACAGGCCGACTAATTATTAAAGAAACCATAGATAATATTTTCGAATATGCTGATGACAGATCAAAATAGTCAAATCAAGACAATCCTAGAATTCAACCTAGAAGATACTCCAAGGGGTACCATGAAGTACTTTTGGCTCAGAATAGTATCCGATGGATTTGGGAACCCAATCAGTATCCCACTGATAGTTGCTAGAGGAATAGAGGATGGACCCATCCTTGGTTTGACAGCCGCTGTGCATGGTAACGAATTGAATGGTATTCCTGTCATACAGCGACTCTTTGGAGAGATTGACCTCAATGAGTTGAAGGGTACCATCATCGGCGTGCCTGTTGTCAATGTGCCATCTTTCATGAGGGGACAGCGCAGGTTTAATGATGGAGTTGATCTCAACCATATTATGCCAGGGAATGCAAATGGGAATATGAGCAATATCTATGCACACAGATTTGTCGATAGACTTGTTAAGCACTTTGACTTCTTACTGGATCTTCATACAGCCTCTTTTGGCAGGATCAATTCATACTATGTCAGAGCAGATATGAGCCAACCACAAACTAAGGAGCTAGCCTTACTCCAAAATGCAGATATCATTGTACACAATCCACCACTAGATGGTACACTAAGGGGTGCGGCAGATGCTCTAAATATACCGGCCATCACCTTGGAAGTAGGAAACCCTAGTGTCTTTCAGACTAGGTTGATACGCAGTGGAATAGCTGGGATACATAATGTGCTTTGTCACCTTGATATGATTGATGATGAAGTAGAGCTCATTGCTAAAGAAACCATCATTTGTAAAAAATCTTATTGGTTATATACTCAGACTGGAGGATTGCTCAATGTTCAAGCTAACCTTCTAGACATGCTCGAAAAAGGTCAAGATATCGGGCATATTAGAGATATATTCGGCAGAAAAGTCAAGGATTATTCTGCTCCTGAAGCTGGAATAGTCATTGGGAAGAGTATTAGCCCAGTCAATCAATCAGGTGGCAGGATATTGCATCTTGGAATTGTAAAATAAATATTGATACAACTATTGTTTTATACCAAAATATGCAGTTTATTTACCTCGAATTTAATTGATTTATAATATGTTTTTACTCTCACTGCTTTTTCGCTGACACTCATGAAGAATACCTACTTCGATCTCATAGATCAAAGCTATTATTTTCCTCAGGAAGGTTTTGATTTGAAAGATGGTTATCTATCTTTTCACGGCCTTTCATTGAAGTATTTAATAGACAAGTACCAGACTCCATTTAAGCTCCTCTACCTCCCAAGAATCTCCGAACAGATCAAAAAAGCTCGTAACTTATTCAATCGAGCAATCAAGAAACATCAATACAAGGGAAACTATCATTACTGCTACTGTACAAAGTGCTGTCACTTCTCTCATGTGGTAAAAGCTGCATTAAGAGAAGGTGTCCATATAGAGACTTCCTCATCATTTGATATTGACCTCATTTTTAAGTTATATCAAGAAGGAGAGCTTACAAAGTCTACCATCATTGTGCATAATGGCTACAAGACCAATGATTACTTAGAAAAGATTATTAAGCTCAACGCTGAGGGATTTCTAAATTCTATCCTGGTCTTGGATTCTAAGAGTGAAGTCTCTAGGATAAAGCATTATGCAAAGACATTTAATGGTCAGCTCAAGGTGGGTATACGTATGGCTATTGATGAGGAGCCACAGTCTTCCTACTATACTTCTCGGTTAGGGATTAGGCCGTCAGAGATAATTGATTTCTACAATTCAGAAATTAAGGATGATCCTAGCCTCAATCTCAAGATGGTACACTTTTTCATTGATTCTGGCATTAAGGACAATATGTACTATTGGGGAGAATTTCAGAAAGCGTTAAAGATGTTTGTGCAACTCAAACAACTCAGCCCGAGTATCAAGGCATTGAACTTAGGCGGTGGCTTCCCTATACGTAACAACCTAGGGTTCGAGTATGACTATGAGTATATGATCAATGAGATTGTAGGTAATATTAAGGCTGCATGTACAGAGGCTAATATTGAAGATCCGGACATTTTTACAGAATTTGGAAAGTATACAGTAGGAGAGAGTGGTGCTATCATCTTCTCAGTATTAGAGCAAAAGCAACAAAATGATGCTGAGAAATGGTACATGGTGGATAATAGCCTCATGAATACTATTCCAGATGCTTGGTCAATATTCGAAAAATTTATCCTCTTGCCAATTAATAAGTGGAATAATGAGTACAGCAGAGTGAGTATAGGTGGAATCAGTTGTGACCATTCGGACTACTATAATTCTGAAGATATGAATCAGCAGTTATTCTTGCCTAGCTATGCGAGTGATGATGAAGAGCCACTATATGTAGGATTTTTTCATACTGGAGCTTATCAAGATTCTATCAGCGGATACGGTGGCATTAAGCATTGTCTGATCCCTGCACCTAAATTAATCATAGTTGATAAGGACGATAAAGGCAATTTCGTCGATACTGTTTATCGAAATGAACAAACCGTCGACGATATGATGTCAATTCTTGGATATACTAAAGACACAGTAAATGACTAGGCTTAGATTTGGTGGTGTTGATGAACAGTTTACCGCTTTCGATCAAGCAAAGATACTACTTCAATCCATTCCCTATGATGGCACCAGTACATGGGGTAAAGGTGCTAACAAAGGGTTTGAAGCTTTTCTAGATGCAGCAGAAAATATGGAGCTGTATGATATAGAAACTGATTCTGAAGTCTATACTCAAGGCATTCATATCTTAGATAAATTAGATGGGTTTGACTCACCAGAGCAGATGTACGACCTTGTCTATGCTCAGACTAAGCAGCACCTGACTTACAACAAGTTTCTTACTTATTTCGGTGGAGAACACTCCATTAGTATTGGAGTAATTCAGGCGTTTTATGAACAGTATCCTGACTTGACAGTTCTCCAGTTAGATGCACATGCTGACTTAAGACCCAAATATGGTGGGACATCCTACAACCATGCTTGTGCATTATACGATGCCAGTCAGAATACCAACCTTATTCAAGTGGGTATTAGAAGTATGGATGTCACTGAAAAGGTCAATATGAATTATGACAAAGTATTCTTTGCTGACCAGATAGCACAAGATGATTCTTGGATGGACAAGTCCATTAATCAAATGACAGATTCTGTCTATATCACCTTAGACTTGGATGTCTTTGACCCAGCTATCATGCCTGCGACAGGCACTCCTGAACCAGGAGGTTTAGACTGGTTTACAATGATTAGTTATTTAAGGAAGGTATTTGTCCAGAAGCATGTTGTTGGTTTTGATATAGTAGAATTAGCGCCTATAGAAGGGATGCATTCTCCACAATTTCTTGCAGCAAAACTCTATTATAAAATGTTGTCTTACAAATTTTCATCATGAATCAAAAAGGAGAAGTATCTAAGTTTATACTGAAGCACTACAGACATTTCAATGCAGCTTCACTTGTTGACGCAGCACAAGCTTATGAAGAGCAGTTAGATGCAGGCAATAAGATGATGATCACCCTCGCAGGAGCTATGAGCACAGCTGAATTGGGGATTTCACTAGCAGAGATGATTAGACAGGACAAGGTCCATATCATCACATGTACTGGGGCAAACCTTGAAGAAGATGTTTTCAATCTAGTAGCACATGATCATTACAAGCGTATTCCTCACTACAGAGACCTCTCTCCACAAGACGAGCAGGAGCTGTTAGATAATCACTTCAATCGAGTGACTGATACATGTATCCCAGAGGCAGAGGCAATGAGAGCTATTGAGGAACACTTATATGCAGCTTGGAAAGATGCAGATAGCAAGGGAGAGAGCTATCTCCCACACCAATATTTTTACAATATACTACTGAGTGGACAGCTCGAAGAGATGTATCAGATTGACCCTAAAGACAGTTGGTTGTTAGCTGCAGCTCAAAAGAACCTTCCGATAATAGTGCCCGGTTGGGAGGACTCTACTTGTGGTAATTTCTTTGCATCCTACTGTATTACTGGAGATATGCAACCTGCCACAATGCAATCTGGGATTCAATACATGATGATGCTAGCTGATTGGTATCAGAAACAAGCAGGGAGTCATGGAGTAGGATTCTTTCAGATAGGTGGCGGTATAGCTGGAGATTTTCCAATATGTGTGGTGCCTATGCTCCATCAAGACTTGGAATTGGAGGAAGTGCCAATGTGGTCATATTTCTGTCAGATCAGTGATTCTACGACTAGTTATGGTTCTTATTCTGGAGCCGTGCCAAATGAAAAAATCACCTGGGGTAAGCTGAATGTAGATACTCCAAAGTTTGTAATTGAATCAGACGCAACTATAGTTGCACCATTAATTTTCGCCTACTTACTCGGGTGGTAGGATTAATACTAGAATTATTATTATGGATAATACAAATATTAAATATTCCAAAGAGCAATTAGAAGAGTTCAAAGTACTACTGTTGAATAAGAAGGAAAAGACAGCAGCTGAAATCGCCTCCTACACTGAGCAAATAGAATCAATCATGGATAGTGGTCGAGATGAGAATGGAATAGAGGACTCTGGATACGACTCGCAAGTAGACTACCTTCTCTCCACTAAAAATAGATTGCTCAAACACTATAGTGATATCGAAAATGCTTTACTACGCATAGAGAACAATGTATATGGAATGTGTACAGTTACTGGCAATCGTATATCAAGAGAAAGGTTGCTAGCAGTCCCGACTACTACTAAAAGTATTCAAGCAAAACAAACATGAAAACAAACAAGCCAAAAGTTATCAAAGACTATCGCAAGCTCTCAGAAGAGTTGCTTGCAGAGATTAAGCAGTATTATCCCTATGGTTACGAGAAACATCTTATCAAATTCACCAACGCTAAAGGCGAAATAATCAGCGCCTTCCCTTATGAGGGTGAGCAGTTTTCCTACTTGATTAAGATGACAAAGCAAGAAGCCAAGCAAATTGACCAAGAAGAGGATGACTTTGATGAGGACGAGATTGTTGGCGAAGAAATAAATCAGGAAATGAGTCAATCAGACGAAGATTTAGATTAATATAAACCAATATTGTGGCATTAAAGAACAAGAAGAACAAGATGTTCGAAGACAATGAAGACAAGGGGAAGAATTCAAATAAATATTCCTCAAAAAGTAAAAAGAAGCTCAAACCTCAAAATAGAAAAGAATCCAAATATGGGATCTACAAGTATTTAGAAGAAGAGGAGTAGGACTGTAATAAGCAATAATTGGTGCTAGTCAGGATTAATTTGAGGATTAAGTCATTATTCCTATATTTACTTAATGGCACTACATACGGAGTTGAAGGCACAGGGCGATTTTCTATTCAAACATAGAAGCTACTTGCCAGTTGGTATTATCATTATTGGGATTATGGTGTTCTTGAATAGCTTGAGTTACTTCCCTAATATTAATTCAAATCAATTTAGTAATGTCCAAATAGTAAGCTTATGTATAAGCCTGTTTGGCTTGTTAATCAGATGTTTCACGATTGGATATTCAGCAGATAATACATCAGGTCGTAATACTAAAGAGGGGCAAATAGCATGTACAGTCAATAGGACTGGCATCTACTCAGTGGTCAGACATCCCTTGTATGTTGGCAACTTTTTCATGTGGTTAGGGTTTGCTTGTCTGTCGTTCAACCTATGGTTTATAGTGGCTTTTGTTCTATTCTATTGGCTCTACTACGAAAGAATCATGTATGCTGAAGAAAGCTTTTTGATACAGACTTATGGAAAAGATTACACTGATTGGTCAAAAGATACCCCTGCTTTTATTCCAAAATTCACAAAATATACAGCATCAAAATTGTCTTTTAGTTGGATTAAGATTATCAGGCAAGAGAAGGCTGGTATTCTCAATCTTTGCCTTGTCTATTTTTTATTTAATTGTATTGGACAAGTCTATACATATGGGACAGTTGGACTTAATGATAATTATTGGTTTTACTTACTGCTAATTGGTCTAGCTTGGTATATCATTATCAAACTTTTACAAAAGAGCACTGACCTACTTTCCAATGATCGATGATATAGGTTTATAAGACACCTATATGGATACCATTACAATGCCTATATTAGAGCAAAGATCTTCCTATGCGAATTATACTGTGTCTCTCTATAGCAATTCTTTTAACCGCCGGGTGCCAGCAGTTACCACCTGAAGCCAAAGAAAATACAAGTGTAGTTGATGAAAAATTTCCGGAGTTAGCATTTCTTCAAGCAAGACTTTGGCCAGAGGTGTCTTTTGATAAGGCAGCCTATCTTGATGCCGTAACCCAGGCTAAAGAAGAATCTGTTGTATTTAGATCGTCAGGATCGTGGGAAACCCAAGGGCCAGGCAATATCAGTGGTAGGGTATCTACTATCGAAATTGATTCTAAGGGAAGTATCTACCTAGGCTATTCTAAGAGTGGGATATTTAAATCAGTTGACAATGGTCTCACCTTTGAATCATTGATCGATGACCAGCCATTTCAAACTGTATCAGACATAGAAGTCGACCCCACGAATGATGATGTCATCTATGTCGGCACAGGTGATGTGGATATCTCAATCATGTACGGTATTGGAAATGGGGTACTAAAGTCTGTCGATGGAGGAAGTACCTGGACTAATATTGGCCTTACAGAGGGGAGTATTATCTCAAGAGTCCATGTCGATGCCAATAATCCCAATATTGTCTACGCAGCTGCAATGGGAAATCCAAGTAAAAAATCTATACACAGAGGCGTCTATAAGAGTATAGATAATGGAGAGAATTGGACACAAGTACTCCACGTTAATGATTCAACAGGTATTCAAGATTTGTTGGTTAGTCCTGATAATTCAGATGTGCTTTACGCTACTGGTTGGAATCGGCTAAGGTCTAATACATCATCGACAGTTACTGGCCCTGATGCTCGTATCTATCGATCGTTAGATGGTGGGATGACTTGGGATACCTTAACTAATAATTTGCCAACTGGTAATTTTTCAAGAGTTGGCTTAGCTATGTCAGGGAGCAACTCAGATGTGATATTTGCCAATGTTTCTACCACTACTACTTTTGTCAGTATGCATAAGTCCTATGATAGGGGTGATACTTGGGAGACAATTGCCTTCAATGGAGAAAATGGACTTGACCCCAATAGCCATGGGGGATTTGCTTGGTTTTTTGGCCAGATGAGGGTCAATCCGAATAATGATGACGATATTTTTTTATTAGGTGTGACCCTATGGAGGACACTCAATGGAGGCCTCAGTTGGGAAAATGTAACTAACGGAATACATGTTGATCATCACGACTTAGTGTTTGATCAGGATAAGATTTTTGTTGGAAATGATGGAGGTGCCTATTGGTCAGAAGACCTATCAACTAATTGGAATGATCTAGACTTCAATCCAACAGGCCTACTATACAAGGTTGGCTATAATCCTCATGAACCTGACCTCTATTATGGAGGAGCACAAGACAACGGAACATATCGAGGTAGTGCTGACAACATCAATGGGTGGATTAGATATGCAGGTGGTGATGGGTTTCAACCAGCCTTCCATCCAACTAATCCAGAAATCTACTTTACAGAATCTCAGAATGGGTATATCAGTATGAACCACCCTAATGGAGACTATCCCTTGACGTTTGATATGGATGGAAGATTCTTTTGGGATACTCCATACTTCATCAGTGAGTCTAATCCTAGTATGATTATTACAGCTTCTGATAGAGTATTTGCGTCAGTCATTGATGAGGTAGAAGGTACTGCTATGACTTTGCAACTTAGTGACCAACTGACAGAGCCTGATTCGCCATGGTTTGCACATTCGATTTCTACTGTCCACCAATCGCCGCTCAATGGCAGCATACTCTATGCTGGAACTACTGACGGCTTAGTTTGGAGAAGTTTGGACTTTGGGATAACATGGAGTCAGATTATGAATGGTCTTCCAAGAAGATTCGTTTCTAAAATCCATGCTTCCCCATATTTGGAAGGTGGAGTCTTTGTCACATTTACAGGATATAGAGATGGAGAATATGTGCCACACGTTTTCAAGTCAACTGACAATGGGGACTCTTGGGAAGATATAAGCAGTAACTTACCACAGTTTGCGGTTAATGATATTTATGCTTTTCCGACCTTGGATGATGAGGTGCTGTTTGTTGCAACAGATGGCGGAGTGTACTTCACTGAAGATAGTGGCAGTAATTGGGATAGACTTGGAGACAATATGCCAATCATACCAGTCTGGGACCTGGATTACAATGTGGCAAAGAATGAGTTGATCGCAGGTACTTTTGCTAGATCTATTCAGTCATTTGACCTTGGTCAAGTGGAAATTGGCTCAGTAAGTCAACTAGCTGAAGTGACAGAGCAAGTCAGCTTTGAGGTATTCCCGACACTAGCTACTAATCAACTCTCAATACTTACCAACCTTAAAGGACCTCTCGACTTCATTATTACATCAAGTTTTGGAACTCAAGTATCTCAAGGGACTACTGAAGGAAAGATTACTGTTGACCACCTTCCTAGTGGCAGTTACTACTGTTCTGTTTTGGTGAATGATAGACTATTTTCAAAGCTATTTATGATAGAATAATCGTCTAGTTAACCTTAGTCAGGATTGCTTGCCCACATTGGTCGTTTGGCTAAGACAATAGGGTAGATTGGACATGACTCGTGGTGAGCTCCTTTCAAGTATCCAGTACTCATTAGGAACTCATTGGTGATTTCTCCACCTGTAAATTTGAAAGTCTTTTTGAAGAGCTTGACCCATTCTGCCTTACTGAGTGGATGATTAGCGTCTAACCAAGCTTTAAATGAGCCGTAGCTGTTTTGAAGTTGAAGAATCTGTTGAGCATTATGGATGGCGGCATTGACTTTGAGTATGTTTCTAATAATTCCTGCATCTGATAGAAGCCGTGCTCGATCTGTCCCAGTGTAGTTAGCCACAGAAGTAATGGAAAAATTTGAGTAAGCTTTTTTAAAATTTTCTTTCTTGTTGAGGATGGTGTTCCATGAGAGTCCAGCTTGATTGATTTCTAGAATTAGTCTACCGAATAACTGGTCGTCATCTAGGATAGGGAACCCATATTCTGTGTTATGATAGACACTATGGACATTTGATTCTTCTTGAGCATTAGCAAATTTGCAGTAGGTATTTTCCATGATGCCCTAAAGTTAATAAATCACTTTGCTATATTCGTATCAGCAAATTGAACCATATGTATTTGATATAGCGTTAAGGATGCTATACAAGCAACATTTTAATTAGACTTGGAGTCAAGCATGACAGAATCAGCACAGGTACTGAAAACCAAATGTAGAGCAATAGTAGATATTCATGCAACGCCTGCTGTTTCCAACAAGAACCAGCAAGAGTTGTTTTTAGAAGCTATTGCTATTGGTAAGGGTATTCTTACAGATAGTCACTATACCAATCAAGACATACTATCAGCATACAAGCTACAATGTCTCGAATACGATTGGGCTGACGAACTCAAACACTATTGTATCTTGCTAAGGGACGTGTTTTTCAGAACATTTAAGTCAAATTTTGTTCCTGGAGCCTTGGGAGACTTGTCGTTGATTTCCAAAACACTTGAAAGTGCATCAAGTAGTATGATTAATACTCTTGGTCAAATCGAACATATAGAAAACATTGATAATACATTAGCTCAAGTTAGAGAGCATCAGTATTCGCCTGCAGACACTATATTAGTTCAGATTAGCAAGATAGAAGAGCAAATTGCCTTTATCTCTGAAGTGACTGGGTCGCTTAAAGGTATAGAGCGAGACATTCTGTTTTATAAGACAGAGCTTAGCAATTGCTATGACGATAATCTTAAGTCTATTGCAATAGTCAAGTCAGTAGTTGAGGAAGTCAGGTCAAGTGTCAAAGGCTTAACCGAAGACAAGCAGGTCGAACTGCTTTCAGACAGCATACAGACGATAGAGCAAGCCTATGTGGCGATTGATGAGTTAAGAGTAGATTCTGATATTAACGACAAGCACTTCTTGTCAGAGGCAGCGCTAAATGTGCCAGTTGATCTCAATGAAGGGAACCTAGTGACGAAGCAGATTGACTTTAATAAACAGGTAAATACTTGGGTAGAATCTGAGATATTTCCAGATTTGATGGAAATAGACGGGGAGCTACAACAACTTGAATACTCCGCCTTACTTAAGTTGGTTAATCTAAAAAATAGACTTGCAGTTATCCAGAGCAACCCTGAGCTCATTGAAGAAGTCAGCGAAGTGCAATTCGAAAAGCCGCTCAAAGCAATCCTTACTGATGCTGATGTCCTCCTACAAAAGATCACAGAAAAAAGCTCAACAGCCGTTGAGAAAATCAATAGTAATCTCAATGCACAGAAGGTGTTTGATAAGGAGCAATTCTACTTAACATCACCAGCTAGGGTCCTCATCAGCGACTATCAAAAGGAAGGAAATAGATGGTTCAATAGTCTGCCAATACAACGTGTCAAGACATGGTACAATACCTTTTTTGATACTTATATAGCAGCAGGTGAGGAAGGTATAACGATTGAAAATAAACATGTCAAACTTATTGACTTCATCAAGGCGAAGTCCTTGCAAGGCATTGATAAATTTTCTCATTCACTCTTCCTGAATAAGGGATACTTGGGACAGACTTTTTATCAGCCAAGAAGCAAGTTTCAGTTGCTCTTTTCCAAGGTAATAGCTAATTGGCAGGAAGGTTTCGCTGCATCCATGTTGATCCATGGTAAGAGATTGTCTGGAAGATCGACAATTATTGAAGCATTGCCAACTAATTATAACAAACTTGAGTACATAGAGCTCAAACCCAATACAGAAGTTACTTATCACGGATACAAGATAGACCTAGGTGTCAGCTTTGTCGACATATTCAAGGCATTAGATAAGTATACCTTAGGCGAGAGGATCATTGTTACTATTGATGATCTAGAGTCTTGGAAGAGTGATGAGGTGGCATTCTTGCCTATTATCAAGTCATTGTTGCAAATCATCTCTCGTAATCAAAAGAGGTATTGTTTTATTGTGGTTACTAACAACCTAATGAAACAAGAACTGGATGGCGCATTAGACTTTAGTAATGGATTCTCTAGCATATTTGATAGTTCTGAAACTCCAGTAGAGGATATTGTGAGCATAGTAGAGACAAGGGCAGATGCTTCTACCAAGGAATCAGATAATCCTGAACAAACGGATAAATCATGGATTGCCAGTATAGCAAAGAAACAGCAAAGAAATATAGGTGCCTCATTGATCGAGTACACTAGGAAGAACAAAGGCGAGAAACGTTTAGATAGTTTCTTGTTTAACAAGTTCATCCAAGAGCACAGACAAGTATTAGAATTTGTCATCAAATGGGGTAGTATATCCGAAAGTGAAATCTCTAATTATAAAAATCCGAAATTGATAGAAGTAATCAATGCGTCAGTAAGACAATTAGTTAGTATGAAGATCTTAGAGAGACAAGTTGATAACTCATTGGTGATTCCCCTCTACTTACTTGATGAGGTAGAACACAGTTTAGATCAGTACTCACCTTTAAACCCTCATTGATATGTACTCAGAACCAATAAATAATATGTCATTTGGCGGATTAGTGTTTGCAGTCATTGTAGCGGGACTCATCTGGTTTACATATCTCTTTTTTATTAGAAGAGTGCTTAAAAATCTGGTTAGAAAGAGGGGAGCAGAGGGTTTCGATTATACCTTCATCATGGTAGAAAGAATATTACTATTAGCGACTGCTGCAATCGTAATAGGTTTATTCATTATGATTAATCCATTCGTTAATTCTGTTCTTGCCCTACTAGGAATTGGCATAATGTACAGATCATTATCTAACCTTGCCCAAGGAATAGGTTTTATTTCTGAGCTCAAACTCGAAGAGGGAAAATCAATTCGCATAGGAAACTTACAAGGCATTATCAGTAAGCTGGGTTGGACTGGGCTATTTATCAACGCAAAGCAAGAGTTAGCATTTGTGAGTTATGAACAGATGCGAGAAGCTCAAGTGAATTACTCAACGACAGAAGTACCAATAGTAGCAGCCCTGTATTGTAAGGCTCTAGACAAAGAAAGTAATCATCAAAAAGATATTGACAATATAGAATCAATCATTTTTCAGTTTCCTTTAAAAATAAACCAACACCCAGTCAGAGTACGAGGAAATGGAAAACAAATCATAGCAGAGGTAGCATTGAAAAATAGCACCCACCTCGATAGCTTGATGTATCAATTAAGCCAGAATGGCTACACCGTAAAACAAAAATAAAAAGACATGGATTTTTTAGGACCATATAACCTGATAATAGTCGCTTCGCTTATTTTGATTATATCATTCTTCTTTGGAGAGTTCTCTAAGAAGACCAGCATTCCGTCAGTATTAATGCTCATTGTACTAGGTATTGTTATAAACATACTGATTAATATGTCAGGTATGCCTAGTATCAACTTCTTCCCAATATTGGAGGTGCTTGGAATCGTAGGGTTAATCATGATCGTATTAGAAGCCGCCTTGGAACTTAAGTTAGATAAGGACAAGGTCAAACCCATTTCCAAGGCCTTGGGTATTGCCCTAGTCGGATTATTGCTCAGCACTTGGCTTACTGCAGAAGTGCTTAAGTATTTTATAGAAGGGATGGATACACTGAAGGCCTGGATTTATGCAACACCTCTTTCAATACTTTCAAGCGCTATTATTATACCTAGCGTCATGGACTTAAGATCAGATAAGAAGGAGTTCCATATTTACGAAAGTACTTTTTCAGATATTCTGGGCATCATACTCTTTTACTTCCTATTGAGCCAAGTCCACGCTGGTGATGCTAGCCATGGCGGAGGCGGTGGAGTACTCAACTACTTCTTGACTATCTTGTTGACCATTGTGTTGTCTGTGATATTTAGCTATTTGATAGTTATTGTTTTCCAAAGGATAAAAAGTAATGTGAAGCTATTTCTACTTATTGCTGTCCTACTCTTGCTCTATGCCCTTGGTAAAAAGCTCCACTTATCATCACTAATAATTATCCTCATATTTGGTCTCGTCATAGCGAATATGAAGTTATTCTTCTCAGGCACACTGAAGCATTTCTTGAATTACGAAGCAGCTCATGATATCTATCACGGTCTCCATGTTATTACAATGGAAACTGCATTCGTAGTAAGGACGTTCTTTTTTGTCATTTTTGGTATTACGATATCATTTGATGCACTTGCAGATTGGAAGGTAGCTGGCATTAGTGTCATCTTACTTGGGATAATTTATGTAGTGAGGTTTATTATACTTAGAACCTCTGTGGGCAAGGATATAGTCCCACAATTGTATATTGCACCTAGAGGCTTGATAACAGTATTGTTGTTTTATGCCATCCCAGCAGAAGTCGCTACTGAGAGTTTCAGTTCCGGGATATTACTTTACATCATCATCGGTACTAGTTTGATTATGACTTTTTCAATGATCTATGATAAGCGACGAGCTAATCAAGCCATCAGAGGAGCAGAGTCTATCCCTGTGAACGAGGTGAAGTGGAAGTTGCCAGATGGTGAGTAGGTACGTTATCAATCAGTGACTTTTATTACTCTAATCTTTTAGCTTATATCTATTGTTTCTTTATTAGTTTTATATTGAGATGTACAGCTATTTTTTTAAATGTGCATCTGTAGAAAGAGACTTAAATATTTCTTTTATTTAATAAGTGCCTTTTATTAACTATTAAAAATTTGAATTAGCTACCCAAATATTATGCATTGTTGAATATGTTAAAATTGCATAAGTTGGATTGCAGAATCTCCTTGCAATAAGAGTAACTTTGTCTTGCTGATTACTTTATGGTGTGTAAAAATGAATGTTGTATTTCATTTTTAAAACACTAGTTATTTTTTGTAAGATCCATAATTCCAACCTTGACGATCTACGGACGTTTCCTCAGAGTATTGTAAATATTCTAGTAAAGCACCTAGTGACCCATCTTAAGATCTATAATCTCACGTTTCTTAAAAAGACATTGTGATGAATAGATCTAGAGCCTTTCTATTTTCCTTCCTACTATTAGCGGTACTTCTGTTCTTGCTTAAACAATGTGTACTTGATGAGTCATATATTTCGCGAAATGAGTCCACCTTTAGACAAGAAGCATCCTATTTTGTGCCGCCTGATGTGACCTTCGTTTGCTCCTTCAACACAGATAAATTATTGAGGGATATGGCCTTTGATTCATTGCGTATGTCCGATGTTTACAAAGCAAAAATCAAAACCTTCTATCTGAGTAATCCTCCTTTTGCTAAGGTTTTTAGCGATCCCATTGGTTCAGGAATAGATCTGCTAAAGCCAAGCATATTTTATCTTGATGTCGGTACACATCTAGATGAAGTATATACAGCATCGCTATTTAATATTATTGATAAGGCCAGTTTTGAGTCAATGTTAAATCACATTGGACTTGGGATTACAAGAGTTAATAAGCATTATAGTATTTCAACAATAGATCAAAAGTCATCAGTCGCCTGGTCAGATAACATTGTGCTTTTTATGTCATCAACAGATGAGTTTGACAAAATCTCAACGCTGAATAACATCTTTAATCCAAGCGCAAGAAAGTACTTTGATAACAATCCAAAGTATCTTGAACATATTGATGAATATAATGAGGATGCTAAATTCTGGCTTGACATAGGGTCATATGGACGGAATCAAATATTAACGACAAGTGAGAATGCTTTACCTAGCGCTTTGTTTAAAGGTAATTACTGCTATGGAGGTATTGAGTTTGACCACGGCTTAATCAATATATCGGTCAATGCCGAATTAAATAAACTCACAAATAAAATGGCTTCTGACATCATGCTCAATGAGCTGAATGATGAGATACTCTCACAATTGCCTAGTCTTCAGCCTACATTTATTGTTAGTGCAAATTTAAACCTGAATGGCATACTAAATTTAATGTTGAGTGACCCGGAAATCAGACTACAGGCTAGAAATGAACTGATTGAATATGGATTGGTACTAGATGATTTTACAAGTGGATTTACTGGAGAGGTCTCAATTGTTAGCTACCCTAAGAATCCAGATACTGATAAAACACCGGTGTTGTTTGCCGCTAAGATTAAAGATCGCGATTACTTCAACACATTAATAAGGGTATGGGAGGATATTGGTAAGATTCAACATGAAGGAGGGAATATCTATAAGATAGATCAGGGAGCCCTTGCAATATTGCCATATGATATGACCTACCCAGATTTTCTTCAAAGGATGCTAATTAAAGATGACTATGTCTTTATCTCCTTGTCAGAGGCTGTCATTAATGACTTGAAGACTGTGACCTCTATCAATAATTACCAACAAGTAAATAATGACTTCTCTATTAATAATAACAGCCTTGCTTTCTATTCAACTTCTGAGTTTGATGAGGTTTACGATATGAAAAACCTTGGTATAAGGAAGTGTGAAGTCCATCAAATAGAAAATAGAACTCAAATCACAATACACTTAAACAATCAAAACGAACAAGCTTTAAAACAACTTCTCAATATATAACCAACCCCATACCCATGAATAACCTCAAAAAACTTCTAGGATCTCTTGGATTGGTACTTCTTAGTGTAGCTATTATTTCTCTTTGGAATAATGTAAACACCAATATAGAAACCAAACATTCTGATTACCAATTCAAACTTGATGGAAACCAAGCTAGCATTGAGAACCATAGTCATAGCTTTGATTCAAAAATATCTCCATTTAGGTTTGAACTCCAACCACGAAATGAGTACGTAGCTTATGAGTTGTCATACCAGGTTTCAGACGTTTCAGTGAATGGAACCTCAGTCCTTAGCCCAAATAAGATAAAGACTTCGGTTAACGATGACAAACTGAGCTACAAAATTAATGATAAGGTTGCTATTAATTACACTAATAGTACTAAAGGACTTCGACAGGATTTTGTGATTTCTGAAGGTCCAACAATGGATGCCAATTTTCTTGTTGATCTTGAATTGAGCACTAGCTTGGAAGTATCTCAGAATGACAAATATTCAATAAGTCTTACCCATGCAAATAATGATGCAGTTAGATTGAACTACAAAGATTTATTGGTCTTCGACAATGGAGGGTTGTTTTTAGATTGCGAGATGAAACTTTCACAAATTGAGGATGATGTATATAACATCCAATTAATAGCATTTGCAGAAGAGGTATCTTATCCTGTGACCATAGATCCACTTAGTACTTCCGATTCTAGTTTTGAATCATTGATTGATAGTACTTACACTGGATATGCGGTGTCTGGAGATTGTGACTTTAATAATGACGGGTACTGCGATGTCAGTATAGGGTCATACGGGTATAGCAAGGACATGGTTAAATTCGTAGGAAAGGTAGATGTGTTTTATGGGTCTGCGGCTGGCACTGATATTACAGGTATTCCAGACTTCAGTATTGAAGGAGATACAGTGGTCACTTTAGCAGGTTATACTGGTTTAGGCATTGGTGGTCGTTTTGGATATTCTCTTGATTGCGCAGGGGATCCTAATAATGACGGATTTGATGACATCATTATTGGAGCACCTAATATCAGTTTAGTGGATACAGTAGGCGGAGCTAGCGATACTATTATTGGTGCAGGAGCTTTTTACGTATACTATGGTAGTGCATCAGGTTTGTCAACTATGGGGTTTGATGTTATTTATGGAAGTGTTGATACTCTTTCTTTAGGTGAGCAAGTATCAAGTCTCGGTGATACCAATGGAGATGGATTTGACGATGTCATGGTAAGTTCTCCAGGAGCTAATAGCTGTACTGGTTCAGTGAGAATACATACTGGTAATGCAGCTGGCATTAGTGCTTCAGCAGTCAAAGTTTACAATGGTCAACAACTAGGTCAAAAATATGGGACTGCTTTGGCAGGGCCAGGTGATTTAGATGGTGATGGATTTAACGATATATTGATTGGTAGCCATAATTACAATATAGGCACAGATACGGCCATAGGTAGAGTTGATTTATATCTTGGTTCCACTGGTTTTGCTGCTCCTGGAAGTAATAGTCCGTCTCCTTGGTCTGCTTTTGGGGAACATAAGAATGCTCAATTTGGCTATTCTATTTCTGGAGGTGGTACTTACTTAGGTGCAGGAACGACTTCAGTCGTTATTGGTTCTAACCGATATAACCCATCATTTGTTACCACCATGCCAGATACTATTGAAGGATATGGTACAGGAGGTGGTCGTGGAGCAGCTTACATTTATAGGGGACAAGCTGGAGGTTTACAATCTACTCCTTCTTCAATACTGTTGAATGATGTAGGAGCTTCTGGGTTTGGCTCATCCGTTTCTGACGCTGGTGATGTTGATGGAGATGGGGTAGGAGATATCATTATTGGTGCTCCATTTTATTCTGTATCACAAGCAAATGAAGGTGCAGCCTACACATATTATGGTGTCAACTACCAATCTGGTATAGATACCACTTTTGATTGGTGTGCTACTGGGGAGTTGCCAAATGCATTTTTGGGAATTTCACTAGATAACATAGGTGGTTGTGATTCCTTAGTCCAGGCTGTCGCTGATACCACAGGTGTTGTGATCGGAGCTTATGGTTATGGAACGAACCCAAACCTGTATAATGGTGCTGCGTTCTTATATAAACAAGGTACTTGCGGTTTGGTAAAGTATGAGGAACCGCAGTTTCTGACATTTCCACTAGATACTATTTTTGCTTCTTCTGATACTTCGGTTTGTGGTGCTATCGTGCTGTTTGATGATCCGATGGTAGGTAGCAATTGTCCAAATACGCTATCTATATCTGCAGGGATGGTATCAGGTTCAGATTTTCCTATTGGGAATACCTCTGTTACATATCAAATAGATTCCAACGGTCAAACTGTAGATTCAACATTTGTAATCACAGTGATAGACGTCCATGCACCAGAAATAATAACATGTACTGAAAATCAATTTGTACAGTTGCCTGCAGGTGAAACCCAAACAACAGTGACTTGGAATGATCCAGTATTTGATGATAACTCACTATGTAGCGGAGGATCACTTACAGTGACAAAAGAACCAGGGACGGTTACGAATCCTTCAATTGAAAAGGGAGACATGCTGACTGCTGGTGTCTATGTACTGACATACAAAGCTGTAGATGAAGCAGGAAACGAAGCATATTGTACATTTAGAGTAATCGTGAACAAGGTGAGTTTAGATGGCAGAGACTGTGAAGTCAAGTCTATTCAAAGTGAAGCCTTTATTGGCAATTCTGTATTGGCTGGTGCTAAGCGAGAGAGTGCTTCTAGGAATCTTATTGAAGACTTAGGGTTTAATAATTCAAATTTTGGAATTGACCTCCTTTTATCGCTAATGGAAGGGTTGACTGGATTGAGTATTCCAGGTTGGGTCAAAGCAGTGCTTGGTCAAGCCGGTACAGGAATAAACCTCGCATTTGTAAGTGTGAACTTTAGCTTTCTTCCTACTCTTGACCTGACTTATGGAGTGTTTTTAGATACCGAAGAATCTTCACAACTTTCAGTCAATGTAAACTATGCGGGAGAAGTCTGCGCAAGTAAGTTGCCTGATAAGTTATATGGGTGTAGAGATGTCATCCCTTTTTCATCTTCTTTTACAGTTGATCCCAGTGAGGCTTTCTTACAAGTCAACCCAGGAGATCTTGAACAGACAATAGGTGTGTTCATTAGAGACTTTGAATTCAGATGGCCTATTTTAATTTCAGCTTCAGCTTGTGTTGGAGTGCCTCTATGTGTTCCATTTGTTGGTTGTGCAGGTTGTGCTGGATATACAGCTTCATACACCAAGAGTTTTGATATTTTTGATCCAGTAAGAGAGTTGGAAGGTAGTGATGCTATTGAACTAGATTTGATTACTGCCTGTGACTTGAGTTTTGAGAATGGAGCAACTATTGCGACCGTCTTTGCATGTCAAGGTATTGGCACAGGGACTGATAGCTTTATAAAGTCATTGTTTGAAGCCTTACCGATTGGTCCAAATAATATTCCGATTGATCCATTTTACTATGATGCGTCTCTAGATCAGTTTGTATTTGATCCAGGTAGGTTGCCAAAGATTGGTGAAAAAATCCCTGAAATGAGGTTGAGGTTTGGAAGGCTGACACAAAATGAAATGGGCCCAACGTTTATTAATGGGTCACTACTGACTACTTCTGGAAGAGAAAGATCATTATTTGCAGGAGAGTTTGATGTTTTCTCTTTATTGGCATATGCTATTCCCGAACCTAAAAAACAAGCGTTGTGTGTGAAAGGTATAGAAATAGGTACAAGATCTATAGGGTTTAGTAGAGCTTCAAGAATGACAGTTGACCCGAATTCTGGACAATGTAGTGGTCCTTTGATTAAAGACCTTAAAGTAGATGTATTAGATGTTAATTTAATACTTCGGTCAGAGTTTAATGTGAATTATAACTTCAACCCTAATCTTAAAGTAGAAAGTATGGATTTGGGTGTGCCAACCTATTGGGAAAGACCCGATTTTGGCCTGTCTGGGACAAGCCAAACACTAACTGGAGTCAATATGGATGAAAATATACTCATTGGTGTTCCCGATGGACAAACAGAACCATACTTTATTAGTAATGTATTTAGTTCAAATGGCGTATTCCAAGGTAATGAGACTAAGACACTAAAGGTTGATTTAGAACTCAGAATTATTGAATTTTTGTTTTCTTATGTTACACCAAGCGGTTTTGGACCCTTGATTACTTTAGGCCCTTTCAATTTACTTACGCTAGGTTCAGAAAGAGTAAGAGAATACAATAGAACGCTTGATATCCCTAACTTTAATGCGTCTGTAACAATGACACCTGATGATATTCCTCCAATTGTAGCTTGTAACGATACAACAGTCTATATGGACGAATATGGATATGCATTCTTAGATCTAGAAACTGCATTTAATTCTGACCCTAACCTAAGTTATGACTTACCGTTAGATGGGTCTGGAATGATTAACTTAATCGATATTTACCCTGATACCATTTTTTGTTCAGACTATCCATTTACGAGTGGGTTCTTAGTCACAGAAGATGATAATTGCAACTTCGATACTTGTGAGTTTTTGGTTACTGTCTTAGATACTATGCGACCATTTATTGGTTGTCAAGACTTGACTATAGGTATTGGTGAAAATGGGACATTGTTGCTAGAACCTGATGAAATTATTATTGGAGCAGTAGACAATTGTATGGCAATCACTCCGGAGATTTTCCCACGGTTTTTCACATGTGATGATGTAGGTCAGGAAATCATAGTTACAGCTACGGTCACAGATATTGCAGGAAATATGAACTCTTGCACAGCTACTGTTTCTGTTGTAGATACATTGCCATTATTCATGGATTGTCCTTATTTAGCAGCATATCCTGTAACAAGAAATACTGATCCAGGAGTGTGTACTTACAATCCAAATGAAACAGAATTCAGACCAACTTTGGTTGCCCCTGATTGCAATACTGTTATTACTTATAATCTAAGTGGAGCTACTACAGGCACTGGGATAAGTAATGTCGATGATGTAGCCTTCAATCTTGGTGAAACTACCATTACTTACACTGCTACGGATGCGAGTGGCAATGTCACCACATGTGGGTTTACAGTCATTGTAGAAGATCGTGAGAATCCAATTATACTCTGCCTGCAAGATGTTACTCTATCAACAAATGAGGACATACTAGACAATTATGATTGCTCGACTGGTTTTGACTTTAGACATCCGAACCCATCAGACAACTGTTCTATTACTTCATATGACTTAGTGTATACTTATCCTAATGGAGAGGAAGAAATAGTAGACTTACTTGACCGATATAACAGTGGTCTTTTTGAAGAGTCAAAGGTATTTGATATAGGATTAACGACATTGACCTATACTGTAGTGGATACAATGAATAATAGTGCAAGTTGTGTTTACAATATCACAGTCGAAGACGATGAACTACCAACAATATTCTGCCAAGATGTAGTATCATGTCAAGAGTATCTATTTACAGGGGCTCCAGAAATACAACCGAATGATGTTACTTCTTTCATCATATCAGTACCCAACGATATTCTGATTACTGACTTGAATGTTTCCTTAATCGGGTCCACAGATGACTTTGGATTACTTGATGTCGAGTTGATCAGTCCAAATGGGACGACATTGAGCCTTGTTACAGGCATATGTGCTACTACGACCACATTTGATATTGAGTTAGATGATGATGCTTTTGACCTATTAGCTTCGGCTGATTGTTCATTAATTAATACAGGACTAGCTTATTCTCCAGCTGTTCTTTTATTTATGGTGAACGGAGAGTCATCACTTGGGGAATGGGAGTTGGTGATTTCGAACGCAAGTACTACTTCTTGTGGCAGTATTGATGAATTCAAATTAGAAATATGTGGAAATACTATTGATCAATTAGTCAATGGCAGAGTGTCAGTCTTAGTTAATACTGGAGAATGTGCATTTGCAATAACAGATGACACCTATAATCCTGTTTTTATTGATAACTGTCCTGATGTGGTGATGACTCATGATTATATACTAGGTCCATTTGATAACACTTTAGTGGGCTCAGTTTTACCCTTAGGAGAAACCTCTATTGTGTGGACTACTACTGATGCTTCTGGCAATAGTGTATCATGTACTATGATATATGAGGTCTTAGATCAATCAGCTCCAGAATTCATTAATTGTCCTGCCAATGATATTATTCAAGACGCTGAGCCAGGTATATGTGGTGCCTATGTCAATTTTTCTGCTCCATTAGCTTTCGATGAATGTGATGACCAGGTCGATGTAGTTCAAATTGATGCTACTGGATTGATTTCCGGGAGTGTATTCCCTGTAGGTTCAACTGAGTTGATCTATCAAGTTTCAGACAATTCTGGAAATACTACAACGTGTACGGTTGTTGTGATTGTCAATGATACACAAGGAGGTACTTTCAACTGTCCAAGTGACTTAGTTGCAGTAAATGATGATGGAAGCTGTACAGCTGTTGTAAATGGTATACCACCACAGAATATATCTGATAATTGCATAGACAATATGTCTATCACATATCAAATAGAGCATCCTGCGAATTCAGGAAACATTATTGCAGGTGGGATAGAAGATGCCAGTGGGAATACCTTTTTGAGTGGAGATAATGTAGTGACTTATCAAATGTCTTCCCAGCCTGGATTGCTTATTACAGAGGTTACTCAAGAAATCCAAGCTTCAATTGGAGGAGAACCTGTTGTCCCTTATACGATTCTCACTAATGACGATTATATCGAGATTACCAATTTGGGGCCAGCAGCATATGATATTTCCGGCTTATCAATAGAAAGATTTGGTGCAGGACTTGTTGATGTATTTGAAGTGCCAAGCTTGACCATCATCAATCCAGGCGAAACTCTAGTGCTGCACTACGGAAATGGTACTGATGATGAAGCTATCCATTTTTATAATCTTCCTTGTGCGGTAGACATTTCAGCTTCAGAACCTGCAGGCTATGCACTTGTCTATAAGGATAGGGTCCTTGATGTAGTGACGACCAATGGCTTTATTGCTAATGGAATGGATGCACAAGGTCTAGTGACTGCATTGGATTGGACAGGTAGTATTCCTACTCTTGCAGGTACAGCTGGGATCATACGTAAGTTTAGTTTTGATAGCAACATTGCATTAGACTGGGTAGTAAGTGAAAACTGCTATCCATTGACGATAGGTATCCTTAATCCAGATATTGAGGCCTATGCTTGGAATGGAACAGTGACTAGTCTGCAATCAGAAGACCCAACCATACAGACATGTGACTTCACAGTTTCTATAATTGATTCAGAGGCTCCAAGTTGTGCTATGGCTGGAGATACTTTGACCTATCAAGGAGAACCTGTGCAGGGTGGTTTCGATAGTTGTAATATTGGAGTATCGACGATTACTTCTACGGATGATTGTCGAATCTCAGATATAAACTTGACAGTCAACGGTACAGTATTCGGTACAGATAGCATATTTATGACATTGACTAGTCCTATGGGAACTACAGTTCTCCTCACTACCTTGACTTGTCCAACTAATGTCGATGAGCTGTCTACTATCAATATCACATTTGATGAAGAGGCAGAGGACAATCTCTCTGTGTATTGCAATGGTGGAGCAAGTGATGGAACTTACCAACAACTTGGTAGCTTACTCGATTTTTATGGAGAGTTATCGGCGGGTGATTGGAGTTTGAATGTAGGGGGAATTGCTGGAAGTGACTCAAGTGTAGACATTCAATCATGGTCATTAGAAGTATCTTGTCTCCAAGATTTCCAAATGGATCCAGTTGTAATTAATAATGAAACTGGACTCTGTGGAGCCGAGTTTGCATGGATTCATCCATTCTTTATTGATAATTGTTCATCAGGTTCTATCGGAGTGAACTATTATGCGGATGATCCTAATTTGGTGACACCGACTGGGGGAGTACTAAATGGAAGTTTTGGTAATGGAGGATATGATGCAGTAGAGTTCTTTTCAGTGGGTATCACGACAGTTGAGTATACTCTTACCGATGGAAGTGGAGTGCAATCACAATGTAGTTTTACTGTTGAGGTTGTGGATGCAGAAGCTCCATTAGTGACAAGCTGTCCTGCGGATATTGTAGTTCAGTTGTCAAGTGGTCTTTGTCGAGAAGTTGTGTTCTATGAAGTACTTGCCACAGACAATTGCGTAGAATTAACATTGGATTATAGTATCGATAGTGGTACTTACTTTGATATAGGAACAACTCCAGTAACAGTTGTAATCACTGATACTGCGGGTAATACTGCAGAATGTGAATTCAATGTTATTGTGAATAATTTTACACCTGAGTCCTTGAATTTGGCTTGTAATGATTTGATTAATATTAGTTTGGATCAAAACTGTGAGGTAGAAGTCAATGCTGATATGTTACTCGAAGGGAATATCTATTCTTGTTATGAAGACTACATCATTACCTTAGAAGACTCTGCTGGTGACCCTATTACAACTGCACCAATTATAGGTCTAGCTTACCAAGGTCAGCTCGTTACTTACACTGTCTTGGATCCAAATACAGGAAACTCCTGTTGGGGAGAACTGTATATTGAAGAAAAGCTACAACCCGTTATAGAATGCCCAATTGATGTGGTGATAAGTTGTGATGAAAATCCACTTGCTCTAGAACTAGATACGCTTGCTCCCAACTTCGGAATGCTGAAGACGGGAGAAGTCAGATTGGTTTCATGTGAGCAGTATACAAGCTGGTTTTTCGAAGATGAGGTAGTTAGTATGCCAGATTGTAGTGATCCAATTAAAACGATTTTTAGGACATTCTACCTGACAGATGATGAGCAAAACACAGTGGAATGTACACAGCGTATTGACATAGCTCCATTTGGTTTTGATGATATTGTATGGCCTGAGTTTGTGCTATTGACATGTGATGATGTTGCTGCAGATGAGTCGTTAATCTCACCTGAGAATACGGGATATCCTATAATTGGTGAAGCAATAGTCAATGATGTGAATGCTCTTTGTGATCTATCTCATAGTTATACTGATAACAAATTGTGGATATGTGGGAATAGTTTTGAAATCCTTAGAATATGGACTATTAGAAATAGGTGCTTACCTATAGATAGTAGTAATCCAATCACCTTTACTCAATTAATAGAAGTCTTGGATGATGACAATCCAGTACTCACAGATTGTCCAGGAGATATCACCGTAAGTACTGAAGCTTGGTTGTGTTCGGCTAGTGTTGACTTACCATTGCCAGCCTATATCAACGATGGATGTTCAGAAATCATGTTTGATGCTAAGATTTTCGGAGGTGGCACTCTTTCCATTACGGGTACTCTTGGTAATAATGACTTAGCAATAACGGCAAATTATATTCAAGCAGGTACTACATCAAGAGTAGAGTATCTTGTGATGGACGAATGTGGAAATGAAAGTGCATGTTCGTTCTCTATATCGGTGTTTGATGGAACCCCACCTGTAGCTATTGCAACCCAAAATCTAGTCATTAGCTTGACAACCAATGGCCAAGAATATGATGGAAATGCCTTGCTCTATACAGAATCAGTAGACAATGGGAGTTATGATAATTGCTCGGATGTTAGACTAGAAATTCGTAGAGTAGATGGCCCGCCTAATTGTGGTAATTTAGGCTTAGATGATTATAACAACAATGCGACATTCTCAAACACAAGTCTTGGAGTCAACACTGACAATAATATAAATGATACTGACAATGGAAATATCGTCAAGGTATGTTGTGAAGATCTGACCTCTGTTGATGGCAGTGGTGCTGCATTTGGAATAGTGCAAGTCGAATTAAGAGTCTGGGATGATGGCAATAAAGATAATATTATTGGAAATGAAGGAGATAATTATGCAAGTACCTGGGCTGAAGTCAGAGTAGAAAGTAAATTACCACCTACAATAGTATGTCCTGCGGATGCTACGGTGAGTTGCGAAAGCAGTTGGTACGTCCATCAAGAACCTAGTGTTCCTACTGATGAAGAGTATGCAGCCTTGTCTGGTCCGGAAGGAACAGGAGTAGCCTTTGGTTCTTCACTGTGCGGAAGTGTGAGTATGACGTATCAGGATAGTTACTCAGAGGACAATTGTTACACTCAGGTGAATGAAATTACTAGAACTTGGTGTGTAGAAGGTACAAATATTTGCTGTGATCAGAAGATTGATATTGTAGGCTCATTACAATTTGACCCTTCTAGCATATCTCTAGGTAGCAATTCTAATGTGATTACTAATCCTCCAAGTGATATTTACGCTTCCTGCTTAGATGGTTCTGAAGGTCCTCTCGAGCCAACATGGTTAAATGCTCCTTGCGAATTGATTGGCTTTACTATGGATTCTGATACCTTCTTCATTGAAGGTGAAGCATGTATTAAAGTAATCAATGCCTATAGTGTAGTGAATTGGTGTACAGATGAAGAGTGGGTATTTGAACAAACCATACAAGTGATAGATGACGAAGATCCTGAGATTACTGTAGATTCTTTATGTGTTGCTGTGAATGAAGATTGTCTAGCATTGCCAGGAAGCGTTCAGTTGACGGCTTTTGCCACTGATAGTTCAGAAGTCAGTACTTGTATGAGTCCTTGGTTGAAATGGCAAGTTGAAGTAGATCTCAATAGTGACTGGGTTGTTGACCACGTCTTTAGTAGCTACGTCAGTCCTCAAGATCCTAACTTTGGTACTGGTCAAAATGAATACTATGTCCCACCTACCATTTCTGGTGATCCGGTTGCACTAATCATACCATCAAGTATACCAAGTAGCAAATATGACCATAGAGTTGTATGGACTGTCAGTGATGGTTGCGGTAATGTGACTAGTAAGACAACAGTGTTACAAGTAGTTGACAAGAAAGCACCTTCACCTTATTGCCACAGTATAAGCTCTGCCTTTATGACAGGTGAAAACCCAATGGTAGAGTTATGGGCTTGTGATTTTGTGATTGAAGGACTCGATAATTGTACGTCTTCAGATCAATTAAGGTATACATTTAGTAATGTTTTGCCAGAAAATGACCCTACATATGATAGCGAGACAAAGTGTTCTGCTAGAACATTTACTTGTGCCGATATCAATAATGCCAATAGTGGGATTGTATCTGTTGACGTTTACTCTTGGGATGAATACGACAACTTTGCAGTTTGTAATGTTGAATTGACCTTAAATGGCTTATGTGATCCAGATGGCGAAGGTCAGTCTAGAATTGCTGGAATGATTGATACAGATAATGGTCAATTAGTGAAGAATGTTGAAGTCATTATTGAATCTAATCAGCCAGAGTACCCTTATTCTGTAATGACAGATGACTTAGGTACTTATATGAGCCATAATCATTTGAATTCCTTTGATTACTCAGTCTCAGCATTCAATAATAGCGATCATCGTGCAGGGGTAAGTACATTAGATATCCTTTATATCCAAAGGCACCTATTGAATATTGCTTCATTGAATTCTCCATACCGATACATAGCAGCTGATGTCAATAATGACGAAAAGGTAACGGCAGCTGATATTATAGACTTAAGAAAGTTAATTCTCGAAGTGTACACTGCATTTCCGAGCAACGATAGTTGGAGGTTCGTGGATGCAAGTCAAGCGTTAACTGTGGCCAATGCATTTGATTTTAGAGAATATATTGATATTACAGAATTAAATAACGATATGACCTCTATGGATTGGAAAGGAGTCAAGATTGGTGATGTCAATGGTAGCTATGTGTCTAATAATCTGCTTAGCCCAACTGAATTCAGAAGTAGCAAGACTTTGGAGCTTTCATTTAAAGGAAGTAAAACAGCTGATGGTCTAAGTGTGGCTGTCAGTAGTAGTAATTTTATAGATATTGCTGGCTATCAGTTTACCTTGAATACTAATGGACTAAACTACACAAGGGTAGAGGCAGGTGCAATCAATATGACCAACGATAATATTGCTTTGATTAGCAAGGATCTCTTGACTGTAAGTTGGAATACTAACACATCACTAAGTGTGGCAACTGAACAATTGTTTACCCTCCATTTTTCAAATAGTGACTTATCAGGTGTTGAAGACTTGACAATAAGTAGTGACGCAACCCAGGCAGAGGCCTACACGGCCGATTTAGCGGTAATGAATGTTATGCTTGCTAACAACGGTGAGGATGAATTTGCTTTAATGCAAAATGAACCGAACCCCTTTGAGTCTAGTACAACTATAGCATTTAGTCTTCCATCAAAGGGTTTAACTACATTGAAGATGTTTGATATAAATGGTAAGGTAGTTAAGCAAATAACTGGATCTTATCCAAAAGGGTGGAATAGTATACAGTTGTCTCAGCAAGACTTAGGTGTGTCGGGAGTTCTATATTATACGCTAGAGAGTGGTGATTTTACAGAGACACGTAAGATGATTCTAGTAGAATAGGTTAGTCAAAACTCTTTCAAATAAATAGGCATTTAGGATTTTCTGAATGCCTATTTGTATTTAGAGGCGGAGGGTTTATACTAGAAGAAAATAGTTTAATTCTTATCATGAATAACATATCATCACTTTACCGCATTATATTTACATCTTTTTTAATATTTAATATCAATTATGGCTTTGAAGTGTGGTATAGTTGGATTGCCCAATGTAGGTAAGTCAACCTTATTTAATGCATTGACTAATGCAAAGGCTCTAGCGGCAAATTACCCATTTGCAACTAAAGAACCCAATGTAGGAATTATCACTGTGCCTGACAAAAGGCTGGAAGCGTTAGCTGATATTGTCAATCCACAGAAAATCCAACCGACTACTGTAGAAATAGTAGATATTGCTGGATTAATCAAAGGTGCTAGTAAGGGAGAAGGCTTAGGGAATCAATTCTTAGCGAATATTAGAGAGGTAGATGCCATCGTTCACGTAGTTAGGTGCTTTGTTGATGATAATGTCATCCATGTAGATGGTAAAGTCAACCCAGTCAATGATAAGCAGATCATCGATATGGAGTTGATCTTTAAAGATATTGACACAGTAGAGAAGCGTTTAGATAAATTAAAGAAGGCTGCTAAAGCTGGTGGAAAGGAAGATTTAAAAGCAGTCGACTTAGCTCAGAGTTTGCTTGACCACCTTTCGGATGAGAAGCCAGCTAGGAGCTTTGATTCACCTGATAGTTTCAAGGTGATTATGAACGAATTATCTTTGCTTACAGCTAAACCTGTCATCTATGTTTGTAATGTAGATGAGAATTCAGCATTAAATGGAAATGCCTTAACTGAGGCATTTAAAGCAGAAGTAGTTGATGAGCATGCAGAGGTACTTCTCATTAGTGCAGCTATTGAAGCTGATATTATTGAGCTTGATGATATTGAAGAGAGGTTAGAGTTTGTCAAAGAGATGGGGCTTGAAGAGCCAGGTGTCAATAGAGTGATTAGATCATGCTATAATATACTGAACCTGATTACATACTTCACTGCTGGAGAAAAAGAAGTCAGAGCTTGGACTGTATTAAAGAATAGCACCGCTCCTCAAGCTGCAGGTGTGATCCATACAGACTTTGAAAAAGGCTTTATACGTGCAGAAGTAATTAAGTACGAAGACTATGTCCACTATAAGTCAGAAGCTGCTGTAAAAGAGGCAGGTAAGCTAGGTGTAGAAGGCAAAGAATACATCGTCCAAGATGGAGATATCATGCATTTTAGATTCAATGTATAAGTTGACTTTTATAAACTCTTAGCGTCCAGACTACTATGGCTACATTACGAAATAATCATCGACCAAATCAGGGAAAAAAGAGTGAAGGTTATGTAGTAAGACTATCTGTATTCTTAATATTCTCGGTGATACTTATTGTCGTTCTTGGATATAGTTTAAGTAATTCAAATACGGATAGTGGGTTTGTCCCAGCTCCTCAACCTACAGCAAAGACATTCAAGAATACTTCAGGAGCCATTCCTCAAACGGCTGCACAGCTTACTCCCAGAGGAGGAAACTTTGAGAATGTCCATCACACTTACTATAGTCTTGGATATAGTGAAGAGCATGAGCAAGCTGCTTGGGTTGCTTATACACTTACAGCCCAATCCCTCTATGTGCCTAATGTAAAAAGGGCAAAGCGCTTTAAGTATGATCCGAAAGTATCTACGTATTCTGCCAATCATTCTGATTATTCTCATTCTGGCTATACAAGAGGACATATGGCACCAGCAGGAGATATGGCATTCAATCGTCAAGCCATGGAAGAGACATTTTACATGAGTAATATGTCGCCTCAAATCAAGCAACTGAATAATGGGATTTGGAAGGAGTTGGAAGAAACTGTTAGAGATTGGGCAATTGATTATGACGAATTGCTCATTGTGACAGGACCTATACTGAGTGAAGCTAATAAGCAGATAGGTAAAAAGAATAAAATCACTGTTCCAGAAGCCTTTTACAAAATCATATTAGATGCTAAAGGTGATAAGCGTGAAGGGATTGCCTTTGTGATTCCTCATAGGGTGTGTGACGAACGGTTAGAAGTATTTGCGAAGTCGATTGATACAGTGGAAGAGATGACAGGCTTGGATTTCTTTGCAGAAAGGACTGATATTACAGACCTTGATAATCTTGAAAGTACCTTCAATCTTAAGTATTGGAAATTTGAGGAGAATAGATACAAGGATAGAGTGGAAAAATGGAACCATGAGAAGTAACACATTTCAAATAGAATTAAAGTAGAAGACATGGCAGACAAGACAACATTTTCAGAAGATATACTATCAGGATATGCAATGGAAGGTGAATCGATAGTCGTAGGAGGTGCCATGTTAGATGGAGAGTGTATATCTGATCACTTTATCAAAATACCACTAAAAACACTGAATAGACATGGTCTGATTGCTGGAGCAACTGGTACAGGTAAGACTAAGTCATTGCAAGTCATTGCAGAGCAGCTATCTAATCATGGTATACCTAGTATGATCATGGACATTAAAGGTGATCTCAGTGGGATTGCCGTGCCAAGCTCAGGACACAAAAAGATAGACGAAAGACATGAAGCCATTGGGTTGCCATTTGAACCTGGTGCTAGTCCTGTTGAGTTTTTGTCATTGTCTAATGAAAAAGGAGCCAGGCTTAGAGCCACTGTTTCAGAGTTTGGGTCAATCTTACTTTCTAAAATACTCAACCTATCTGAAGTGCAATCTGGGATACTCTCAGTACTCTTCAAGTATTGTGATGATAATAGAATACCTCTACTTGATCTCAAGGATCTAAAGAAGATCTTGCAATTTGCAACTGATGACGCTGGTAAGGAAGAATTAGAACAAGAATATGGTAAGATTAGCAGTAGGTCTACAAGTACAATACTCCGTAAGATTGTCGAATTAGAAAGCCAAGGAGCTGAAAGATTCTTTGGTGAGGTCTCCTTCAATATAGCGGATCTAGTCAGATACTCAGACGAAGGGAAGGGCATGGTTTCCATCTTGAGATTGACAGATATACAAGGAAAGCCAAAGCTATTTTCTAGTTTCATGTTACAACTATTAGCAGAGATATACTCTGTAATGCCAGAGGAGGGCGACCTAGACAAGCCCAAATTTGCTTTGTTTATTGATGAGGCTCACTTAGTCTTCAGTGAAGCATCCGATGCCTTATTAGATCATATTGAGACCATTATAAAATTAATAAGATCCAAGGGAGTGGGAATATTTTTCATTACTCAAAATCCCACAGATATTCCAGACAGTGTCTTAAGTCAATTAGGCTTGAAAGTACAACATGCACTCAGAGCCTTTACTGCTAAAGATAGGAAAGCAATTAGGACAGCAGCCCAAAACTTTCCTTTAACGGATTATTATAAAACTGATGAGTTGCTTACTTCCATGGGAATAGGAGAGGCTTTGGTCACTTGCCTTAATGAAGATGGTATCCCAACACCATTAGCTCATACATTGATGAGGGCACCACAGTCTAGGATGGACGTGCTTTCATCAAAAGAGATTGATAGTATCATTGCCAAATCTGAAATTATTGAGAAATACAATAAGGAAGTAGATAGAGAAAGTGCATTTGAGATATTGAATAAGAAGATACAAGACTATAACGAGGCTGTTGAAGAAGAGGAAGAAGAATCTGCAAGACAAAAAGAAAGGTCAAGCTCTTCCTCAAGATCCAAGAAGAAAGATGGATTCTTACAAAGCAAAGCTGCTAAGAATATAGGTAAGGAAATTGGCAATGTTGCTATAAGAGGACTACTTGGAGTATTTGGCGTCAAGACTCGAAGAAGAAAATTCTTTTAAGGATTATTGTGCATTCAGCTCCTCAAGCTTTTGTCTGATCATATCCTCACACCGCTGAATGATGTCTTTGTCATTATGATTCCTGCCTAATGGTTCAAGCATGTGTAATTGCATATGTGTACCAAAAGGAACAGGCTTGCATACCCAACGTTCAAATTTCCAAAAATCGTGGAGTGCGACAGGTATGACCTTTGCCGTTGGCATAGTCCTGAGTAATTGAAGCAATCCCAATCCTTTAAAAGAAATCAGCTTGCCGTCCCTGGCTCTGGCACCTTCTGGAAAGATTACAGCCATTTGCCGACTTTCATTGATCCTAGTACCAAATTCAGCAATTTTCTTAATCGCTGACCTTCCATTTGACAAACTTATTGTTGTAGACCCTCCATGTCTAATGTTATAAGAAATGCTCGGAATACCTTTACCTAGGCTTTCTTTTGAGACGAACTTTGGGCTAAATTTCCTAAATGCCCAACTAATAGCAGGAATATCATACATGCATTGGTGATTACTTACCAAAATAAGAGGTTCATTGACTTCAATGTCAGAAAAGTCTAATCCATGATAAGATATCCGATTGCCAACAATCCATAGCGCTTGATTGAGCGACCAGATCATTGCATCAACTACTCTTGCATGGGCTTGTTTTGATATCGCTCTACCAATCATTTGAAGGGGATGGAAAATCAAAAGTAATATTCCAAAAACTAGCCAGAATATAATATTAGGAATCCAGTAAAGTAACTTCATTTTTGATATTTGATCCTTAAAGATAGAATTCTATTGTGTAAAATAGATTATCTTCAATACATGAATCCAATATCACTTACACCTCAACGTAAAGAGGTCATGAAGCATATCGAGCAATTTGTCGATTACGCTACGGCCAACTTTCTGAAGCCGATTGAAAAGATGTGGCAGCCAAACGACTTCCTGCCAAACTCAATAGACAGAAAGGAATTTGACGAACAGCTCACTGAACTTAGAGAAACTGCAGCAGAGATGGATTATGATTTCTGGGCAGTATTGATTGGAGATACTATTACTGAGGAGGCATTGCCAACTTATGAGTCTTGGATTAGTGGGATGGATAGCGTCGACATCAAATCTGACAAGGGTTGGGGAGCATGGACAAGGAGGTGGACTGCTGAAGAAAATAGACATGGGGACTTACTCAATAAGTACTTGTACCTATCTGGGAAGGTAGATATGAGGGCAGTGGAGCAATCAGTACAATATTTACTTGCTGATGGGATGGACATTCAGACTGATTTTGACCCATACAAGACGTTTATGTATACGAGTTTTCAAGAGTTAGCAACTAATATTTCTCATAGAAGGGTAGCAACGCTTGCTAAACAATCTGGAAACAAAATACTATCCAAAATCTGTGGGATGATTGCTTCTGAAGAAGCTGTTCATGGCAAGGCTTATGCTGCATTCATCAGTAAGATATTTGAAGTAGATGCAAGTGAAATGATGCTTGCCTTTGCTGATATGATGAAAAAGAAGATTGTCATGCCAGCACATAACCTCAGAGAGCTTGGTATAGCAGTAGGCGATACATTTACTCACTTTTCAGAAGCAGCTCAAAGATTAGGAGTATATACATCTAAAGACTACGTGGATATTCTAGAAAGATTGTTGGCTGAATGGAAGATATCAGATATTGGCGGGTTAACACCAGATGCAGAAAAGGCACAAGAGTATTTGATGAGACTTCCTGATAGACTGACTAGAATACTAGGTAGATTCAAAGTTCCTCAAAAGGAATATGCATACTCATGGATAATATAAGGCAAGTACATTTATCTATTTACAGATAAACAACACATTTTAAAGTTTGGTAATAATGCCGACTAATTAGTTGCCTATTGCGGACTTTACTGGATGCACATTGTCATTGAAGCCTTGTGCAGCGTTGAAGATTTGAGTGAACTTTTGCCAAGGAGTCCTTTTGTGATAATCCTCTCCAAAATAGTGGATAATTTGGTTGAATGTTTTTACATCTTGGAATCCTTTGATAGGTTGAATGAGTAAGAAGTTCTCATCCATAAAGACAATAGTAGGATAACTCATTTGGCCTTTTAGGATCTCTTTAGCCAGTTCGTGATAACCTTTCTTCCCGCTATCGACAAATGTATAGACTCTACCATTTAATTCAATATCTCCTTTATACTCAGCATCAAACTTAACTGAATAGTAATGTTCGTTGATATACTCTACGATTCTTGGATGAGAGAATGTACTAGCGTCCATCTTTTTACACCATCCACACCATTCTGTATATACATCAACAAATATTTTCTTAGGCTGAGTCTTATTCAATGTCACTGCTTCATCCCAAGAAACCCAATCAATAGATTGACTCTGAGCAGTACCCATTCCTATGAAGCATAGTAGAATAAGTAGAACGTTATGTGTGAGTTGTTTGTAAGTAATCATAAAATCTTTATGAAGATTCATTATACTAACAGCTAATGTATGGCATATGTCTATCACTTTATAGTTTTTAAAATAACTTTAACTAGTCTTAAAGAAATGATTGATTTGATCATTAGCAATACTATACTTTTCAAATAATTTCCCACTTAGAGTCGGTGATGCTACTCCGTTTTCTAATACTTTGTCACAAGTAATTATTCTAGCTTCGTCCCATAGTTTGGCTTTGACAAATTGATTGATTGTATTTGCACCTCCCTCAATTAATACACTGTAGATGCCACGCTTATATAAGGTGCTCACTAGGGTAGAGAGCTGTGCTTCATCTCTAGGAATGGAAACCCAAGTTTTATTGCCTTTGCTTTCAGTTTTAGTCCCATTGACTACGAGCAATGGGTATTCATCATTCAGTAGATGGTGGGAGTTATTTAATTTGCCATTATAATCTAGTACAATCCTAAGTGGATTGTCACCTGGATAATGTCTAGCAGTCAGTCTTGGGTTGTCTATCATTAAGGTATTACTTCCTATGAGAATCCCATCAACCTCAGTTCTCCACCTATGTGTCAATATATTAGTATACGGATTGCTTAGTGGCGTTTGCTCTCCTGCTTTACTGATGAAGTAGTCCTTACTTTGAGCATATTTGATGATAATATAGGGTCTTTGCTCAAGATGATTAACTGTAAACCTTCGGATTAACTGCTTTGCTTCTTGAGAATGTATTACGGACACAGTAGTGCCATTGTTCTCTAAATAGGCTACACCCTTGCCTTGAAGCTTCGGAGTAGGGTCTAAGGTTCCTACTATCACATTGGGTATCTTATGATCTAAGATTGCCTTGCAGCAAGGTGGAGTATTCCCATAGTGGTTGCAAGGTTCTAGCGTAACATAAATAGTCGATTCCTCAAGGAGTCTTTGATGACCATTATTAATGCAATCCTGAATCGCCTTGACCTCTGCATGAGCCTCGCCAAATCTCTGGTGATAACCTTCTCCAATGATTTTGTCATTATGCACGATTACAGCTCCGACATTTGGATTCGATCCAACTGCCTTGCCACCCATTTTCGCAAGTGTGATTGCTCTGTTTAAGTAATGTTCTATCATCGTCTAAGCACCTGTATGACTTGGTTGACTTCTTCTATTGTATTCATATGTGATAGTGAGAACCTCACTGTCTTCCTAGTAGCATCCGCCTTGATTGCTTCCATGACATGGCTTGCTTTCAATGTTCCAGAACTACAGGCACTTCCTGCAGAAGCATATACACCAGCCATATCAAGATTGACTTCCATTAAGTCAGATTTAGCTGATTGAGGGAATGAAACACTTAGTATATGGTGCAATGCACTGTCTTCTGTCCCAAGCACCTGAATCCCAGGTACAGCTTCTAGAATCCCAGATCGCAGAGCAGTTTTTAATTCAAAAATATGAGATTGCCATGTGGATCTTTGAGCATAGGACACTTCTAATGCTTTGGCCATTCCAGCAATGCAAATTACATTTTCAGTACCGCTTCTCATGTTTCGTTCTTGACTACCTCCAAGTAGCATTGGCTCTAGTTTATGATCGCCATTGATAAATACAAAGCCAATGCCCTTAGGTCCGTAAAACTTATGAGCTGAGCCAGTCAAGAAGTCGATATGCATAGCGTGGGCATCTATTTCTAGTTTGCCCATAGTTTGTGCTGTATCTGTATGAAACAATGCTCCATGGACCTTGCAAAGAGCTCCAACGGAACCAATATCAACTACATTTCCTAATTCATTGTTGCCATGCATTATTGAGACTAGGGTCTCTTGTTCTGAACTTTCTAAGAGTTGCTCCAATTCATTTAGGTCGATGTGACCTTGACTGTCTACGTTGAGGTAGTGTACTTCACATCCCTTTTTCGCCATATACTCTAGAGTATGTAATACACAATGATGTTCAAGAGGCGAGGAGATGTACCTTTTGATACCAAGTGTTTCAAAACTCTTTTGGAGTATTAGGTTGTTAGACTCAGTAGCACCAGAGGTAAAGAATATCTCGCCAACAGCACTTTTGATAATATTGGCAATGGTCTTCCTTGATCGTTCGACTATGGTTTTGGCCACTCTTCCCATCATGTGAATACTTGAAGGATTTCCATATTCATGATTGATGATGTCGATCATCACCTCCTTGACTTCAGGCAATAGAGGTGTAGTAGCAGCATTGTCAAAGTAGATAGCCATAAATTAGATTTAGTGTAAAAATAGAGAGTTTTTAATCACCAAGTATGACAAAGACAACATAGTATTAGTTGAAGATGTTTATGTATGATAACTTTGTATCATGTTAGATTTAGAACAGCTCATAGACATTATCGAATTAGAAAAGATAGATGATTGTCTATTTATAGGAAATAATTATAAAACAGCTTGGAAAAGAGTATTTGGTGGTCAGGTTCTGGCTCAAGCACTAAATGCAGCATATAACACCGTCCCAGACGACAGAATTGCTCATTCTCTTCATGGATATTTTATCCTTGGTGGAGATATTGACAAGCCTATAGTCTATACAGTTTCAGTTCTCAGAGATGGCGGTAGCTTTACAACGAGAAGGGTCACTGCAAGTCAGAATGGTAAGGCCATCTTTATTATGGCTGCTTCTTTTCAGTTGAAACAGGATGGGTTTGACCACCAATCAGACATGCCAGACGTCAAAGGCCCAGAAAAGTTAAAGACAGACATGGAACAGGCTGAGTCAATTAAGTTGTTTGCTCCAAGTGTCTATAAACGAATGAAGGCTAGACACCAGACTGCCATAGAATTTAGGCCGGTCGAACGATTTGCATTTGAGAATGCCATCATGGGTAAGAAAGCAAGAAATGTATGGATGAAGGTAACCGAGAAAAGAAAGCTTAGTCTGCCGATGCAACATCAATTACTTGCCTATGCTTCAGACTATGACTTATTACTTACGGCATTGTACCCACATAGATCAAAGGTCAATACCGATAAGTTGTTTATAGCAAGCCTAGACCACGCAATGTGGTTTCATCGAGACTTCGATTTTACTGACTGGTTGCTCTTTGAAATTGATAGTCCAAGCGCATCCAATTCAAGAGGTATGGGATATGGTAATATCTATACTCAAGATGGTAAATTAGTGTCTACAGTAATCCAAGAAGGCTTAATGAGAAATGGAAGAAAGTAATAATATCACATCAAAGAATATTGTCTATTGTGCTCAGAGTCTTGACGGATACATAGCTGGGCCAAATGGGGAAATAGACTGGCTAGATACTATACCCAACCCTGAAGGTCAAGATATGGGTTACACAGCCTTAATGAATGAGGTTGATGCTATAGTCATGGGAAGAAATACGTTTGACCTTGTAAAGAGCTTTGATATTGAATGGCCATATGCTAAGCCTGTTGTTGTATTAAGTCACTCGATGGAGACTGCACCGACGGATTTTAAAGATAAGATATTATTAGAGAAGGGTGGTGTGCAAGAGGTGCTTTCTAGACTTCATGACGTAGGGTATCATAAACTTTACATCGATGGGGGGTTAACTATTCAACAGTTTCTTAGCGCTGATGCTATTGATGAATTGAGGATTACCACTTTGCCAGTACTATTAGGAAAGGGTATCAAATTGTTTGCTGAATTGGACAAGAGGCTTTGGTTTGATCATGTGAAGACAGATGTATTTCTTGGTCAATTGGTCCAAAGCTGGTACATCAGAAAACGAGGTTAAGGAGTATATTCTATCCTAACAAAACTATTGTTTTGATTTACTTGAGAGATAACAATATTTTAGCATCACTTAATGAAAACACTTCAACAAATAATAAAGGAGGTTAAAGCCTTAAGTACCTTGGATGAGTTGGTTACCTATGTTAATGCCAATATTGACTTACATAAACAAGATATTTCCTTGCTTGAGCAATCATTAGGTCCGAGGTCATTTGTTACCCCTACTCCTGGGTATAAGGTCCCCTTAGTAGCTCTCTTTGTTTACATATTCCAATACTCGACAGATATCAAACAATTGGATGACTTTAAAAACAATATTCACATACCTGTTGAGCTATTGACTCAGCACTTTAAACTAGAAAATGTCGCTTTAGCCTTTTTTGACATAGACGGATATTTGATTTCAATACTAAGGAAAAATAAGGAGTCTCAATATTATCAAGATTGGTCGAGCAGCTTTAGTATTGAGGAAGAGTGAGGATTAAGAAATATACTGAATGTATATT
>JAHDHH010000039.1 GCA_020631405.1 Saprospiraceae bacterium
TACATGTCTCCATCTATAGCCAGAGAGATAGTGACATACTTGGTGTCTGGAAGAAAGAGCAAGGCTAGTATCCTCACTGGTAGACAGCGAGAAATTTTAGAAATGATGTCGCAAGGTAAAAGTTATTCAGTCATCGCTAAATCTCTCTTTATCTCTTTAGAGACTGTAAGGTCTCATATCAAGAGGATGTATAAGACACTACAAGTGAATAATAAAGCTGAGGCTATTTCTATGTATATGAAAGGTCAAATAGGCTAAGCGACTGGACTCTTCTTCCGACTTAGCGCCATTGCCTTAAAGAAGTAGTTAGGTAGTGACTGTGATTGGTCTCTTTTTGTGAGGTCAAGGTACCAACCCAACTTCTTCATGATCGGAATCTTATGTGCTTCTACGAACTCTATCAAGGTGCCATCTGGATCTTCGATGTAAGCAAATCGTCCTGCAGCCTCTCCCATATCAAAACTCTCTGCACTATCAACAGTATACGGGTGGCCTATCATAGTACTGTTTCTCTTGAGATCATCCATGTCCTGTACATCAAAGCACAAGTGAATGTAACCAAGGTCTCCCCAAAGTCTACCTTCGAAGATATTGTTGGAACATACTCTATCAAGGTAGAACCAAACAGCACAAAACTGAGTATTGTAAGCGCTGCAACTATTCTGGCTAGCCTTCTTCTACCCTCAGGCTCTACAAGAACACTATTAGGGGAAATGCCAAAGCATGGGTGGTATGCTATCTTAGCTATATGACCAAACTTAGAATGGCACACCAAACCTAGCGCAAACAGTATAGTTTTCGTTTGCATTAGAGTACTTATACCACTCAACTCCCAATCCAAATTGTACTTTCTTCAATTTATATGTGCCATCCAATGAAAGTACAGACCCTATATCATAGTACCTCACTTGGAGTGGTATGAGGAGATTTGTAGGAACATCTTCTCCAAAGAGAGCAGTAACTTCTGCTGACCACATCTCACCATAAAAAAATCTATCTTCTATTGAATTGGCTAATCCTAGCCCTGCTGTGAGATTAAAATTTTCTTTATCCAATAACTTATAGTAACATTTTACATCTAGGACTTTTGTAATTACATATGCATCTCTAGGGTCAAGATTCACTAGACCATAATCGGTCTCTTCTACTGGATCAAAGAAAAATGGATAGGGGTAATTGTCGGGATATTTATCTATGATAGGGGTATTAGGACTAGAAGTGAATATACCAGCCCATACTACATCTGTAGATTGCCAATGAGCAAATGAAATAGATATATCCATTCTTTTTCCTATTTTTCGGTATAATTCTCCACCGAGCTTCGTTCCTCTATTATCGCCAGTTGACCAGAAGGCATAACCATATTCAAGTTCGAGTTTCCAATTATTCTCTTGAGCAATAACAGCAGCACTAGAGAGTATAAGTAGCAATGTGATAATGTGTATTTTCATGTGTCCGATTTAATTATGAGGAAGGACTATTTAAATCCTCCCTCATTTGAGTTTTTAATTTTCTCGAGAATAAAAAATCAATGTATTACTCGGACGATAATCTTCAGTAAAAACATTACAATAATCAACTATTGATTCACCAACTAAGTCATCGCCTCTAGTCATCTCAATTTCTACAGAATTATCGATTATTAAAGATATTCCAAATATCTTAAGATCTACCTCCAAACCATGCTCTCTAGTTGTTTTCTTACCTTTATCGTCTTCGTAAACTACATATTTTATTCTATCGCCGTCTTTGTCTAAGTCCCATCTAAAGATATCAAGATGTAGGGTATACCAAATATCTTCTTCTGTATCATCATGTCTTTTTGTTACATAACTTAAGGCATCTCCAGCCACGACAGCATTTCCTTCATCAATTTCAACTTCTACATTGTCCGCTAAGATTACATGAAATAAGAATTCTCCTTTACCTTTTAAAAATCCATCAAAGTCTTCTGTGACTTTAATTCTATATAGCTCTTCGATGCCATCATGGCAATCTCTATCACATTCACAGTCAGCCCTCCTCGAATAGGCCCTGTTGGTCCTGAAGAGAAGGTGGGATGTGAATGTTATAAGTATGAGGATTGGCACCCTGCTCATTGGATTGATTATGGTGATTTTGATTGCGATGAACAGTCAGGAGGATTGGTAATATGTCATGATTATTATGAATATGTACATACTATGAAGCCATCTGACGGGTTTATACTTACAGAGTCCTCAATGAATGCTCCAGGATTGAATTACCCAGTACAGATTATGGACGGATCCAGCCATATGCAGCTGAAAAATGATAGTCGTATGGAGGAGGCAGTCTGGAAAATATTTGAGGATAGCTTTGGAAGGAAAGATGAAGGATTTTTCTATTCTAAATATGAATAAAATGAGATATTTAGTAGCTATAGTTTTTTTAACAAGTGTAGGTTGTTTAAAACAATCCTCTGACTTACCTAACACGAATGGCTCTCATAATGAAGACCCCATAGAAGAGAGCATATTGACAATAGAATGGGCAACTCGTATAGATCCTGATAAAAATATAGTGGGTACAGACAATACCCAAATACACAATGGTCAAGTAATCATCACAGGTGATATAGGAGACCCTCCGACATTGTTTGCTTATGATATAGCAAGTGGTGAAAAGGAGTGGACATATATCCATGATGGAAAAATGACAAGAGAAATTTTTGAGAGCCGTTTAATTGGCGATATTTATATTGCAAAGTCTTCTCAAGGTTTATTCGGGTATGATTGTAGGGAACAAACTTTAATTTGGGAAATATTTTTTGATGATTTAGACATTATATCAGCTGGAGCGATCCAAATCTTTAGTGATAAAATTTCTTTTCGTCTTTTTAGGAATAATAATCTAGGAGAAAAACTTGGACAAATAGTGTTTATTGATCCGCTGACTGGCATTTTAAACATATTCTACGAGTCAAGTAACTCACAAATAGGTTATTCTCCAATCTCATATTTTGAAAATGACAGTATTAGTCTATTTCTTTTCAATGAATACTCTATACAAGACCTTGCTCCTGAAGAAGAATTACAATCATTGATAGCTATAGATGCGAATACTAAAGAGGTTGTCTGGAAGCAAGAAAATTACACAGAAAATTTTGCATGTAATATTGGATTACTTTTGCCGATAGTAGATAACGTTATTATGTCTGGTGGAGATTGGAGTATGTATGGCTTTGATGTGATCACAGGAGAGCAACTCTGGCGGAGGGAGTTACCAAATGGATCAAGGACTGGACGCTATACTTACACTAATCATTTAGTTATAGATGGTGACGTGATAGTTAACGATGCGGAGCATAATATTTCAAGGCTGGAAGCTAAGACAGGAAAGGTAGTATGGTCTAGTGAAGATGCTCCAAATTGTAGCGACTTTATGTTACATTATGAGGCAGAAGATGTTATTGTCTTCTCTAGTTGGGGTAATGGCGCCATCATGGTATTAGATGCGGCCACTGGAGTCACCCTCCATGAAGAAGATGATGATGATATGGGATCAAATTATACAACCATGGACGTAGTTTACGATCCCGTATCAGATATGTTTAGTACGAGGACATTTAAACATGTTGTTGGATTTACAATAAAGAGGTAGAAAGTAAATCTTCGAATAATTATTGAAACTTATTAGATAAACTACATTTAGGCACCTACACCACTATGGAGATTCAAAAACAATTGTTTACAAGTATATCCTCTTAGCTAAAAGAGTATGAGTCATTACCATCGCATGTAGGAGAAGTGCTGAATGTAAGTAAGAGTACTGCCTAAATCTCTCTTTATCTCTTTAGAGACTGTAAGGTCTCATATCAAGAGGATGTATAAGACACTACAAGTGAATAATAAAGCTGAGGCTATTTCTATGTATATGAAAGGTCAAATAGGCTAAGCGACTGGACTCTTCTTCCGACTTAGCGCCATTGCCTTAAAGAAGTAGTTAGGTAGTGACTGTGATTGGTCTCTTTTTGTGAGGTCAAGGTACCAACCCAACTTCTTCATGATCGGAATCTTATGTGCTTCTACGAACTCTATCAAGGTGCCATCTGGATCTTCGATGTAAGCAAATCGTCCTGCAGCCTCTCCCATATCAAAACTCTCTGCACTATCAACAGTATACGGGTGGCCTATCATAGTACTGTTTCTCTTGAGATCATCCATGTCCTGTACATCAAAGCACAAGTGAATGTAACCAAGGTCTCCCCAAAGTCTACCTTCGAAGATATTGTTGGGAGTACGATCTAGGGCTTGGACCAATTCTATCGTAGTCTTCCCCAGTAGCTTGGCGAAGGGACCAGTCCTGGTCTTATTGTGTGTAAGCAATACCCTTCTGTACTTCCGAGATGTTCCACCATCAATAGTAACAAGATCGTCATAGGTATCAGTGGTGTCAGAGAGGACTACATCATAGCCTAGTAGGCTCTTATAAAATTCTACTGATACATTCATATTAGAGACTCCGATGGTAGCTCCTAGGATACCTCCGCAGTTAGTCCCAGAAGTCTTGAACCAATCAAGACCTTCTGCTACCTCTACTAGATTGCCATACGGGTCTTTCATGAAGAAGTGCTTAACTCCATTGACAAAAGACAAGTCTGACACTACGTTAAGGCCTGCTGATTTGCAATATTCATAGTGCTGCTCTACATCACGGGCTTTAAATTTAGCTACAGCTATACCTATGTCTCCAAACTGAAGTTCATGCTTGGGTGGTTGAGCTGTACGGCTGGTGTACTGCCAGATTTCCATTCCTCCGCCACCGTTATAATTGAGTGCTAGCACTGCATGTCTTGCTTGAGGTTTGCCATCAGTGTAGGGAAGCATGAGACCTGCCTCAGCTGCTTCATCAAACACTGGCATATCCATACCTAGATGCTTACGATACCACTCCCATGTCTCATAGACTGAGAGGTTGCCAAGGCCTATCTGCTGTATTCCACTGATGTTGTACCCCATAACTGACTATGCTAATACTTGCTTTTTAAGCTCTCTTTTCTTGTACTCACCACTTTCGAGGTTCTCTCTGATTGCAATGAAAGCTGTTACTGTTCTTTCTATATCTTCTGGCGTATGAGTAGCAGTAGGAATTAACCTAAGCAACAACATCCCTTTTGGAATCACTGGATAGACCACTATCGAACAGAATATCTGGTAGTTTTCTCTTAAATCATAGACTACATGAGTCGCTTCTGGCACCTCCCCACTTAAGAAAACTGGCGTCACACAAGAGTTAGTCCTTCCTAGGTTGAACCCTTCTTCTCTCAATCTTGACTGTAGCATTGTAACATTCTTCCAAAGATTTTCCTTGAGCTCTGGCATTGTCTTGAGCATTTGTAGTCTCTTTCTATTCCCAAGTACTTGAGTCATTGGCATAGACTTAGCAAAAATCTGAGACCTCATATTATACTTAAGGAACTGCATTGTGTCTTTATTTCCTGCCAAGAATGCTCCTATACTTCCCATTGACTTTGCAAATGTTGAGAAGTAAATATCTATATCGTCTTGCACTCCTTGCTCTTCTCCCGCTCCTGCTCCTGTCTTTCCTAGAGTACCAAACCCATGAGCATCATCAACCATAAAACAGAAACCATACTTCTTCTTCAATTCAACAAGCTCCTTGAGTTTACCTTGGTCTCCTTGCATCCCGAATACTCCCTCAGAGATTAAGAGGACATCTCCGCCCTGCTCATCTGCAATCTTTTTGGCAGCTATGAGTTGCTTTTCTGCACTTTCTATGTCATTATGTAAGAATGAGAATCGCTTTCCTGCATGCATCCTGACACCATCTACGATACAAGCGTGACAGTTTTTATCATAGACTATCACATCTCTCCTATTCACTACACATTCGATAGCCGACATGATACCTTGGTATCCGAAGTTGACAAGAACTGCAGCTTCCTTCATGACAAACTCGGCAAGCTCTTTTTCGAACTGGTCGTGCTGGTCAGTATTTCCAGACATCATTCTTGATCCCATTGGGTATCCAAGACCCCAATCCTTAGCAACTTGTGCATCGACTTCTCTGACTTCAGGATGATTCGCTAAACCTAGATAATTATTGATAGACCACATCACTACTTCCTGACCATTGAAAGTCATTTTGTTAGAGAGTTCGCCTTCTAATTTTGGAAAAATATAATATCCCTCTGTTTGTTCGGCATAGTTACCTAGAGGGCCTTTATCTTCTTTAATTCTGTCTATTATTCTCATGGTTGATTCATATTATGAGTAAAGTGATGCAAAGATAGTATTTTGGATAATAATGGTGTAGTAATGTGAATGATAGACACCTTAATCTATAAATGAAACTAAATCTAAGAAGTCAGCAAAACAGAATCCATTGACCAATTCGGATGTTTTTAATAAAACAAGAGAATGGTTGAGTAAGTAATTATCAAATAATTTATGAACTTGATCAGAATATCATTTATATACTAAGAATTTGGGACAGCAGACAAAATCCAAATAAGTTGACAAAAACATAGCAGAAACTCTAACTGTTCCTTCATCGTCTAGCTTTCGCCAAATGCTGCTTTAGACTTGTTTTTCAGAATCCTGCTAAGTAATCGTGGGAAAAAGCGTTTGAGGTAGATGCCTAGCACTTCCTTACCTCCTAGTACTACCTCTTCTTTGCCTCGTTCTGCCGCATCACATATTTTCTTAGCGACATATTCTGCTGACATGCCATTAGCATTTTCTGGATCAGCGGTACCAAGGGATGCTCCACTCCCTGATGCTGCATTATGTGCTATCGGAGTATTGACAAAGCCTGGGCAGATGATCGTCACCTTCATTCCGTGGTGCCATACTTCTGATCTCAAGCAGTCAAAAAATCCTTGAATTGCATGCTTGGATGCAGCATAACCTGACCTGAATGGTGCTCCTAACTTACCCGCAATACTAGAAATAGCTATGACATGCCCTGATTTGTTCTGGATCATAGCTGGTAGTACAGCTTGTGTGAGTTGCACTATACTGAAGTAGTTTAGCTCCATCAAGTCTCTATAGACAGAGTACTTAGTTTCTTCAACTTTGGATCGCTGTGATCGACCTGCATTATTGATTAGCATAAACAGATCTGAGTGCCTTGCTATCACATCGTTAGTCACTCCAGTGATTGCCTCGTGATTCATCAAATCAATAGTGACGATTTCACTTTGGGTTGGCTGTTTAAGAGATTGCTGGACTTCTTCGAGCTTATCTTTGCTTCTTGCTGATAAAATGACGTACCCTCCTCTGGAGGATATCTCTCTAGCAAGTGCTGCACCGATACCTGATGATGCTCCTGTTATCCAGACTTTTTTTTGATCAAAATATGTTGACATTACTCTTCCTTTTTTCTTAAATACGGAGATACGAATTTGACATGCAAATCTAGATCCAATGCTTCTAGCCACACCATCTCTAAATAGTTGAAATCTATCGCTTCTACACTAGCATACTCTATTCCTCTGACCATTTTCCGATCCTTGGCTAGCAACTCCTCTTGCATAGATAATTCTATTCCTCTTAAAAACACTAACTCAACTCCACCATTCTTTAAAGGATTAGTGTAAGTCACCCATGATTTTTGATAGTAAAATGGAATGCGATATCTCACCTTCGGTTGCACATTAGGAAAACTAGTGAAGTAATCATACAAGGTTTGCATGATAATGGCTTGATTCTCTGGCCTGCTTTCGATATACATTAGCACCTGATCCACCTTGACAAATGTACCTGTTGATTGGGAGATTCTGATTATATTACAATGAAAATCAATTGTCTATGAAGTATTTCATTGTCGTTACATTAACTGTTAGTCTCTGGAGTTGTGCCACAACCAAGCAAAATCCTGCAACTCTAAGTCAAGCCGAAACTGCAATCAAAGCAGTAATGAGTATTCAAGAACAAGCTTGGTCTGATGGTGATATTGACAAGTTTATGACTGGCTATTGGAAGTCTGAAGAGCTTTCCTTCATTGGCAGAAGTGGACCAAACTATGGTTGGCAGACTACATTAAACAACTATAAAAAAGGATACCCAACTAAGGACAAGATGGGCAAGTTGACATTTGATATTCTAAAATTGAATCCACTATCAGCCGATGTCTACTACATGATTGGGAAGTATACACTTGTCAGGCCAGAGGATACGCCAACTGGTTATTTCAGCCTTGTCTGGAAGAAGATTGGAGGAGAGTGGAAAATCGTTTCGGACCATACTAGCGGTTAGGCGTATCGTCGACTGGGTTGGTAAGATTTAGCGTCACTGCAGCTAGTATTGCACCAACTATATTAGAGAGGATGATGGGAAACATATTAGCCGTTGTGTTCAATCCACTAGCTAAAGTCCCTAGGGCAACTGCTGGGTTAAAACAGGCTCCAGAACCTACACTTCTAAAAATATAGATCAATCCCACAACCGTCATTCCGATAATTAGGCCATTCAGAGGATTACTTCTATGCTTAGGGATGGTAGCGACAGTGAGAATAACCCAAACCAATACAAAGGCTCCAATCGCCTCTACCACACTACCCTGAAACAGAGGCATAGGTTGAGGTGGCACTTCAGGAATCTTGCCTAACACACATACACCAACTCCCACAGCAAGCAATATCCCAACACTCTGGCCAATGACATAGCCAAGCAGCTCACTAAGTGTCAGCCTGCCCCTCATCCAAAATCCTAATGACACAACAGGGTTGTAATGAGCATCTGAAATGTGGGCACCACCATAGATAGCAATAGTGAGCAACATACCAATCACCAAGGGCTGGAGGTCGACATGAATATCCGAATTGACAGTACAAATGATGGCTAGCATCAAAATACCTGTTCCAATTCCTTCAATGCAATATCGCTTCATAGGGTAGAAAATATCAACTTTAATTGCTAGTAAGAGCCGCCTTGGCTCTTTACATAGACTTAGTGATTGAGAGTAAGAGTCCTTAGGTACCTATGGCAACCTTCTTAACAAGGTGTGTCCTAGAAGCCATTGCAAGAGCAATAAGCAAAGCCCAGCAAGTAAGAATGGCCTATATCTCTCTTCATATCGCTTGTACACATTTACCTCGATCTTAGTCTTTTCTAATTGGTCAATGTAGGCATAGATTTGCTCCAATTGAGCTGAGGTAGTAGCTCTAAAATACCTAGCCCCAGTCTGCTTACTCATTTCGTCAAGTAGCTCTTCGTCTATTTGCACTCTGGTGTTGCCAAAAACAAAGGTACCATCAGGACGTTTGCCAATCGGTGCTCTTGCCCTACCTGTCGAACCAACTCCAATAGTGTACACTTTGACACCTAGCTCTTTTGCTATTTCTGCAGCAGTCATTGGCTTGATGTACCCAGAGTTATTAGACCCATCAGTAAGGAGGATGACTATCTTACTTTTCGTATCACTTTCTTTCAACCTATTGACTGCTGAAGCTAAGCCCATACCAATGGCTGTTCCATCTTCGAGTAGGCCACATTGAAGACTAGATAAAAAGTCTTTGACAATCTTATGATCTACAGTCAATGGACATTGGGTAAATGACTCCCCAGCAAAGACAACAAGACCTATTCTATCATAGGGTCTCTTATCAACGAATTCTATAGCCATCTGCTTAGAGACTGTCATTCTATCTGGTGCAAAGTCTTGGGCTAGCATACTACTAGATAAGTCCATAACCATCATAATGTCAATACCTTCGGCTGTCACTTCCTCTTCAGTCAATGCTAGTTGAGGTCTAGCTAAAGCTATAATCATCAAACTCAATGCTAACAAACTCAACAAAGGTAACATGCTACTCAATATACTCCTAATCGACCGAGTACTCTCCACTGAACCAATCCCAGGAAGCGGCATACTCGCTGTGCTCGTATTGACCTTTTTGAAATACCAATATGCCAGCACTGGAACTACAAGTAGTCCTAGTAAAAGCCAAGGATTTTCGAAAGTGTAGTTACTCAGCATCATCTATGTTTTCTTCTTCCAATTTGGTCTCATCTACAAACTGCTCAGCCTCATTAAGAAAGGACTCATGCATGTCATTTGTAGGTTCTGCTTTCGCAAATTTGACCAAATCCGCTACTTGCAATATCCTAGTTAACGATGAACTATGTTTAGTGTTAAAGTCTTTCTTTGCTAGATCAGTGACTATTTCGCCAGTGGTTGACTCAAGAGCCTGTACCTCGAATCTATTTTCGAGGTACTCTCTTATGATATAGGTCAACTGCGTCTGATATTCTTTTACCTTGCCTTGCTCCCATGGTCTCTCTGACCTGAGTTGCTTAAGTTTTTGATACGCTGTAATATGGGCTGGGATAATAACTTTTGGCTCTATGTTGATTGCCTCTTCTATTACTTTTGATTCCCTTCGCTTGATTGCAAAGTAGATCAGTGCAGCAGCTATGGCCAATGTAATAGCAATAATTAACCACAAGTAGTCCTTCCAATTCTTTGACTCTGGTACAATGGTGTGAATATCATGAATCATGAGTGTTGTATCCTGTGGAGCTATATTCGCAGATATCAATGAGAAGAGCAGAGGTGGCTGCAATGCTCTTACCTCCAGTGTATCTCCTTGCTTATCTATGAAGTATGGATAAGGAAAATTGAATGCTCCTATATCCCATATAGTAAATAAGAACTCTTGATACAATGTATAACTTCCAGAACTATCTCTTGCCACCAAAGCCAATACTTTTTCTCGAGGCCTTGAGAAAGGTGCATCAATCCATTCGATATCTACCTTACCCTCGTTGAGTCTTGTAGTATCGTCCTGCATAGCTACATTTTCTATAGTATCAAGTGGAGAATACGCCACAGTTATCTCTCCTATAGGGTTGTGCGATGTCAGCTTAAGTTCCATTCTCACCCTATCACCTGGCTCTATCGTATCCCTGTCTAGGGTATAACTGACGAAGGGTTGGGCTGATAGCACAACACAAAAGCATATTGCAATAATGACTAGTAGTATTCTCATTTATCCAGTTCTCTTTTTGAAGAATTGAAGTAATGGTTTGATATAGTCTACACCAGTAGCCAAACTGATGATGTCACTACCTTTTTTTCTAAATGTCTGTTGAAAGTATTGAGTATTATCCTCGAACCAAGAGTTGTACTTATTCCTGATAGACTTACTACTAGTGTCTATGACTCTGCGTTCGCCTGTCTCGGGATCTACTACTTGTACCAACCCTACATTAGGCATCGATTGCTCAGTCTTATCATAGACTTGCACACCGACTAGGTCATGCTTCCTTGCGGCAATAGTGAGGGCTGACTCGTATCCTTGATCCATAAAGTCGGACAATACAAAGGTAATAGATCGCTTTTTTTGGACATTTGTCAGATACCTAAGAGCTGTCTCCAAGTCTGTGCCATTGTGCTCAGGCTTATGGAAGATGATCTCTCTGATAATTCTCAGGATATGAGACTTCCCTTTCTTTGGTGGGATGTATTTTTCTATTTCTGATGAAAATAACAAGGCGCCTACCTTGTCATTATTCTGTATGGCAGAGAATGCCAACACTGCACTCAACTCTGCTACAAGATCGCTTTTGAACTGTGCTGTAGTCCCAAATTGAGATGACTTACTAATATCTACGACGAGCATCAGTGTAAGTTCTCTTTCTTCTTCAAATACCTTGACGAAAGGACTGCCAGTCCTTGCCGTTACATTCCAATCTATATTCCGGACATCATCTCCATAATTGTAGTCTCTTACCTCTGAGAATGACATACCTCTACCCTTGAAAGCACTGTGATACTCTCCTGAGAAAATCTGCTTACTCAGACCCTTGGTCTTGATTTCGATTTTCCTGACTTTCTTAAGTATTTCGGTAGTATCCATTATGGTACTTGTACTGTCTGAAGTATTTGATCAATAATATTCTCTTGAGTGATGTTTTCTGCTTCTGCTTCATAGGTGATGCCTATCCTATGTCTCAATACGTCTTTACAGATATTTCTGACATCATCAGGGATGACATATCCTCTTCTATTCATAAATGCATAGGCCTTAGATGCCATTGCTAGGTTGATACTTGCTCTTGGTGATCCACCGTAAGCAATGAGATTCTTGAGATCACCCAATCCATTGTTCTCTGGTTCTCTTGTAGCGAACACTATGTCGAGGATATAATTTTTGATATTATCATCCATGTAGACCTTCTTGACCAAGTCTCTTGCTTTCAGAATACGAGCAGGATCTATGACTGCCTCTATTTCTTGTGCTGTTCTACCGTCAATGAATCTATTGATGATTTCCTTTTCGTTAGCCTTGGTTGGATATCCGATATTGACCTTGAGCATAAATCTATCGACCTGGGCCTCTGGAAGCGGGTACGTCCCTTCTTGTTCTATTGGGTTCTGTGTTGCAAGTACTAGGAATGGCTCTTGCAATTTGAAACTCTCCTTCCCTATCGTCACCTGCTTCTCTGCCATCGCCTCTAGCAAGGCACTTTGCACCTTAGCTGGAGCTCTATTAATCTCATCAGCAAGGATGAAGTTTGAGAATATTGGTCCTTTTCTTACGTCAAAAGTATTCTTACTAGGGTTGTAAATCATTGTACCTACTATATCTGCAGGCAATAGATCTGGGGTAAACTGTATCCTTTGGAAGTCAGCCTTCACTGCATTAGATAGCGTCTTGATGGCTAGAGTCTTTGCTAGACCTGGTAGACCCTCTAGTAAGACGTGACCCTTAGACAACAGTCCGATGAGTAGTCTCTCTATCATGTATTCTTGACCTACTATCACTTGTCCTGTCGCTGCTTTAATGTCATCGACAAAGGCACTCTCAATCTGTATTTGTTGATTTAATGCTTCTATATCAATTGATGCTTGCATGTAACCGCTAGATTTAATGTTCTTGAATTATATATTGACTTGATTGTGAATTTGTACACAAAAATGATAAAAAATATGTCTAATCACAAACTAGAATTCATGATTATATTACTTTACATTTAATGTCAATGGTATATAAAACTGCAGAAGTCTCACCACATTGTATTCTGAGGTACTATTCTCACAATCTTATTGAACACCAAGTCAACTGTGCTCAAGGTGATAATGTATCTAATTCTGATATTGCCCTCGTTTGGAAAAATGACGAAAGTGGAAAGATTGTAGTGACTCTGGATATACTCCGTCCAATCAATATCATTGCATTCCAACTAGTCTTAGATGCTCCATTATGTGAATACGTGGGTCTGAATGGCTATCAAACATGGACTGAGTCGGGCTGGTACAACCCTTCTCACCGCCAGAAAGGTCTGAGACGTATCCTGAATCCAATTAACAACAAATACAATTTATATCACTACGGAGACTACGCCTTTTACGATTATAATCGCAAAGACTACCATCTACATTCCTACCATTTCGTTGAATTTCTTAACAAAGACGTAGAGACAATGTATTGGTCGTTAGATGAGCACGATGGCTTTAGTCTATTCGAGTATTCAAACAAGCTCAACAAACTATGCATTACCAAAGAAACACCTAAAGAGAGCAAGACTGGCGACAAGTACTCCCACCAACTTTTTATAGCAAGTGGTGAGCAAGCAAAGGTCTGGGAAGCATTAGCAAGACTACAGCAGCGACCTAGACTTGCACCATCTTCAAGTGTGACAGGCTGGACTAGTTGGTACAATTACTATACTGATATCAATGCTAAGATTATCGAGCAAAATATCAATTCTATCAAGAATACAGCAGTTGACCTAGATGTCTTTCAGATAGATGATGGTTGGCAGAAAGCTGTAGGTGATTGGTCGGTGAATGACAAGTTTCCCGACGGACTACAAGGGATAGTAAGTCAAGTTAAAAGCATAGGGATGAAACCAGGTCTATGGCTAGCTCCTTTTATAGCGGAGGAAGGCTCTGACCTCTACAAGCATCATAAAGATTGGTTACAACAAGATGACAAGGGGAGGTGTATTCAAGCTGGATTTAGCAATGGGTGGAGTGGCAATTTCTATGTCTTAGATTTTGACAAACAAGCAGTGGTTGACTATTTGACACAGGTCTTTACCACAGTTATCAGTGATTGGGGGTTTGAATTTTTAAAGCTAGACTTTCTCTATGCTGCATGTATAATACCCAAGGCTAATGAAACGAGAGGGAGTAGGATGCATAGGGCTATGCAACTGATCAGATCAATGATAGGAGGCACTACCTTGCTTGCGTGTGGAGTACCACTAGCATCTGCGTCTGGAATAACTGACTTTTGTAGGGTGAGTGCAGATATAGATTTGCGCTGGGAATCTTTCTTCCTCAAACATGTACTCAGATATCAGGAGAGGGTAAGTACTAGGTCTGCCATTGTCACATCACTTTTCAGAAGTAGGCTTGATGGCATTTTCTTTAAGAATGATCCAGATGTATTCCTCCTTAGACCCGAAAACAATAGACTCACTTCAGATGAAAAACTCCTCCTACTAATCGTCAATAAAATAGTGGGGAGCTTAGTCTTCACCTCCGACAATGTCGAAGTCTATTCTGCTTCTCAAGTGCAATTGATCCAAGCCCTCCAATCACCAGCAATCAACATTCAAAGTCTCACACCTCAAGATGAAGTACTCATCTTACGATTCAATACCGAGAGAGAGGAATACAGTCTATCACTCTCCCTTTCAGACAAGTCATTTGAACTATCAGACTCAAGCGGCAAAGTCATGCAATACCCTTTCTTAATTCTATAATATTGTTTTTTTTATTATTTTAATCGTAACCAAAACAACATGATTATGAATATCAAAAGCTTTTTAGCCGCTTCTTTGGGAGGTGGTGTAGTATCTTTTATCATTGGCATGGTAATCTGGGGATTTGCACTAGATGGTCTTCACCAAGCCAATATCACACAGTATGAAGGCTTCGCAAAAGAGAATCCTAACTTTGCTTTAGTCGCAGCTTCGTGCTTTGCATTCTGTGTCATTCTTACCTTAGTCTTTGGTCGATGGGCCAATATTAGTACATTCAAAACTGGAGCTATTGTAGGAGGCATTATCTCTGTCTTAGTTGGGCTCAATCATGGATTGATGTCTCTTGCATTTCAAAATCTCTATAATTGGGTGGTCGTTGGAAGTGATATACTAGGCAACTTAGCTTGGGGCGGAATCACTGGCGGTGTAATAGCTCTCATACTCGGTAAGGTTAAGGACTAGACTCTTATATCTAGCATCTTCGTTAGATTCTGATAGAGATGCTAGATATGTATTAGTATTACAGATGATATACTATGCTCTTGTGTAGGTTGTTATTGTGTTCAATCCTTTATCATTTTCAAAGATTGCACTCTGCAGAATACCTTGGTCATTATACTTGTAGAGTAGATTATGCTTGAGTACTCCATTTGCTTCAACTGAGACACAGGCGATCCTATCAGAATTAGGCTTCAAATACTCAAATTTAGCTAATGTTGTCACCTCATTCTCTCCTTCGCTATATTGCATTGCAGAGATTAATTGGCCTTGGTCATTATAACTATAGATTTCATTGAACACGGCAGATTCTACCTTTGAGGGAAGTTTTAGCTTGGTAGTCTTTTCAGTTATTTGGCCTTCAGCATTGTGAACAAATAATTTTTGAAAGTCTATCCCACCGACTCCGCTTCGCTTAAGCGTTGTGCATATTTTGGTCAATACATTATCATCAGAATAAAAGAATTGCTTGACGTAGGATTGATCTTCTATTCTTGCCAACTTGTTAGCCTCATAGTGATATTCTCTGAGGGTTACTTGACGAGTAGTATTGTTTAGTACTTCGACTTTTTCTAATTGATCTCTGTCGTTCCAAAATAGAGTCTCCAAATAGCTGAATTCTGCATCTTGAGTATTCGATCGATTTGCGAAGTTTAGCGGAGGATAAAGAGTCCATTCATCTTCATATCTATGCAGGGTCTTTACTCTGCCATCGAGACTAATCTCATATCGCTTTACAATTGTCTTGGTATTTTGTTTGTCAGATTCAACCCAAATTTCTAGTACATTGGTGCCATGTGCCTTGAATTGAGCAAGCTCAATTATGCTCTCATCATAAATGTATGTCTTTGTTGTATGCATTTATACCATCACAATAACGAGACATCTAGGCGATCAAAGGCCTCCTCTAAGATCACTTCGGAGGTGGCGTAACAGATTCTGACATGCCCTTCAGAACTTTGTTCAAACCATTGTTTCCCACCTGGCACGAGGGATACCTTTGTGCTCTCACCCAGCTGCTGACAATATTGTTCTGAGTCTAGATGCTTAGGAAGATTGACTTGTGGAAACAGCAAGTAAGTTGCGTTGGGATCAACCTGAGAGAAGGTTTCATACCTAGATATTCTTTCTTGAGCATAGGTCTTCATTGCAGAAAGGTGTGATAAGAAGGCAGCCAGCCAATCTTTACCATGATTCAACGCTGCAGCGCCTGCTACCTGAGAAATAGTCGACAAGCCAAATGCTGTACTATCCACCTGACTGGTCTTATATATCAAGTCAAATAACTCTGGATTAGTTGTAGCGATGTATCCAATCCTCAGACCAGCAAGCCCAAAATTTTTTGACATACCAGAAACTATGACAGTTCTGTCTGCTATAGTCTTTGAGAGAGAAGAGATTGCAGTAAAGGAATGATCATAAGTGATATCAGCCCAGATTTCGTCGGAGATGATGGTCAGTTGATGATCTATAGCTAATTGCCCAATCCACTCTAAGTCATCTTCTTGCATTGTCAACCCTAATGGATTATTCGGGTTACAGATGTAGATGACCTTTGTCGATGTATTGATGAGATTGACAATTTGTGTTCTATCAATACGACCATCTGCCTTGTTGAGTTGTGAGCAGACTACCTTAGCACCTGCATATATGATTGACTTCCTAAAAAGAAAGTCTACTGGCTCAAGAATGATAGCTTCATCTCCAGGCGAAAGCAAAGTCTTAGCTGCTACAAACAAACCAAATGCTGCAGAGTTAAGTGGCAGAATATTATTTACATGTAATGTTACCTGCTTTGTAGTCTCATACCAACTGGCTATCGCCTGTCTAAACTCTGGCAAACCTTGCGGCGGTCCATAGGAAAACACTCCTGACTGAGCATAATCGACTATTGCATCAGTCACAAAATTGCCTACTGGAAAATCTGGGTCTGCTGCAGTTAAAGGAATCACCCCATCAGGAACATCAGCCCACCTATAGTTGTAGGCTCTTGTTTTTAATAGAGGTAGGTTTACACTTTGATGATCAAAACTATACTGCATTTTCTTTCATTTTTGATAGATTGTTCACCCAAAGAATACCATTGTGTATTTCAACCTTATCGATCACTCTATTTTTATGCAACCTTTCTAGTTCTAATAATGCAGAATCTTGAATGTTCTGACTAAGCATTTCAAATTCAGTAGTGGTCATAGACCCAAACTTAGCAAATAATGCTTCATTACTAAGTGTTATTGGTCGTTTACTAATAGCAGGATTCAACTTCTTAAACGCTTTCTCTAATTCGTGATACCGCTTCGTTCCATAGAGAATGATTTGGTCAGTTTCATTTGAAACAAACATGGTTGGAAATCCTCTGACATTCAATGATCGTTTTAATGCTAAGTCATGTGAGAGTAAGTCCTTGGCATAGTGGTGGTAGTCATACTCAAATCGCTCTAAGTCTAATCCTGCGAATTGAGCCGCATTCAGGAGGTGGTCAAAGTGAGTGGTGTTTTTTTTATAGATAAAAACCATTTCCTTTATCCTCCTCAGGAATTTCAACGCTTTACTTCTATCCTGCAATTTAGCCGCTAGATATGCTATGGATGGTGGATAAGAAGAATCAAGTGGATCTTCTAACCAGATATCACCATTGATCGGCATTCTGTAATTGGGGCTTGCTTCATTCCAATGATGAGCCACATCACTAGGCTCGTTGATAGGACCACCTTCCCCAAAGTTAACCCAGGTGGGCAATAGACCTCCCATTCGATAGTCAATTGTATAGGCATGCCCGTACTCCAATTTGAGTTTGCGCATCTGCCCTTCTATACCCCAACACGATGAGCAAATTGGATCAGTAAAATAGAGGATACGCAATTTACTGGATGACTTCGGATATAATTCAGAAGGTACATACTCACAGACCTTCTCTTTTGGGTGGCTTAACAATTGATTCAGCCTAGTAGTCTCTTCAATATAAGGCACATGAAAGTCGTGATACTTGTCATAGTTGACAAACTGATCAAGGAGAGTTCGTCCGCCATCTATGATCTCAGAGATTACCTTTTTGCGTTCGTATTCATATTTTCTTAATGCTTCTAGAGGATTGGTTTCCTTACTGATGTGCCTACTCAATACATAAGCATCTTCCAGAGCACTATTGACCCCTTGGCTAGTAAGTGAGAGTAGAGGATGGCAAGCGTCTCCGATTAGTACTATCCTGTTTTTATAAAATGAATCTAGTACGTCAGAGTCTCTCATTTTCCAGAGAAAAATATTTTCAATTGACTCAGCGTCAAAGAGTTGAGCATGCTCTTTAGGAAGCTTTGCTGCGAAACTCAGCGCAAAGTTGAGTAAATCTTCTTTGGTCCCTTCTGGAACTTGAATTATACTTTCATTCAGTTGGATAAACCAAATCACGGAATCTTCTGAGCAAGGAATAATACCTACATTAAATCCCTGATCCGAACAATTAATTTTATTGAATCCATACAGATGATTCTGAGCATATACCTTATTATTTGAAATGCCTACAATCTCTTTGTAATCTGCTTGCTCATTATCCATTAAGGGGAAGAGATATTGCTTCAATTGAGATCTTACTCCATCTGCTCCAACTACAAGGGTGGTCTCCTCTATTGTACCATCATCGAAAACTAATTTTACCAAATCAGTTCCTGTTACTTCTTCCACATCTATTAGCCTTTTATTAAAAAACACTCTAGACTTATCTATTCGTTTATAGATTTCTTTAACGCAAGTTTTACGCTTCATGATAATACAATCATCCATGTGACTGCTGTTCAAAATAGTCCCTTCGGCATTAATCGAATTATAGCAATTGACAGGCATGTTCTGACCTCTAATTTGATTGCCAATACCCATCTTGTCAAACATTCTCATCCCATTGCCCATAATCAAGAAGCCCATACCGTTTTCAGAGATACTAGGCAAGCTCTCAAACAACTTAAAGTCAATACCCAACTTTTGTAAATTGTAGGCTAGGCTCATTCCAGCAATACCAGCTCCAATAATTACTATAGGCTTATTGCTACTGTTGGGGATCATTGTCTATGGCATTTGGAAGTTCTACAATAAAACATGATCCTTGACCATGCTTTGATATCACAGATATTCTTCCTTTTAGCTTAGCTAATACCTTTACAACAGTGGACAATCCTATACCAGATCCTTGATAAGTTTCTCTGTTATGTAACTTAAAGAATACCTTGAAGATTTGTTGTTGATCCTCTTCTTTGATTCCTATTCCATTATCTGAAATTTTGATCACAGTTGAGGTTGGAGTGGAAGAACTTTCTATAGTGATGAATGGAGTCTCACCTGCTTTTCTGAACTTTATAGCATTAGAGATAAGATTTTGGAATACCTGTGTTAATAACGATTTGTTTGATTTAATAGTAGGAAGTGACTGAAAGATTATTTCTGCTTGGGAGTCTTTAATCTGGTGACCCAAGTTCTCAACTATTTGATTAATGAGCTCAGAAATGTTTATAGGCTCGAGTAATCCAGACTCAACATCAGAAAGAGTATAGCTGAGGATGTCATCAATAAATTCTTGCATTTGATTTGCAGACTTAGTAATCACTTGCATAAACTCTTGACCTTTTTCTGATGCAGCCTCCTCTATTTCTTTAGACAACAACTTAACAAAACCGCTGATTGTACGGAGTGGTTGCTTGAGGTCATGTGAAACTACATGAGCAAAGTTTTTCAACTCTTGGTTTGCTTTGATCAATCTTTGCTCCTGCACCTCTAGGCTTTCTTTTTGTATTCCTATCTGTCGGTATGCAAGCCTTAATTGCTGGTTTCTTTGTTCAAGTAAAGACTTTTCTTCGATTAACTCTGTTATTCCCAACTTGAATTTCAATCTACTCGCTTCCATACTTCTAATAGAATCATTGATCTTATCATTCAATGATTCCAAATTATCAAAAAGATGTTCGATATCTTCTTTCTCATTACATGCAATTAACAACTTTAAATATAATCTCTTGACAAGCAACATTTCCTTTTCGTATTTGCCTTCAGGATATGCATTCTCCATTGCTTTCTTGACAAACTGCAAAGCAAGTTGTTTTTGATTAGTATCGTTGTAGATATATGCTAAGTAGTAGTAACCAGCTGTGAGATATACTGGCAGATCATTGTCTTTTGAGAATGTAATCACTTGTTCAAAAGCAGCTATGGCTTTCTGAGTATTGCCTTGTTTCAAATGGACATTCCCAAGGTTTTTCAAAGCCACGCAATTCAAATCAGGAGTTAAGCCATCTTGACTAAGTATATACTCAAAGTACTCTTTGGCCTTGTCAAATTGCTTTAACTTGACATGACTATCACCAAGGTTGTTATAAATCTTTAAAAACTCTATACGGTCCTGTTCCTCATTGAGCAAACGCAAAGACTTCTTATCAAATTCAAGTTGTTTCTCATAATATCCAAAGTATGAATATGTAATCGCAAGATATTTATATACAATAGCAAGCTTGTCTGTCAAAGCTTGTTTCTCAAACTCTTCCAGAGATTTTATAAGTTTTTCTAATGCTTCTTGATAAGCACCATTTTCAATAAGGAGTTTAATAAGTAACAACTGCACATTAGCTTGAGTTTCTTGAGATTCGTTTCTCAAAGACAACTCTTCAGCTTGGAGTGCTAACTTATAGGCCTTAATAGGATCAGTAGACTTATTAGCATAGTCTATAAGTTGAGTTACACTTGTATTTTCTGTTATTTGCATTGATATTGTTACTAAAGTAAGAGTACAACAACCAATCCAATATTCTATGTCGAAAGTCACACTATGTTCATAGTGGTACATTGGCATAAATATTGTCCTATAATGAACAGTGAATATATTAAAATTTCAATCTTAAATATGCACCAAGTTTTGGTTCATTTATAATGCCAAGAATACTTTCTACTTTATTAATTAGCTTCTTAATTGTACTAAGCACTACAATTAAAGGGTTTTGCTATAAGCCCAACCTTGATACCTTGGAGTTGAGGCTAGCTCAATCTATCGATCAAAAAGAACAGATTGATCTACTCAATCAGATCAGTTATTTAGTCTTTAACAAAGACGTCAACAAGTGCAAATCTTACGCAGAACAGGCGCTTGGACTATCAATAAAACACTCATACAAAAAAGGAGAAGCGAAGGCATATCACAACCTAGGTATTGCTTTTGGAATTACGCAAAATGATGAAACTGTCATTACATATTTTCAAAGAAGCCTACAACTAGCTGAAGAAATCAATGATTCACTTACAATAGCCGGTGCTTCGAATGGTTTAGCAATTACAAATTCTAATTGGGGTAATTATGAAGAAGGAATCAAGTACTACTATAAATCACTTTCAATCTATGAAGACCTTGGTAACGTAAGAGGTAGAATATTGACTTTGTCCAACTTAGGTCACGCCTACCTTGAGCTCAGGCAAATTGAAAATGCAGAAGAAGCCTACCTAAGCTCACTAACCCTTGTTAGAACAACTAACTTCAACTCTCTTGAGGTATGGTGTCTTGATAATCTAGCAAAGTTTTATTTAAAGCAAGGACAATTGGTCAAGGCAAAATCCTATTGTGAAGAAGCAAACTACCTTGCTATTGACTTAGACACCAGTTCTGTACTTATCGACTTATTCATGACTACTAGCCAAATTGAATCTAAATACAAACAAATAGTAGCCGCTGAAAAAAATGCTAGACAAGCAGAACTACTTGCAGAACAGATAGGCAACATCAAATTAACTATTCAATCTAAGTTAAATCTAATAAGTGTACTTTCTGAATCTGGAAAAAACAGACAAGCTCTAAGCCTGTCCAAAGAGGTGCTAAACCTAATTAACACCCATAGTTACACTGAAGAAAAGATTAGATATTATGAAGTCATGGACAATCTTCATAAAAGTAGGAACGAATATAAACGAGCCTATGATTACTACACTTTACACAATAATCTCCAAGATAGCTTAATCTCTGCTGGTCAGCAACTTAGTGTCTCAACCCTAACTGAAAGATTTGAAAAAGAACAAGCCGTAAAAGCGAATGAAGCTTTAAAGCTCTTGTATGACCTTGAAAGTAGGACAAGTCTACTGCTCAAAATAGGCCTCCTACTCCTAACCTTAGCATTATTACTCGGTGTATTCCTATACAAGCGAAACACTAACATACAGAAAGAGCTTACAAAAACGAATAAGGAGTTACAGATCATTGTTAATAATTCTCAAGAAGGTATAACCTACAGAAAAACTGAAAACAATGAGCTTATTTTTGCCAGTGATTTGGCTTTGAAAATTCTTGGAGCTAACTCCTTTGCACAATTAAAGCAGTCTAACCTACTCGACTTATGTGTTGATGATGTCATTGATGGTACACCAAAAGAAGAGATACTTTCCAAAGCATATACAGAGATTTTAAGAGAAGGATCTTATGAAAACGTTCTAAGATATCGAGGACTAGACGGTCGGGAGTTTTGGTTAAGGATAAAAACAATATTTGATGAAAGTGACAGCAAAACACCCAAGTATATTTCATTCATCAAAGATGTCACCGACGATTATGAAACACAGATAGCTATCAAACAGAAGAATGAAGCACTACAGAAATATATTGAATCTAATATTCAACTCGAACAATTTGCTCATGTAGCTTCACATGACCTGAGAGCCCCTGTTATTACGATAAAAAGTTTTGCTAAGATTTTAGAGACAAAGGCAAAAGATAGACTTACTCAGGAAGAACAAAAGTATCTAACCTATATTAAGTCCAACGCTGCACAAATGTTTGACTTAGTAACTGATCTTTTAGATTATTCAAAAATCAACTCCCAACACTTGAAAATCTCAAGTATAGATGTCAATACGGTAGTAAATGGAATCTACAATACTCTTCAAAGCCAAGCAGAAGAACGAGGTGTGGTACTTGAAATCCATCAAAAACTTCCTACTATCCTAGCAGATGAAATAAAAATTAAACGAGTTTTCCAAAATTTGATTGGCAATGCTATAAAATTCAGTGACAACAATAAGGACTCAATAGTTAGAATACAGTATATTGAATATTTGAAACATTGGGAATTTCTGATTATTGATAATGGGATAGGTATCCAGGATAGTAAGAGTGATATATTCAAACCCTATGTACAACTAAATAATAAATCAGATTATAAAGGATCTGGGTTAGGTCTATCCATTAGCCAAAGAATAATCTCTCAGCACGGAGGAGATATTACCTATAAGTCTGAATATGGAGTCGGATCTGAATTCAAATTCACAATCAGCAAACAGTTAACATAACGAGATGAAAAACTTATATTTTATTGACGATGACGACGCTGCTCATACTTATCACAAGCTAATGGCAGAAGAGGCTGGTTACACTAGTGACTTCTTAACAAGTTACTACAATGTAGATTCTGCAATTCATGTACTAAATGAAATGTTAGATAATAATGACTTTGCTCAATGGCCAGATTATGTATTCATTGATCTTAATATGCCTATCAAATCTGGTTTTGACTTTGTTGAAGAAATAGAAGCTTTACTACCTGCTGAAAAACTACCAGCCATCTACCTAGTCTCAAGCTCTAAAAACCCTTATGACGTCGAAAGAGCTAGTAAGTTTACCTCTATAAAAGGATTCGAAACAAAATTCTTAGAGTTAGACTTTTTTATTGATTTGATTAATAAAAATTGAAACCCCTTTTGCGCTGACTAAACTATCTAGACAAACATGCTTTCTACCAGAGAGATGAGGATGTAGTAGCAATTCCTAAATATTTTTAAAGTTAGACATGTAGTATTGAGAGTAACTTTTATATTTAGGGAAAATAATTGTTATGCAACAACCTAAATTAAACCTATTTTTTCTATTGTTTCTTACTTTAGGAATGTCCATTGTCTCTTGTTCTGATGATGAGATGACTACTGAAGTCTGGGAAGAAGAAGTGCAGCAACTGAGAGATGCTGCCGTGAATTTTACTAATTTCGACGAAGCATTTGCTGCTGGATGGAATCAAGATGTATCTGGATATGTACCAGGAATGGGTCATCATTTTCTCAATGAAGATTACCTTGACGGCACATTTGATATCACCAAACCAGAAATACTACTTTTCCTTCCAGTAATTACTAATGATTCTACAGAATGGGTATTCGTATGTGCTGAGTACAGTGTTCCAATAGAATTCGACATGCCCGAAGGATTTACTGGAGACAAAGATGTTTGGGAACCAAACGGACCAGGCACTTTACATACTCTACACTGTTGGATAGGATTAGATAATCCAGATGGCATCTTCAATCCAACGAATAGTTTAATTCAATAGAACAAACTCTAAATCTCACATATCAAGACTTCATAAAGTACAATCCTTGATGAGGTCTTGATATTACTAATAGTCAGATCGAGAGAATAGAGTACCTGTTTTGAGGTCTTCTATACCTATCAATCCCGATAATTCAGAATAATAAAACTTATATCTGTCAGCTCCATTAGTGATGTTTGACAGAATATCATAATAGACCTGACCATTCAGCTCGATCTTGACAAATTGCTCTATCGGGTAGTCTTCATTTAATATATCTAAATTCAGAATTGGGTCGTTTGGCTCCTCTAATGAGATTTCCATTGCTTTTGATTGAATAGCATTATCCACCTAAATAAGTATGGCATCATGTGTATGGAGTACTCTATATTCCGAATATAGTCTAGGGAATAGACTGATGTTTACCCTTGGGAACCCATCCCCTATCAAAGCATAATAACGACCAACTAAATCTAAATCTTGGTCAACTAACAAATTGCGGTTAGTTGTACAAGGGATCATATATGGGACCTTTTTGATTGTATCTTTTCTTGTTAGGGATACTACATAGGAATTGCCATTTTGATCTATAAAGTCAGCTTCTGTATCAGCATATTCGTAGTAGGATCTTTCTAAAGAAGGCTCATGATACTCCACAATTGTGTCCCGCTTGGCATCATCACATACTTCCGTTGTATCACAAGCAGATAATCCTAAAAGAATAAGAGTCAAGAGTATAAATTTAGATGTCATAATTCTGTATTATTGCGGTGAAGTAAGTATTACCTAAAGATACAACACAAAACTTATGTCAGCTACAAATAAAATTGATATTGCTCTGGTCCAGATGGCTATGGAATCCACTACTTATGACAAAGATGTCAGCATATGCATTAAGACTAACAAAGGAGATATCAATCTCACCCTATTCGGAACTAAGACTCCGAAGACAGTGACTAACTTTCTGGAGCTGGCTAAGGCAGGTTATTATGATGGATTAAAGTTCCATAGAGTAATTCCTGACTTTATGATACAAGGTGGCTGTCCACTTGGAATAGGGTCAGGTGGACCAGGATACAATTTTGGTGACGAATTTCACCCAGAACTCAAGCATGATGGTCCAGGAGTACTCTCAATGGCTAATGCAGGACCAGGAACCAATGGTAGTCAGTTTTTCATCACTCATATTGAGACGGCTTGGCTTGATGGGAAGCACTCTGTATTTGGCAAAGTAGTATCTGGCGCAGACCAAGATGTGGTAAATACCATTGCTCAAGGTGATGTTATTGAAGGTATAACAATCTTATAATTATACATCTCTAAGGATATTTAAGTTGTCCTTCGTTATTGTCGTGGATGACTTACTTGGTGGTATTCATATATTCATCGCCTAGTGATTCTACTCATTGCATTCGCAAGCTATACAGGCTTCTAGTGTCTCAAAAGGCACTACCCCACTGCACCCTCCCCAGATGAATTCCTTACAGACCAAGCTATCCTGATCAAAGTAATACCTTGGAAAGGCCGCATTACAAGGCCCAACTTCAGGCAGCAAGGTACATTCTTGGCATCCAGCTGATTTAGACTCTTCCTTGGCACAGCTAATAGCAAGGCAAAGTACTGCTAGGTATAATAAGACTGTAAAACGTTTGTTCATGTTTTTGAATTATAATAGATAGGTTACTCTGATCCTGGGTCTCCAATCTTACCGATAAATACTGGCACCTTGTCAACACTTGTTCTTAAGCAAATCAAGAATGGCTTGTCAAAAACAATCACTGGAGGTACTGACTCTACTCCTACTCCAACTGTGGTGACAGCTGCACCCTCGACTCCTCGTTCGTCTAGTTTGAAATACGTATCGTGTAAGACCCTTGTTACATAGAGTACACCCGGAGCTGTTCCAAGGGAGTCTAGTTTTGCTTCACTACTGGTGAAGGCATCAACCAATCCAAGATTCTTGAGTGACTCACTAATATTGCGTTTGTATTTCACCTCAAACTTAGGAAATGACAGCAGTATTCTATCATAAGAAAATGCTTCGTCATTCAATGTCTGCAATATATCTGCCAAGCCTTGTGCTTCTGCATCTTTAATGTAGTCATCAAGTTGCATTTGCGTTGGTTGTATTGCTAACAGTTCGTACTGCTCATTAGCAAATTTCAAATTGACTGCTTGTACTTCAGAATTTGCAAAATAGAAATGATTATCATCCGAAGTCATCATCTCATATGTAGTCTCACTCCCGTCCGCCAATGTTGTAGTTACAGTCTGGGTTCCATTTTCATCAAAACCAGTCAACCAATCTCCTCTGAAGAGCAAGGCATTAAGCAAGAACAAGACTTCGTCAGACTTAATCTCTTGTATGACTTCCTTAATCAATCCGTCTGTAGCAACATCTGCCCAGGTATTTATTCCCTCCACTGTGAAATCGTCACTGATCAAATCTGCAGAATATGACCTTGACATTCTCTCTAGAAATTGAGCATTCATCGTCATTAAGTCATTATTCCAAATACTTGCATTACTAATCTGGAGTTGACTCGACATGGTGTTAGCCGATGTTACCTTATCAGATAGGTCGGAGAAGTGTTTATTAATTCCCCCGATTGTCTCATTTTCCAATCCTAAGTATTGCTTGATCTCCAACGCTGTATTCTGATGAGCTCCATTTAGAAGCATAGCAAGTGCTGTCTGAATGCTCAAGGGAGATATGATTTGATTGATGTCGGACTCATCTGATTGACACAATTCTACGAATAGTCTTGCTGCCGAATAAGTCAAATCTTGGCTGAAATCCTCAAAACTATTCGTAGTGAGTTCTTCATATTCTGCATCTGTAATGGGAGGACTATCGACAGAGCTTGTCTCGCATTGAATAAAGAGGATACTCAGAGTGACTAGGGCTAATATGTGTTTCATAATTTAGACATTATACCTGTAAGACGATGATTTAATGAAAAATGGTTGGTATAAGCAACTGTGTTTTTCCAACTTATCTCTGCTAATAGCAAAAATACTAGAGAAGAAAACATCAACAATATACGTAGGCAAAGTCTTACTACTCCTACAAGTGAATAACTCTGCAAATAGACAAATTAAACACTTATTTATACAAATGAAGATAGTATTTCCAAGAGATAGAGTATATTGTATTTCAACGAAACAGCAGTGAAATCCTCTCCTATTAGCATATTAGTAATACTCATGTTCCTACCCAAATTAGGGGAAGCACAGGTGCAGGTTGGAGTCAAGGCTGCCTACTCTCTTTCCTTTGCCAAGCAACAAACAGTTATATTCGATGATACTTTTGACTATATCACCTATGAGGTCACGTTTTTAGAAGAGGATGTAAGACCAATGTTTGGCCTGATGACCTACTATGAGCAAGAAAAGGTATTCGTCCAGATTGAAGCCTTGTACAAACAAACGAGAGAAAACTACTTTACCACTGATTGGCGTACCATCGATCAGTTCAAATACAACGATACTAAGCGTACAGACTTTCTCATATTTCCGATTACAGCTGGGTATAAACTTAATAATCTTAAGCTGGGTCTTGGACCTGTCTTCTACGCAATCATGCAACAAAGTGATGTATTCACAGAGTTAGAAAACTTCGAACAAAGAAGGAAGAAAATGGAGGCTGGGTTTGCCTTTAGTGTTGGACTCAAGCTCTACCGCTTACATATAGATATCAGCTACGAAAATCACTTCAACAAAGTTGGCGACTATGTCATATATCGAGAAATTCAATCAGACTTTGCCACAAATCCAGCTTATATGACATTAGGACTGTCTTACTTACTGTTTTAGTCAACGTAGATCACCTCTCGTAAGAATTTACATCCGACAGTGATTTCAATTGTGGTGTTTCTGATCATTTTAGCAGAGGAAACTTGGGGTAGACCTGTCCATGGATTGATTGTACTGATATCAATAAATTGGTCATACTGAGGACCAAGATCTGGCATAAATGCAAACTCTACAAATGGTTGCACTAGAGAGTTAAACTCAAACTCAAAGCCTCCACCCAGCGTAATACCGTATGTGAAATTCTTTACAAAGTCATCGACTGGATAGAAAAAATTAGAGTTGAATGCCTCGAATTCTGACAAGTTGGTACTGATGGTATACTCTGCTCTCAGCCCCGCCATGTAATATATTGTAGGCTTCCTTGTGACATCCAGACGCTTCTTGATACCTAATCCAAGACTAATATTATTAAACTTAAATCCTTGAGTGAAACCTATATTAGTCAAGATATTTCTAATTCTAGCAGAGCTGCCCCTAGTATGATAACCTATCTGACCATAGAAGCTCCCACTTCCATAATCATCCAATGACTCAATGAATAGATCGCCATGCAAGGCAAGCAAAGGAGCCCTATCTTGAAACCCCCACTTCTGTGTAGCTATATTGATACCTCCCTTTGGGCCAAAGTAGAATCCTTGTGCAGAACAATGCAGAGCAATAAATAAGAAGATGAAAATGAATAGAATTCTCATGATACTATGAATTTGATTCTAAAGGTATTGAATCCTTAGAAAACAAATTCTGAAGAAGCCACTTGACTTCTATATTCGAATTCTGGTCGATCGCCTATTCTGACTTGACCTTTGAGTTGAATCTTCTCTCCAGTCAGTGGTTGAGTGCCTAGTGGCATTCTGTTTTTGCTGTAGAGCAAAAGAGTTGGGATACTGTACTTTCTAGCAATAGTCTTCATAGTCTCACCAGTACCAACAATGTGGTACTTAGGTGCTTCTTGACTACGCTTTGTTGACTTATTGTTAAATACGTCGGTTAGAGATCGGGATGGCCTCTGTTGTGTTTTCTTTCGAGTTGACGGTGACGAATGCTTGTCAAAAAGAGGGGGATTCTCGGTCCCCCTCTGCTCTGTTATCATCACGGTTTTTGAGGATTCTGAGTCCCTCGATTCTATACTTATTGGGGAAGTTGTATTTTGATATTCCTGTTTATTATCCAATTCATATGCCTTTACTTCAGGTATTGACTGTGATGAATTGGCTTGAGTATATGCAGGTGTATGCCCCCCTGAATCATAGTTGTACAGTTCGTATTGTTCTATGATCTTGATTAGTTTTTGTGGGTACTTTGGATCAGTAGCATAGCCTGCATCTTTTAATCCGTATGCCCATGACTTGTAATCATTTGGCGGAAAGTAGAAGAGAAGAGCATATCTTTCCTTCTTTGGGTTGCTTAGAAATTCGCTATGTGCTACAAAAGATTCATGCGCAGAAGCAAAAGCTCTAAAACAACTTTTTATTTTTTCTCCATTTTTATAATCATCATCATACACAAAATGGGTTGGTCCAGTCCAAGATTTTCCACATTTGATTCCGAAGTGATTGTTGGCATGCTTTGACAACTCACTTTGACCCCAAGATGATTCTAACATACCTTGAGCTAACTTGATGCTTGCAGGTACACCCGTTCTATGCATCTCACTTATTGCGATGTCTTTATATTTTTCAATGTATTTTTGTGCCTTTTCGCTGAAATTGTCAACGATAAAAGAAGTAGGCATCAACATACATACCGCTAGTAATATGGTATAAAATGGTTTCATAAGGGACTCCAAACATATTACATTTATTTGTAATATGTTAACAACATGAAACCTTTTTTGCTAAATTTTTTTTTGTAATGTATACACAGTTATTTTTTAACAAACTATAAATTGAAAAAAGACATATGGATATTTTTAACTTAGTACAAAGCGTACTAAATGACAATGTAATCGGTACCTTAAACCAGCAATTACCTCAGGCTCAGCCTCAACAAACAAAGACTGCTACTAGTATAGCCATGTCTGCTATTATGAACGCTTTGGCTAAGAATGCCAATTCTGACCAAGGTCTAAATGGTCTCGTTGGCGCCTTAAACACCAATCACGATGGAGGAATTCTAGAAAACATCATGGATTTTGTCGGCGGGAACACACCTCAGAGCAAGTCAACTGATGGTGTTGGCATATTATCCCATTTATTTGGTGGGAACATCTTCAATATTGTTGAATTGATTTCAAAAGGTAGTGGGCTAGATAGAAATAACTCTATGAGTACACTAATGAAACTAGCTCCAGTAGCACTAGGTCTACTTGGCCAAGTAAAAAGGAAGAATAATATGCAAGCTAATGACTTAAGAAGCCTATTGCAGAACACTGTGCAACAAGAAAGAAAGCAAGTAGCTGAGAGCAGTATCTTCGAAAGACTACTTGACAAAGATGGAGATGGAGACATTAAAGATGAGGTACTTCAGATGGGGATGAAGGCCCTTGGTAGTTTTTTAAGCAGATAACTCAAATTAACATGCAGATAATAATAAGATACTTCGCAGTTTTGGCTTGCTTTAGCTTTATCCTTGCCTGTGGTGGTGAAGTGAAGCAAGAGCAACAATCTGGCGACTCTGTCCTTAGAGACCTGAATACTTTACTAAGCAAAGAGCCAAATAGTCCAAGTCTGCATATCCAACGAGCAAATTACTTGTATGAACAAGGATCGTTTGACGCTGCAATTGACGATGTCAAGCAAGCTATGAAGTTGGATAGTCTTCAACCGTCTTATTATTATCTGCTTTCTGATATCTACTTAGACTACTATCAATCCAAGAATGCCCTCTTTACCTTACAGACAGCCCAACACTTATTCCCAAGTGATATCAGGACACAATTGAAGCTTTGTGAAGACTACTTCATCCTCAAGGACCTAGACAATGCCCTTATCCATGCCCACAAGGTATTGAACCTAGATAAACAAAATGGAGATGCATACTTCATGATCGGACTGATCAATCAAGAACTCGGGAATATTGATAATGCTATTAAAAGTCTTAAAATTGCTGTAGAATATGATCCTGATATTACTGATGCTTGGATGCTGCTGGGTGACCTTTTAGCATCTAAGCATGACCCACAAGCTGTTAAGTATTATGAGGCAGCCATTGAAGTGGATAGGACTAATGTCAATGCTATCCATGCCAAGGCGTACTTTCTACAAAACCATGATGAAATTAGTTCTGCACTTGACCTCTATGATGAGATCCATATTATTGATAAACAATACGAACCAGCCTATCTCAATTCAGGGATCTTATACATTACCTTGGATTCTATCCAAAAGGCGTATGACAAGTTCAATATCTTAGTAAACATGTCCCCAGCCAATGCTCAAGGCTACTATTATAGAGGCCTAACTCATAGTATGATGAACAATGTTAAACTAGCTAAGGCAGACTTTGAAGCGGCACTCAAATTTCAACCTGACTTCACCAAAGCTAAGCAAGCCCTGGCAGAGCTAGGTCAGTAATTCTAACTCTAATACTGTTCCGTTTAAATAGGTTAGAATTACATCATAATCTATTTTGACTTACCAATATATTGCCTTTTTGGCATGTAAAACACTGAGGCATCAGCAGATATGTCAGAAAACTTGTTGAATTATGTGGATGGTATAACTATTGACTACACTACTGCATAACACAACACCTATGTTTTCAAATATATACTTAGCACCTTCTGATCAAGATGACTTTATCCCAGTGTTCAGCCTCAATGAGGATGAGAATAGCAACGTAGAAAGCTTTCCCACTAATCTTCCAATAGTGGCATTGAAGAATACTGTATTGTTTCCCGGCAACATCTTACCAATTACAATCGGAAGGTCGAAGTCTATCAAAGCAGTCAAAGCAGCATTTAAAGGTGATAAGTATGTAGGTGTATTTACACAACAAGAGATAGACAATGAGGACCCAGCCCTCAACGAATTATACCAGGTTGGCACTCTAGCTAAAGTAGTCAAGATGCTCAAAATGCCAGATGGCAATACCACAGCAATCTTACAAGGAAGATCTAAGTGCCAACTGGATAGCCTAGTTCAAGATGATCCATATATCATCGCTTCTGTAACACATATTGATACTGCCAAAGCGGAAAATGAGCTAGAGCTAAGTGTTACCATGACATCCATTAAAGAAATCTCAAAGAAAATCATAAACCTCTCACCTCAGATACCAGAGGAGGCAAGGCTTATGCTAGACAATGTCAAGAAACCAGAGTTTCTTCTCAACTTTATCGCTTCAAACATAGAAGGCAATGTACCTAAGAAACAATCTATACTTGAGATAGACAGTGTTGAGGAAAAATCTAAAATGATCCTCAGTGAGCTAGACAATCAACTCCAGCTCCTTGAACTAAAGACCAAGATTGAGTCCAAGGTCAGAGTAGACATCGAAAAACAACAACGAGACTACTTCCTCAATCAACAACTAAAAACCATCCAAGAAGAACTTGGACAGAATCCCAATAGAGAAGAGCTACTAGCGCTTGAAGAAAAGGCCGCTAAAATGAAGTGGCCAGAACCTGTGGCTAATCGATTCGCTAAGGAGATGAAAAAAGCTAAGCGAATCAATCCTCAGATAGCAGAATACAGTGTAATTCTAAATTACCTAGAGACACTACTTGACCTTCCTTGGAATACTTATACTGATGACAACTTTGACTTGAAGAAAGTCAAAGCTGTACTAGACAAAGATCACTACGGTCTTAAAGATGTCAAAGAAAGAATCCTCGAACACCTAGCTGTACTTAAGTTAAAAGGCGACATGAAGGCTCCAATCATCTGCCTGGTCGGACCTCCAGGAGTAGGAAAAACGAGTCTCGGAAAATCCATCGCCAAGGCACTTGGTCGCAAATTTATCAGAATGTCACTTGGTGGCCTCCATGATGAATCAGAAATTCGAGGACACAGGAAAACTTATATCGGAGCTATGCCTGGTAGGATTATCAAGTCAATAAAGAAGGCAGGGTCTTCTAACCCAGTATTTATCCTAGACGAAATAGACAAAATTGGAAAAGATTTCAGAGGCGACCCATCATCTGCCCTACTTGAAGTACTGGACCCAGAGCAGAATACTACCTTCCAAGACAACTATATCGAAGTTGACTACGACCTGTCCAAGGTGCTCTTTATTGCTACATCTAATGCATTATCCACTATACAGCCAGCTTTACTAGATAGGATGGAAATCATAGAACTCAGCGGATACTCTTTGGAAGAGAAAGTAGAAATCGCTAAAAAACACTTAGTCAAAAAGCAAAGAGAAGAACATGGTCTCAAAGCAGAACATGTTAAACTGAATAAAGGTATCATTGAACAACTCATCCAGGGATACACTAAAGAGTCTGGCGTCAGAAGTCTAGATAGGAAGATTGCTAGTGTGATGCGTGGCATAGCCAAGAGAGTAGCCATGGAAGAGCCTTATAACGTCTCAGTAACTCAAGAAGACCTCAACACCTACCTTGGATCTGCTAGGTTTGACAATGACAGGTATACAGTCAACGGAACACCAGGTGTAGCTGTAGGACTAGCATGGACAAGAGTCGGGGGTGACATCTTATTCATAGAAACAAGCTTGAGTAAGGGAAAGGGCAAGCTTACCTTAACCGGTAACCTCGGAGACGTCATGAAAGAGTCGGCCACTACGGCACTAAGTTATATCAAGTCGAATAGCGAAGAGCTGAATATAGACTCTACCTCATTTGAAAACACAGACATCCACATTCATGTGCCAGAGGGAGCCATTCCTAAAGATGGGCCTAGTGCTGGGATTACTATGTTTTCTGCGATTGTATCTGCATTCAAGCAAGAAGTAGTACAACCCTACCTAGCTATGTCTGGAGAGATTACCTTACGTGGCAAAGTGCTTCCTGTTGGTGGAATAAAAGAAAAAGTGCTGGCTGCAAAAAGATCTGGGATGAAAAAGGTGATGCTTTGTAGCAAAAACAAAAAGGACATTGAAAAGATAGATCCAGAATTTATTAAAAACCTTGAGGTCATCTATGTAGATAACATGAATGAGGTATTAGCTAATGCTCTGTAAGTGTAAAGGTGTATTTGTATCAACTTTGCGTTAAAGGCTTGTTAATTCTCTTAAAATTAGGGGAATAGACGTTAATATGGTGTTTCTATTATCAAAGGAAATTGTTGAAACCTCCGTACATTTAATCAATGAAGCACATTACAGCATTACTCGGATTTATGATCATTGCTTTCTTGGGATATAGCCAGGATGATGAACCACTAAAGTATATTCAGTTCTCAGGTGTTGTAGTGACTGAAGGAGAGTCTGGCAATCCTCAACCACTGCCTTATACCAATATTTCTATACTCAACACCAACAGAGGGACCATTTCTGAGTTTGATGGCTTCTTTTCAATCGTCGCTGAAGTAGGTGACACCATTGTCTTTACACGTGTTGGTTTCGAAACAGTCCAACATACTATCTCTGACACTCTCACAGATGATTACTACTCTTGGTACCAAGTCATGTCCAATGACAACGTCTTACTACCAGAGGCAGTCATCTACCCCTGGCCTAGCAAAGAACACTACAAAATAGAATTCTTAGCTCTCGATGTGTCCAATGACATGCGTAAGCGTATGGAAGAAAACCTAGCAGAACAAGTCCTCAAAGAAATGAGGTACGAATTGCCTGTAGATGGGACTGAAGCTTACAGTTACGTACTCCAAAATCAAATCACAGAAGCGAGGTACACCGGACAGTACAAACCTCAAAATATCTTCAATCCAATGGCATGGGCACAGTTCATCAAGGCCTGGAAAAATGGAGATTATAAAAAGAAGAAAGAAGAGTAAACTTGTAAGAATTTGTCAACGTTACATATTTAACTTTTCTTAATCTATTGTTTTTCAAGAGGTTAATTGATATAATGATTTTTTATCTATATTTTTTTTGATAATATATATCTAATTAGTTGCGATAACTATACAATTGACGTATGTTTGTTATGTAAATCCAAAAGTCGATTAAAAAGGTAGTTTTCTTATTTTGAGACCTTAGTCGAAAGAGCCTGAGTTTGCTTGCAAATTCAGGCTTATTTTTTTGCCTTTTCCTTAAGTCTCTGTAAGAATGGAGATGCAAAAATAAAGTCATTGAGATTCTGATTCTCACTATCCATGACCTCGTGCCTAGTTCCCTTCCAAGCTATCAATCCTTTATCTAAGAAGCAGATATTATCACCAATTTCCATCACACTATTCATATCGTGAGTATTGATGACAGTTGTGATGTTTTGCTCAACAGTGATGTCTTTTATTAATTCGTCTATGGTGATGGCAGTCTTAGGATCTAAACCAGAATTTGGCTCATCACAAAACAAGTACTTTGGCTTATACACTATGGCTCTCGCTATCCCTACCCTCTTCTGCATTCCTCCACTAATCTCAGAAGGATACTTATCATTAGCACCTACCAAGCTTACTCTTTCTAGGCAGTCATTCACCCTTGATCTTTTTTCCTTTGCACTCATAGTGCTGAACATATCCAAAGGAAACTTGACATTATCTTCTACTGTCATAGAATCAAACAAGGCATTACCCTGAAACAACATCCCTACCTCCATTCGCAACTCTCTGAGTGCATCCTTATCCATAGCATGGAAGTCGCGATCATCGTACCACACCTTGCCTTCTGTTGGTTTGAACAAGCCAACAAGTATCTTTAACAATACCGTCTTACCTGCCCCACTCCTTCCAATGATCAAGTTAGTCTTCCCTTGCTCAAAGAGAAAATCCATACCCTTGAGTACCTCTACATCACCAAAAGACTTTCTTATGTTTTCTATCTTAATCATTATCCTGAGGTAAGTAATACTGCGATGATATAATCTGCTACTAGTAATAAGACACAACTCAATACTACAGCCCTCGTACTAGCTTGACCAAGCTCTACACTACCCCCTTTGACGAAGTAGCCCTGGTAGCATGACACTGTGGTTATAATATAGGCGAAGACAAATGCTTTGACAAACATCATAATCACATAGTACTGGTTGAAAAATGATCTCAAGCCTTTGACGTAGTCAAACTCGGTATAGAGTCCAGTGGGCACAGAGGCTAAATAACCTCCAACAATACCAACGATAGCTGCGATACAGACCAAAATAGGTATCGTAACTACGGCTCCTAGTATCTTCGGAAGAATTAGAAATGATGATGTATTGACACCCATAATCTCCATAGCATCAATATGCTCCTTCTGCCGCATACCACCTATCTCTGCAGCCATGTTACTTCCTACTTTTCCTGCCAAAACAAGACAGGTAATCGTAGCTGCTAGCTCTATGATCATCATATCCCTAACGATATAACCAATGTAGTAAGTAGGTATAGCTGTACCTTCCAACTGGTAGTAAAACTGCTGAGCTGTCACAGCACCAATGAAGATGGATATAATAAAGACAATCGGCAAAGACCCAATCCCAATATCGTACATCTGTCTGATAGTCTCACGATAGTACATCGCAAAATTTCCTGACTTTTGGTAGATGGTCTTATGCCACATTATGTACCTACCTATATGAAAAAAAGGTCCTTCTTTCAAAAAAATGATTGTATTATGACAGTTCTATAGTAGAACCAATGAGCAACAAAAATAGGTGTTTTTTGTCAACTAACTTATCTTACAGCAAATAGCCTAAGTAAAAGGTTTTGACTTAGTCAACAATTGACTACTTTGTACACATAAATTTTAGCAAAAAGAAGATCTCAATATAGCTATGAATGCACTAATCACAGGAGGAACTAAAGGCATAGGAAAGGCCATAGTAGAAATATTACTAGCCAATGGAGTTGATGTACATGTCAACGCAAGAAACACCAAAGATCTGGAGTTTCAGAATGGAGCCTTACAAACCATATTCGAAGAAAGAACAATTACTTATAGTAGCAATGACCTCTCTAAACCAGAAGAAGTAGACCAACTAGTCAAAGACTACCAATCCAATTTTGATAGCTTAGATATCTTGGTCAACAATGCAGGAGTATTCTTGCCAGGCAATACCTGCGAAGAAGAGAGTGGCACTCTCGAATCCATGATAGAAACTAATCTCTACTCAGCCTACAACCTCACTAGAGCCCTAATGCCTATGATTGAGCAATCTAAGGCTGGACACATCTTCAATATGTGCTCAATAGCAAGTAAAATAGCCTATCCTAATGGTGGCTCTTACAGTATATCAAAGTTTGCCCTCTATGGTTACACCAAGGTCCTGAGAGAAGAACTCAAAGGAAAAGGCATCAAAGTGACTGCCATCTTGCCTGGCGCAACGTGGTCAAATTCTTGGGCTGGTGTTGACCTACCTAGAGAGAGACTCATAGAAGCCCATGACATAGCAATTAGTGTTTGGTCAGCAATATGTATGAGTCCATCAGCAGTAGTAGAAGAAATCATCATCAGACCACAACTAGGAGATTTATAAATGAACACCAAGCACTTTATCCCATTCGTTCCAGCATATCAAGAGGAAGTTGACCCTCTGGAAAAAGCCAAAGCACTCTATACCTTTAATGATAAAAGAAGGAGTGTAAGAACATTCTCCGATAGACCAATTTCGAAAGAAGTTATTGAGCAGCTCATTATGACAGCTAGCTCTGCCCCTTCAGGAGCTCACAAACAGCCTTGGACATTCTGTGCAGTGAGCAATCCCCAACTCAAGAGCCAAATCAGGACAGCAGCGGAAAAAGAAGAGTATGAAAACTACCACGGTCGGATGTCAGATGATTGGCTAGAAGATCTGAAACAATTTGATACAGATTGGCACAAGCCCTTTCTAGAAATAGCACCATGGTTAATCATTGCATTTAGAAAGAACTATGACCTCACTAATGGTGTAAAGTCCAAGAACTACTATGTCCAAGAATCTGTGGGCCTTGCTTGTGGATTTCTCTTATCTGCTATTCATCATGCTGGCTTTGTATCCTTAACTCATACACCTAGCCCTATGAACTTTCTCCAAAAACTACTCAATCGTCCGGAAAACGAACGACCCTTTCTGCTCATCCCAGTAGGCTACCCAGCAGAAAACACTGAGGTGCCTGACCTCAAGCGCAAGACCCTCGACGATGTAAGCGTCTTCTACGAATAAACAAGCTGTACCTTTTTGCTAAAATGACAACCCGCTAACCTTATGTGTCTAGTAACCTACTTGCCTACCAACGAAGGCTATATTCTGAGTTCTAATAGAGATGAAACTCCAACGAGAGCACAAACAGAATTCGTCCTAGAAACTATCTTAGGAAACAAGCTTGCCTACCCAAAGGACATCGCTGGTGGATCTTGGATATTCGCCTCACAGCTGAGAAAAAACATAGTCCTCCTCAATGGTGCCTTCGAACTTCATGAACGCAAACTGCCATACAGGATGAGCCGCGGTATCATGGTCAAGTCATACTTCACTTATCCCTCGACAGCTCAGTTTTTACAATACTTCAACTTTATTGGCCTTGAACCATTTACCTTGATTGTTCATGAACCTGATTGCTTCATAGAGTTTAGGTGGGACGGTAAGTCAAAATATATCACAACACTTGACAAGTCAACACCACATGTCTGGTCTAGCTCTACCCTCTACAATGCTGAATTGAGAAATCGTAGAACACAACATTTTTACAAACTGATCACCGACCAAGCTTACAACATACAGTTAGCAAAGACAATCCACAAAAACGAAGACCTACCACTAGACTATGGTTTTATCATGGCTCGCGATGGTAGGGTGAAGACGATATCAACTACCCACATCCAAGTCATGCCAAGTACTACCGCAATCCACTATGACAATATTGTAATGAATACTCATGAAAATGTATCTTTATAATATGCACTTGATGATCTATGGATAGACAACAATTACTAATTGAGTTTTTTGAAGCCGATACCATTTGGAAACCTGGCGTCAATATACTTCGAGAACTTGCCTTGACTACAGAGGTCAGTGAAACTTATAAGTGGCAATTTCCGACTTATACAATAGGAGGGAAGAATGTATTTGCCCTAGCAAGTTTCAAGGAGTGGTTTGGGATTTGGTTTTTTCAGGGAGCACTGCTTTCTGACCCATTGAAAGTCCTCACAAATGCCCAAGAAGGCAAGACGAAAGCTATGAGACATTGGAAGTTTGATAGTAACGACTCTCTGCCACTAGAGGACATCTTAGCCTATATGGACGAGGCTATTGCTAACCAAAAAGCTGGCAAAGTAGTCAAGAGTGCAAAACCGAAGCCAGTGAACAAAAGTTACACCTTGCCAGACCTGCTGATTACAGCATTTGCTAATGACAAGGAGCTTCAGGCAAAATTCTACAGCCTATCTCCTGCAAGACAACGTAACCATGCTAACTATATCAATGAGGCTAAACAAGAGAACACTAAACTTACTAGACTGGAAAAAATCATCCCATTAATCCTCAAGGGTAGACCAATAGAAGACCTATACACAAAGAAATAACCATGAAACTATATGCACTGTACTTAGGAGGTAGGGCACCTGGCTGTAACATAGAATTACACGATGTTCAATTTTTCGTTGGCAATAGCCTTAAGTCAATGTATACAAGTATTTTGGATAAGTGGTTTGGCAGTAAAGAAAAGTGTCACATAGACTCTTGGGTAGTATTGAAGTATATCGATGGATTCGAAATCTCACTAAGTAAAGTCAAACCGTCTAACCAAGAACACAAATTGTATTTTATCAACTTGGGTGGTTATGAGGAGGGGAGTTTCACAGAGCTTCATGCCTGTCAACTCATTGTTTCGAAAACTGAGCAAGAAGCAAAACAAAGAGCAAAAGCTAACCTACTTCTTGGCAAGCAACAAGTTCATACGGATGACCTCTTTGATGTGGATGATTGTCTTTCTATTGACCAAGTAGATGGATACTATATACACTTAACTACTAGTAACCAACCTACAGTATTCAAACCCAACAACGGGTATCACCCTATTCCGAAAGCAATTATTCAAGATTACACTGCTACTAGCAAGTAAGACATCGATAATGACAACACGTAAATTATGACATTCGAATTCAAGGCTTCTTACCTAGACCAGCATACTGTAATCTACTATAGGCACCTCTTGGTTCCCGAAGAGATTTGTGAGCAAATCAAAGAGGCAGGATTGACTAGATTGAAGGTCACTATTAACAGTAGCGTCACTACATATAGCGCCTTGATCTCAAATGGTAAAGGTGGACATTACATCATCATGAATAAAGAAAATGAGAAAAAACTCAAACTCAACATTGGCGATGAAGTGCAAGTGATGATAGAGGAAGACACCTCAAAATATGGTATGCCAATGCCCGAAGAATATCAAGAATTGCTCAACATAGACGATGAAGGACTCAAATACTTCGAATCGCTGACCCCAGGCAAGAGGAGAAACCTCATTCACCTCATAAGCAAACCCAAAAGCAGTCAAATCAGACTAACAAAAGCACTCATCATCAATGACTATCTCAAACTAGTCAAAGGCAAACTAGATTTCAAAGAACTCAATACAGCACTAAAAGAGTGGAGAGATAGATATTGAGATTTTGGATTTTGGATTTTGGATTTTGGATTTTGGATTTT
>JAHDHH010000040.1 GCA_020631405.1 Saprospiraceae bacterium
ACTGCTACTGCAAGGGCAAAAGGACATTCCAATGCTGCTAAGCTTATCAACAATCGACTGCATGCGTTCAAAATCTTGAAGCCATCTATAGTTGCATTTGTTGTACGATTTAAGGTTCTAGTTCACCCTCAAATAGTGCGGTAGATTAGATCAATAATTAACTATTGCAGTGCATCGTATCACTATCTCTGACAATGGTATTGGTATTGGATTGAAGAATAGATATAAACTCTTCAAACCATTTAGTAGACTCCACAGCAAAGGCGACTATGATGGCACAGGACTGGGACTTTCAACGAGCAAAGTCATTATGGAAAAGCATGGTGGTAGCATGGATTTAATTGAATCTACTCCAAAGGGCACCACGTTTTCTATCGATATTCCAAAATAATCTTAGTCCTATTCTACCTTGACAAATTGTGCCTTTCCGAATACCTTCCCTTGATCACTAGCTGTTAAATAATATTGACCTACTGGCAGTGCTCCAATATTGAGTTGCTTGCTTGTGCTTAATCTACTGCGTTGTACAATCTTCCCATCTAAACTATAGATGTTGACTTCAGCTATCTCAACATGGGTAGATAGAGTGATTACATCTCTTGCTGGATTAGGATAAATGGCTATTTGCTTAGTAGAATTGTTCTCTGTGGTACTACTCACTGGCGTGGAAACTAGATCTGCCCTGTAAGTGCCGTTGCCATGTGTTGCTATCCAGATCTTGTGATCCTTTGGGGATATAGCAAAGTCCATGGCTATCATAGCCATAGGCAAGCCCACATCCATGAATGTCCAAAGGCCTCCTCCATCTTCAGAAAAGTAGACACCTATGTCATTGCCCACATAGAGGTGGTCGCTATTATTTGGATCTACTTGGATAGCGTTGGTCGGGACATCCGGTAGATTGCTATCAATAGCCTCCCAGTTGATACCATAGTCGGTTGATTTATAGACATGATTAGAGCCAAAGCCACTCAAGGCTGCATAGACTATTGCTGGGTCATTAGCATCGACACTCATATCATTGACTATTCTGAGAGGTAGCTCTGTGGTATTAGTTTGCCATGTATTACCACCATCTCTTGTGCTCATAATCTGAGTTTGCTCAGTTTCTGGTGAAGTGCCAAAGTATGCCACATCAGCGTCACTAGGTGCTATCTCTAACGAAAAGAATGGGTCATGACCAGAGTTCACGCCTAAGAACTTTGTATCCCAACTTATTCCTTCGTTGTCGCTTGAGTAGATGTTTCGACCAGCGGCATAGATTCTATCGCTATTAGATGGAGCTATAGCATATGGGGCGATGAACAGTGGGTTGTCATTTCCAGCTGGTAGATTTATGCCTAAGAAATTTTGACCTCCATTGGTTGACTTCAATATGTTGAGATACTGCCATGAGCCAAATACTACATTCTCATCATCAGGACTGATAGCTGACCAACTGCCATCACCGCCGATTGCTCGCTGCCAATTGTCATCACCTCTAAAGATAGATGTGCTATTGTCCTGAAGGCCTCCCATTGCTAGGTTTTCGTCAAGGGGACTCACTACAAACCCATGATAAAACTGCGTAGTCTGCATTCCTCCATTGGCACTAGCGAATGTCAGTCCACCGTCTGTTGACTTAAACACTCCACCATCATTGGCAAAATAGATATGATCTGGATTGGCTGGGTGGTAGGCGACAAAGTGATGGTCTGAGTGTGAGTAATCTTGTGGGCCATCAGGCTGCCCCGCAGGAGGTGTACCTAGAGTCACGCCACCACTTGATCGCTTATTGAGGTTGACTCCTCCATCAGTACTATTCCAGATATCAATCCCAATAATCATAATCCTGTTAGGGTCAGTAGGGTGGACTGCCACATCATGCGAAAACCATCCCTGCCATCTTGAGTAGTCAGTCTCATTGACTACTTGCCATGTCTTACCAAAGTCATCAGACCGAGCAAGCCATGTGTAGGCATCAGCAGAAGTAAATCCATTGCCTATAGAAGCGTATAAGATATTGCTATCCTGCTCGTACATGGCCAGGAGTATTTTACCTTGAAATTGAGTCGGAATGCCACTGCTTTGCGTCCATGTAAGACCACCATCCTCTGTGACATATATCCCTCTATCTGCCGAACCCAGATTGCCAAACGCAGCTACCATTCTATCCGAATTGCTAGGATCTACCTCTACATCAGTTGCCATGATGATGTCAGTGAGCTGAGTCCAAGTGCCGCCTGCGTCAGTTGATCGATAGATGCCATCTGTAGTCGCAGCTGTGACGATGTTTGGATCATCCTGCGATACTTTAATCATCCAAATTCCTTTTCTCTGCTCATAAGACCAATCTAGTGACTTAGACCAAGTAGCGCCGCCATCCTCTGATTTCAATATGCCGAATCCATAGGACCCTCTCGTAGCACGGTAGGCTCCATCATCTCCCGTCCGGTCATAGTTGTAGACTTCTCCAGTACCAATATACATCACTGTACTATCTGCTGGAGCAAAGGCTATGGTGCTCACACCTAATATTGGGAAACCAGTCTCTACGTATTCCCAAGAATTACCATCACCTGCAGCGTAGCTTCTCCATAGTCCACCACTTGCTGACCCAGCATAGATAGTCCGAGCATTCTGTGGATTGAACCCAATAGTGAGTGTTCGACCTGTGGTATTTTTAGGTCCCATTGCCTCCCAAGGTCTATCATCTCGGAAGTTGACTTGACCATCTACGAACTCTGCTTGATGGTAGTCTAGCGCTTCAGAATATCCACCTTTCGGAATGTCAGAATTAGGAAATGCTCTTCCCTTGCTAAACATCTCAAGAGCCTTGTAAGAACCAGGAATCTTGACATCTTCATGAGTCTGGTTGCAACTGATGGTAAGCGTACCAATGATAGTGAGTAAAAGGTAGTATTTCATAGTATCAATATTATGGAGGAAAAGGTACAGTTTATACTTTGCAAAGCCTAGAATCTCGGTGGCTTCATCCTGACATTATGGACCATTTGTCTCAACCCCTTGGTATTATTTACTTAGTTTTAGTTTACTATTGACTGTGTATTAAGAGGTTTGTAATTCATAGTTTGGATAGTGATAAGTATTATTGATACCTTTAATTAATGGAGATATTTAATTCGAAGTATTTTGAATACTTAGTACTCATTGTAGTGACATTTATCATTGTATCTGTCCTGTCATACGCGATTCGAAAGTCATTAGATTTGATTATTAGACGCAATAGTAAGCAGCTTCACAGTGATCCTACCAATTTTATCTTTCTGAAAAATTCAAGTGCATTTGTATTATATGCGATTGGTATTTTTTGGATTTTTCACAAGATTCCTTATTTCAATTCGCTAGGGACTGCGTTGTTTGCAGGTGCTGGAGTAATAGCAGCTGTGATTGGTTTTGCCTCCCAGAAGGCTTTTTCTAACATTATTGGAGGCTTGTTTATCTTAATTTTCAAGCCATTTAGAGTAGGAGACATCATTGAGATATCTAATAGCCGAAAGGGTATTGTAGAAGAGATAACCCTCAGACATACGATTATTAAGGATTACCAGTTTCAAAGAATTGTGATTCCCAATAGTCAAATCAGCGAAGAGACGATTATTAATAGCTCTATCACAGATGATAAAATTAGAAAACATGTGGAGGTAGGGGTTTCTTATGAGTCTGATCTTGATCTAGCTATCCAAATATTGAGAAATGCTATCATGCAGCACCCTTTGTGTATAGATAACAGGACTCCAGAACAGCGGGAGAGTCAAAGCCCAATCGTAGATGTCAAAGTGGTCGGTTTAGGTGAGTACTCTGTTGTGCTTAGAGCTTACGTTTGGGCTAATAACTATGAGGATGCTTTTGCTATTCAATGTGATGTGTTTAAGTTGATTAAATCAGAGTTTGACCATAACGGAATCGAAATACCATATCCACACAGGACTATTGTCTATAAGTCAGACATCTTATCTCAAACCCAAAGAGAGCATGCATGAGGAATAACTACAACATTGGTGCACCACCTGGTACAGTAAAGTTCACTGGCGAGCAGAAAGTAGAACATACAGTAGTTCACACCCTATCTTATAACAAAGATGAAATGACTGTGGCTAAGTCAGAAAATTCTGATGAGACAGTCTTTGTGGATCATCCAGGAAAAGTTGATTGGTATGATGTCAGAGGATTGCATGATGAAGAGCTAGTCAATGTGATCGGGACAAAGTTCGGAATACATCAATTGATACGTGAAGACATTGTAGATCCTTACCAGAGATCTAAGTTTGAGGTCTTTGACAATGGAATATTTTTTCTTTGTAAATCTATGCGATTTGATCAAACAGAGAGGACACTGGAATTGGAGCAGGTTAGTTTCTATTTTACAGATGAATACTTGATAAGTTTTCAAGAGGACGAGACTGACTTATTTCATAGGGTAAGAGATAGAATAGTGAAAGGATATGGCAAAATAAGGCAAAAGCAAGGCGACTACCTTGCGTTTGCATTGTTAGATACTCTGGTGGATGACCACTTTCTACTACTCGAACTCATTAATGAAGGAGTTGAGAGCCTAGAAGAACAGTTACTCATCGGCAATACTTTAAGGATTAAGGAAGTAAGTCATGGCCTAAGGCGAACGGTCCATCAGCTGAGGAAGGAGATAATCTCATTTAGAGATGGCTTGTCCATGTTTAAGAAGAGTGAGAGTGAGATGATATCAGATGATACTAGGATATTTCTCAATGACTTGTTCGGTCAGGTAATGCATCAAGTTGATATCATCGATAATCAAAGAGAACTGCTCAATGGGATTCAAGAGCTCTATAACTCTGAGATGAGTAACAAAATGAACCAGATAATGAAGGTGCTTACCATTATCACAACTGTATTTGTGCCTCTTTCTTTTTTAGCTGGCCTTTATGGAATGAATTTTAAGCATATCCCAGAGCTCGAATACCAGAATGGCTACTACATCTTATTGGTTGTTATGGCTATCATAGTGCTTTCCTCACTATGGTTTTTTAAGAAGAATCGCTGGCTATGATACGCTAAAGCAATGGTGGGCATTGATTATATCGGAAAAGTATATTACCTTTGTATCCGATATAATGAAGTTATGATATTTCCACCAAATATTACATTGCCCTACGATGCACTTGACTTGCTAGATAGGATTACTCAAAAGAAGCTGACCTTGGATAGCAAGCGTCCACTATCGGCGGCTGTGGTTGACAGGTTGAAGGCTGACTTTGCCCTAGAGTGGACCTACAATAGCACCAATATAGAAGGCAATACACTTTCCATAGCTGAGACTCGACTAGTCCTAGAAGAAGGGATTACGGTAGGAGGCAAGACCCTTAGGGAGCATTTTGAGGTCATTAATCATGACAAGGCTATTACATACCTAGAGAGTATACTTGATACTAGCGACGAGCTGAGGGTGATTGATATATTGAGCCTACATGAGTTGGTCATGACCAATATCTTAGATGACCATGCGGGTCGGCTTAGGCAGGGTATGGTAAGGATCGTTGGAGCTAACTTCACTCCACCTAATGCTAGGAAGGTGCCTGACATGCTAGATGAGCTAGTGGACTACTGTGTCACTAATCCACAGGGTCTTGATCCGATAGTACTAGCAACCCTCTTTCATCATCGATTCGTCTGGATACATCCCTTTACTGATGGCAATGGTCGTACAGTCAGGCTCGCCATGAATCTCATCTTGATGAGACTCGGCTACCCACCTTGCTACATCCTCACCAAGGACCGCAAGAAGTACATCTCTGCCCTCAACAAAGCCAATGCAGGGGACTACAGTAAGTTGCTCCTGCTGATACTCCAGTCCATGGAGCGATCGCTTAATCTCTACATCAATGCCATAGGCGGAGATTATGAGGACTACGAGCCGATTAGTACGATAGTGGAGGACCCAGAGATCCCTTATGGGCAAGAGTATGTGAGCCTACTAGCTAGACGAGGTCGCATAGATGCCTATAAGGAAGGCCGGGTTTGGTTGACTACCAAGTCAGCGATTATGGACTATCAGGCTGGGAAGTTGAAGTGAGGCTATTCCGATAGAGCAATCTAAATGGCATTGTAAATCAAGCTAATAATCTCTAGAATATTTAGTCTAATTTTGTTTGAAATCATTAATGTACGTAAACCTATTACTTCTTGTGAGGTATTCTTTATCATTCTTGTTGGTTATATCTTTCCTTACTAGTAAGGCACAAACTCAACTTGGCCAGACCTTGTACCAGGAATATCCCCAAGAATCTGATCTTTTTGGCACTACAAATGCTCTTTCTGCTGAAGGAAATAGATTAGTAATTAGTGATTCTTGGAATGATGATGGTGGTGAAAATGCAGGCAGTGTTAGATGTTATGAATTAAAAAGTGATACTTTGGTACAGTTGGGCTTGGATTTAGATAGTACCATGGAAAATTGTTATTTGCTGTGCATAGAAATATTGCACTAGACAATAGAGTTTGGGTTTTAGATCTTAATGAACTTAATAATAACTGGAGTATTTCCTATAGTATGCCGGTTGTATTTTTAAGGCATCTTTCATTTAATGCGAAAGGAAATATCATTTCGATTTCCAATAGTGGAAGCGGTGGGGTAAACAATAAAGTTTTCAGATTAAATTGTCCGGAATATTGCTCGCCATATGCATATGAAGTAAATTATTTCTTTTGCTCCAATGAACAAATTATTTTGGACGATGGCTCTCTTATAATGGATACAACATCAATTGAAGAATTATACATGAGTAGCGAAGGTTGTGATTCTACTATTATTTTTCTTTACAACCATTATCCAGTTGATACTACTGACTTAATACAATAAGAATGGAATTATCTATATCAGATTATAACTATCGTATTTACCAACATGGCCTTACTTGTTGCGTAATTACAATCAGTAATTACCTGAAAGTATCTATAAAATCAATTGATGACTTTCGAACCATTGATGAGATAGATTTAGATTTCAGAAATTTTAGTTCCTATCAAACTGATAAATATGTCATAATAAATTCAATTGATACTGATGAGTTTTATTCTGTCAAGATTTCTGATGGAACACTAAAAAGATTCTCCAGCAGATTCAAATTCATTCATGTTTTTAATAATGATTATGGGTATAGCTATAATAGTGATACAAATACAGAGTCTTATTTCAAGGATAATTTTGAGACCCTAATTAATTCAATAAGTAAAAAGTTTAAACGAAGGATATTGTATGCTGGAAAAACAAACATTTTATCATATGTGAAAAACGAAAAAGAATTACTTTTTGAAGATTTTCATGATGGATCAATTTTGTGGAAGCACAAATTTGATAATCCAATAATAAATGTGTTTTACAATGAAAAAAATGATGAAATATTTGGGATAAATAAAGTACAAAGTAATGCTTTCTTATTATCAAGTCTAGATATAACTTCTGGTGAAGTAAAATGGATTACTTCTTTGGAAAGTAAGGAGTTATTCTTTGATGAATTTACAAATTCATTGAGTTATGTTTGGTGGCCTTCCATTGTGTCGATAAAAATGAATAGTGGAATTCGGAAGAAAATTAAATTCAATGAAAGCTCAAACCCATTCATTTCTAAATCAGACCAATACTCATACTTCTATACTTCCCTAGATAGATTCCCTAACGATCCAAGATTCGGAAAAATCAATAAACAATCGGGAATAATAGAATGGGAATATATTTTAAGAAATGAAAAAGATGAGATAATCAAACCAAAAGACTGGATCCAACTAGAAAACGGCCACCAAGTAATCACCAGCACAGACCCAGTCAAGCAAACCTACCTCTTCGACCCAGACCACCCAGATAATATACCCTATAGGACGATCAGCAATGGCGTCCATATACATAAGAACAACCCATTTTACAAACCAAAGTAGCTCAGATCATATTAATCATCAGGCGTGGATATTCATTTTTTTCATTGATAAAATAAACAGCTTGTCTGCCTAAGATAGAAACCAAAACCTGCCTAACTGCAGGCAGGAATCTAGATAAACCCAACTTCTCCGCATGTCTTGTCGGCTCCACTTAAGACAATGCTCTTTTTTATGGGGCAATTGATGTTGACTATTAGAGTATTCATGAACTGATCAACTTGCTCTTTGACTAGAATTTTTCGCCACATATTTTGCTCAGTTTATTTTATAACCATAATACTTACTTTGCGTCGTCATTTTTCAACATTTTTAAAGTAGCATAACAGAGAAGTATGGCTGATAAGCGGCATCAATCTATTCTCATACATAGTTGATCCAACGAATCCTGTGTTTGAAAGTTTATTTATAAAACAATGATTTAAAAAAAAATCTAGTTACTCAAATTTTAACCACAGTTATTGATAAAAGTAATCTTCTTCAAAAAATCTTACAGGAATTGGAATCATGTTGATATCTCTACAATTATAACTATCTTGATCAATGAGTTCGAATCTATTGATAGATAATACCCTTTGCAATGAATCAATTTGCTTTGACACTATCCCAAATTTTTCTACGCCAAGGTAGTATTGACATGCGCCGATATCCCAAATCCAAGATTTTAAGTAAACGCGTTCTCTTGGCAAGAAGAAATCTTTTTCAACAACGTCTATACCATCTACTTGAATGATTTTTTCACTAAGGCATTCTATTTGTGAAACGATCTTATTCCCTCCTTCCTTACAATGCCTTGTACGAAGATATTCCAACGACCATTCCTCAAAATGATGACTATAGATTTTAATTACAGAATGATCATCTAGATAGATAGCATCCTTATATGAGGTCATATGTAAGGTGTCTAGGATAGGACTAACTCCTTGGATCTGCACAGTTTGGTTCTTGCTGAAATGTAGTGTAACATAACTCCCATCAGAATAATTACAAGAAATCAGCAGAATTACTATGCAAATAGTGAGCTCCTTCATTAATTTTTATATTAGATATAACTTTGTTTTTAATATTTGGAATATGAAGTGATTTAAGAATTAGATTTGAAATAGTTTACATTTTCTAAGAAAGATAATAGCAAAAGCAATTGCATGTAATTGCATCCAATTTTTGGATGATGTTTCGTATCTAACACTGAGAGTTTTGAATCCATCTACCCAAGCGTTGAGCTGCTCTACTACAAATCTGCGCTTATATAGTTGATTATCAAAGGGATAGGCATCTTCATCTCCTCGTTCCACTCCTCTTCTTTTATTCTTATCTACATTATCTGTGATATCTTTTATAAAGCAGAGTCTACGAAATAATTTGGTATCAAACCCTGCATCTGCATTCAAAAACAAGCCATCACAATGCAATCCAATCTCCTAATTTGATTGAATATTTCACAAGCGGTTTTTTCAAGCTCATAGCTGTCATTGTGCTCTCCGCTAATTGGATCTGACCAACCAATAGGTACTCCTTGATTGTCCGTCAGGATTAGCATATTAGTTGTCTTAGATTTCTTTCTTCCTTGATAACCAACTTCTTGTCCTCCTCGCTTTGCTGGGCTATGTGAGCCATCTAAATTAATACTTGAAAGGTCTAGGTATTGTCTGTTTTCTGAGGGCAACTTACGATACATAGTTGACCAGACCTCTAATTTACACCAACGATTAAAATGATAATACACTGATTCCCAGCTATATCTAATAAATCCGAAAAATTCTCGCATAGGCAGATGGCACCATTGTATACCTGTCTTTAATTTGTAAAGAATTGCTCTTACTACCCTCCATTTCTTAACTCGTATCTTTCTCCCTTTTTCATGTCTTGGTAAATATTGAACAAAATATTCATTAATTTTAGCCTTGGTCATGGCTTGTTTATTTGGTGAATCTTTGGTTCTATTCAAACTCACTTAAATTTACAAGCTTTTTTTTACCCAATATATTCTTGACCTATTCTTAAATCACTTCAATAAATATGAGAGCTCTTATAGTACTTTTTCCCTTTATTCTTTTTAGCTCATGTTTGAATGAGCCAGATGATATAAATCCTTATTTTGCTGAAATATATCCTATTGTATTAGAGGATATAAATATTACTTGTACTCAAGGCGAAAGTGATAACTATATAGCTGCACAAATTAAAAGTATGGAGTTTTGTCACTATGAAGATATTGTTGGAGCATTTGATTTTAGTCCAGTATCTAAGTTTTCTACTGCTTCTCCAAATATGTCGACCAGTGGATCAGTTATTCAAGCAAGGAAAGGACTCGTCTTAACATTAGGAGATGAGAATACTCACTTGAATGAGCATTTTGTAATAAATTTTCCTGACTTTGAAAGTAATTTTGATGTTGTTGATTATCTAGACTCCATTTTTATGTTGTCTAATCATGATATTATGGGTATGGAAGACATCCAAATACCTGCAGGGGCAAGTAATGATGAAATTATATTGATTGAATCAGGCAGCGGATATTTGAATAACTTTTTGATTGAGATTAATTCTAAAGATTCTGTAACTGAAACAGGAGGTATTGTTTTTTCAATATCAACAATTTTTGGTTCTCAAGAAGGAAGTTTTTTACGATTCAGTGAAGTGAAAAAGACTTTTGAAGTAGACGGCATTTACTATAATATGATTATTGAATTCCAATGTGATTTGTATCATTGGCCACAGTACGGCTATGAGGGACTTTGGGGAAGTGTTAGAGAAGGAAGGATACATGCTCATGTTAAATTAAGAGGTACATAATGTGAAATTATAGCGCAGTTCTATTCTTATGAATGGGCCTGCGCTATATTTTATCTTGATTCAAAAAGATCCGACAGTATCGTTCCGTTTCACTCCACTCCATACTTTGCCATACCACGAATCTCACATAAGTCTAGGCGAGGGTATGTGGTGCTCATTCCACTTTTAAAGCACATAGGGTGCCAGTCATCAGCTATTCACTACGTGGCCACTTTGTTATTGCGGAATGAGCCGTTAACCTAAAAGGTAACGATTCGTAAACCCTAGTTCTTTTGTCAATTGATTGTTAGCTTTTAGAGCATTCTAGAGCTGTTTAATTTGCTCTTTGATTTGAGTAATTCACTAGAACATTTGCCAAGTCTACTTTATAGTCATATTGCTTACCTTTGCAGCTTCATTTTTCAAGATTTTGAAAATTCTATAATAGAGTAGTATGTCAGACAAGCGTTATACGGAGTACAAGGGATTAGATTTGCCAGCTATAGATCAGCAGATTCGAGCATTTTGGGATAAGGAAGATATCTTTCAAAAGAGTATTGATTCTAAGCCTGAGGAGAATAGTTTTGTCTTCTACGAAGGCCCACCTTCTGCTAATGGTAAGCCTGGCATCCACCATGTGATGGGACGTACTGTTAAGGATCTCTTTTGCCGATTCCATACGATGAAGGGCAAGAGAGTCTTGCGAAAGGGAGGCTGGGATACTCACGGTCTACCAGTCGAGCTCAATGTCGAGAAGACCCTTGGAATTACCAAGGAAGATATCGGCAAGTCTATCTCTGTAGATGACTACAACAAGGCTTGTAGAGAGACCGTCATGCGATTCAAAGACATGTGGGATGATGTGACAGTCAAGATGGGATATTGGGTAGACCTAGATGATCCCTACATCACATTTGAGAAGGACTATATCGAGTCTGTCTGGCACTTGCTCAAGACCCTGTACAAGAAGGATATGATGTACAAGGGCTACACTATCCAGCCCTACTCTCCGGCTGCTGGTACCGGTCTGAGTAGTCACGAGCTTAACCTGCCTGGCTGCTACAAAGAAGTGAAAGATACTACGGTAGTCGGGATGTTTGTATTGGATAGAACTGCAGCTTCAGAGCACCTCTATGATAGCGCTGACGAGGATGTCAGAATACTAGCCTGGACGACAACTCCATGGACTCTTCCATCGAATACAGCACTGACAGTAGGGAAGAAAATAGAGTATGTTAAGATAAAAACTATCAATGTCTATAATGATAAACCGATAAGTGTCATTTTGGCGAAAGCCCTAATTTCTAAATGGTTTGGAGGGAAGAATCAACCGACTATCATAGAAGAAGTGCCAGCAGGTACTGGAGCTGAACTTGCAGGATTGACTTATGAGCCATTATTTGACTTTGGCAATGCAATTGAGCCACTACAAGGCGGAACAGATGCCTACAAGGTAATCCTTGGGGACTTTGTAACTACAGAAGATGGTACTGGTATCGTACATACTGCACCATCATTCGGTGCTGATGATCAGAAGGTAGCTAAGCAGAATAATATTGGAGCATTGACCCTAGTTGACCCGACAGGTAGATTCGTTGACACTGTTGGTGAATTTTCAGGGCGATTTGTCAAGAACTATAGAGAAGATCCAGACTATGTTGATGTCAATATTGATATCTCAGTCAGGCTAAAATTAGATAACAAGGCATTCAATGTAGCAAAGTATGCTCACAACTATCCTCACTGTTGGAGGACCGACAAGCCAATCCTTTACTACCCGCTAGATAGCTGGTTCGTCAAGGCAAGCATGGCTAGAGAAAGAATGTCAGAACTCAATAAGACGATCAAGTGGAAGCCAGAAAGTACTGGTACAGGTAGGTTCGGTGCATGGCTAGACAACCTCCAAGATTGGAATCTCTCTAGGTCAAGATTCTGGGGTATTCCTCTTCCTATTTGGAGAAATGAGAACAGCGAGACCTGCATTGGCTCAATAGAAGAGTTAGATGCAGAAATCCAAAAGGCCAATGCTGCATTGGGCCTCAATCAATCAGTGCCGAAAGATCTACATAGACCATATATCGATGATGTCATCTTAGTGGATGATGCCGGTGAAAAAATGGTCAGAGAGCTAGATCTGATTGATGTGTGGTTTGATAGTGGATCGATGCCTTATGCTCAGTGGCACTACCCATTTGAGAATAAAGAAAAATTTCTAAATAACTACCCAGCAGACTTCATCGCTGAGGGTGTAGACCAGACTAGAGGTTGGTTCTATACACTGCATGCGATATCGACGATGTGCTTTGACCAAGTGGCGTATAAGACTGTGGTAAGTAATGGGTTAGTACTGGATAAGACAGGAGCTAAGATGTCTAAGTCTAAGGGAAATGTCGTTGATCCATTTTCGACATTGGAGCAGTACGGTGCTGATGCTACTAGGTGGTATATGATGACCAATTCTAATCCTTGGGACAATCTCAAGTTTGACCTAGCAGGCATAGAGGAGGTAAAGCGTAAGTTTTTTGGGACATTATACAACACGTATTCATTTTTTGCTTTGTATGCGAATATTGATGGCTTTACTTTTAGCGAAGAGCAAGTGCCTCTCGCGGAGAGGCCAAGGATCGATAGATGGGTACTTTCATTATTGAATACACTAGTCGATGAGGTCAATACCCAATACTCGGACTATGAACCAACTAGGGCAGGAAGACTAGTTCAATACTTTGTTGAAAATAACCTGAGTAACTGGTACGTGAGACTCTGTAGAAGGAGATTCTGGAAGGGAGACTATACCCAAGACAAGATAGCTGCCTACCAGACGCTATACACTTGCTTGACTACTATATCTAAGCTGATGGCACCGATAGCACCATTCTTCGCAGATTGGCTCTATGGTAACCTCAATACTGTCTCTTCACTAGAAGGTCATGAGTCGGTACACCTAGCAGACTTCCCAACTGTGGACACTAGGGTCGTAGACAAAGACCTAGAGACTCAGATGGACTATGCTCAACGGATATCGTCACTAGTCTTGTCACTCAGAAAGAAAGAAAAGATTAGAGTAAGACAGCCACTCTCTAAGATTATGCTGCCAATATTGGATGCTACATTCCAAGGTCAAGTAGAGAAGGTCGAAGACCTCATCCTATCAGAAGTCAATATCAAGTCGATAGAGTATATCACTGATACGGAAGGTGTCATCAATAAGAAAATCAAGCCAAACTTCAAGACTCTAGGAAGGACTCTTGGTAAGGCCATGAAGGAAGGTGGAGCTATCATCAACGGCCTTGGTCAGGATGATATCAAGACTATAGAGGATACGGGTAAATACACCTTAGTGATACCAAGTGATGGTAGCACATTTGAGTTGACTCTTGCTGATTTCGAGATAGTGGCAGAGGAGATTCCAGGATGGCAAGTAGCTTCTGACAAAGAGATTACTGTTGCCCTAGATGTCACAATCACTGATGACCTAGCTAATGAGGGCATGGCAAGAGAACTAGTCAACAGGATCCAGAACTTAAGAAAGAGTCAAGACTTCAATGTTACAGACAGGATTGTGGTCAAAATCACAAGTCACGACAAAGTCAACCCTGCTATTGACAGTTTCATGCAATATATCTGTGATGAAGTATTGGCTGATGCTATTCAAGTAGAGTCGCTAGCTGATGGAGAGACAGTAGATATGGGAGATGGCATAGAGTTGATGATGAAGTTGGAGAAGGCAGGTTAACTGCTAGATAATTTGACGGATAGGTACAAGGCTGGTAGATGAGTATTGTCAAGTCATAACTAATATACTTGAGGATGTCACACAGATGTATCCCGTTCGCTTACCAGACTCAGGCGACTCAGATATGGAGCAGGATCCCAATGACAATGTAGAGAGAGCACCTAATATTGAGGATGAGCGATTTCAACTTGTGGGTCAATCCAAGAAATGTAGCGGGAACTAAATTGTAATCTCATAGTGTTGTTACCATAATGGTACACATAAATCAAGTAATAGCATGCTAGTAATCAGCAGTAGAGAGTTCAGACAACACCAAAAAAAATACTTTGACAAAGTGGATCAGGGAGAGCAAATCATTGTTCAAAGAGGTAAGGATAAATCCTATGCGTTGACACCTGTCTTAGAAGACGATGTCTATTTCACGGAAACCATGATTGCCAAATTGCAACAGAGCTTAAATCAAGCAAAGGATGGAAAAACCAAAACATTTGAAAGCAACAAGGAGCTTAAAATCTTCCTTGATCTATGAGTTATACAGTTGAATATACTGATATAGCAATCAAGGATATTGAACAGCATAAGAAGGCAGGCGATAAAGCCGTACTCAAAAAGCTCTTTAAATTACTCTTAGAGCTTGAAAAACATCCAAAAACAGGGAAAGGTCAACCAGAAGAATTGAAACATAATCTAGCTGGTCTGTATTCACGAAGAATAAACAGAAAACACAGGATAATCTACAAGATTGATGAAGGCCGAGTAATAGTTTTAGTATTGAGTGTAAGTTCACACTACGATGTATAGTATATCCACTTAGTTTACTAGACTCAGGCGACTCAGATATGGAGCAGGATCCCAATGACAATGTAGAGAGAGCACCTAATATTGAGGATGAGCGGTTTCAACTTGTCAAGACTTCCTTTAAACGATTAAGATGCTTGCTTACTTTCTAGCGATTGGGAAAGTGGCAACAAAACCCAACCCTTTGCCTGCGAACTACGTCATAGTGGTATAATCAAATGTAAATAATCCATTATGAAACACATCATTTATCTATTGACAATAGTAATGTTCGCCGCATGTTCTGTAAGCGAAGACAATCGTTCAGGTGCTCTAAGTAAGGACAGTAACTCTCCATTTTTAGGCAATGTGCTAGGCGATGGTGGCTCCAGTGGTGAAGCTGGACCTGACTACAACGGAATAGTCGAAAACCCCTTCATCAATACCTCAGATGAAACCCTTTCTACGTTTAGTATTGACGCTGATGGTGCTGCATATAGCAATACTCGTAGATACCTCACATCGGGACAATTGCCTCCAGTCGATGCTATTAGAACAGAAGAAATAATAAATTACTTTAACTACAGTTACCAAGACCCCACTGGCCCACACCCCATATCGTTAGAAGGGGAGATCAGCACATGTCCTTGGGAGGCAGAGCATAAACTAATGAGGATTGGGATTAAGGGAGAACAGGTTTATCCGATATACTACCCACCGAGTAACATAGTCTTTCTTATTGATGTCTCAGGAAGTATGGGTGGAGAAGGCAAGCTAGAGCTGCTTAAGGAGGGTTTTAAGCTCTTTGTAGATCAGATTAGACCTGTTGATAGGATTGCGATTGCTACGTATGCTAGCAACCCAGGAGTGCTATTAGAGTCAACAGCAGGCACAGACGCCAACAAGGCATTTATCAAATCTCAGATTGACAAGCTAGGTGCTAGTGGGTCGACCAATGGCGAAGGTGGAATTTTAGCAGCTTATGAGATTGCGAATGAGCATTTCGTCGAAGGAGGAAACAATAGGATCATCGTCGGTACGGATGGAGACTTCAATGTGGGTATTTCTAATCAAGAGGACTTGGTTGCTCTGATAGAGGAGCAGCGTGAATCTGGAGTGTTTTTGACAGTACTTGGGGTAGGGCAGAATACTTACAACGAAGGTACAATGGAGCAGCTTGCAAATAATGGGAATGGCAATTATGAGTACTTAGATAACTTGGATCAATTACAAAAAGTATTCGTCAATGAGTACAACAAATTCTTCACAGTGGCCAAGGATGTCAAGATACAGGTTGATTTCAACCCTCAAGTTGTGAGTGCTTACAGACTGATAGGCTATGAGAATAGACTGTTGCAAAGCGAAGATTTTGAAGATGATAACCAGGACGCTGGAGAGATTGGTGGTGGCCAAAGTATCACAGCACTTTATGAGCTAGTAGTTAACTCAGCTCAACAAGAATTAGTACCTGCAGTCAACGTAGACTTTAGGTACAAAGCACCTGAATCTAGTAGTAGTGAACTGATTTCCTTGAGCATTACTGATGATGGAAACAGCTTCAATCAATCGAGTCGAGCACATCAATTTTCAGCGGCTGCAGCAGCCTTTGGATTAGTGCTTAGAGATTCTGAATACAAAGGAGATGCAACTTATGAAGATGTATATAATTGGGCAGAGAGTAGTGGTGAGGAGGATTATTTTGGTTATAAAGCTGAGTTCTTAGAGTTAGTGAAATTAGCAAAGGGTCTCTAGGAACCGATTATATGTCTACAAGTTTTTCTATATGAACATTTCAAAAAGCATCTCAACGGAGGTGCTTTTTGTCATTACTCTACCTTGTTTAGCATGAAGGATCGAGGCTGACCTGCTATTGTATCAGGAAGTGTCAAGGTACTTTCGCTTAGGCCAAAATTGGCTGACCAAGTTGACTCATCTGAGAAAGTTAAGGTGATGTCTCCAAACTCATATAACCAAGTTCCTGAATTTGGCTCTGGGGTAAATGACCCATCTCTATAAAATGTTTCGAATGTGTCATCTTCATTGAATGTCACACCATTGCAAAATTTATTTTCAAACATAATCAAGATCGGGTCGTCATGGATGTTGACCACCGCTCCAGTAGTTTCATTAGTCATCTCGAAGACTTCCCATGTTCCAATAAGGCTTTGTCTTAGGCTCCCTTCCACCAAGGCAGTACAAGATGATAAGACTATTACAAGCGTCAATGAAAGTGTATAGATAAGTGATTTCATACTATTTGGTTTGTGTCAATCTTACAGTGAAGGTAATTAAATATTCACGATTTTTATTTGACAAAGTGATGATCTATCGCCTTGCTATGGCTGAAATCCTATGGCAAATTCTTATGTTTGGGAGATGATACAGACAATCATATTTGACCTTGGCGGAGTCCTTATTGACTGGGATCCTAGATACCTGTATAGGACTATTTTTGATACTGAGCCAGAGATAGAGGATTTCTTAGCCAACGTGGCCACCATGGATTGGAATGAGCAACAAGATGGTGGTAGGTCTATGGCTGAAGGTACAGCTATATTAGTCTCTAAATTTCCAAACTATCAAGCACAAATTGAGGCTTTTTACAGCAGGTGGACTGAGATGCTTGGCGGAGCTATTGAAGGCACTGTGGACATTTTGAAAGAGTTGAAGGCTAATGATAACTATCGATTATTAGCATTGACTAACTGGTCAGCAGAGACATTTCCATTTGCTCAAGAAAGGTATGAGTTTTTGACTTGGTTCGAGGGTATCCTAGTCTCTGGAGAAGAAAAGGTCAAAAAACCAGACCCTAAGATCTATAAACTCATGCTAGAGAAGTATGAGGTTGACCCTACAACAGCTATATTCATAGATGACAACCTACGCAATGTCAAAGCGGCTGAGGCTTGCGGGATTCAGAGCATACATTTTGTATCGCCAGATCAACTGAAGACAGAACTAGAACATAGAGGGATTATTTCCCATTAGCTGCAGCATTTACTTGCTTTTTTACCTTCCTAATTACCATTTTCGTAAAGTTCAATTGGGAATCAAACTCATTAAGTTCGTCTATTACTGAGGGAGTAAAAGGAATATTTGGAGTAATCCCATGATGCGGGTTATCAATGTCAAAACAAGTGGTGAAATCCTTAACTGTTGAGACACTAAATATGATATTCGTATTGAATAACTCCTGCCTCAGAGAGTTAGCATAAAATATATTTGTGCCTCCTGTCTCTTCGCCTATTATAGTCCCTAGTTGGTAACACTTAAACGTCGCAGCGAAACAAGCAGAAGCGGAATATGATTTTCTATCAGTAAGTAAGTAGAGATAGCCATCGTATTCATTTGTCTTTTCTTCAGGCATTTCATTATAAAATGCTTCCTCTCTGATAACAGAGTTTGTTGGCTCAGTCACGATACTTCTGAGGTCAATGCTATGCTGGTATTGATGAGCATTGAGTGATACTACACCATAGCGTTTATAAAGGTCTTGAAGTTCATTTTTATAGATTTGGCTAACTTTTGTTTCAGAATATGCAAGAGTCTTGAAATGGGTGTCAGAGATGTAATGAAAAAGCAATGAAGATATTTTTGGCCAGCCACCTAGGTTCTCTCTGACATCAAGCACTAAGTGGTCTATGTTTTCTTTTTCTATTTCTTTAAATACATTGATCAGAAATATCTTGTATTTCTCAATGTCCCTTGCCTTAAACCTATAAATAGCCAAGTATCCTACACCGTCACCTAGTTTTTCAAAGTGATACGGTTTGCCTTTTGCCATCAGTTCTTCCTTCTTGTCTCTTGTAGTTTTTTTATAAATTTTAGCTTCTTTTTCTGGCATTACTACAACAGTGTGGTCAAAAGTTGAAGCTTTTTTGCACTTAAAGGTCAAATCATTGATACCTCCAAACAGCAAATAGAGGAAGTATTCCATACCATCTTGTATTTGAATATTTCTAAACGGGAGTCTTTCATAAGAAATGTATTGATTTAATTCGGCAATTAAATCATTGATTTCTATCCCGTTTATTTCCAATACTTGACATCCCTTAAGTGCTTGATTTTCTTCATTAAATGATTTTATCACATAGAGTTCATTATCATTGGTTAAATGAAACTCTAAGGGTAGGATACCGTTAGTTTTCGATAATGATTCTATCCAATTGGCGGGCATTACGGCTCTAGTGTGTCCATCATTAATCAATGCAGCTAGTTTACACAGTTGTTTATAGAATTCAAGATTAGTAGTTCCGTGTTCTATGATCTTTGCAGTTTCAGTATATAATGAATCAAATTCTTCTTGACTGTGGTATTGGTAGGGTTCTGGATGCACATCAATGATCTCCATAAACATGTCGAGATCTTTTTGGTATTTCTTTGCGGGTTGACTGTCATTAAGTTGAGCAGACATCCCATAGTTAAGTAACAAAGCGAAAATGTGGAGGAGTATTAATCTTAGCATGATATTGAAAGTTGTTATGCTAAAGATAAATAATTTAGGTTAACTATTGCAGTTTTCCTGCCACAAACCCGGTAGTCCATGCGCCTTGAAAGTTGTATCCGCCAGTGATTGCATCAATGTCCATGACTTCCCCAGCAAAGTAGAGGTGTTTGAGTACTTTACTCTCCATAGTTTTCATATTGATACTTCCAAGACTTACCCCACCAGCAGTGACAAATTCTTCTTTGAACGTAGTCTTTCCCTTGACTTGGTAGACATCATTGGTAAGGATGCTCACAAGCCTATTCATGCCATGCTTGCCAAAGTCTTCCCACTTTTTGTCTGGAGAGGTATCGCACTTGCCTAAGAAGTAGAGCCAAAGCCTTGATGGTAGCATGGCAGGTCGATAGTTGGCCATGAGTTTTTTTGGATGCTCACGTTGTATAGTTTTGAGTTCATCTCTTACTACCTCGTGATTCTTTTCATTGACCCAATTGACTTGGACATTGAAGCTGTAGTGCTTGTCGGCTAGGAGTCTAGCTCCAAATGCTGAGAGCTTGAGAATAGAAGGGCCACTCATGCCCCAATGAGTGATGAGTAGGGGACCGTCAGAGACAAGTTTGTGCCCTTGGATGCTAGTCATGGTTTGTTCTACAACGATACCCATAAGTTCTGTAATAGACTCTTTAGGCATATTAAAGGTAAATAGAGACGGCACAGGAGTCACTATCTCATGTCCTAGTGCTTGTAGCCACTCAAGTCCACTCATCTTAGGCGAACCTCCAGTGGCTACTATGACCTTGTCAAAAACTTGGTCACCTTGCTTATGAGAGAGGATGATCGCTTCACCATCTTGCTTAATCGCTGTGATCCCATTGTTGATTTCTATGCTGATCCCCAGCCGTCGAGCTTCGTTTAAGAAGCAATCTATAATGGATTGCGAATCTTGTGATACAGGGAATACACAGTTGTCCTCCTGTGTCATTAAGGGTACACCCCTTGACTCAAACCACTCCATTGTGTGGCTTGTATTGAAGAGTTTGAAGAGCTTTTTGAGATGCTTCCCACCTCTTGGATAGGCCTTGGAGAGTTCGCTTATCGACCTTGTGCCATTGGTCACATTGCACCTGCCTCCACCAGATATTTTGACTTTGGCAAGGACTTTTTTAGACTTTTCAAAGATGGTGACTTGGGCATCTGGGTGGTGCTCCTTGACGGATAATGCTGAAAAAAATCCAGCTGCTCCACCTCCAATGATTGCTACTCTTTGCATACAGCAAAAGTAGTGATTTTAACGAATTCACAACTGTAATAAAACTCTCGAAACCATTGCATGCACTTGATGCAAAATACAGTATATTACGTACCTTAATCAAGACAATATGTTTGTACAAAAAAATATGACATTCAAGGGACTGATGACTTTTACTGGAGGTCATTTAGTCTGGCTTACAGCTTATATGGCTGGCATTGTGATCATCTATGAGCTCACACATTGGAGGTGGATGTCAGTGCCATGGTTACCTATATCGGTCATAGGTACAGCAGTAGCTTTTTACATTGGCTTTAAGAATAACCAGGCCTATGATAGACTTTGGGAGGCAAGAAAGATTTGGGGTGCCATTGTCAATAGTAGTAGGGCCTGGGGAGCAGCAGTGAGGGCATTCGTAGTTGGACACAATGGAGTTCAGATCCCAGATAAAGAATTAACAGTTATCCAACAAAGACTTATCTATCGACATATTGGTTGGCTATACTCGCTGAGAAGTCAGTTGTTGATTCCTACTCCTTGGGAGCATATAAGTCAGGGTCGACATATGGAAAAAGCAACCAAGAAGCGAATGGAACAATTTGGTATTGGGTTGCTAGATGATGATTACACAGAAAAGGAGCTTAAGAAGTTCCTCCCAGTTGATGAATATGAGCGACTTATCAACTATAAGAATACTGCTACTCAGATTATTAATGAGCAAGCGCAAGACCTGAAAGATTTGCACCAAATGGATGCCATCGAAGATTTTAGACATATGGAATTACAGCAGCTACTCTATCACTTCTACGAGCACCAAGGCAAGGCCGAACGGATTAAAAAGTTTCCCTTGCCTAGACAGTATGGTGGGATGAGCAGGGTCTTTGTGGGTATTTTTATAGCATTGATTCCATTTGGTATGATCTCAACATTTCACGACCTTGGTGAGTTTGGTATTGTCATGGCAGTACCTATTTCAGTACTCGTAGGGTGGGTATATCTCGTGATGGAATTGATAGGTGACTACTCTGAAAATCCCTTCGAAGGAATGGGCAATGACATCCCGATGCTATCATTGTGCAGAATCATAGAAATTGATCTCAGAGAAATGCTAGGAGAAACTGACTTACCACCGAACATTGAAGCAAAAAATGGTGTTTTAATGTAACTTTACCTCAAGTTACTATTTAGCTATTATGGATAGAAAATCATTTATCAAACAGACGATCTTAGGAGCAGCAGGATTAACCACAGTAGGAAAGGTGAGTGCTAGTACTCAAAAATCTGAATCTACTTTTGACAAATTGATGGACCAGGTTGGCTTCAACCACCTGCCTAATAAAGAGCATAAAACCATGAAAACAGTCCTTCACAAAGCCAGTACTCGAGGCCATGCTAACCATGGTTGGCTAGACAGTCATCATTCATTTAGTTTTGCGAATTACAGGAATCCCGAAAGGATGAACTTTGGGGTGCTCAGAGTACTCAATGATGATGTCGTGGATGGTGGCAAAGGCTTTAATACCCATCCACATGACAATATGGAGATTATATCCATTCCTCTTGAGGGTGATCTTGAGCATAAGGATAGCATGGGGAATACCACAGTAATCAAGCAAGGTGATGTACAGGTCATGAGTGCTGGTACAGGTATCTACCACAGCGAGTACAATAAGAACCTGGACAAACAAGTCAAATTTTTGCAAATTTGGATGTTTCCAAATGCCAAGAATGTCACTCCAAGGTACGATCAGATTACCTTGTCAGAAGACCAATTGACTAACAGGTTTTACCAAATACTTTCTCCTTCACAAGATGATGAAGGTGTGTGGGTGCACCAGAATGCTTGGTTCAGTTTGGCTAAGCTAGAGAGCAATTATACTGACACTTACAATGTAAAACAAGCAAGCAATGGTGTCTACGCCTTTGTCATAGAAGGTAAGGTGTCTATCGAAGGGCAAGCCCTTGGACCAAGAGATGGTTTTGGAGTGTGGGATACTTCTTCAATTGAGATCTGTGCAGAGTCAGATGCCAAACTGTTGTTAATGGACGTCCCAATGTCCTTAGGTTAATTGGATCTAGAACCGTTAAATTTTAACATTTGAGAACTTGTGTATTGGAAACTAAATACACAAATGCTTCGTTTGCCACATGAAGTCGCAAGGCTTTAGACGAAGCGAGATATCCCTATCCGGTAAGATTTATAGTATTTTTTTCACAAATCCGAAGTGTGCTTGACATTGTAATCTATACTTAGATTATGAATGCTAGCATTGCTTCATCATTTAAAAATCAATAGAAATGGCAATCAATTTATTAAATCTTGTAAAAGATCAGTTATCAGGTGCTGTGCTATCAAAGGCTGCATCATTAATTGGAATGGGAGAAGGAAAAGCTGGTTCAGCGATTACTTCAATGCTTCCAATGTTACTTGGAGGTATTGGCAAAAAAGCTTCAACTACAGAAGGAGCAAGTTCATTATTATCCATGATTAAGGACAATGACCTAGGAGAAGGCACCTTAAATAATTTAGGATCTTCTCTTTCTGGATCAGGAGCTCAGGATTTCTTGAGTAAAGGTGGCGATATGGCTGCTCAATTATTTGGCAATGACCATGGGTCAATGTTATCAAAAATAGGATCTTTAACAGGTGCTAGTAAAGAAGGATCAAGTAAGTTAATGGGCTTAGTTGCACCAGTAGCCTTAGGTGCTTTAGGAAAGGTAGTCAAGTCTGACGGCCTAGATGCAGCAGGACTTAAGAGTTACCTAGGTAGCCAGACGGCAAGTTTTGCATCTAATGTAACAGGTGGAGCAACAGCTTCTACAGATACTTCTGGCGGAGCATCTAGCTCTGGCGGAGGAGGTGGAGGAATGCTTAAATGGTTACTTCCATTGTTGTTAGTATTAGGGGCACTTTACTGGTTTATGGGTAGAGGAGGATCAGCTGATAAGATGGAAGGTAACACCACAGAGCAAATGGACAAAAAAGCTGCTCCAGCGACTAATGTTAAGACAGGTGGACATACTCATGCAGATGGTACTTATCATGAAGGAAGTCATGACCATGGTACTACTACTACTCAAACTACCAATGGGATGGTTAACAAAGCTGAGAATGCTGCAAATAAAGCAGCAGGAGCTGTAGAAGCAGGTGCAACTAAGGTTGGCGATGCAGCTAAGGATGCTGGTCAAGCTGTAACTGGTGCAGTAGAAGGTGTAGCTAAGCTTATGGTTGATGATACTGGGAATCTAGTGACATCAGATGGTAAGATTATAGCGAAGGCTGGTGAGTTTACTGAGAAAGATGGAGCTTACTTTGATAAAGATGGTAAGCCTCTTGGAAACTTTATCAAGAAAGTTGGTAAGGCTATTGAGGGTGGAGCTAAGAAAATTGGTGGTGCTCTAAAGAAGGGTGCTAACAAAGTAGGTGATGCAGTAAAGAAGGATAACTAGTCTTAATAGATTAGTTCGACATATACTGAAGGCAGATTCATTCATTTGAGTCTGCCTTTTGTAATGTTTACGGGGTTGTATTGACAAAGCATCTTCAAATGTATACGGTAAACAAAACGGAATGCATATCATGGAATATTTCCCACCTTTATATTGTTGCTATTGTTCTGTATTAATGTGATATAAACCTGTATAACTACACATCAAATAGCTTAACTTATAAATACAGTTATAACCCACCATTTGACAAATAACATAGGAGAGAAGTGACGCTTGCTTAAGCGTACTGAGTCTTATTGACTAGCTTGTGATACTTATCATTCAGCTCCACAAATTTGTTTTTAAAGTCCTGAACCTTGCCTTCCATTGCCACTATAGTCTCTGCTGCGTCGGCATTTGCTTTAGCTAATACTGCTTTTTCACTATCAAATGCCTCGATCGCCTTCCTAGCATTAGCTAGTTCATGGTTGGTGTCATAGTGCTTTTGTTCCCAGTATTTCAGGTCTTTGCTCAGTTTTCCATTTTGTGCCTTTAGCACTTTTAGGTTAGTCATGAATGATCGACTCTCATTGAGTTCATGTTGGATTTTTGCAAGCTCATTTTGAAGTCTTTTAGACCTTTCATCAGCAGCCTTAGCTTGAGATTCTAAGTGTCTCATTTCTCTATCAAATTTGTCCTTTCCAGACTTCCATTCTTTGAGTTCCTTGAGCTCTACCTTGTATCTTGCGTTGAGATTGTCGTACTGTTTGTTTAGCTTGTCTTGGTTAGACTTGGCAAACTGGAGGTCAGCAGAGAGAGACCTCTTACTAGCCGTTAGTTCAGTAATTTGCTGAGTGAGGTTAGTGGTCTCTGCTTGATGCTTAGATTCAAGCGTTTCTGTCTCTACTTTCAATGTCTCAAACCTATCCTTCCAGAGTGTCACTTGTTTCTGAGTTTTGTTGACATCCTTCTTCGAACTATTGAGGGCCTTTTGCACTTTTTGATGGTCTTGTTCTAATGCTTTATGGTCCTTGCCTAATTGTTGGGTTTGCTTTCCTTTTACAAAGTTTCCTATAAAATAACCAATAAGAACTCCGAACAATCCGAGAAGTACTAAACTGAATGCTGATACTAGGTGCATAGGTAAGATTTTATTCTATTGACGTGGTAGCCCAAATGGCGACACATAATTTTAAAGGTAATTTTAATATTTAACATATTTGCATACAGAGACATGAGTATCACTTATTAATTCGCTACAGAATTATACAGCATTAAATCCTCCACTTAACTACATTTGCACCAACATAATCTTAACCACATCACCATGGCTAATACAAGACAAGAGAAAGATTCAATAGGATATATAGATGTGCCAGCTGACGCTTATTGGGCAGCACAGACACAGAGGTCAACTCAGAACTTCAAGATTGGAGGTCAACTCATGCCACAAGAAGTAATTGCAGCTTTTGCTATACTCAAAAAAGCCGCTGCTCAGACTAATGCCCAGCTTGGAGCACTAGCACAAGACAAGTCAGACCTTATTGGCAAAGTATGCGACGAAATATTAGCTGGTAAGCTAGACGATCAGTTTCCACTAGTGGTTTGGCAGACAGGGTCAGGCACTCAGTCCAATATGAATGTCAATGAAGTCATAGCCAATAGAGCCCACGTGATCAATGGTGGGACATTATTGGACGAGACTAAGTCTGTACACCCTAACGATGATGTCAATAAGTCGCAGTCTTCCAATGATACCTTTCCTACAGCTATGCATATTGCAGCCTATAAAATGGTGGTGGAGGTGACTATCCCAGGGATCGAGCATCTTAGAGGTGTACTTAAGGCTAAGTCCGAGGCATATATGGATGTAGTCAAGATTGGTCGTACCCACTTCATGGATGCTACACCGATTACCTTAGGTCAAGAGTTGTCAGGTTACGTTTCACAGCTAGACCATGCAGTGAGAGCTATTAGGCATAGTCTAGCACACTTGAGTGAGATTGCCCTTGGTGGTACTGCCGTAGGTACAGGGCTCAATACTCCGAAAGGCTATGCTAGTCTTGTTGCAGAAAAAATTGCGGAGATCAGTGGCTTGCCATTTATCACTGGAGAGAATAAGTTTGAAGGCCTAGCTGCTCATGATGCCATAGTAGAATCTCATGGAGCATTGAAGACAGCAGCTGTATCTTTAATGAAAATCGGTAATGATATCCGTATGCTTGCCTCTGGGCCAAGATGTGGTATTGGAGAGATTACGATTCCAGCTAATGAGCCGGGCTCATCAATCATGCCAGGTAAGGTCAATCCTACCCAAGCCGAAGCACTGACTATGGCAATGGCTCAGGTCATTGGCAATGATGTAGCCATCAATGTAGGAGGCATGAGTGGACAGTTTGAATTAAATGTGTTCAAGCCGATGATGATTTACAACTTCCTAATCTCAGCTAGATTAATTGGTGATGCTTGCGTCAGCTTTGCAGATAATTGTGCTGCAGGCATTCAGCCAAACCAGGAGAGAATTACGGACTTACTCAACAAGTCGCTAATGCTTGTGACTGCCCTCAATACAAAGATTGGCTACGACAAGGCAGCTGAGATAGCCAAGAAAGCATACAAAGAAGGTACGACACTTAAGGAATCGGCCCTAGCACTAGGCTACCTCACCGATGAGGAGTTTGATGCTTGGGTTAGACCAGAAGATATGATCGGTTAAGTATGACTTTGCTCAGTGTCGACCCTTTTCAACAGGCGGGTAATCTTGAGAGCTGTCAAACAGCTGATTGGCAACACTGCCCAATGATATTGTTGTAGACCTAGCACACTTATTAAGCCCGTGAGGCACAGTAACCCAATAATGACATAGCCTACCTGTCTTCGATATCGGCTAAAGAGTAAGAAGTAAAATGGTGACATCCAGGTGACATTGTAGTTGGCCTTGGTAGCGTAGTGATCTGTCCCAAGCCACATAACTAATAAGACAATACTTCCTACACCTAGTATACTATACCACATTGAGTCATACACTTTTAGCCACCTTGGCTTCGTGTTTTGCTGCATAAGCATGAGTACAATCTCTACGAGCAATAATGCAAAGAAGAAGAGAGTGACATAGTCAATGGTTGGACTATTGCGTAGGTTCTCTAAATCTCTGAAGTCTAAGACTAGGTAGTCTTCCTTGACAACTGACTCTCCATTACTTAATGCCTCATTGAGATGGTCATGGACATACTTGGGTAGAAACATTTGTTCCTCACGACTAGCTATTCTATCAGCACGACTCCCAATGATTAAGTCTATACCAAAGTCTACCAAAGGATAGTGACAAGTATGCTCTTCTAATAATTCCCGAAATGTGAGAGGCGTATAATTGCTTTGATATGCTATCCCAGAATAGGTCGCATCAAAAAGATCTCTTGACCTTGTGCTGCAATTATCAAAAAAGAATTCGTAGAGGTATGCTCTGTTTTCGGGTTTATAGTTTTCTTCTAAAGCTTGCAACAGCTGTTGTCGCTGTGTTTCACTGAGATTCAAAGGCTGTTCATAGACGCTGCGCTGCTCATAGTGGTAAGATTGGAGTAGTCTTGGGTAGGATTGCTTTGATAGTGAGTAGAGTAGTTTACCTTTTAGAAAATTGGTGTAGAAGTTGGGTTGGTCGAAATCAAAGGTGCCATAGTTATAGATAATGTCTTCAGAGCTCTTACTTCCCTTCACCTTAATAGCAGTATGGCCAAAGTAACTATACATGTCTGCTCCAGGAGCGGCTGTAATTAGAGAAATATCGCCTTTGCCTTGTCTACCGTAGCCAATTGCTATACAATATATAAGCAAAAGGAGAACTCCAAAGTATTTAACTATAGGCATGATCTATTTTTTTTATTGGTAAAGATATATGTTGTAAATTTTAATAAGGTCAATAATCATTAGGCTTTAGAGAATAATTGCTTCAGCTTGATTGCTTACATATGATGTAATTTTATAATATAATCTGTCAAAAAGTATTTATTTAAGAAAATTATTTAATACCTTTACCACCTGATAGTGCTAACTACATTGTCAATAGAGGTATACTCGTATATCTCGGGCCCCCACCCAAACACAGTAAATATTATTAACTGGTCACCTCAGTTGAGGTCGGTCGTATTGATTAACAATTTACTGTTTCTATGAAAACTACATTAAGAGTTCTTACTTCTGTTGTTTTTGTTATTTCATGTATTTCTTTTCTATCTGTTGCATATGGTAATGCAGGCGATACCCCAAAGGAAACGCTTAACAAAACTCAAAAACTAACTTCTTTTCAACAAAACATGCAGGTCGCCGCTGAGCTAGCTGACTGCGATTCCGAGCAGGTCTTACGAGACGTCGTGGAATCATCAGGTAAGGCTGCGTCACGGATGATGATGGATGTCACCGAATGTCAAACAATAAGTTCCTGTGATGGCGATGCCGAGCAACTTACCGATGGCAGCAACCTTGTCATTTGTGATACTGGAGCAACAGGTGACCTAGACCTTGGGCAAATAGGTGACGATCTCAATGAACTTGGGCTAGTCTGGAGTGGTTGGAATATACCAGCAGGTGCTACTATTACAAGTGCTGACCTTCAGTTTACTGCCTTAGAAAATAGTATTAGAGGAGCTGCCTACACTATTACAGGCGAAGCATCCGATGATGCGGCAGTGTTTTCAGCGGGTAGTGATGTGAATTCGAGACCACTTACCTCTGCATCAGTCAACTGGTCGCCAGGGACATGGATAGCAGAAGATGCTGGAACAGCACAGCTGACAACAGACTTGACGGCTATTATCCAAGAAATAGTGAATAGACCAGGGTATGTACAAGGTAATAATATAGGCTTACATCTTGAAGGTAAGGGTATTAGAATAGCCTACCCTTATGACTTTGATCCAAACAAGGCCCCTGAGTTGTGTATTACTTATGAAGTAGAAGAAGAGGTCCTTCCAATGTGTGACGGTTGTCCAGATGTACAGTTGGTATCTCTTGATGGAGTACCTAACTTTCCAATTGTAGACTTGCTGAACTTATGTTCAGTTCCAGATACCATACCATTCTTGATATATAATCAAGGAGAGTGTAAGATAGAAGACGTCAAGATTAGAATTGCTTTTGACTCAGGTCTGTCTTACGGAGGATTTGTCCAGATAGATCCGCAAAGTACTGCAACAGGAGTGATCTCAGAGTTTGACTTATCTGACTTAACTAACCCAATATTTATCATAGACGAAATATTGCCAGGAGAGTCATATATAGCTGACTTTGGAGTTCAAGCAGATTGTGATGTAGATATAGAAACAGAGCAAGATATCAATTTTGATGCCTTTTTAGAGTTTTCATACGATGACGTCAATGGGACGACACCTACCTGTACAGATGAGATTACAGAAGTAGGAGCCTACAATGGAGGAATTAGAGTTCCAGTACTGAATGTCTTGAGTGTAACACCGAGTGAGTTGAATATTTCTGAAGCTGGAGTTCCTCAATGTCAGAGAATACTCATCTCTCAAGATGGTATTCAAGCGTTCTTGGATGAGTTTCAGTTTCAAATTGTTGGACTTGATCAAAGCCTATATACAATTTCAAGTATTGACGTAACAGATGTGACAGTACCACCTAGTGATTATAGTTATGATGCTGCAACACAAACAGTATCATTTTTAGTTACAGACAATTATTTTGCTGCTGATAATGGCGGTACAGTGATGGATGGAGATTTGTTGTTCGAGACCAACGAAAGACTTTATATAGATGTCTGTTATCAGGTTTCAGGGTGTATTGACGAAGCGAACTTCCTGAACTATAATGCGTTTTACGGGTGTAATAATAAGATATGTGGAGATGTATCAAGTATGCAAGGAGCTGTCAATTTTGCTCCAGACTTTGGAGCTACAGTAAATGCAACGAGTTCAGATGTATCATATGGAGAGATATGTGGAGATAACTTAAGTTATACATTCAACCTGACAAGTAATAACTCAGATCCACTAAATGGGCTCTGGGAGAACTTATTGATTAAGTACAGAGCTTGTTTGCTTAATAATACGGAGCTTGTGGGCTTACAATTGAATGGTGTAGATATACCAGAAAGTGTATGGTCAGTAACAGCAGGAACATTAGAAATAGATTTATCCCAAAATACAACGGACTTCGATGGTCCTGGTGGGCTTACAGACGAAGATGGCGATGGTATATTTGATGACTTACCAGGAGGCAATTCGATTGAAATCTATACAGAGTTAGATATAGGCTGTGCTATGGAAGGGAATGATTGTGGAGCTCTCTCTTGTGCATTGACACAAGTAGAAGTAAATGGTACCCGAAACTGTGGTCAAGACTTCCAGGAGTTTGAAACGATTGGAGGCGAAGGAGGTGTCAATTTCTTTTACGGGAATCAAGGATCAGAAGTAACAGAGATTGGAATACTTTCCAACGGATCTTTAGCTACAGAAGAATTTTACCCGACATGTGACGTCTGGTCACCGACCGACAATGGATACGAATTTTCTTATGAGTTTGGCAGTAATAATATAGACCCATGTCCTTCAGCTGGCAATAATATAGAGTTAGTAGTCACGGTCGTTGCTTCAGGAGCACAGCGGATGCGAGATTTAAGATATAGCCCAGGAAGTGCTACCTACGAGGGAGCTGCTGTTGCTGGTGTTACAGGGACCTACTTAACTAGTCCGACAGTAGGTGGAGGTCTAGATACCTTTGCCTATGAGATTAGAATCCCAGCAGGAGATACTGCCTTAGATAATGTAGAGGCCCATGACTACTATTTTAACATGGATTATAGGGGTAATTGTGCACCATCTGATTGGGTGTATGTAACTTATAAAGTAGTAGAAACATGTGATGCCTGCGGGGATACTGACCCATGTGAGATAGTGAGAGCCTGTGATGATACACGTACCTATGTCAGATGGAATAGGTGTACTTGTGAATGTGATATATATGCATTTATAGATACCTTATACAGGACGAATTATGGATTTGCCGATAAGGCGATGACGATGCCACTGACAGCAGAAGATGTACCAGAGATTGACAGACAGCGATTCTTACCTGGTGATACGATGTATTATAGAGCAGGATTTGAGATTTTAAATGCAGAGCCATTCTATGACGAAACCAATAGGCATAGATTTTGGCAATTTTATGTTAATCCACGAGAAGAAGCAGGACCAGTTATGGTAGATGTGTATAACTCTACATTTGGTGGTTGGTTTTGGGAAGATGGAGCCACAGGAGTCATTACGGAGATTGGTATCCCAGATTGCTTGCAAAATTATCCTGACGCTACCCGAGATAGTTATACTTGGCCATCCATGCAGATTCGAAACATGGGAGTTGAGAATAAGTCTACCAATTGGAATGATAGAACTAATGATGCTTATTTGACCTGTGTCAATGATGATAATGTGAACCCTAACTATCCTCCAGAGTCGGTAGTAAATTATTTCATGAACGATGACGATTTAACAGTGGATCAAAAGACGGACCGTCAACGGATTTTGATTTATTGGGGAGAGAATGAAGGATGTGATGGTGCTAGTTCTAATAATAATGGTGATCCACGGGATGGATTCGACAATACATGTAGGGCAGAGTTCCTACAACAGTTTCCGCTCAAAGATGGCGATTTTATCTACTTTGATGTGTATGCACCTATGGTACATAATCCAGCTTTTGATCTACAGCAGATAAATGGAACTAGTCTGTCTACAGCGACATATTTGAATCCGTGGGCTAGCATACAAGCACAGACACCTCAATGTAGTGATTATGGTGTAGCAAACGTATGTAATGCTAATACTTCGTACGAAGGTCACTTGCCAGGTCCTATGACAGTAGTACCTGATGTAGTAGTGACTGATTGTGATGTAGCTGTAGAATATGAATTTACTTTGCAGAACCCGTTACCTGAGGTTAACTTAGATAATAATGAAGTGCCATGGTTTGCCGGAGAGTATAGGCCCTACATGGCTACGGAGTACTTAGAGATGAAGTTTCCTACAAATATGGTGTATGGTGATAATGGGATATTGGTATTACCTGATGGTAGTGAAGTGCCACTTCCATCACAATATATAGATCAGACCCAGGGTAATTTAGCTTGTATTCCAGATGGAGCAGGTGGTGTATGTTGTACAGCAGCGGACCCCTTGAGCCTTGCTGCTATTCGTTTTATCGATCAAGATTATACAAGAGGATTGAGTATTTTATCTGCGAGTGAAACTGAGATTCAGGGACTCCCAGGTACGAGTACTGACCTTTGTGATTCTAATCCATTAGTCCATACGAATATGGATCCCTTCCCACACATACCAGTGGGTGGAGCAGAGCCATGTTTAAGTTATGGATTAAAATATAATTTAACATCATTATGTCCAGAGGATGTAGAGAGTGGAGATTTTCAGCTAGAGTACCAGTTTGCAGAGCCTTATATTCCGAATCTTGTAGGACAAAGTGGAGGTGTTTATCGTGGATCATATCAGAATAGTGCAGGTGCTGAATATGTAAACTCATTTAGAAATCTATTTGAAATAAATCCTTTTGGAACGAGATGTCAAGAAGCAGGTATTGATGATGGCTGTATAGCCTTCTACGATAGAATCTTCCCACACCCAGTAGGAAGTACAGGAGAGAGTAATCCGATGCGACAAACGGGAACAAGTGTAACTAGCCCAGAGAATTTTGATGATCAGAGTTTAGATTATCCGCCGCTACTTCCAAGTTTAGCGAATGCCTTGAAGGCAGATTTAGCAGGCGAGAGTGAATTCAATATGTATACAGTATGTGCAGGTACAGTTGGAGGTGCAGCCACACACACTAATGTGGTGACGAGTATTGAGGTGCCTAATTCTGTAGAGTTTTTGGGTGTGACTGACGAGAGCGGTGTAGATTTAGTATGGACTGAGGCAGCAACTACGGCTACTGGAGTTATCTATGCAGTGACAATGCCAGACCTAGCACCAGGTGAGTGCTCTATTATCAATATAGAAACAGAACTATTATTCTGTCCCGTAGGTCTAGATATAGAGACTCTAGTATGTGTAAGTACTGTCAGTGGATGTATAGAGCCAGCAAAAGCAGCACTCTTATCTGCAACAGGAGGCAGTTGTGACTTGGTAAGTGCTTGTTACGAATATGTAGCAGAAGAAGCAGACTTACAAGTAGAGTGGATAGCACCAGCTAATCAGCAAGAGTTTGGTTTGTGTGAGGTCATAGATGCAGTAGTAAGAATCAAGAATGTTAAGCCAGCAGTGTTGACGACGATAGCCCAAGATTTCTGGTTGCCAACGGGATTAGAATATATACCAGGCTCATGGCAAGCCTGCTATCCAGGAGGCCCTACGAATACTGGTCCATGTATGTCTATTCCAGATCCGACAGCAGACCCATTACAAGACAATATCTATGGTACGAACTATGGGTATGATGAAGATGCGGTGTGGAGTAGCTATATTGATCAGAATGGTCTACCAGGTATTTTGAGCTCCGATGGGACTCCAATTACCTTGGATAGTAACTTTGTAGAGATTAGATTCCAGTTGGAGACAATATGTGATGTGTTTGTGAGTGGGACTAACATGTACTTCCAGAGTACAGGAGCAGACCCATGTGAGTCTACGGTGAATAGTATGTTTGCGAATAGTCAGCCGATTATCATAGAGAATGCTAATCCAGCAGATTTTCCACAGTTTTTCTTATTTGCAGACCCTACAGAGATCAATTGTGGAGAGACAGCAATGATGACATTTACTTGGATCAATATTAGTCCATTTGGAGAGACAGATGAGAGTATGATCTGTATGGACCTAGAGACAGATCCACTAGGCTATGAGATGGGCAGTTTTGAGTGGTTGAGTCCTACACCATGGGACCCTATGGTCATGGAGAGTGAGGCAAATGGTATTACGCATATTTGTTTTGATATTCCAGATGGTATTGGCCCAGGAGGAGCATTCAGTATTGGATTAGACTTTATGATGCCAGACGATGTTGACTGTGGAGAGCAAGAGTTGAATATGCAGGTGACAAGTGAGATTATGGATCAGACCTGTGCAGCTACTGGAGAGATGTGTAGTGTGAATGTATTGAACAGTGTTAATCCAGTGGTAGCAATTAACTATTTGCCACCAGTAAATGTAGATGATCAGAATCTGACAGTTGGTTGTACAGATGCGAGTGGTTTGGTAGATGTTTGCTATGAGATAGCCTTAAATAATGACGATGGCTTCTACACAGATAACATGCGAGTGGTCTTAATCAGAGACTTGAATGGCAATGGTATCCTAGATGAAGGTTTAGATCCGGAGTTAGATAATGCAGGTCACTTTGTGATCTTAGGGATGGGAGAGCAAGATACGCTAAGAGGGTGCTTTATGGTACCTGCAGCAGAGGCATGTCCAGTATTTTTGAAGTTGATGCAGGAGAGTCCATGTGTGTGTGATGAGCTAGTGTACTACTATGATAGTATCGAGCCAGACGTAGTTGGTGACCTAGGTACGGAGTTTGCGTTATGTCCAGATACGCCATTTGGCTTAGAGGCCTGTGGGGATTGGACATATGAAGCTACACCAGCTGCTGGAGCGACCTTGACACCACAAGGGGATAGTCTATATGTGAGTTTGAATCCTGGCTTTGGAGTGAGTGCTCCAGTAGTATTAACAGCTACGAGTCAGACAGGAGGCTGTATTGAGTTCGATTTTGACATAGAATTATACAGTCTAGCAGACTTTGAGTTAGGGCCATATGATGCACAGACGGTGTGTAATGTAGGTTGTGCAGAGTTAAATTTAGAGATACCATCAGCGTATGAAAACACAGTAGAGATTTTATGGCAGCCGAGTAACTTCTTGGATGACCCAACGAGTGCTACACCGACGATCTGTGATCCTACGGGAGATATTACGTACTTTGTTACGGTAGAGTTCATGACCGAGGGAGGGATGTGTTCATTTACGGCCTCGTACCCAGTCATAGTAGAAGATCAAGTAACAGAGGATGTTATCGAAGATGGGAATTTATGTACACCAGATGGGCAGACAATCACAGCACCGAGTGGATTTGCGAATTACAATTGGACATTAGTGAATCCTGATGTCACAGAGCAAGTAGTGCAGTCAAGTTCATCTAACACATTTGTAGCAAGTCAAGAAGGGCAATACTATGTGACTTATAATAACTTAGGCGATGTATGTGCTACGAGAAGTAACTTATTCTTGGTACAACCATGCCTAGAGATGGACAAGAGTATCAGTACGATAGTACCGACTAGTAATCCAAATGAGTATACAGTGACTTATACGATTACAGTGACGAACCCAAGTAGCATTACGACTACATATGACATATATGATGAGCCAGGCTTTGATACAGATATCGTAGCGAGTTCTGCGAGTTATACTAGTGATGCGGGAGTATCAGGTGGATTGAGCTTACCAGCGCCAGCCAGTCCAGGGTGGTTGTTAGGTGATGATCTTTCCCTAGCTGGCGGACTTACGCATACCTATACTGTAGTGTATGTTGTAGATATTAACTTGTCAGATGGCGGCACTATAGATGGCGGCGATGATGTGTATAGTCAGTGTGGAGGAGGATCTGGCCCTGCGAATGCAGTACCAGGTGAGGCCTTATATAACAATGCGAGTTTGGACTTAGACGATGATCCAAGTGAGCCAGAGTTAGAAGCAGATGATTGTGGAGAGTTACCCTATTTGACTTTAGATAAGTCAATCACATCAGTAGTTGAGACTAGTTTGAATTGCTATGATGTAACCTACCAAATAGAAGTAGAGAACATCGGAGGAGCAAATGGAGAATATGACTTAGTTGATGATCCGACGTTTGATGATGATATTGTGATTAATAGTGCGATATTCACTACTGATGCAGTTGGTAATCCAGGAGGGAGTTTGCCGAGTACGACGACGACATGGGTTTTAGCGAATAACCAAGATATTTCATCAGGAACGCTAGACACTTATGAGATAGTAGTTGGAGTCTGTATGGATTTAGAGGATGCAGCAAGTGCTGGAGATGAGACTTACACAGGATGTGGTTCTACAAATGGTGGAGTACCATCAGCTGGAGAAGGTCTATTCAACCAAGCATTACTAGATGTGAATAATGACGGTACACCTGATCTGACTGATGAAGTATGTGAGGATTTACCATACTTTACATTAGATAAGACATTGACTATGATGGGCGAAATACAGCCAGATGGTAGTTTCAATGTGAATTATAAGATTACAGTGAGTAATATCGGTGGAGCAACAGGCACATATGACCTGTATGATTTACCTCAACCGGATAATGATATAATGTTCAATAGTGCAAGTTATACAAGTGATGTACCGAGTAGTGGTACATTACCAACTACAATTCCTGCAAGTCCAGGGTGGTTACTTGGTGATGATATTTCACTAGTGGCTAGTGGAGTACACTGTTACACAGTGAATACTAATGTAAGTATCGACTTGGCCGATGGAGTAGTGGGTGATGATACCTATACACCATGTGGTAGCGGAGGAGAGACACCAGGCCAAGCAGGCGAAGGACTATTCAACGAAGCGTTACTTGATGTCAACAATGATGGAGTGATTGATATAATCGACGAAGAGTGTGAAGATATCAGTGATATCATGATGACAAAGGAATTAGTAAGTGTGAGTCCACAGAAAGCTGACCTTACTTACGATGTTACATATAAGATCACAGTGTCCAATATGGCAGGTGATGGAGGTATTTACGACTTATTTGACTTACCTATTTTTGATACAGATATTGTTATCAATAGTGCAAGTTTCTCAAGTGATATTCCATCTTCTGGAACACTTACAGCAGTACCGCCAGCAGCACCAGGATGGATGTTAGCTGATGATCAAGCGATAGGTACAAATAGTAATCACTGTTACACTTTAGTTGTAAATGTATCTATGGATCTATTAGATCCAGCAACTCCAGGCGATGGAGCTTATACAGCTTGTGGAGACGGAGGTACGACTCCAGGGTTACCAAACGAAGGCCTTTATAACATAGCAAGTCTAGATCAGAATAACGATGGAGTTATGGATGAGACAGATGATGCATGTGGCGACTTACCACAGTTAGTCTTGACGAAGGGTCTAGTAAGTACTGTAGAGACTAGTCTGAATTGTTACACAGTGACTTATGAAGTAACAGTAGAGAATATTGGTGGAGCAGCAGGTCAGTATGACCTTGTAGATGATCCTCAGTTCGATGATGACTTCACAATCACTAGTGCAAGCTATACAACTGATGCAGTTGGTAACCCAGCAGGAAGTTTACCAATATCAAGTAGTTCATATGTACTTGCCAATGATCAAGCAATTGATGCAGGTAAGTTAGATACATATACCGTGGTTATAGGCGTATGTCTTGACTTGGAAGATGGTGGATCTGGAGATGATGTCTATACAGCATCTTGTGGAACTGCAGGAGGTCCTAATGACCCTTCATCTGGAGAAGGACTTTACAATGAAGCAACATTAGATACAAATAATGATGGTAATCCAGATCAAGAAGCAGAAGCATGTGATGATGTACCATACTTTGTATTAGACAAGGCATTGACTTCTATGGAAGCAATACAAGCTGATGGGAGTTTCAATGTAATATATAAGATTACAGTAAGCAATATTGGAGGTGCAGTTGGAGATTATGATTTATATGATCTTCCACAGCCAGATAATGATATTGTATTTAATAGTGCTAGTTACAGCAGTGATGTACCGAGTAGTGGTACACTACCTACAACTATACCTGCAAGTCCAGGGTGGTTACTAGGAGATGATGTTTCTCTTAATCCAGGAGCAGATCATTGCTATACAGTGACTACAAATGTGAGTATTGATTTGACAGATGGCGTTGTTGGAGATGATGTTTATGTAGAGTGTGGAACAGGAGGCGAAACACCAGGTCAATCTGGAGAAGGACTCTATAACGAGGCATTATTAGATGCCAACAATGACGGAGTCATTGACTTAGTGGATGATGAATGTGCAGATATCAGTGATCTTATGATGACAAAGGATATCGTCACAGTGAGTGCTCAGAATCCTGATTTAAGTTATGATGTAACGTATAAGATTACAGTGTCGAACTTTGCCGGTTCTGTAGGTACATATGACTTATATGACTTACCAGTATTTGATAGTGATATTGTAATCAATAGTGCAAGTTTCACGAGTGATATTCCTACAAGTGGAGCATTAAGTGCAGCAGTGCCTTCAGCACCAGGATGGTTATTAGCAGATGATCAGACGATAGGTAGTATGGGTGTACAGTGCTTTACAATAGTTGTAAATGTGAGCATGGACTTACTAGCAGATGTACCAGTTGGAGACAATGACTATACAGCATGTGGAGAAGGTACAGGTGGCGAGCCGACAGCTGGACAAGGTCTTTACAATATTGCTAGTTTAGATGATAATAATGATGGAGTAATTGATGAAGTAGATGATGCATGTGGAGACTTACCATTCTTAGTATTGGATAAAGTACATACATCAACAGTAGAGACTAGCTTAAACTGCTATGATGTAACATATACAGTTACAGTTGAGAATATTGGTGGAGCTCCAGGGCTTTATGACTTAATTGATGATCCAATCTTCGATACTGACTTCACGATTACAAGTGCATTGTATACAACAGATGCAGTAGGTAACCCAGCAGGGAGCTTGCCAGTGTCAAGTAGTGTATATGATTTAGCGGATGATCAGCCAATTGTTGATGGTAAGGTAGATACCTATACTGTAACGATCGGAGTATGCTTAAACTTAGAAGATGATGGAGCAGTAGACGGAGGAAATGATACTTACGAAGCATCTTGCGGTACAGCAGGTGGACCAAATGATCCTACAGATGGAGAAGGGTTATATAACGAAGCGTCATTAGATACAAACAATGATGGAACATATGACCAAGAAGCAGAAGCATGTGATGATGTGCCATACTTGACATTATTGAAAGAGCAAGTTAGTGCAACAGAGCAAGCAGATGGTACTTGGACAATAGTATACAAGATTACAGTTGAGAATATCGGTGGAGCAGTAGGTGAGTATGATTTATTTGACTTACCACAGTTTGACACAGATATCTTTATCTTATCAGCGAATTATACAAGTGATGCAGGACCAGCTAACCCGGCATTACCTACGACTGTACCAGCTAGCCCAGGATGGGTATTAGCGACAGATCAAGCTATACCGGCATTTGATGCAGATATGTATACAGTAACTGTAAATGTTGACTACGACTTCTTTGATGGAGTAGTAGGAGATGATACATACACATATTGTGGAGAAGGTGGTAGTGATCCAGGTGCAGCAGGAGAAGGATTATTCAATGAAGCATTATTAGATGCGAATAATGATGGAACAGTAGACTTGATTGATGAGACATGTGAGGACTTAGAAGAGTGGGATTTAGCATTGACAAAGGTTACGACAAGTACCGGTCCATATACATGGGGTGATCCAGTAACTTTCGAAATTGAAGTATTCAATCAAGGACCATTTACAGTGACAGATGTAGAGGTTACAGATTATATCCCTTGTGGATTTACTTACTTGGCATCAAATAATCCTACGTGGACACTTGATCCAGGAACAGGATATGCAACTACAAACTTTGCAGGCCCAATAGTTGCTGGTCAGACGGTAACAGTAAGCATCACTTTAGAATTGACAATGTGTGCTACTCCAGCAGATGCTTGGACTAACGTAGCAGAGATTAGCTACTTTGAAGATGAGTTTGGAGATCCACAAGATGATACAGATAGTACGCCAGATGATACACCAGGCGATGATGCAGGTGGTAATCCAGATGGAAACTCAGATGACGTAGTTGATGGAGATGGAAGTGGTAACCCAGGCGATGATGACCCTACAACAGATGAAGATGATTCAGATCCAGAGTTTGTAGAAATCTTTGACTTAGCATTAACTAAGACAATTGCTAATGTAGGTCCTTACAATTGGTTAGATGATATCACATTTGATATCAATGTAACTAACCAAGGTAATGAGTTTGCCGATAATATAGAATTGACAGATTACTTCCCGACATGCTTCACATTAAATGATGCAGACTGGGTAGATAACTTGA
>JAHDHH010000090.1 GCA_020631405.1 Saprospiraceae bacterium
GATTTTAATGAATCATTTTTGGTACGCGCTTTGGTTTCTAGTCTTGCTTCTGACAACGAATGTGCTGATTTTTCAACTTCGGTAGATTATCTACTGCCTTCAGTGTCTTCAAAAATGTTATATCAAAATAGTGAAGCGGCTCTTTCTATGCGTATGGCAGAGGAAAAAACATGTCGGAGAGTTGCCGAATGTGATGCTGATGCCGAGCAATTATTAAATGGAGGTAACCTAGTTATATGTACTGCTGGAAATATTTCAGATTTAGATTTGGGAGAGATTGGAAGCAATCCCAATCAAACAGCACTCAATTTTGAAGGATGGAGTATTCCACCGGGATCAACAATCTTGAATGCAACCATTCAGTTTACATCAATTGATGATCGTTCGGGAGCAGCAAATTTTACAATATATGGTGAAGACACCGATAATGCACCTGCTTATACCGCTGGAAATGATGTTATTTCACGTCCGTTGACCACTGCATCTGTATCGTGGACGCCACCAGCTTGGAGTTCAGATGCCACTAGTGCGAATGAAAGAACTCCAGATATTTCGGCAATCGTACAAGAAATTATTGACCGGCCAGGATACATTACTGGAAATAATTTAGCTTTTCATATCACAGGAACAGGAACAAGACGTGCATATAGTACAGATTTGAATATACGGGTAGCCCCACGATTATGTATTGTTTATGATGCCCCACCAGTAGAACCTGAACCTGAATGTAACTCTTGTCCAAGAGTTAATATAGCTTCTTTAGATGGGGTACCTAATTTTCCTATGATTGATTTGCTGAATATTTGTTCAGCGCCAGATACGGCAAGTTTATTAATTTATAATCCAGCAGAATGTGATTTAAATAATATCAATTTGGAGATAGTATTTGATGAAGGTTTATTTTATGGAGGCTTTGTTTTTGTAGATGCAAATAGTTCATCTACAGGAACCGTTGGAATAGGTAATTTGACTGATCCTACAGAACCTGTATTTACGATAAGTGAAATAGAAGCGGGAGAGACCATGATCGTCAATTTCGCTGTAAAGGCTGATTGTGGAATTGATTCACGATCAGAAGAAGATATAAATTTCGATGCGAATTTAAGTTATGCTTATATAGGTGCAAATCCAACAGAAACCTGTTCGATGAATGTAACTGAGGTTGGAGCCTATAATTCGGGTATTAAAGAGCCCGTTATTAATGTATTGTCGGTGAGTCCAGCAGAACTAGAAATTAATGAATCTAGCACTCCAGAATGTCAAACCATTACTTTGTCTCAAGATGGAATTAGTGCCTTCTTGGATCAATTTCAGTTTACTATACAGGGCTTAGATCAGTCACTATTTACACTAACCGAAATATCTATCAATGGCATGACCGTTCCACCTACTGATTATGCTTACAATGCTGCCACGCAATCTGTTTCAATGACGGTAACAGGAAATTATTTTCCAGGAAACTTTCATACAGGTGCAAATGGAGATAACTTTTTTGATACAGATGAGCGACTTAATATAGAGGTTTGTTACATGGTAGAAAACTGTATAGAAGATGCCAACTTCTTGATGTATCAAGCTTTTTATGGCTGTAACGGTCAAATATGCGGAGATATATCAGAAATGCAAGGTGCTTTGGAGTTTAAACCAGATTTTGCAGCAAATGCTGTTACGGTGAGTTCCTTTATTAATTATGGTGAAATATGTGGTGAAAATTTAGAATACGAACTCATCATACAAAGTGCTAATAACAATCCTTTAGATGGTTTATGGAAGGATTTAGTAATCAAATATAAAGGCTGCATCCTAGAAAATACGAATGTAGAAATATTACGTTTAAATGGTGTCGTAATTCCCAATAACTTATGGACGGCGGAGAATGGTACAATTGTTATTGATTTAACGGCAAATACTACTGATTTTGACGGACCGGGGGGAGTCTCGGATGAAGATAATGACGGCTTTTTTGATGATTTAGAAGGTGGTCAAACTATCACAATATACAATAGTATAGATATTGGCTGCGGAGATAGTAGTACCGCTTGTAGTGCGTTAGCTTGTTCGCTCAATCAAGTAGAAGTTAATGGTGTTCGTAATTGTGGACAAGACTTTCAAGACTTTTCGAGTATAGGTGGTGACGGTTCTGTGAATTTCTTCTATGGAAATCAAGGTAGTAATACAAATTCTATTATTTCGCTAGGATATGGAGTTCCAATAACAGAAGTAGTTTCGACAACTTGTGATGTATGGAACCCTACAGTCAATGGTTATGAATTTGATTATACTTTTGGTCAAAATAATATTACGGAATGTGCTGTTTCAGGAGGCATAGAGTTTGTTGTAACAGTAGTTGCAAACGGAGGTCGATTAAATGATATTCGCTACTCAGATGCTTCGGCTACCTATCAATCTAATGCAGTTGCTGGTGTTACATCTGAGTATATCACCGTTCCTAACAGTTCAGGGGGAGTAGATACAACCGCTTTGGAAATTCGAATTCCTGCTGGGGATAACACTGTATCTGACCATGCTTATTTCTTTAATTTAGATTACAGAGGCGATTGTCATCCCTTTGACTATACTTATTTAACATATAAAGTTGTAGAATTATGTGATTCGTGCGATCCAGCAGGGTGTGAAATAGTCAGAGCCTGCGACAATGCAGCTTCACTTATTAACTGGTCAGGTTGTGGTTGTCAGTGTGATATTCGCCCGTATATTGATACGATACAAAGAATCAACTATGGGTTTGCCGATAAGGAATTAACGCAAAGATTAACTGCTGATGATGTTCCTGAAGCAGATCGAACAAGGTTTTTACCAGGTGATACGATGTTCTACAGAGCGGCATTTGAAATTTTAAACTCTTCTGTTCTCTATGAAGATGTAGTACATCGCTACTGGCAGTTTTACGTCAATCCACGGGAAGAATCGGGCCCTGTGATGTTAGATGTATATAATTCTTATTTCGGAGGTTGGTTCTGGGAAAATAGCGCAACTGGAGTTGTCACTGAAATTGGCGTACCTGATTGTATGCAGCAGTACCCTGATGCTACTAGAGACCATTTTACATGGCCCAGCATACAACTGCGAAATATGGGCGTAGATCATAAAACAACGGCTTGGGCAAATCGAAATGATGACGCCTATCAAACCTGTTTAGACGATGAAAATATTAATCCTAATTATCCGCCAGAATCTGTTTATAATTATATGATGACAGATGAAGATATCGCGATAGATGATGCGACAGATAGACAGCGAATATTGATTTATTGGGGAGAAAATGAAGGTTGTCAAGACATGGGTTCAAATACAGATGGAAGTGCAGATGATGGAATAAATAATAATTGTAGAGAAGAATTTCTACAACAATTTCCGATTCAAGATGGTGATATTATTTATTTTGATATGTATGCGCCTGTAGTGCATAACCCTGCATATGATTTAAATATCTTGAATGGAACAGGCAAACCTACTTCTATGCGTTTAGATCCAATTACAAACATAGTTGCCCAATCAGGGAATTGTGGTGACTATAATCTTGCTAGAACTTGTGCTTCTTCTGGAGCTTTTGATGGTCACCTACCAGGACCGATGGCGGTTGTTCCAAATGTGGTTGTAGAAGATTGCGATATAGAAGTAGAATATACATTCACTTTACAAAACCCTTTACCGAGTGTATCTACAGGAGAGTTACCTTGGTATGAAAATGAATATCGTCCATATATGGCTACCGAATATCTGGAATTTGCCTTTCCAAATAATATGGTGTATCCAAACAATGGAGTTATTGTAATGCCTGATGGTTCAGAAGTTCCTTTTCCTCAACAATACATAGATCAAACAGAAGGGAATCTGACGTGTGTTGATGATAATACAGGTGGTGTTTGTTGTGTAGCTACTGATAGTGATAATCTAGCAGGAATGCGCTTTGTCGATCAAGATTATATTCGAGGAAAAGAAATATTATCCGCTAGTGAAACCGAAATACAGTCCTTACCAGGAACTAGTACAGATTTATGTGATTCGAATCCTTTAATTCATATACCTAACGATCCGTTTCCACATATTCCCGTTGGTGGAGCAATTGAGTGTTTATCTTATGGTTTAAAATATACCTTAACTGCTCTCTGTCCTGAGGATGTAGAAAGTGGTGATTTTCAATTGGAATATCAATTTTCCGAACCTTATATTCCAAACTTAGTAGGACAATCTGGTGGTGTGTACCGAGGTTCTTATGCTGATGGAGATGGTAACGAGTATGTTAACAGTTATAGAAATCTATTTGAAATCAATCCGTTTGGAACACGCTGTCAAGAACAAGGGGCTGATGATGGTTGTATAGCTTTTTATGATCGAATTTTTCCCCATCCAATAGGAAGTACAGGGGCGAGTAATCCCATGCGTCAACAAGGTACGCAGGTAACGAATCCAGATCAATTTGCGGATAACAGTTTAAACTATCCTCCATTAATCCCTTCTTTACAAAACCTTCTAAAAGCGGATATAGCAGGTGCAAGTGAGTTTAATACATATACTGTTTGTGCTGGAAATGTTGGAGGTTCGGCAACGCATACCAATGTCGTGAATACGATTAACGTACCAAATTCAGTAGAATTTATAGGAGTTGAAGATGGTTCAGGAAACGCCTTAACTTGGGTATTGGCACAAACCTTACCTGAAAGCAAAGTATATGCCGTCAGTTCTCCAGATTTAGCTCCAAATGAATGTACAGATATAGTAATTGAGACAGAATTATTATTCTGTCCAGTAGGTTTGGATGTAGACACAGAAATTTGTATTTCAACAGTTAGTGGATGTTTAGACCCAGTAAAAGCAGCATCTATAAGTGCAGCAGGAGAAGCCTGTGATATTGTAGATGCTTGTTATGAATATGTTGCTGAAGAAGCCGATATTCAGGCAGAATGGGATCCCCAACCAGAAGGTCCATATAGCCTTTGTGATACCATACCAGTAGGTGTTCGTATCAAAAATGTTAAGCCTGCAGTCTTAGTAGATATAGGTCAAGATTTTTGGTTTCCACCAGGACTGAACTTTGTATCGGGATCCTTCCAAATGTGTTATCCAGGTGGCCCTACCAATGTAGGTGCATGTGTAACTGTTCCTGATCCAACGCCTGATCCTTCCATGGATAATGTATTTGGAACAAATTACGGTTATGACGACGATGCGATATGGAGTAGTTTTATAGACCAAAACGGATTGCCTGGTATTTTGTCAAATGCAGACAGCAACCGAGTCCAACTTTTATTTGATGTAGTTACGGAATGTGATAATTTTATTTCAGGAACGAGTATTTATTACCAAGCATCGGGAGCTGATCCGTGTGAATCACGTGTTCAGTCAATGTTTGTCAATAGTGATGCTATTATCATTGAAGGTGCTGATCCGAATGATTTTGCTCAGTTTTTTGTCTTTGCTGATCCAGCAGAAGCGAACTGTGGAGAAGAAGCGACATTGACGTTGACGTATCTTAATGTCAGTCCCATTGGTGAAAGTATCGAAAGTACAGCCTGCTTAGAATTAGAAACCACCACTTTTGCCTATTCATCAGGAAGCGCTGCTTGGGTATCTCCCACGACACATAATCCAATGATAACAGAAGAAGTAGATGGAATAATTACAAAAGTATGCTTTACTATCCCAGATGGAATCGGGCCAGGAGAAGCTTTTGTGATGTCGTTAGATTTCCAAGTTCCAGAAGATATGACCTGTGGTGCTCAAGATCTAGGTGTTCGAGTAAGTAGTGAAATTACAGATACAGCTTGCGAATCTCTGGGCGTTGAGTGTAGTGTTAACGTATTAAATAGTGTTAATCCGGTTATAAATGTAGAATTTTTACCACCATTAGATGTGGAAAGCCAAAATTTAGTTTCTCGTTGTCCAAATCCTGATGGGAGTATGGATATTTGTTATACTGTGGACTTAGGAAATAGTAATGACGAGGCCTATAATGATGATATTATTATTTCTTTGTATCGAGATTTGAACTTAGATAATATGATAGATGATTCTTTTGAACCGTTGTTGGGAACTGAAACACAAAATATCAACTTATCAGTAGGTACTAACGGTATGTTAACGGGTTGTTTTACTGTTCAAGAAGGAGCTTCTTGTCCCTCTATACTACGGATAGAACAAACATCTAGTTGTACATGTAATAGTTTAGATTTTCCATATACGAGTATCGAACCTGATATCCTTCAAGGAATGGAACAGGAAGTAACCTTGTGTCCAGGTGATCCGCTGATTTTAGAGAATTGTGGCAGTTGGACATATTCAGCTACACCAAGTAATGGTGCTACCTTTACACCCAATACAGCAGGTGATAGTATGTATGTATATGTTAATAGTGGCTTTGGAGTATCAAGTCCTGTCAGTGTAACTATTTCAAGTACAGTAGGAGGCTGTTCACCTTTTGAAGTAGATTTTGATTTGTATAGTCTAGAATTATTTGAATTTGGCCCGTATGCAGGAGTTGATGCGTGTGATGTTGGGTGTACAAATTTAAGTCTTGGTTTACCCTCTGATTATGAAAGTAGCGTTGTGGTACAATGGACACCCTCTACATATTTAGATGATCCAACCAGTTTGACACCAAGAATATGTGATCCACAGAGTAGTATCACATATGCTGTAGAATTGGTATTTACATCAGGTGATAATACATGTACGTTTAATACGAATTATCCAGTAAATGTAATCGAACAACCGATTGAAAACACCATCACAGATGGTGATTTATGTCCAGGAGCAAGTTCCACTATTACAGCACCAGGTGGTTTCTCCAGTTATGAATGGATGCGTTTGAATGCAGATGGAACGACAACGACAGTAGAAGTAGGAAGTTCCAATACGTTTATGCCAGCGAGTGCGGGTTCATATGTAGTAGAATATTCTAATTTTGGAGATATATGTACAACACGAAGTAATATTTTTGAAGTGGCAACGTGTATAGACTATGGTGATTTACCAGATAGTGGTACAGGAACGGGTGCATTAAACTATGAAACGAGTATTGCCAATAATGGGGCGGGACATGCGATTATAGAAGGTTTAAGTTTGGGTGCAACAGTTGATGAAGAGTTAGATGGTCAATCCTCATTGGATGCTTTAGGAGATGGAGTAGATGAAGATGGGATTACGTTTCCGCCAAATTTACAATGGATACCAGGCGGAACAGTAATACTTCCATTTAGTGTGACGAATAATTCAGGCGCACAAGCAGAGTTAGAAATCTGGATCGATTGGAATGGAGATGGAGATTTTAACGATCCGAATGAGTTTGCCTTTGATTTGTCAGATGATTTGACTGGGAATTTTGATCAAGATGGTAATTTAGTAATAGATATACCTTCTGATATTGCAACAGATCAACCATTAGGTATTCGAGCGAGGTTGAGTAATGAGGACGATATGACGCCTTTTGGTTTGGTGTCTAGTGGAGAGGTGGAAGATTATCTGATTATTATCAATTGTACGAC
>JAHDHH010000041.1:0-2892 GCA_020631405.1 Saprospiraceae bacterium
TGGTTATTAAATTGAGTAATGCCCGTGATCCCCAATCACGGGCTACTTTTTTTTAAGCTTCAATGGTTTAAATAAAGCCTTATAGTTGCTCCCCTATAATTTGACTAATTTTTTTGTTGTTGACCCCGACTGATTCTGGAATGTAATAAAGTATACTCCAGATGTCAAAGTAGATATATCTATTTGCTTAGCATCAGATGTACTCTTGTGTAGCAATACTCCTTCAATATTAGTGATATAGAAATTGCCTTCATTGCTAGCTTCATGTAATTCTATCGAGATTAATGATTCAGCTGGATTTGGCGATATTGTGAAGCCTTGAGTTAGAAGCTCTTCATCCGTACTTGAGGTCATCCCAATCCCAATGGTTATTTCATCAAGAGTTGCAATACATCCATTAGCGTCAGTGATAACTGCCATATAGTTGCCTGGCTCTAGCCCCTCTATCATAAGTGAATTGTCTTCTATCAATATTCCTTCAAAAAGCCAGTCTATGTCGTAAGGGGCTATGCCACCTTCAACCGAGAGACTTATTGAGCCATCATTAGCTCCTTGAATCGACTCGTCTTGACTATTGTCAACAGACAGTATCAATTCTGGACTTTCTGTAATTATGAATGAGAGACTGTCCATACATCCATTTGAGTCAATCACTTCTACACTATGCTCACCTGGACTAAGTTCTGTCCAAACTTCAAATCCATCAACAAGTATCATATAATCACCAGATCCTCCTTCAACATTGATAGATACAGTTGCCAGATCACCGCTGCACACCACAATGTCAGGGATGTCACTTATGACAAGAGTTGGAAGTACTTCTACCGTGAAACTACACTCTGTCCTATTATTACTATTATCAATGGCTTCATAAATTATAGTGGTTACTCCTACTGGAAAATCCTCACCAGAGGCCATCCCAGATACTAGGTTAATTTGAGGAACGGCACAATTGTCTAATGCACTGACTTCATAGATTACTGTTTCACACTCTGCGACTATAAGGTCTTGTGAACAATCCAGTTGTGGAGCCACAATATCAGTAACGGTCAATTCGGTCGTATCTATTGAGATATTACCAGATTCATCTATAGCCTGGATAATGACTTCGTAGCTTTGACTTATACAATCTACTGCTACCTCATTAACGAACCAGAGTGAAGTCATACTACAATTATCAACGCTTGATTCTACATAATCTTCAATCGCTGGAAGCTCAATAAGTCCGTCTAGTCCTATAAATATTGTTACTGGTTGTAATACGAGTACTGGCGGTGTAATATCATCAATTCCAACTTCAACCAAGAGTGAAGTCGAACACATATTAGCATCAGTTAACGTTACTGAGTAGCTACTTGCACCAACTGTGACCGAAGGACTAGTCGCTTCAATATCCCATGTGTACATATATTCACCTGTACCTCCATTGCCTAACACTTCTATTCTTCCATCAACTGAAGAAGGGCACGAAGCATCAATCACATCAATGAGTTCTATAGATAGTTCTGTTGGCTCCTCAATGATACCTATTCCATCAATTGTACATGAGTTGGCATCTATAAGAGTAATCATATACTCACCTTCAGGCAAATTGTCCAAACTACCATTTAGAATTCCATTGATTTGGTAGGTGATTGGTTGCGTCAAGCTTTCATAATTAAATACTAGGCTGCCATCTTCAGCCCCATTACAAGAGATATTGGTTGCGTCAATGGTTAAACTTGGTTCTAAGGGTTGTGTGATTGAAAATTCTGCACTAGCAATACAACCTGCACCATCTTCTATAGTGATAGTATAACTGTCAGAAGCTAAATTGATCAGTGATAAGCCATCAATGTTTTCGTTACTGATATTTGCAGAAAACTCGAAAGAGTAGGGTGCCACTCCATTATCTATTGACAGTATTACGCTACCATCATTCCCATTTGCACAGGATACATTGCTTTCTTGTCCAGTTATAGTCAAATTGCAATCTCCAGAATTTACAACAAAACTTGTATCTACAGAACATCCTAAATCATCTTCTACGATAATGCTATAGAGTCCAGGGCTCAAATCGGTGATTTGGTCGGTATTGTCTCCAGTTGACCAAGTAAAACTATATGTGCCACTTCCACCACTTGGCAACACTGTGACACTTCCATCATTAAGACCTGCTTGAGTTTCGTTTGTGATATTAAGATCTAGGTTAATTAAACTATTTTGAAGTATTTCAAAGGTGTCAGCTACTCCACACCCAAGAGAATCTATGACATATACAGCATAGAATCCAGCACTAAGGTTTGTATTCAAAGGGTTTATCAATCCATCTTCCCAAAAATATTCGTATTGTGATCCATGTCCACCTACTGCATTAAGTAAAATACTTCCGGTCGCGTCTCCATAACAGTCAACATGTATGATTTCTGATACTCTTACCTCCAAAGAGTCAACCGCAGGAATTTCAACTACTACAGAATCTACGCATGAGTTTGCATCCACTATGGTCGCTTGATAAGTGCCGGACCCAAGTTGTGTGATTGTATCTCCGGCAATATCATTTGGCCAAAAGTAAGAGTAGGGTGCTGTGCCTCCTGTACCAGATACAATCAATAAACTAGTGGTGTCGTCATGACAAACTGGAAGTACTAGGCTATCAATTGTTATTCCAATGCTGTCTTTTTCTGCTATTACGAATGACTCTGATACACTACATCCTGTATTGTCAGTCATTGTAACTGTGTATGTATCTGCAGCAAGATTTTCTATTGTTGTTGATGTTGATCCAGTAGACCAGATTATCGAAAGGTTAGTAGTCGGTATAGAAGCTCCTACTTCTAGTGATCCATCCATGTCTCCCGTGCATGAAAGATCATTACTTTCGATTAAAATAATATTGAACGGTTGACTACA
>JAHDHH010000041.1:2992-20831 GCA_020631405.1 Saprospiraceae bacterium
GTTACATTTCCAGCCGAGCTTACAGTTGTAGTAGGACCAATACTACCTGTTGACCAGGTGTAAAGATTAAAATTGCCGCTTGCGGTTAATGTAATATCAGCACCTTCGCACACCTCATTTGGGCCAAGAATGTCAACATCTAAACCTGTTTCAGTAATGGTATAAGTTTCAGTAGCGGTACAATTTGCATCATCGAATACAGTAACTTGGTAATCTCCAGCGCTTAAGTTGGCTATCCAGTGGGTTGTAGCTCCGTTTGACCAAAGGTAGTCGTAGCCAGGAGTGCCACCTATGGCTTCTACTTCTATAAACCCATTGCTTGCATTCAGGCAAATTTGGTCAATGATTGCAATTTGATCAATTGATAAGAGAGGAGGATCATTTAACACCACACTTGCAGTGGAGCTTAGTCCACCAGAATCTGTCACTGTAACAGTATTATTACCAGCTGGCAAGTCAATTGCTGGGTTAGATGTGCTCCCATTTGACCAAAGGTACATATATGGTGTTGTCCCACCGGTAACACTAACTTCAGCGGTACCACTAGCTTCGCCATTACAATTTGGGTCGGCACTATTTATTAGAGTTACTGTAGGAGGAGTAGGTACTGAATTTAATGTAGCTGAAATGTTGCTAGAAACAACTCTATCATTAGCACTACCAGAACCATTGCCTATAACACCTCTTGTATATAGGGTGACTACATCTCCTGCTGGACCGGACGGTGCAGTCCAGTCTACCGTCCAAGACAATGGGCTACCAAAGAAATTGTTCCCACTATGCTCATGGTATGATCTTCCTCCTGAGTCAATAATACTGGACATGCTAGAAGGGTTTGCCATGCTTCCTGCATTGCCATTGCTACCATTAATAGCCACCCATTGGAACCCACCTCTACTTGCAACGCCATTTGGATTAGTTAGAGTAATGGTAATTGGATAAGTCGTATTGGGGTCCACATCAGAAGGCAAACCACTAATGCTAATCTCTCCATCTAAGGAGGCGTTAGATCCAGTATGGCATTCGTTACAAGCACCCTCACCAGGTGCTCCAGTTTTACCATTTGGTGGATTGCTAGAATTTGAAAGACACAATAGCAAGGAAGCTAGAATAGCAAGGATAAGCGAATTACGTTTAGACATATCTATGAATAAGTTTAAGTTATAGAGATATCTGAACTACTGCATGGTAAAGTTAGTAAACAAATATCTTATTCTTCATAGTTTGATGTGCAAATTCAATGCTAGGTAGCATGTCTTATTAGTGTAATTAATAATACTAAGGTGTAATTATTAGATACGCTTAAATTCTCAGTTGTAATTGACTTGTGTTCAAGCCAGAACAGATAGCATCCACTTGTAATATGAAGTATTTGCTAGAACTTTTTTTACAATTATACAAGGAACGTCATAAGGGTGTATGTATTCAATAGCTGCGACGATTTCAGATTGTAGGTTTATGACTGTTTTGAAGAAGACCACATATTCTACTTGTTCTTCAAGTGTTCCATCCCAAGTAAATAAGCTTGAGCCTTCTATGATATTTGAGCAGGCTGCTAACTTATTCTCAATGATTTCTTGAGAAACAGATTTAGCAGTCTCTTGACTTGGAAAAGGGACATATACTTGGATGATTTGCTCCATTTTCTGCCTATTTTGACAGCAAGTTTACCATTTCTAAGAGATCTTTTGATAATTCTTTTTTCGCATAAATCGCATCGTTGAAACTCACCTTATTGAGGTTTCCATTTACAATGCCTAGGGCAATGCCTTTGTCACCTTCTAAGAGGCATTTTACGGCATTGAAGCCAAGCCTACTCGCAAGAACTCTATCATGGCAAGTAGGTGATCCTCCTCTTTGTAAATGACCAATAACAGCAACCCTAATATCTTGGTCAAAGCCTGAATTTTTAACTTTTTGCGCTATTTCATGGGCATTGCCATTGGTGTTTCCTTCTGCTACAATGACAAGGTTGAAAAGTTTCTTACGCTGTGTTTTGAGTTTGGATACGAAGGCTGGTATGTCTGTTTCAGTTTCAGGTAGAAACACGGTATAGGCACCACTACCGATACCTGTATGTAAGGCAATATAGCCTGCATGTCGGCCCATCACTTCTATGAAGAACAATCTATTGTGACTATCCGCGGTATCTCTTATTTTATCAACTGCATCCACAGCTGTATTAATAGCAGTATCGAATCCTATCGTATAATCTGTCCCATAGATATCATTGTCGATAGTCCCTGGTAGCCCTATGATTGGTATTCCAGTTTCTTTGCCTAGTTTAAGAGCACCTGTATAAGTTCCATTGCCACCAATTGCAACCAAGGCATCAATATTTTGGCTTGTTAAGTTCTTGAACGCTTGCTCTCGACCTTCTTTGGTCATAAACTCCTTACTTCTAGCTGTCTTGAGTATGGTGCCACCTCGTTGAATTATATTGGCAATTTTTGATTTGATTTTTGGTTCGAAGATACCTTTAATCATGCCTTCATAGCCATTATAAATTCCGCATACTTCAATGCCATAACCAGCAGCAGCTCTTACCGTAGCTCTTACTGCTGCATTCATCCCTGGAGCATCACCACCTGATGTAAATACTCCAATCTTCTTTATACTACTCATAACTGTTGTTTAATGTACTTATAGATAGTCTCAATCTCTTCAAATGGGCTTTGAATAACCTTGCCAATATTAATATTATTGTCTTGCCCTATGACTTTCAACTCATCACTAAAATGATAAGCAATACTGCCTGAAAAATTATATTCTAGTGTATTGCTGTTCGGAATTTGTTTATTGACGTTTTGAAAGAATTTGTAAAATTCTAAGCTGATGATATCCTTTTTAGTGCTAGCATTGAGATGGCTCAAAAACTGACTATGTTTTGCTACAAATCGTTTTGTATTGTCGGCATCATATACCGCTTTGACGATGTCAAATTTGGAGTAGCCATACATTTTAAGAAATAATTCATCTTCAGCTTTCGTAAATTGATTTTCAATGTAATACTGTAATACTTTCTTTCCTAATTTGTAACCACTTCCTTGATCGCCAAGGACATAACCTCCTGCAATTATGTTCTTCTTGATTACTCCATCAATACAATGGGCGGCGTTTGATCCAGTTCCAATAATACTAATGATACAATCTGCACGATCCGCAAATGCTAGACCAGTAAGTTCTAAGTCATTAGCGAGGTGGACCTTGTCCGCATTAGGAAATGATGATCGGACGAGTTGTTCAAGGGCACTATTGTCATCTTCAGGTCTAATACCAGCACCAAACAAGTAAAAATTGTCGATGTTGTCCCTATCTGGAATAGCATCAAAACTAATATGCTCAATACCATGCATAAAGTTAGTCCCTTGTACCTTGTTGATTGAGACTAAGGAATTCTCATTGAACAATGCATAACACATATTCGAAGCTCCGCCATCAATGATAATATCCATAATGTATATTTAATAATTAGCCTGCAAATGTAATTAGCATATATTTAAATCTATGCCTAAAAATTATTGTCTAATTTTGCTTACACAAGTTAAGAGGTTTGTTTCTGAATTAAAATAAATAGAAGATGAATATAGCAGTTATCGGAGCAGGTACCATGGGAAATGGCATAGCACATGTATTTGCTATGCATGGTCACAAGGTAAACCTATGTGATGTATCTGATGAAGCACTGGACAAGGCACTAGAAACGATTAAGTCTAATCTGTGGAGAATGGTGGCCAAAGAGAAGATTACTGAGGACATTCATGATAAGTCTCTTCAGCAAATCACCACACACACTAATATTCAAGAAGCAGTCCAAGAAGCTGATCTAGTAATCGAAGCAGCAAGTGAGAAGGAAGATGTTAAGTTAAAGATATTTCAAATGTTAGATGAGCATGCTCCTAGCGAATGTATCCTGGCTTCTAATACGAGTTCTATATCAATTACAAAGATTGCTTCAGCAACAAAGCGTCCCGACAAAGTCATCGGTATGCACTTTATGAATCCAGTGCCAGTAATGAAGCTTGTTGAGGTGATTAGAGGGTACAAGACATCTGAAGCAACGGCTAGAGTGGTTTCAGACCTATCGAAGCAAGTGTCAAAAGTGCCAATAGAAGTTAATGATTATCCTGGATTCATTGCTAATAGGATTCTGATGCCTATGATAAACGAAGCGATTTTCGCATTGTATCAAGGAGTCGCAGGTGTTTCAGAAATAGATGGCATCATGAAGCTAGGTATGGCTCACCCAATGGGGCCCTTGGAGTTAGCTGACTTCATAGGTTTGGATGTGTGTAAGGCTATCCTAGATGTATTGCATAAAGGATTTGGTGAACAGAAATATGCACCTTGTCCTCTGTTAAATAATATGGTACTAGCTGGGAGTCTTGGCAAGAAGAGTGGAGTAGGGTTTTATGATTACTCAGAGCACAGAAAAGCTGAGGTAGTTGCTAGTAATTTTACATAGGGGCTTGACGAATGAGTAAATAGAAAAGCCCCGAAATGTATTTCGAGGCTTTTTTTATTTATACTTTAGCAACCGCTTGAGCAGTTTTTTCGATAAACTTTTTCTTTCTTTTTCCTTTCAAAGTCATTGCCTTTTTTACAGCATTGTAGGTGTTTACTACGCCACCGGATACACTCAATGAACTGAATGGTGCTTTCACTCCATCTTGACCTGGCACTAATACTTGCTCATTAATAGAAGTAGTAGTAGTCATTAATAATTCTTTGACCTGTACAGCTGACAATTCAGGGAAGTAAGACCTTAATATAGCTGCAACTCCTGCTACTACTGGCGATGCCATACTTGTCCCTTGAAGAGGTGCATAGTTATCATCAGGAGTAGTTGCATAAATGCTCATACCTGGAGCAAATACATCTACATTCATTTTGCCATAATTACTAAATGGTGCAGAGAATTCTTCTCCTTGCTTATAATTCAATGCTCCTACTTCAACCCAAGTTTTTACTTTCTTAGCTGAGAATAATCCTTTCTTAGCGTAATTGTCGTTTGGAAAGTTATCTGTTGTATCATTGTTTTGATTAGAGTTACCTGCAGCATGTACCAAAAGCACATCATGCTTTACAGCATACTTCATTGCTGCATCTACAGCTGCCTTGTCCCACGAATATCCTTTTCCAAAACTCATGTTTATGATAGAAGCTCCGTTATCAACTGCATATCTAATAGCGTTAGCTACATCCTTGTCTCTTTCGTCACCATTTGGTACAGTTCTGATTGACATCAATTTTACATTGTCTGCCACACCATTCATACCGATGCCATTATTTCTTACAGCTCCTACAATACCACCAACGTGAGTACCATGAAGAGCATCAGGTCCTTCGACATCATTGTTGCCATAGATTCTTTGACTTGAGTCTCCATAGTTGTCTCCCACAATAGTTCTTGGGTTAAAGTCAGGATTGTAAGCATAGTCTAATTTTCCTTGGAAGTAGTCAACTGCACCTTGTAATTCAGAAGCGATTAAGTCTTTAGCTCCAGCAAACGAGTCAGCTCCACCTTCAGAAAGAATGTTGCCCATTACTCTTTTTCCCATTTCAAGTGTTTCATCACCAGATAATGAGTCAATATTTTCAACTGTAAGTGGGTTGTCGCCGAGAGCAAGTTCAACTGCATCAATACCAGCCATCAACGAACTCTTTTGATCTGCATATTTTTGGAGTCTAGAATTTGCAGCATCTAATTCTTCAGTTACAGCTGCTTCATACTTCTTGAATAAATCGTATTCTTTTTGGTCACTTTTTGAAAGCTCTGCTCGATTAGCACTTTCAAATTTGTACTTATACTTCTTATAAAGTCTTGTTACCTCATAAGTGTCTTCATTGACGTTACCGTCTTTTCCGCCAATGAAGTTCCATCCATGGATATCATCAACATAGCCATTATTATCATCATCGATTCCGTTTCCTGGTACTTCATCAGTATTCACCCACATGTTGTCAGCTAAGTCCTCATGTTCTGCGTCCATGCCACTATCAATGATTGCTACTACAACAGTTTTTGAAGATTTGCCAGCAAGCAACTCACTATATGCTTTGTCGCTAGAAACGCCATAGTAACCGTCAGCAGGATCTTGGTGAAACCAATCATCTGGTGCCTGAGCCATTCCAATAACTGGTAAACAGATTAGGCATAATAAAGTCTTAAAGTATTGCATTTTTTTAGTTTAGATAAAAGAAATGTTTGCATTAAACACATAAATATCAATCATAAATCATTCCGATAATGATGATTACGTCTTCTTAAGAAAACATTAATGCTTAATTACTTTACAAAATTAAGGAAATGTGGGTCAGAGAATCAGCTTTTGGTATTTAAATATGTGGTGTTTGTATAATATAATTCCCTCTAGATAGTTTTGTAATGAATACAAAAGTCTAAGCATCATAAATGTTATTTGAGACGTCTTATTGTTAGATTATTACACATTGCATGAGAAATATACAAGTTTTCGTTGTTGTTCTATTAGTTTTTTTTAGTTCAGACCGCTTGAGTAGTCAATACTCTGAATTAGGCATAGGATTAGGTGTGTCCAATTATTTTGGGGATTTAAACGCAGAGTCTCTCGGGACAAACATCAGACAAGGGAGTATAACAACCACGGTTGACTATATCTACAGCCTCAATAAGTTTCTGAATGTAAGAGGGTCGGCTAGTTTTATGAGGTTGAGAAGCTCTGATGCTTTCAATGAATCATTGAAGAAACGCCAAAGGAACCTAAGTTTTAAAACTTCTGTATACGAAGTTGGTGTCATGGCAGAGTTTCATTTTTTTGGATTTGAATATCGAAATGTTGAATTATTGATGTCTCCTTACTTGATAGGTGGGGTTAGTGGCTTCTATTTTGATCCTACTACAGAATATGATGGACAAACTGTAAAGCTCCAACCTCTTGGTACTGAAGGCCAAGGGATTTCAGGCTATGGTGATCCTTATGCTAAAGTCAACGTTGCTATACCGTTTGGTTTTGGGTTGAAATTTAAGCCTTCACAGAGAGTGTGCTTCTCAATCGAAGGTTTGATGAGATATACTTTTACAGATTACATTGATGATGTTAGTGGCACGTATGTCGATTATAATGTCCTACTGCAGGGCAATGGAGAACTGGCAGCAAATCTTGCAGAGAGAGTGGATGAATACAGAGGACTTACAGAAGGATCAATTAGTAATAACTTTGTAGGAACCCAACGAGGTAACCCCAGTATTGCTGATTATTATTTGACTACAGTACTAAAACTGCAATGTTATCTTGGTGATGGATTTAGGTCACCGTTAGCATTAATCAAGAGTCATAAGACTTATTGCCCAACTTTTTAGTAAGTTAGACAGCATATGAATCAAAAACTGCTGGATACCCTTTTGCAGTATTGGGGATATTCTGATTTCAGGGAATCCCAAAAATCTATTGTCTCATCCGTACTAGACGGTAAGGACACTTTCGCCATGCTTCCTACGGGTGGTGGTAAGTCTATATGCTTCCAAGTACCAGCAATAGTACGAGATGGTGTTGGCCTAGTCATTTCTCCATTGATATCTCTGATGGAAGATCAAGTCCATACACTTAAGACAAAAGGCGTCCGAGCAGAATGTATTCATAGTGGGGTCAGTAAGCAAGATCAAGAGAGAATTCTGAGTAATGCTGCGATGAACAAGTTTAATCTTCTGTATATCAGTCCAGAAAAACTTGACTCTATAGTATTCCAACAAAGTCTACAGCATATCCCTTTATCAATGATTATCGTTGACGAAGCGCATTGTATTTCTCAATGGGGTCATGATTTTAGACCAGCATATCGGAAAATACTCACAGTTAGAGAGTACTTTGATAAATTACAGATTGTTGCTTTTACTGCTACGGCTACTAAACAGGTTCAAGAGGATATAATATTCAATTTGGACTTGAAAAATCCGTCAATATTTCTTTCCTCCCTAGTCAGATCAAATCTCAAGTATCAAGCTCTTGCCAAGGAGGATAGAATAGGTTATATATTAAAATATTGCTTAGATCATCCTGGTCAGTCAGGAATAGTCTATGTAAGGAATAGAAAGGCCACTGTGAAATTTGCCAGATTGCTGAGTGAGCAAGGCCTTGCTGCGAAACCATACCATGCGGGTCTAGATGCAAAAATCAAGTCATCAACCCAGAGTGACTGGATAGGCAACAAAGTGCAAATAGTCGTAGCTACTAATGCGTTTGGTATGGGGATAGATAAGCCTGATGTTCGCTTTGTCTTACACTATGAATCACCACCTTCTCTAGAAGAGTATATACAAGAAGCTGGTAGAGCAGGAAGAGATGGCCAACTAGCCGAAGCGTTACTCTTGTATAGTTCTGGTGATATTATAAGTAAGAAAGATAAAATCAAAACATCATTTCCAGATAAATCTATAGTCAAAGCAGTGTATAAAGCGCTTTGTGAATTTTTCAAAGTAGCACCAGGACATGGTCCTAATTCCAGCTTCTTATTTGACTTGTCAACTTTTGTTAGAGAAAAGCAGTTGCCGATTATCACAACCCATAATAGCCTACAATTACTGGTAAAGGCCGGCTATATACATATGTCGGAGAGTTACTTCAAGCCTTCTACAGTTTGGATTTATCCTGATAGCTTTAGAAGCTTCCTCAATGATAGTAGACACAAGCATACTGAGCTACTGTCTTTGATGCTAAGGAAGTATGATGGTATTTACTTTGACTTTACTCGGATTAGAGAGAAAGATTTAGCTACAACCTTAGGTATAAGTGTGGCGGAGGTAAAGCAAGGTGTTATGTATTTGGAACTCAATGGGATCTTAGAATACAGAGAGGAAAACAGCAATGCCTTTTTGACTTTCGTTTACAAACGTCCAGCCCATGATAGTATTATTATTCCAAAGGCTATTTTTGAAGATAGGAAGCAGATTATGTATGACCAACTGATGGGAGTCATTAACTATGGTGCAACGAAGGCATGTAGGCAACTTTATATTGATAGACATTTTGGATTTGAGAATAATACAAGATGCGGTATTTGTGATAATTGCACAAATGCTTATGATGTGGATAAAGTAATGTTGAAGGAGGCTATAATGGCATCAATACGTGAGTCAAGTAGCAGAGTAATCGATCTCTTGAAGGATATGTCCATTGATGAGCAAGAATATATCAAAAAATTACTCAAATTGTGGGAAAGCGAAAAGATCATCAGTATTAAGCAAGGTAGAGTGTCATTGTTGTAATTCAATATTCTTTGCATTGAAAAATCAGATTATACGTACAATTGGTCAAAATAAATAATCATCTTTACGACCAAAAGCAAGTAGAAGAGGAGTACATGGATCGATTCGAAAAACTAAAGCACTTAACAAGATATATCCCATTTAAGGATTCAATTAGGCCGTTATACATGCCCTTGTTGTCTATTCTTAAACAAAGATATAATACTAAGAACTTTAATAGAAGTGGTGTTGAAGTATTAATAAAGGCGTCAAAGATCTTAGATGATATAAAGGTCTTCCATTGGCTTGAATTCGGGACTTTATTAGGAGTGGTAAGAGATGGTAAATTGATCAAACATGATTCTGATCTTGATTTGGGAGTTTTTATTCAAGATTACAGTCCTAGTATTAGGGTGGCATTTGAGAAAGCAGGATTTGAATACAAACATGGATTCACGGTTTCGGATCAGTCTGCAAGAGAGCAGACTTTTACGCTTCAAAATGTAAGTGTTGATTTATTCTACTTTACGAAAGACGATAGTTCAATGCATTGCCACATTTTTGGATTGCAGCCTGATAAAACAAGGAAAATTAGACAAATAAACACTTGCAACAGTGGGTTCAAGCTAGTGAAATTCGAAGGAAAGGAATTTAATATTCCCCAAGATGAGATACAACGTTTGGTAGATACTTATGGAGATGATTACAAAATACCATTAAAAGGTTGGCATACACCTAATGATGCACTCAACTCCCAAATGGTTGATAAAGAAGTCATTTACTTATAATTATATAGAGTTAAAATATAACATGGAAAAAGAATATTGGGAATCATATTATAGTCAGCATAGAAGGAATGAAGTGCCAAGTAATTTTGCTGTTTTCGTGAGCAATTTCTTAATGAAAGGCAGTCATCTTCTTGAACTAGGTTGTGGTAATGGCAGAGACTCAATATACTTTTCTAAGAGAGAAGGACTTACCATTACAGCATTGGATCAATGTCAAAACGAAATAGATGATCTGAATTCTGAAGGGATAAAGAACATCAACTTTTTAGCACATGATTTTACAGAATATGCAGCGAAGGATACCTTCGAGTATATCTATTCAAGATTTACTCTTCACTCTGTTGATATGGAAGGGGAGAGAAGGACTTTCGTCAATGCCTATAATAGTCTGAAGCCAGGTGGGTTGTTTTTTATTGAGGTAAGATCAATCTTTGATGAATTGATGGGCGAGGGAAAGGAAGTTGGTGAGTATGAATATATCACAGATCATTATAGAAGGTTCGTGGAGATTGAGCAGATGATATCGAATGGGAAGGCGGCTAAGTTAACTCCAATTTTTGTTCAGCAGGACAAGGACTTAGCTCCATTTAAATCAGAAAACCCAATAGTGATTAGATTGATCTTTCAAAAACAAATGCAGTAAGCTTATCGATATCAGATGAATAAGAAAGTATGCTTTTTGTACATTGATGAACCTTACAACATCTTTCATTCACTGTTACTAGCAGCTCAATTAGATAAGTCTGAAAAAGTAGATGTAGAAATACTTGCAACTCCAAGAAATATTGAGTTTTTGGAGTCTTTTCCAGATATCGTCACTGGGTTGAAAATCACCTGTATACGACCACATTGGTATATTACATTGCCCCATCTCATTGAAATAAAACTTCAGTTTAGGTCAAGTCTTTTCATCAAGTATAGAAAGTACTTATGTGGTTTTGATGCGATAGTATGCTCTTTGTATAATGACGCAGAACTTAAGAAAAGACTAGAGGCTCAATACAGGCCTAAGCTTATCTTTGCTGGACATGGTGTAGCAAATAGAAGTTACTCTTATAATGATGCGATCACAGCATTTGATTTGATATTACTTGCTGGCAATAGAGAAAAAATTGAAAGAACACAACGCAGACAACTGACTCCTCAAAACCACCTTTTGACTGGATATATTAAGCATGAACTTTGTGAAACCTTGGATAGTGAAGGTCCATTTCCAGATGCTGAGTTAGTGGTATTATATAACCCACATTGGTTGAAAGAATATTCTTCTTTTTACCAATATGGATTTGATATTCTTGATTTCTTTGCTAATCAAGATCGGTATAAGTTGATTTTTGCCCCACATCAATTATTAACGGTTAGAAATAAGGGTATTCTCCGCCGACTACGACAATATACTTCAGCTGAAAGTATCTATATAGACCTTGATTCACCGAAGTTAAGTGATATGACTTATACAAAGGTAGCTGACCTCTACCTAGGCGATATCAGTAGTCAAGCTTTAGAATTTATGTTACAGCGACCACGACCATGTGTCTTTTTTAAACCTACTAGTAACAATGCTCCTAAAGATGAGGAGTTTCATACATGGGAAGGTGGAGAAGTGCTTGATCACTTAGGTAATGTTGAACAAGTAATTATGGAAGCAATCCATAATTTTAAAACAACTTATCACTCTAAGCAAGTGGCTTTGGTAAAGGATTTGTTTCATGTGGAGTCAAGATCTTCTTCAAGAGTGGCTGCAGAAGGGATACTTAACTATTTATTGAATCAAGACTAAATTCATCACTGTAAATGAAGAAAGTACTCATCATATCCTATTACTGGCCACCATGCGGTGGAATTGGGGTCTTACGAACCCTAAAGATTGCAAAATACCTGTGGGATTGTGGTTGGGAACCAATCATTTACACTGCAGAGAATGCTCATTATCCATCAATTGATGAAGGGAATTTCAAAGATATCAGGCCAGAGACAACCATTTTGAGAGGACCTATCTGGGAGCCGTATAGTCTATACAAGAAGTTTACAAGAAAGGAGAAAAATGCGAATGTCAATAATGTGTTTTACACAAGTGAACAGAAATCTGGATTAGCCCATAAGCTATCTGTTTGGATTAGGAGTAATTTCTTTATTCCAGATGCTAGGGCAATGTGGATCAAGCCCTCAGTTAAGTACCTACTAAACTACTTAGCAGATAATCCAGTAGATGCGATATTTAGTAATGGTCCTCCACACTCCAATACAAGGATTGCAACTCAACTCAAAAAAGCGACAGGCTTACCGTGGCTTGCTGACTTTCAGGATCCTTGGACTCAGGTGGATTATTACAGCTTGTTGAGCCTGACACCATTGGCGAGACGCAAGCATGAACGCCAGGAACAAGAAGTATTTGAATATGCAGATAGCATTACGATCGTTAGTGATACATGGAAGGCCGATTTAGAATCAATAGGTGCTAAGCATGTCTCAGTGGTCCCTTGGGGATTTGACCCTGATGATTATTCCAACCTTGTTGCTGATGAATCTGAAAAATTTAGACTTTCTCACTTTGGTATTTTGGGGTATGATAGGAAGCCAACTGTGTTATTTGAGGTTGTCAGAGACCTGTGTGATGAGGATCCTAGATTCAAGCAAGATGTTGAATTGCTATTAGTTGGGCAAGTTGATATCTCAGTCAAAGAGAATATAGATAGCTTAGGCATAGAATCAGTCACTACATTTACTGGCAATGTAGATCGCTCCAAGGCACTAAGTTATATGAAGGGGTCAGACATCTTGTTGCTATTACTCAATAAGCAAGCCAATGCTGGAGGACGAATTCCAGGTAAGTTGTTTGAGTATTTAGCTGTTAAGCGGAGTATACTTTGTTTGGGTACTAAAGATGGAGACTCAGCTAGGATTGTGCAGCAAACTAGGTCAGGCCACACTTTAGCTTATTCTGAATATGATCAGATGAAGTCTATAGTCCTTGCTCATTATATACTATATAAAGACGGGAAATCTACCTTTGTGAATTCAGAAATTGCCCAATATTCAAGTAAGGTATTAACTAGACGGGTGGCTGATTATCTCAATGCTATCACTGCTTAGAAAGTATCGAAGTGAGGATTGCTTTGCCTTGGTCTCGAGTATTCTCGATGAAGTATTTGCTAGTATGCAGCCCACCTAAGATTACACCAGATAGGTAGACGTTAGGTAGGTTACTTTCAAAAGTGGAGTCATCATAGACTGGAGTGCTGTATTCGTCATCCTGTATCTCAATGCCAATATTTTCCAGGAATGAATAGTCTGGTTTGTATCCAGTCATTGCTAGTACATAGTCATTGTCTAGTTTTAGTGTGCCGTCAGGAGTGTTTACTGTTACAGATGCCTCTGAAACCTCGACTAGTTCACTACTAAAATGTGCCTTAATCGACCCTTCAGCTATTCTATTTTGAATGTTTGGTAGTATCCAATACTTGACTTTATGATAGAGGGTAGGTTGCCTGACAATCATCGTAACATTTGCACCTTTCTGCCAAGTTTCTAGCGCAACATCACATGCAGAGTTGGCTCCTCCTACTACTACAATATTTCGCCCAATGTAAGGGTGAGCTTCGTCGTAATAGTGCTTGACTTTTGGGAGGTCTTCACCTGGAATATTCAATTTGTTAGGATTGCCATAGAATCCAGTATTTACAATGATATGTCTTGCAAAATAATGCTCACCAGACTTTGTTTGCACATTATAGCCATCTTCTTGCTTGGATATGGCGACTACCTCAGCATTGTATCTAATCGACAACTCATAGCTTTCAACTAATCTTCTGTAATATTCTAAGGCTTCTTTTCTTGTAGGTTTGTCTGTATGGGAGATAAAAGGAATGCCACCGATTTCCAGCTTTTTTGACGTGGAGAAGAAAGTCATATTAGTCGGAAAGTGGTAAAGTGAGTTGACCAAAACTCCTTTTTCTAAAATCAATGAGCTCAAGCCTGCTAGACTTGCCTCTATCGCACAGTTGATCCCACTGGGTCCTGCTCCTATAATGATGATATCATGTCTTGAATTCTCCACTAATTACATCTCAAGTATAACCAATCTGTAGTTACTACATTACTCATGTTACCTGCTCTGTCCACTAAGTGAATTGACATAGTCAAACTGTCAAGTGGATTAGAGGTTGACGGCTCACAAGGGATGGTAGAATCAGGAAAGCGGCAACATGTAGGAAATAGAGTTAACTCTAAGTCAATTAGTACACCTCTCTTGGATACAGATTCAGGAATCTTTGGTATCTGTACTGGTTGGTCATAATCCTCTCCAGTTCTATTATCGATGATGAATAAGTTGAATACGCTTTCATCACTTTCGTTACCAATATCTCCATCTCCATCCTCTAGGTGGAGAAATAAGACAAATGAATCATCAGTTGATACACTCTGATCAATAGTGTCTTTACTGAGCATTTGATACTCAAGGTAAGGAATGTCAGATAGATTAGGTCCTTGAGTACAAGAGGAGATTAACCCAAGTAAACCTAAGATGAAACAAATGAAAAAGTATCTTTGAACTACCATAATACCAAGTTACGTCAATTTTATTTCTTCATGCTAAGCCAAATTTCAAAATCACTTTCTGAGTACTCTAAAGGACACTTGTCTTTTGAGAAAATGGCGGTGTTGTTGGCAAGATTTCAATATGATAATAACGAAGTCTATCGCGATTACTGTAGCTACCTTGGGGTTAAGTCTGGCGATATGAAGAATTTAGACTCTATTGTATACTTGCCAATTGATGCTTTTAAGCAATATCGGGTCATTACTGAGGTAGGTCTGCCCACGGAGTGGGTATTTGGGAGTAGTGGCACTACTGGTAGCCAGCGTAGTATGCATTATATGTCAGACTTGCGGCATTATTTAGTCGGTGCTCAACAACTATTTGAATCAACCTATGGCGGTTTGAAGGACTTTACAATATTTGGTTTGTTGCCAAACTATCTTGAACGCAATGATTCTTCTTTGGTAGCCATGGTGGATTGGTTTATCAAGCAGAGCAAGGGTGGTGGGTTTTTCTTAGATGACTTTGATGCTCTTACCACTAGTTTAGACAGAACTAAGGGTAAGGTCTTACTCATTGGAGTTTCGTTTGCCCTATTGGATTACGGTCAAGCTAGTAATCTGAACAATCCTGAACTCACAATTATGGAAACTGGGGGAATGAAAGGAAGAAGGAAGGAAATGACTAAGCAAGAACTCCACAAACAACTTGCTAAAGATTTCAATACTTCATCCATCCATAGCGAATACGGTATGACAGAACTCAGTTCGCAGTGCTACTCTAAAGGAAACGGGATATTTGAAGAGAATCCTATGATGAAGGTTAGAATTCGAGAAATTACTGACCCTTATGCAATGAGTAAGCAAACAAAGAATGGGGTTGTACAAGTGATTGATTTGAATAACATCTACTCCTGTGCCTTTATTGAGACTCATGATGTAGGGAGAAAGTTATCAAAAGATACCTTTGAGATACTCGGAAGACTTGATAATGCAGATCTAAGAGGATGTAACTTATTGATCAGTTGAGTATTGAGAAGAGGCTATTAAGATGAGTTATTTGAATCTCTATTCGTGTTGCAGTTAAGTAATTGAAACCTGAGAATATTCAGAGAAAAGTTGGGAGTAGACTTGATTGTTAGGTCAAATGGCTGTATTTTCGAGACAAATGACAAGTTATGACACTATTGGTAATTTCAGAATCGCAACCAATCTATCGTAAGACAGACCTAGTGGATCTTGCAAGGACTGGTATTGAGACAAAGTATCTAAGAGAGATTCAAGAGATGAGTTCTTTAACTGATAAGGAGTTAAGTGATATTTTACCAATTTCTCAACGTCAGCTGAGTAGATACGCAGCTGACCATAAGTTGAATAAAGAGATTACTTCCCACTTGATTCAGCTTGTTGATCTATTCCAAAAAGGATTTCAGTTGTTTGGGCAACACAAGTTCAAGCAGTGGATTAGGACTAAGAACAAAGTCCTTAGCAACAATACCCCAGTAGAGCTAATGGATACTTCAATTGGCATTGAAATGATTGAAGATGTCATTGGTAGGATAGAGCATGGAGTCTATAGCTAGGTCATGACTCTTTACAGAATAGCTAGATCCGAATACATCAATGACCTTTCTGGGACTGGGGCCAAATTGTATGGTGGTCGATGGAATGAGAAAGGTAGTCCACTGCTGTATACTTCAGAACAAACATCTCTTGGCATACTAGAAATTCTAGTTCACTTTGATGGATTGACAGTGCCTCATGACTTGAAATTGTTGTTCTTGGAGTTGCCAGAATCGGAAATTGAAGACTTTTCGATAGAGAAATTCAAGAACATCCAAACTATGAAAGACGCTGAATTTCAATTCAAAATCGCGGGTCAGAAGTGGATCAAATCCCAATCTTCATTGGCTTTTAGGGTGCCTTCAATAATAACTGAATATGAGTACAACGTAATGATTAATCCCTTGCATCCCAATATTACACAATTGAAAAAAGTCAAAGTAGTTGATCTCCAGCTTGATGATAGACTATTCCAATAACTCTACCCATAATTCCGACTACCAAAGATTAGGCTTCCAACCCTGACCATCGTTGATCCATGTTCAATTGCAAGCTTATAATCACCAGACATTCCCATAGATAAGGTGTCAAAACTACTCAAGTCATACGTTGATATCTGGTCAAACCACGATTTAAGAAAGGTGAATTCACTGATTAAAATAGTTTGGTCAGAAGTAAATGTTGCCATTCCCATTAGACCTTTACATTTGACATTAGGATATAGTCCAGCTTCGAAGGCGCCAATGAGTTGCTTTAGATCAGCCTCATTTAGCCCTTGTTTTGCTTCTTCTTTGGCAATTTTTATCTGAAGTAGTATAGATGTGACAACATTATGCTGAAGACTTCTTTTCTGAATCTCTTCCACCAGCTTTATGCTATCCACCGAGTGAATCAGCGTACAATGAGGTATGAGGTGTTTTACCTTTTTAGTTTGTAAGGTTCCAATGAAGTGCCAATGAATGTCTTCAGGTAACGCGGTTGCCTTTGTGACTAACTCGTCGACTCTATTTTCTCCGAATAGCTTTTGACCTTGGTCATAGATGCGTTTAATGTCTTCAATCGGTTTAGTCTTGGAGACAGCAACTAGATCCACAGCATGATCGACGCAATACTCTTTCACTATTTCAAAACTCATATTCTAGTAATTTAATAGGTCTTCTAACGCTTGCTTGACTTTTTCACTATTTGGTAGTGTTGTGAATTCAAGCGCAGAATTAATAGGTATTGCTGGTAAGTCCATAGCTCCAATTGTTTTTATCGGTGCATCAAGATAGTTAAAACAAGATTCTTGAAGCATTCCAGCCATACTTCTTGCAAACGAATTGGAAATAGGCTCTTCTGTAAGTATGAGGCACTTGCCGTGTTCTTTGACTTTTTGTACCATCATTTCTTCATCCAAAGGGTACAATGTTCTCAGATCAAGTATTTCTACTATATCTGTTATATTCTTTCGAGCCTTGAGGGCCCAGTGTACACCCATGCCATAGGTGATGACAAGACAAGACTTGGATTGCGACTTCTCAATACCATCTGGAAGCAATGCAGCTTTGCCGAAAGGTAACATGTAGTCTTTATCTGGTTCGCATACTCTTGCATTCTCTGTGTTTGGTACTTTTGACCAATAGAGCCCTTTGTGCTCTAGAATAACTATAGGGTTAGGGTCATGGTAGGCTGACTTCATTAGTCCTTTGAGGTCAGCTCCATTTGATGGATAGGCTATTTTGAT
>JAHDHH010000041.1:20931-29937 GCA_020631405.1 Saprospiraceae bacterium
CTGACTTCATTAGTCCTTTGAGGTCAGCTCCATTTGATGGATAGGCTATTTTGATGCCTTTTATACTAGTGAGTATGGATTCTACACTTGATGAGTGGTAAGGTCCGCCCGAACCATATGCTCCACAGGGCACTCTGAGTATCATACTAACTGGCCACTTACCACCACTCAGGTAGCATGACCTGCTGACTTCTGTAAAGAGTTGGTTGAGCCCAGGCCAGATGTAATCTGCAAATTGTACTTCCACTATTGGCTTCAATCCAACTGCAGACATACCTACAGTTGAGCCAATAATAAATGCTTCTTGAATAGGAGTATTGAATACTCTGTCGTCTCCAAATTTCTGCGCTAAGGTAGCAGCCTCTCTAAAGACTCCTCCTAAACGTTTACCTACATCTTGACCATAAAGCATGCAGGCACGGTCGTCGTTCATCAACTCTTCTATGGCATGTAATGCACAGTCAACCATCACATTGACTTCACCTTCTATAGGTGCTCTTTTACCTGTTTCAGAAGTGATGTTTGTTGGACAAAATACATGTTGATCAATTTCTGAGATATCTGGTTCAGGGCTATTTTGGGCCAAAATAAATTGTGACTCCACATATTCAACTACTTCTTGTTCTATTGCCTTGATTTCTTTAGACCTGACACCTAACTCTATCAGCAAGGCCTTAGTCTTTGGATAAGGGTCTTGAGCTTGATCTTCTTCTATGTCGTCTCGATACCACTCCATTCTGACTCCTGATGTGTGGTGGTTGAGAAGTGGCACGTGGGCATGCAGCAAGAATGGCTTTCGCTTATTCCGAACATAGTTTATGGCCTTACCTACTGCCTTATAACACTCTGAAAAGTCTGTCCCATCGATTTCTTTACTTTTGATATTGACAAAGCCTTTAATGTATTCTGACGCATTCTGTGATCTTACTTCATCTTTGTAGGCTGAGATATCCCATTCATTGTCTTGTACCAAGAATAATATTGGTAGTTCTTTGAGACTAGCCATTTGAAATGCCTCTGCTACTTCACCTTCTGTAATTGATGCATCTCCTAGCGAACACACTACAAGCTGCTTGTCAGTGGTCACGTCATGCAAGTCTAACTTGGTCTTGTATCTTATCCCTAGTGCTGCCCCAGTGGCTGGTATAGCCTGCATACCGGTTGCTGAGGACTGATGTGGGATTTTAACCCTATGTGGATCATTGCTACTTGGGTGAGAATAGTAAGATCGACCCATAGAGAATGGATCATGTTTCTTTGCGAGAAGTTGTAACATTAGTTCTTCTGGCGTAAATGCCATAGCGAGAAGCATAGCATCATCTCTATAATATGGAAATGCTAGATCTTTTGGGAGCAATTGCATACCTAGTGCAACTTGTATGGCTTCATGTCCACGTGAAGTGGCATGCACGTATTTTGATACTTTTTTAAAATTTACTTCATAGAACTCAGTCATCGCTTTTGCCGTAGCCATATACTTGAATCCTTGAAGTGCAAGTTCTTTTGTCAATACCATGATTGTAAAATACAGCTATCAAAACATCTTTCCCAATGATTTGATTACTTTTCTCTTTCGTAAAACTAAATAGATAGGGATGATAAGTATTAGAATTCAATTCGTGATTTTATTGTTTGACGGATGGATTAAAATGAATAATATTTGTGACAGTCAATTAAGAAAAAATTTTATACAGCTCTTAAGATATTCTTGACTTTGTCAGACCTTCAACTTGCTAGTTTAATGTTCTTTTACTTCACTGTGGAGGCATTTGCAAGAGTATAATACCCAGCATTTTTTACTACTTTTACAGCATGAGTCATAGAATTGCACCCAGCTTACTTGCTGCTGATTTCAATCATATAGGAGATGCAGTAACCATGGTCAATGAAAGTCAAGCTGATTGGCTTCATTTAGATGTCATGGACGGAATATTTGTGCCAAACATTTCTTTTGGACAACCCATCATCTCGGCAGTCAAGAAGGTCTGCACTAAAGTCATGGACGTCCATCTAATGATTGAAAGACCTGAACTTTATGTAGAGCAATTTGTCGAGTGCGGTGCTGACTATGTGTCATTCCATTTAGAAGCAACTAACCATGTCCATAGAGTTTGTCAGCAGATTAAATCAGCAGGAGCTAAGAGTGGTGTTGCAATCAATCCACATACACCAGTACAATCTGTATTTGAGGTATTGGAGGACTTGGACCTTGTCGTGATTATGTCAGTAAATCCAGGTTTTGGCGGACAAAAGTTCATCTATCGTACTTTGGAGAAGATTAGGACGTTGAAAGAGGAAATTATCGCTAGGAATTTGAATACCTTAATTGAAGTAGATGGAGGAGTAGGCCTCCACAATGCAGAAAAGATTCTTGAGGCTGGTGCTGATGTCCTAGTGGCAGGAAGTAGTGTATTCAAATCAGACGATCCTAAATTGACCATTGAACGCTTGAAAACCATCGGTATTGGCAACTTACAATTTTAGATGTTACATCGCTTTAGTATTCGTATTACTTAATCTATCCGCGTTTGGGCAGACAATGAGGGTACAAGGTACTATCACAGATATTGACTCTGAGGAGCAGGTAGACTTTGTTACTGTATATGAAAAAGGTACAAGCAATGCTGTTGAGACCAATAAGAATGGATACTATGAATTGGATATCAAAGTAGACGGTACGCATACTATAGTATTTTCTAGAATAGGCTACAATGAATCTGAAGTTTTAGTAAGAAATGTCGCACTTGGAAGAACACGTATTATCAACGTAGCCTTGGTTCCACAAAATACTGGAGTTGAAGTGGTCATTCGGGATTCAAAAATTGAAGATCTAGGTGTTGTCACAGAAAATATGACGGAGCTTAAGAAGTTGCCAACCACCACTGGAAACTTAGAAAGTGTATTGCCAGCCATTGCCTTAGGTGCTTCTTCAGGTAGTGGCGGAGAACTTAGTAGTCAATACAATGTCAGAGGTGGGAACTATGATGAAAACCTCATCTATGTCAATGATTTTGAGATATTCAGACCACAGTTGATAAGAAGTGGCCAGCAAGAAGGACTGACCTTTGCCAATATAGATTTGATTAGAGACCTGTCTTTTTCTTCAGGAGGCTTTGAGGCTAAGTATGGTGATAAAATGAGTAGCGTCCTTGATGTCAACTATAAAAGACCAGAAAAATTTGCAGGAAGTGCTTCGGCAAGTTTGCTTGGAGGATCAGCCCATGTTGAAGGTAAACTTGGAGAACAAAAGCCTTTGAGATACCTGATCGGAGCTAGGTATAAGACGACACAATATTTATTGAATTCATTGGATGTAACTGGAGAATATACTCCTCAATTTTTTGATGGACAAGCATATTTAACCTACGACTTAAAACCAGAATGGCAACTTGCAGCAATTGGAAACTATAATACAAGCTCCTATAATTTTATTCCACAAACGCAGAGTACTGGAATTGGGTTGATTGGTTTTGCACTTAACCTGAGCACCGTATTTGAGGGTAGTGAAAAGGATGATTTTGTCAACGGGATGGGCGGAGTTTCTCTGACTTACATTCCAGAAAGAGATAGAAACCCTCTCTTTGTCAAGCTCTTAGCTTCAGCTTATTCATCAATTGAGGCAGAGACTTTTGATATACTAGGGTTTTATAAATTGGCTCAGGTAGAGACTGATCTTGCTAGTGACACACAAGATGAAATAGCAGTATTAGGGGTCGGTACTCAACATAGATATGCCAGAAATTATCTCAATAGCAATATTTATAATATCCAACTCAAAGGTGGATATGAAATCCAAGTAAAAGGAGCGACAGATCATACACATTTCTTGCAATGGAGCCTCAAGACACAACGAGAAGTCATCAATGATGAATTAGTAGAGTGGGAGAGGATTGACTCTGCGGGATATAGCCTACCTTTTAGTCAGAATGAAGTGTTACTCAATTCGTCAATCTATTCAGAGAATACTCTTGAATCATATAGATCAACAGCCTACTTCCAAGATACTTATACATTCACAAAAGCAGATAAGGCTGAATATAGGATAAGTGGTGGTGCAAGACTGACACATTGGTCGTATAATGACCAAGTATTGGTGAGTCCAAGAGCTCAGCTTCTCTACAAACCGCTGAACAGTAAGCAAGACATATCATTTAAGCTGGCAGGGGGATTGTATTATCAACCACCATTTTATAGAGAACTTAGGTATGATGATGGTACGTTGAATGATGGAAATATTGAAGCTCAGCGTTCTATCCATGTTGTTGGTGGTCTTAGCCTTGACTTTCCTTGGAAGAGGATTAGTGATGTGCCATTTAAGTTAATCGCCGAGGTATACTACAAAAGACTTGACAACCTTATTTCCTATGATATTGACAATGTAAGGATTCGATATTCTGGAGAAAATGACGCTTCTGGTCATGTGATGGGTTTAGATATGAGAGTTAATGGAGAGTTCGTCCCAGGCGCAGAAAGTTGGGCGAATGTGTCCATTCTTTCAGCAAGAGAAAGTTTAGATGGAATCACACACCTATACAGAGAAGTCGGAGACACTACAGACTATGTCCGTAGGACTGTACCAAGGCCTACTGATAGGCGGGTCAATGTCTCAATGTTTTTCCAAGATTATCTACCAGGTAACGAACGGTTCAAAGTACACATGAACTTGAATGTAGGTAGTGGTCTTCCGTTTGGATTAAATGGGAGTAATACAATCTACAGAAATAGCTTTAGATTTAAGATGTACAATAGGGTAGATATGGGCTTTTCCTACTCACTCTGGGACGAAAGCCTCAGAAAGTCAAAGCCTAACCACTTTCTGCGAGGTACAACTAATACTTGGGTAAGTCTAGATGTCTTTAACCTCATGGATGTGGCTAATGTAGCGAGTAATACATGGATCAAAACAATTTATAATACTCAATATGCAATCCCTAACTTCTTGACGGGAAGAAGGTTGAGCTTGCGGTTAAAGGTTGAGTTTTAAGAATTCTAGTTTGAACTCTTCTTGGATTCTTAAAATTCAGAGTATTGCTTGATTATAAAACATCTTGGTTCAAACAAGTATTGCTACCTGATAGATTAACGCTTTATCACCACTTTACTCGTCTCTGTTCTTCCATTAATAATACCTATTACGATATACATTCCTTCAGGTACTACAGTCATATCAATAGAAATGTTTGACGTAGTTGGAATCACCTCTTTCACCTTGACTCCAGTAGCTGTATAGAGAGAAAGCCTTTCTATAGGTTCGTTTGCTGATATTGTTATTGCGTTTGAAGCGGGATTAGGATAGATGCTTAATTGGCCTGTAACAAATGCTTCGTCTTCGGTATTCGATGTTCCTGAGTTCATCGCATTGAACGTTGGCGTCATCAATTGAAAACTACCAGTACCATTCGGAAATCTACCATATGACTTAGCAGCAGATTGATCAGTATAAGCGATTTCGTCAACTATTGATTCACTTTGGTCAACTAAGAATATTGATTCTCCGCTAGCTGACAATTTGAAGTTGGCATGTAGCCCTTCTTGTGAGCCATCCTCATCAGCCCAGATAATCAAATAGTTGCCACCACTGATGATTGTACCATCAGGGAATGTCCACTTAGTCAAATTGTCAAAATTGTCAGTCAAAGAGTAGCCAGTGAGATCTATATCTGACCCGCTATTGTTGAAGAGTTCTATCCAATCATCAAACTCTCCATTTAGATCGGCGGCTGTATCATCATTAGATGCCATGAACTCATTGATTACTAATTCGCTTGGGGTGTTGCTACCCGATGTGGCAGTGATTTTATGGTATTCGTGTTCTGCTCTTTGTGGCGAGAATTTTCCAATGTTGTCATTTTCAGCATAGATGTAATATTGGGTCAAGTCTCTTTCAATAGGAATGGTTATACCAAAGACGTTGTCGTTAGCCGCTCCATCTCCATGGTTGCCATCGTCGTACATCTCTACTCTCTGGAATATACCATACTCATCTGACCTAAACCCAAGGTAGGCCGCATTCGCATCCGTAACTATAGCCGTAATCGTCAAGCCTTCTCCAATCACTGGTGAGCTGGTAGAGTATTGAATGTCAGAAATGATAGGTTCCGTCTGAGAAAAGTCGCTAAGCCCTAGTAAGTAATCATTTCTGCCATCCATAAGGTTAGTGATGCCTACGGTAGCTCCGCCACCTGGTCCTCCTCCGCCACTGTTGACATCAGAATCCAAGTTGTCAACAAAGTTATTGTAGGTAAAGAACTTGTTATTATCTGCTTGGACCGCTGCATCAATAATGCCTTGAAGTGATTCGCCAAAAGCAGAATATATTCCATTATCAAAGTTTTCGAGGAGAATAGTTTTGTAATGAGCAAGATACATACGTTTGTACAGTGGTACACTAAGGAGTTGTTGTACTAATGGGAAGTCACTGTCAGTAGCATGCAGTAGGTGACTCATTTGTTGCTTTGCTGTTGTGCTATTGAGATTGGTGCCACCACCTGCCATGGTAAATCTTCCAAAAGACTCGTTGAGGTCCCAAATGACTGGGTTGAATCGGCCATTGTCGTCTTTGTAGAGGTAGTAGTTTTGTTTGAATCCTCCAATGTAACTGTCCAAATTCACCATAACATTGTTAAGCGCTAACATCCATAAAGCTCTGTCTACATCTAATATGTCTTCAATGGCATCAGTTTGATTAGCTAGGGTGTCACATAGATCAATCAGCTCCTGCCAACCAAAGTCAGATTTGATTTCGTAAGCATCATAGTAGTCTGTACTGTCAGCACCCATGTAGACTAGGTTGGGAAAATCATTAGACCCAGGTCCAGCACCAGCCGGTGGGTTGCACTTCACAAAGGTGTTATTCTTAGAGTCGAATCTGTTGTCGACGAACTTTTTAGACACTGCTTCTGAATTGCTATACAAGCCAATTAAGGTACCATTCACATAGACATTTGCATAGTTTGAAAGTGGGGCATGCATATACTGTCTTATGATTTGATAGGACAGTACTTCCCTGAGGAAAGAAGGGTCTTTAGCAACATTACTGAGTTTGATATCAGTGTAGCCATCGTAGTCTTGGTCTTTATATGTATCCAATTCTATATGGAAGGGATTCTTGGTCTGATTGGGGTTGTAAGTACTGTTACCCTTGTATTTTACGCCTACACTGTCAAAGGCTATTCCATTGATTGTGACACTCTCTGCAAGGATGTAGTCTTCGGTAGTAGCTTTTGCATTGTCCAAGAGTTGGTCCCAATTGCTTTCTGCAAATGTGATTTCAATCGTTTGAATAGTTTCAACATCATAGAAATCTTGTCCATTAACCGAAATAGCAAATGTCAATAAAATTGGTAGTAAAAAGTATCTCATCATTCCTTATGTTATTGCTTAAAAACAAGTTGAACAGGTTCTGTCCTACCTTTTAACTTATTTTATTTCAAAAAACATCGAAGATACTAATTAGAATTGTTGGTTGCCTTTAATCCTAATGATTGAATATCTGCCTTCTAGAAATACTTTATAGTCAAATCTCCAATCTTTTCCTTTAACCCTGTATATGGAGGCACTAAGAAGTCAAGGGCATTGGTAATGTGCTGATTAAATATAGCTCTTCCATTAGAAAAGGCTTTGAACCCTTCAAATCCATGTCCTTTGCCAATACCACTATTGTTAGATCCTCCAAAAGGTAAGTCCATATTATAATAGTGGACGCCATTGTGATTGATACACGTACCACCAGCTCTGGTATTATTGATGATGTGATCAGTGTTTTTTCGATTCTTACTGTATATGTAGAGAGCTAGTGGTTTCTCTCTACCATTGATATCTCGTATAACTTGATTTATATCAGTATAGCTAAGGATTGGTAATACTGGTCCAAATATTTCATCAGTCATAATCTTACTATCCATCGCAGGATTACTCAGTATAGTTGGAGGAATAAAGTTGTCATTATCATCTGTAACACCACCCAATTCGACTGTCGCTCCCTTGGTTACAGTATCTTCGATGGCATCTTTAAGTCTATTGAAATGCCTATTGTTGACTATTCGACAATATGAGGGTTCATTTTGAATATTTTTTGAGTAAAAGGATTGGATAGTGTCTTTAAGTAGAGCCACAAACTTGTCTTTAACATCCTCGTGAACAAATACATAGTCCGGGGCGATGCAGATTTGACCATTGTTGGTGAATTTTCCTATAGTTAGTCTTTGTGCAGTCTGTTTTAGGTTTGCGGTCTTGTCAATTATAGTTGGTGATTTGCCACCTAGTTCAAGTGTCACAGAGGTGAGGTTTTGGGCCGCTGCCTTCATTACGATCTTACCGACCATCGGTGAACCTGTAAAGAAGATATGGTTAAAGGGCATCTCTAACAAATGGGTGGATGCTGGTATGCCTCCTTCTATAAATGCTACCTCGTCTTCATTGAAACATTCCTCAATCATCTGCTTCATCAGTGCAGTTGAGTTAGGTGTCATTTCTGATGTCTTGATCATTACACAGTTGCCTGCAGCAATTGCAGATACTAGTGGTACAAAGGTTAAGTTAAACGGAAAATTCCATGGAGAAACAATCAAAACAACTCCCTTAGGTTCGTATTTGATATGTGAGCTACTTCCCATCATTGCAAGTGGGGTGGAGACACGGTGCTTATTCATCCACCTACTTAGGTGCTTTTTCGTATGCTTAAGTTCAGCAGTGATTGGGTAGATTTCTGTGAGATCCACTTCCATTGGATGCTTTTTAAAATCCTTATTGAGTGCTTCTTTAATCCGTGGTCTGTACTTCAATATCAGCTGGTGGAGTTTATTCAGTTTTGCCTTTCTTTGCTTGACAGTGGTACTTCCTATATCAAACTGCTTAGTCTTTTGTAATTCAAATATTCTTTGGATTTCGGCTTTGTCAGTATCAACAACTACAGGATCGATGTGAGTGATAAGATTCATTATTTAGCATTTATTATTTAGCATTTCTTGATTAAGGAATTTTAAAAATACAATTTTAATTGCTATC
>JAHDHH010000041.1:30037-39435 GCA_020631405.1 Saprospiraceae bacterium
ATTATTTAGCATTTCTTGATTAAGGAATTTTAAAAATACAATTTTAATTGCTATCCAAATTACTAGAGATACTTGAATATGTTTCCAATTATCATCTCGTATATTCAGAATAATCTTTTGCAGGATCATAATCTAGACTTGTATTTAGAGAATGTAGTTCGCTTCTAGGGTCCTTTGATTTGATAATCGGAAATAGCAATTGAACATACCATGGTTCTTTCATTTGATTCCAAGCACCAAATTTGGTGGGATATTTTCTTGTGATTTTGGCTGTTCCAAATATGATATCCCAGATAAATAGTAGGTTTCCAAAGTTGCCATTCGGATGAGATACCCCATCTTCAGCGGTTAGCCCATGGTGAGCAAAGTGGGTGCTGGGAGTAGATATAGTCCGTTCGATTACCCATGCAATTGGATGCAGTACAGGATATTTGAATAAGAATCGATCCCATTTAGTTTCGCTGTGTGCAAGCAGTATAACTACCAGTTTTACTGGGAGATAAAATAAATAGACATAACCCATGCCCAAGTAAATCAGTAAGGCGGAAAACCAAATACCAGGCAGTAGAGCATAGTAGAGGGTAGCATTTCGATAAGTGACGAGAACACCCATTTCCTCGACTACATGGTGGGGTCTATGCAGTTTCCACATGAGGGGATAATGATGTGAGATCCTATGCCACCAATACTGAGTCAAGTCATCAAAAACTAGAAATGCTAGGATGTGCCACCAATACGAATAGTCCAAGAAATAGTCTGCTAAGTCAGGAACCACAAGAGGAAATACCATGAAACAAGTCAATAAAATAGCTGGCTGTATCAGAGTAGGAAGAGTCACTAAACTGACCAGTTCAATAGTGAAATCATCTTTGGTTCGGTCGTCATCAAGATAAAGACCACCGAACGCTTCTATTACTCCTAATACAAGTAAGAAAACTGTAGGGATGAGTTTGCTAAGGAGTTCGGGTTGCATATTGAACATAGCTAAAGATATTCATTTTATCGAAACTTTAGTTGTGAAATAAGTGTAATAGCAGCTCAAAAAAGATGCATTGGACTGATAAGCGGCGTAACTTTGCCCCTTCTTATTTTTTCATATTATCATTTATTCTTTGGGACAACTGTTAGTGGAAAACCCACTCATCTTATTATTTATAGTTGCAGCGATAGGCTACTTCGTTGGTAACATCTCCATATTTGGGAGTAAGCTTGGAGTAGCAGCCGTATTATTTGTCGGACTAGCCTTTGGTGCTACTAATTCTGACTTCAATGTGCCTCAGATTATTTTTGAATTTGGACTTGTATTGTTTGTCTATTCTATTGGACTAAGCAGTGGTCCAGCTTTTTTCAAAAGTTTTAAGAATAATGGTTCACGTGACCTTGTTTTCGTCCTTCTGATGTTGACACTCTCTGTGGTGGTAGCAGTGTTAATCTACTATATCTTTGCGTTTGATGCCTCAACTACAGCAGGTCTCTATGCAGGTAGCACAACCAATACACCTGCATTGGCTGGGGTGATTGACTTAATAAATCAAAGTAAGTTAGCTGATAAAGAAACCCTCATTGAGCATCTGGCTGTCGGTTATACATATTCATATCCGATGGGTGTCATAGGGGTAATGGCGGCTATTGTGCTCATGGAGAAAGTCTTTAAAGTGGATTATACAGAAGAAAAGTCCATCTTAAAAAAGCGATATAATATAGACGAAGAGATAGGGTCCATGTCTATACTAATTACGAACCCTGCTGTAGAGAATTATCAGTTGAGAGACCTTAAGCGACAGTTCAACTGGAATGTAGTCTTTGGGAGGATCCTAGATATAGATGGACAATACTCACTGCCTAATTGGGATACCATTCTTAGACTTGATCAAAAGATATTGATAGTTGGAACTGAAGAAGAGTTGGCAAAGGCAATACAGTTTTTAGGTGAAGAATCCGAAGAAAAGATATCTCATGATAGGACAGACTTTGATTCGAGAAGGATTTTCGTTTCAGACCCAAGAGTTGTAGGAAGAAAACTTTCTGAGTTAAGTCTAGAGCAAAAATTCAGTGCAATCATCACCAGGATAAGAAGGGGAGATACAGATATGCTTGCGGATTCGAATATTGTCTTAGAACAAGGAGATAGAATACGCTTTGTAGCTAAGAGAAAAGATCTGAAGGCACTATCAACCTTTTTTGGTGACTCTTATTATGAGTCAAGTAAGGTCAATATCTTTTCATTTGGACTTGGGATTGCCATTGGTTTATTGATAGGTACTATTGAGTTTACGCTTCCAGGAGGAGTATCGCTTAAGCTTGGCTATGCAGGCGGACCATTGCTAGTGTCCTTAATTCTGGGAGCTATCTATAGAACGGGTTCTATGGTGTGGACACTACCGTATAGTGTCAATATTACCTTGCGTCAAATTGGGCTAACCTTGCTACTTGCTGTGATTGGACTCAGATCGGGCAATACCTTCGTGCAATCCCTATCTTCTGGGGGTGGACTTTATCTCTTTGGTGCAGGGGTTATCATGAGTACGTTGACAGCATGCATGAGTTTAGCAATTGGGTACAAGCTCTTTAAGCTTCCTTATAGTTTATTGATGGGTTTTATGTCAAACCAACCGGCCATACTAGATTTTGCAATCACTAGAAGCAAAAATACCATTCCAATGATAGGGTATACAATCATGTTTCCAATAGCATTAATTATGAAGATTGTTTATGCCCAGCTCTTGTATTTATTCTTACAATAGTAGTTAGAGTTACTACTGTTCGGAGACGCTTAACATTTATTTAGTACTTGTGAAGGTGACAAGATGCCCTTGTCACGTCCTAAAGATGAATTATCACACAAAAAATAATAAAATGATAGAGAAATTAAAAGCATTGGCTTTACAGAAGCTTCAAGAAAAAATGGCAGGAAATAGTCTAAATCCAGATGCAACAAATGAAGCAGCAAGTGAAGGTGTAAGTGCTTTGTTCGAAAGTATACAAGGAGGCGACCTTAGTCAGATTACGGCGTTGTTTGGAGGAGCTGAAGGAGCTGAAAGCAATAATCTAATGTCTAACCTACAAGGGAAGCTTGGAGAAATACTACAACAAAAAGGAATGAGTGCTGAAGAAGCTCAAAACGAGTCACAAAATACAGCTGCAGACCTAGTTTCAGGATTGAAAGAGAAGTTTCAATCTAGTGAAGCTGCGGATTCAGATTTTGACTTAAGTCAAATTACTGGGTTACTTGGTGGACTTGGCGGAGGCGGAAGCATCCTTGACAAGGCAAAAAGCGCAGGGAATATCCTTAATGCAGCGAAGAATATGTTTGGCAAATAGTCAACTCGTTACGAATGAAATACTAAGGGAAGCAGAAATGTTTCCCTTTTTTTGTGTCTATACCCAAGATTTTTCAAATACCTGTCGTAATGACTATATATCAGCTTTAATGGAAGCTGTGTCCCAAAGAAAAAAGTTCATGTACGTCCAAATGAAAAGTGCTGTTCTGGAGCTAATCGACATATGAAAAAACTATCGTTTTGTTTAATTTGGTTTATCGTGTTATAAATCTATTAAGGCTTTTAGGACAGCACATTTGGACTTTCTAATAAAAATCCATACTATAATATTTTTGAATGATGAGTCTATTGTCCAACAGGGTAGTAGACTCTTTTTTGTTATTACATATAACTTAACTTACTAAGAGTAACGCTGCACTCAACAAGGTCATTACAATGATGTACTTCTGAAAAAAAGAGTTGCTAATCAGCTTGACTAACTGGAATCCTAGAAAAAAGCCAAGAATTACAAATGGTGATAGCCATAGATTGATCATCATCGTATCTAAGTCTATAGTCATCCATACGTAGATGTGAAAGGGAAGTTTGAATACATTAATAAAGAAAAACATATAGGCTGCAGTGCCAATAAATTCATTCTTGGGAAATCTCAAGGCTAGGAAGTAGAGGTTGGCAAATGCTCCTGCTAAATTTCCTATCATAGTTGTGAACCCAGCGCCAAATCCCATAATACTTGCGAATAGCAAATTATTTGGAATCTTATTCTCTGGCAACCTTGTCACCATGATCATCAAGAGTCCTCCTACTATGATAATGACTGACATGAAGTACTTGAACGTTGCTAAAGAAATACTATCCCCAACTACAACACCTACTAGTACTCCAACAATCATCGAAGGCATCAGCTTGGCAAGAGTCATCCACTTAACGTCTTTGCGGTAGGTGATTACTGCAAATATGTCTGCTAAGATCAGAAGAGGGACTAGTACGCCTGTAGATGCTTTGCTTCCATATGCTAGTGCCATCAAGGATACTATGACAAAACCAAATCCCTTTAGTCCAGCCTTAGAGATACCTAGTATGACAGCAGCAATTGCCGCAAATAAAAAAGACTGGTCAAAAGCAATTTCGATAATGAGGAATTGATGGTGAGCAAGTAAAAGTACTATGCTAGAATGGATTACCAAATCCTTTGAGAGAATTACTTGCTATCTTGCAAACTTAAATATCCTAAGCTTTATTTTGATTCAAGTACCCATATTCTCCCAACTTAAGAACTATTCTAAGATTAAGTTTAGAAAAGACTTGTTCGCAGGTCTAACTGTAGGTACGGTCATTGTTCCTCAGGCAATGGCCTATGCTAGCCTGGCTGGGATGCCGCCTATTTATGGATTGTACAGTGCTTTAGTTCCGTTATTACTCTACAGTCTATTTGGCACATCAACAAAGATGTCATTGGGTCCTGTTGCCTTGTCGTCCCTACTTGTACTTGCGGGAGTCAGTCAAGTAGCTGAGCCGTTTACTACTGAATACATAGGATTAGTTGTTTTACTTGGTTTGATGGTAGGAGTAGCTCAGTTGATCTTGGGCTTTTTACGATTAGGCTTCTTGTCAAACTTTCTGTCTCAACCTGTAATATCAGGATTTACTTCAGCAGCTGCCTTGATAATCATAGGTACTCAACTTAAGGATGCCTTGGGAATGACAATACCTAGGTATGACCATGTTCTTATGGTCTATCCTCACTTAATTCAACATATAAATGATATACATTTTTTAACTGCAATCTTAACAATAGTATCCATCATAGTGATTTTTGTGGTGAAGCGGCTATGGAAGCACATACCAATTGAGCTTATCGTCTTGGCTATACTTAGTATTGCTTGTTATGGATTGAATTGGGAGCAACAAAGTGTAAGTGTGATTGGAAATGTTCCGTCTGGCTTACCCAAAGCTATTATACCTAGCCTTACAGTTGAAAATATGATTGCCTTACTACCAGCTTGCATCACAGTAGTAATCATAGGAGTGATTGAAGCTATCAGCATTGCTAAGGCTATGGAGGCTAAGCACAAAGACCATGTCATAGATCCTAACCAAGAGCTCAAGGCCATAGGGATTGCGAAGATTGGAGGAGCCTTCTTTCAAGCGATACCGACAAGTGGTAGTTTTTCTAGGTCAGCAATTAATAGTAAGCTCAATGCGCAAACTACAATGAGTTCTTTGATTTCATTTGGCGTTGTTGTGCTTGTATTGGTTTGCTTTACTCCTTATCTATATTATACTCCTAAGGCAGTACTTGCAGCTATCATATTATTGTCGGTCATCAGCCTATTCAATGTCAAAGAACTCAGAAGACTGTGGAATGTTCATAGACAAGATGCATGGATGTTGATTATTACCTTCATTACCACTTTAGTCGTTGGTATTGAATTTGGAGTACTTGCGGGAGTAGTCTTATCCATATGTTTGGTATTGTATCGTACTTCCAAACCTAATATTGTTATTCTTGAAAACATACCAGGTACTAATCATTATAGAGATGCTGATCGATTTGAGGATAGCATAGAAGAATCTGGATTCTTGATTGTGAGATTTGACGAACAGTTATACTTTGGTAATGCGACTTACTTTAAGGAAGAAATGTTAAGCATACTCTCTAACTATGACAAAACAGTCAATCACTTCTTACTCAATGGTAAAAACATTAATGATATAGATAGCAGTGGTTTGACTGCTTTAGGAGACTTAGATGACTCTCTCAGAAACCAAGGTATCGACCTTCATATGTGTGGAGCTCGAGGCAAAGTCAGAGATATGTTACAGAAAGGCGGACTGATGACTGAGCCAGATAAGCATCATTCGAGTATCGAATATGCAGTAAGACATATCAAAGGTGTAGCGGAATCAAGACGTCACTTATCTCTTCAGACTAATAGGGGTAAATAGTTATTCATAGTCACTGCTTAAGAACAATTCTCCTAAGGTGAATTAATTAATTGAGACGTTTACATTAAAGACAAAAGCCCTACAAGAAGTATTGCAGGGCTTTTGTTTAGTTTAGCTTTATGTAATTCTACACTTGTTTTCCTATACAATTCAGGTCTTCAAATGCCCTAGTTAATCTTGTGACGAAGCTATTTTCTCCTTCTCTTAGCCATTTTCTTGGGTCATAAGATTTTTTATTAGGAACATCATCTCCGTCTGGGTTTCCAATTTGTGTTTGCATGTATCCCACTCTAGGTTCATAATAATCTCTTACTCCTTCCCAGAATGCCCATTGTAAGTCTGTATCAATATTCATTTTGATGGCTCCATATTCAATAGCCTCTCTTATCTCTTCAGTAGAGCAACCTGACCCTCCATGGAAAACAAAGTTTACAGGATTGTCTGACGAAGTATTAAATTTCTCTTGGATATGTTTTTGACTATTCAAAAGAATTTTTGGAGTTAGTACTACATTTCCAGGTTTATAAACACCGTGTACATTACCAAAAGCTGCTGCTACTGTGAATGCATCTCCAATTTTAGACATCGCTTCATATGCTTGAGCCACTTCTTCTGGTTGTGTATAGAGTTTACTACTATCTACGTCAGTATTATCTACGCCATCTTCCTCACCACCTGTTACTCCAAGTTCGAGTTCGATAGTCATTCCAAGCTTATTCATTCGTTCGAAATACTTCGAACAGATTTCTAGATTTTCTTCGATTGACTCTTCAGATAGGTCTAACATGTGAGAGGAGAAGAGTGGTTTGCCAAAAGCTTGGTTGTATTGTTCTCCAGCGTCAAGAAGACCATCAATCCATGGTAATAGTTTCTTAGCACAGTGGTCAGTATGTAGGATGACACTTACACCATAAGCTTCAGCTACATTGTGTACGTGCAATGCTCCAGAGATTCCTCCTAAAATTTGGTCACTTTGGCCTTCACCTTTTAAACCTTTACCAGCGAAGAATCCAGCACCTCCATTACTAAACTGTATAATAATTGGTGAGTTCACTTTTTTTGCCGCTTCTAAAGCCGCATTTACTGAGTTAGTTCCTGTACAGTTGACGGCAGGTATTGCAAAGTTGTTTTCATTTGCATAATTGAATAGGTCAGTGACTTCCTGCCCAAATAAGACTCCTTTTCTGAATTGTCCCATTGTATTGTTGTTTTGTGGTTTTTTACGATTAAATGATTCCTTTAGCTGCAAGATATCTTTCTGCATCTAAGGCTGCCATACACCCTGTACCAGCAGCTGTTACCGCTTGTCTATAGACATGGTCTTGAGCATCACCAGAAGCGAATACTCCTTCAACGTTTGTATAAGATGTACCTGGCTTTGTGACCAAGTATTTATTGCTATCCATGTCAAGCCATGGATTAAATATGTCAGTATTTGGTTTGTGACCAATGGCTACAAAGAATGCAGAAGCATTAATCGTAGATATTTCATCTGTCTTATTGTTTTTGACAGTTACAGATTCTACAAATTCTTCACCATTGATTTCTACAGTTTCAGTGTTCCAATGAACCTTAAGGTTTTCAGTGCCTAGCACTCTGTCTTGCATAATCTTAGAAGCTCTTAATTCATCTCTTCTGACAAGCAGGTGGACAGTTGGGCAGAGTTTAGCAAGATATGTTGCCTCTTCTGCAGCTGTGTCACCACCTCCTACTACAACTACTTCTTTACCTCTAAAAAAGAATCCATCACATACCGCACAAGCTGATACTCCATTATTCATCAATCGCTGTTCTGATGGTAATCCTAGCCACTTTGCGCTAGCACCAGTCGAAATGACAATGGTATGAGCATGAACTTCTTCTCCAGTTTCACTCCAGATCTTATGTATTGGACCTGTAAAGTCAACTTTATCAATCATTTCATTGATGATGACAGTACCAAACCTCTCAGCTTGTTTACGAAAATCTTCCATCATTTCCGGTCCCATTATTCCTTGAGGGTACCCAGGGTAATTTTCTACATCATTGGTAATCATGAGTTGACCACCAGGCTCTTTTCCTGTATATAATACTGGTTTTAAGTTTGCTCTAGCTGCATATATTGCTGCTGTATATCCGGCTGGTCCTGATCCAATGATAACACAATTATGAACTGTTGTTGACATAGTAATATTAGATTATGGTTGTCAAAAGAAAGCCGCAAAGGTATTCTTTTTATTGTTAAAAAGGTACTTAGTAAAGCTGGCAAATAGGGTAGGAGTTCAATAACACAATGACTTTATGGCTGAAATGATATTGTCGACATTTTGTTCTGTATTACTTGATATTGGCACAGTATGATTTGCTCTTGCATAATCTACTATTCTCGTTTGGTAAGTTGACGTGAGGTAGGTAGTGCTATCAGTTGTCATCAGAGGCCGCTCTAGTTGCATTGCCTCATATCTAGTAAGAAGGTCATCAATGGGTATATCTAAATAGATAGACTTTCCAACCAAGTTCATATAATTTAAGTTGTCGTGAAAGCATGGACATCCACCGCCAACTGATATAATGCTTGGTAGCGTCAAGTCAAGCTTCCTGAGTGATATGGCTTCACTAATTCTAAAGAACTCAATGCCTTTTGTAGCGATATGAGATTGTATAGTATTCTTGAGATAAGTCTCGATTTGCTCATCTAAGTCTACGAAGGGCAGAGACATAGCAGAAGCTACTAGTCTACCTAGGTATGACTTGCCAACTCCTGGCATGCCAATTAAAAACAAGGGTTGTGATAATGATGAGGGCTTACTCAAAACTTCTTTTCAAATTTGGACTATATTTGAACGCAATTTTAACACAAAGATTCTAATCAATATGCTTACAATACTATTACAAGCTGCTCCTGGTGGAGCCATCCCTCTTAATTTGATTTTCATGATTGCAATCATTGCAGTGATGTATTTCTTTTTTATGAGACCTCAAATTAAGAAACAAAAGGAACAAGAGGCTTTTCAAAATGAACTCAAACCTGGTTCTGAAATAGTCACCACAAGTGGGATTATTGGCAAGATCAGCAAGGTTAATGAAGATCATGTTGTTCTCATCATTGGTGATAAAACCAATATGAAGTTACTCAAGTCTGCTATTTCTAAAGAATTAACAGAGATAAGAAATAAGTAATAAAGCAAA
>JAHDHH010000002.1:0-110463 GCA_020631405.1 Saprospiraceae bacterium
GTTCGAATCCCTCCAGTCTCACAGATAGCTTGTTACGAAAGTAACAGGCTTTTTTTATGCCTGTCAATGAAATGCTCTCTGCTGCCCATCCGCATCAGCGGTTCACTCCTTTCGAGCACAAATTGTGCTCGATCCTTTCGGAACAGTCGTTCATCTTGACAGGGTAGGGGTCGGGGGTTCGAATCCCTCCAGTCTCACAGATAGCTTGTTACGAAAGTAACAGGCTTTTTTATGCTTATTTAGGTGAAAAAGGTATATCCTGAACCTACTCTGCTATAAGTCATCATAAGTTATCGCCACATCAGCAGACATAGGATGAGATTGGCAAGTCAGAATGTATCCGTTTGCTATTTCCTCATCGTCTAAAGAGAAGCAAGTTTCCATTTCTACTTTTCCACTCGTGGTCTTAGCCATACAACTAGCACATGCACCTGATGTACAGCTGTAAGGTGGGCTTTTGTCCATGTCTAAGATAGACTCCAGGATAGTTTTTTCTTTGGATACATTGACTGTGAATGTATCGCCATCAAGAGTGACAGTTACGATACCTTCTCCTGCTACATCCTTAGATTTTCCTGCTCCATCAGTTGTAAAGTATTCTTTGTGAATAGCCTTTGTCGGTACTCCTTGAGCGACGAGACTTTGCTCTACGGTCTGGATGAGATTACCCGGTCCACACACGTAGTAATGAGCTTCTTTGTCGTGAGTTGGGTGTTCTCTTAAGTAGTAGTTGATCTTGTCTGCATCAATTCTACCTGTTAGGCCTGACCATGCTGAATCTTTGTTCTTCTTCAGAAAACCAAATACACCCTTGGATTGCTTGACCTGAGATAGGGTATGTGTGACAAATAGTTGTCCTTCGTGCTTAGCTACTAAGGCATCAAATTCAGTCTTGAAGATAATATTATCCTCAGTCTTACTCCCATATAGCAAGTGTATCGTTGACCTTTCTTCGTATTCTAGTAACGTCTTAATCATGGACATCACAGGCGTGATCCCACTCCCTGCTGCGAAGAAGTAGTGTACCTTACTCTTGTCTGCCTCTGGTAAGACGACGAACTTACCCTCAGGAGCAAGTATCGACAACGTATCACCCGCATTGACTTGGTCATTGAGGTAGTTTGATACCTTTCCTCCTTGGACTCGCTTTATAGAAAACTTCAGACCTTCCTCATAGGTAGCACTAGAAAGTGAATAGGCTCTTCTCAAGGTTTCACCATTCACCACCACTTCTACGGTAAGGTATTGTCCTGCCTTATAAGTAAAGGCTTGCTTAGCTTCTTCTGGAATATTGAGGACTATCGACTTAGTGTCTGCCGTCTCTGTTATCACATGTTTTACTGTGAGTGTATACATTGTTTGACTCATAATTTCAAAGATAGAGTGATTGTTTCAAATCACTTGAGTTTCGGGTTGAATACTTGTGTTCTAGGATGCTTACTTAACGCTTTCTACTAGATCAGAATACTATTCACAAACAAGAAAGGCGTAAAACAGTTCATAGATTCAAGAGTTGAACAAATAAACAGCACTTAGATGTAGAATATATAACTTTGCCAACCATGCAGCTACTGAAAATTCAAAACGGAAATAAGAGTTACGGAGAGAAGATATTGCTCAAGGATCTCAACTTGACAATATCTCAGGGAGATAAGATTGCACTAGTGGCAAAGAATGGAAGTGGTAAGACCACCTTGCTCAAAATCATTGCTGGAGAAGAGTCGCTAGACGGTGAAAATGCCTATATCGAGATATCTGACAAGGCTAATCGCTACTACCTGAAGCAAGTTCCAGAATTTCACCCTTCAGACACTGTGGAAGACGTCATCTACAATAGTAATAACGAAAAGATTCAGACGGTATACAAGTATGAAAAAGCCATAGCAAGTGGCAATGAAGAGGAGATCAGAGTTCTATCTCAAACACTAGATGACCTCAAGGCGTGGAACTTTGGCTCAAGGATCAAAGAGGTACTGGATAGGTTGAAGATTAAAGATTTTCAAAAGGAGATGCAGATGCTCTCTGGTGGACAGCAAAAAAGGGTTGCCCTTGCTCAGATGTTGATAGTAGAGCCAGACTTCATTATCCTAGATGAGCCAACTAACCACTTGGATTTAGAAATGATAGAATGGTTAGAAGAGTATTTACAGAGTAAGAATCTAACTCTCTTCATGGTGACCCACGATAGGTATTTTCTCGAAAGAGTCTGTACTGACATCATAGAATTGGAACAAGGTGATATCTTTCGTCACAAGGGTAACTATACAGAATACCTGCAGAACAAAGAACTTAGGCAGCAAAATGACCAGATCAAGCATGAGAAATCAAAGAAACTCTACAAAAAAGAGCTAGAATGGGTCAGAAGAATGCCAAAGGCAAGAGGGACTAAGGCAAAGTCTCGAGTTGGTGCATTTGACGATATCAAAAAGGAAGCAACTAAGCGAAGAGAGAGTGATACCTTCTCCATATCGCTAGACTCGAGTAGACTAGGATCTAAAATCCTAGAAGCACATGCCCTGACTAAGTCTTATGGTGACATGAATATGGTGGAGAACTTTACATACAAGTTTAGCAAGGGTGAGAAGATTGGAATCGTAGGGAATAACGGGGTAGGTAAGTCTACCTTCCTCAATTTATTGACTAAGGAGATTAGACCTGATGGTGGCAAAATAGTAGTTGGTGACACTATCAAATTTGGATACTATACCCAAGACGGACTCAAGCTTCCAGAAGATAAGCGAGTACTAGACGTCATCAGAGATATTGCTGAGTTTATTCCGTTAGAAAAGGGCAAGAAGTTGACCGCAGAGTCTTTGTTGGAGGCGTTTCTTTTTCCAAGGTCGCAGCAGCAAGTCTATGTATCTCAGCTCAGTGGTGGTGAAAAGCGAAGGCTCTACTTATTGACCATATTGATGGAAAATCCCAACTTCCTCATCCTGGATGAGCCTACTAACGACTTAGACATCATCACGCTTAACATCCTCGAAGAGTACTTAGTGAGTTTTCCTGGCTGTCTGATAGTCGTGACACATGATAGATACTTTTTGGATAAGGTAGTCGACCACCTCTTTATCCTAGAGGGCAATGGAGTCATTAAAGACTACAATGGTCTTTATATGGAATATAGGGCAAGTAAGACTGCAGAGAGGTATGACGAGGTCAAGGCTGATGTTCCAGCCGAAAAGCCAAAACAGGTAGATAGGGAAAAGCAGAAGCAACTCAAGAATAAGATCAACAAACTAGAAAAGACTCTTGCTGATCTTCAAAAGCGAAAGGCTAAGATCAATGAAATCTTTCTTACACTAGAAGATGTGGACGAGATCACTAAACTGTCCAAGGAACTACAACACATCGATGACGACTTAGAAAGTACAGAGATGGAGTGGTTTGAGGCTAGTGAAGCGATGGAAGAAATGATCGGATAGCCAGTCTTTTCAAACTGACTGCTGATATGCTTCTGCTATCCAGCCCTTGAGTTCGGCATCGATGGCATCACTTGACTCCAATCTTACCCTATGCGTACACATAGTACCAAATGGTCCTGAGGGTTCTAGCCTGTCAGTAGTGGCCTTGTCTTTGATCTTGAAGCCTAGGTCTATCCGCGTCTTAGTAGCAGGTTTTATTAGGACGAATTGTCGCTTTCTGATGATACTAACACTGGTCTTTTTAGGAGTAATGGTGACATCATCGCCAAGTGACACGAGATAGGCAATCAAGGTATTGTAGATAGGCAGTAGACTCTCTTTGCCTTTGTACTGCGCTGCTACTAGGTCTACTTTCTCATCATCATCCTGCTTAGATAGTGAGACAATAGTATTGGCAAACCCATGAGTCAAACCATATACTGTTTTGAGGTGTTTGACAGCTTCACCATGCTTAGCAAATGCTTGTTTAGCTAGAATGACCTTCCATTCTTCGAGAGACTTGCCAGTCTTCTCGGGCATATTGGCAATCATGGTTTGTAGTGCTTTGTCCATAAGTGTTCAATTAATTAAGTGTAATTCAGAGCTGCTAATATTGCTTCAAATTCAAGGTTGACCTTGTCTATAGTCTCTGGTTTAAGCTTCTTGAGGTAGTCACCTGGTGCCTTGCTTCGGATATGGGAGGTCTCTTCACCGGATGGCTTGACGGCATGTTCTGCAGCCTTCAACGATCGAATAAGGTCTTCCGGGACTGTGTCCAAAGCTAAAAATACCATCAATTGGTCTAACCATCTATCAAAGTCAGTCACCAAGAGTTCGTAGGGTAGGTTACAGACTGATGGTTGGTGAAGTAGGTGGTCAATATAACCTTGGTAGACAGCTTTGACCACTGGGATGTAGTCTAGGACAAATTCGTCAATGGTATGGTCTTCGTAGCGCTTTCTATCAGCGTAAAATTCCTTACTTATCACAATGTGACTGAACTTCTTAGAATAATAGAATGATGTCAGTACGTCTCTTGGATCTCTCAACACAAGGATGGATTTATACTGACTTAATGCCTCTATTGGGTAGTACTCTCGAAGTGGTCCTAGGTAGTAGCCTTTTGGGTTGAACACTGCCTTTCGCTTATTCTCATCAGCAAAGTACTGCTTTGGATTGATGCTTTTTACAGAAAAATAAGCTTCCACGTCTGCTGTAGCCATTTGGTTAGCTTGCGCCAGTTGGGCAAGTATGGTAGTAGTGTAGGTAGAGGCACACTTTTGTGTAGTCCAGAGTAGGATACTTGGATGTTGAGAACTGGTCTTGAGTCGCTTGTTGAGTAGTTGTTTCTCATTGCTGTAGCGAAACCACGTTAATGGCTTAACTACAAGATACAAGAAGACTAACGGAAACCGCAGTCGAAACTGGGTGACGAGTGAATTGCTCTTTGCCGCCTTGACTATTTGCTCGATGATCACTCGTGGTGTTTTCTGGTCAGATAAAGGCTATTGCCCAATAAGAAGCCTACTATTGCGGTCATCAATGGGAATGCTGTTAGCAAAATTAATAATAATGTGATACAAGCAAAAAGATGTGTATCCTCAAACAATTGGCCTCGGAAGCACAGCACTATTCCAATAGGAATCAAAAACCCAAAAATGCCAAGCTGGAATATGATACTTCCTATGCCGCTTAGTATCCGAGTATAGTCGTCCCTGGTAAAATAGAGGAGGAGCTTGGTAAACTCTGTCTTAGGTAGCCGAAACTGCTCCTGCATATACGCATTGAACTTATTGTATCCTCTTGGGAGGAATTGATTATCGACCATACCTTTGAATGAGTAGTAGACAAACATAAACCGCTCACTCACACTACCATCCGCTGCAAGAAACAGTACGGGATTAGCCACAAGCTCTTCTGCAAGGTTGTAGATTCTCTGGTCTTTCAGGGTCTCGTAAGTCGCCTTGTAAGTGATAAAACCTATGGCAAGTACTATGACAGCATACCCAACAGCTCGCTTATTGAACAAGAGGAGTTTGACTCCAATAAAAGCAGCTATCCCTACCGCTAGAGTAAGAGCAGCTGTGGCTGATTGTGCTAACATGATTAGTTGGAAGAGGAGGAGGATGAGGACCCACCATACCTTCTTCAATGGATAGTTAATCAATCCTATGATAGCAAATAAGATACACATGGTGCCATATTGCGAGGGTTCTGTAGAGATACTTGTGACACCTCTTACCTCCGAGTCAATACCACGACCGCCGCCATTGAGTAAGAAAGTCATAAAAAAGGGATAGACGTAAGTCTGTACAACACCAATAAACAACCAAATCAGATTGATACCAGCATAGAACTTAAAGTCTAGTTTCTTGACTTCATAGAACGAAACATAGGAAGCCCAAGTCACCAGGAGGATCGAAAAATAGTTGGCGACATCTCTGAGACTATTGAAATTGATTGGATTGAAGCAGAGCAACAGTAAGGCGAAGACTAAACAAGCTCCGAACAAGTATATCGACAAAGGCAACTTCTTTCTATAGCAAAGTGCTATTGGGATGATAGAGAGCAGCAAGGCATTGGGTTGGGTATCTGTACCCAACTTTAGAAAATCTAAAAATGGGAAAAAGCAAAAGATGAAGAAGAGGTATATGAATAGCTTTTTCAATGACTACAAAGATACTAGTCTTGGTCCTTTTTAGGTCTTTTAGTAGTTACAAGTAGTATATCACCGATCATTTACTTAAAATCCTTAGAAAACACTTGTGAATATAGGTTGGATTATAGTCTTAGATTAACTCTCGTTTAGCTCTCAAATAGGACATCCAGACGATAATGCATTTTAGGGTCATAGCAAATCCAAAGGCTAGCACTGCTCCAAGAATTGACAATTGTTGGACAAAGTAAATCGACAAAATGGCGCAGGAAATTACTGTAATCAAACTGATCAGCAGGTAGGTCTTAAACCTTCCAAAGCCATAAAGCACATAGGCATATACCGCAGTCAATTGCATGGGTAGTGTAAAGATACTCATGATGATAAACACATCCTTGTGCAATGCAATTTCTGGTGTGTAGACTAGTCTTAGCACCCAACCACCCAAGAAGTATACGCCAATAATAAAACCAATAGTCATCAGGAACATGATGATACTACTCTTCTTGACAAGGTTGGAGACGGCTTGTTTGTTCTTGTTCTGGATGTAAGTGGATAGTGAAGGCAACGTACTATTGACCAAAGCAAAGCCAGTATAACTCATCGTCTGTAGGAAGACAAAGAGAGAGGTAAATACACCAACTAGCTCAGAATGGTTATAATACTCTAGGGCATATTTGGGTGTCTGAGCACTAAGGGAATCAAACAATGCTACTAAACCTAGAGGTAAACCAACAATTGCAAGGCTTTTAAATTGAGTAAAAGAAATCCACTTATAGGAAACTAAAGATTGTTGTACTCTATCAAAGAACAGGAAGACTAGGGCGAGACCAGCTAGTATAATCATGAAGAATTCAACTATAGTTGGCTTAAACACAAATAATCCAAGTAATATTGGAAGTCCGAGTGCTAAGCTTCTATAGATTTGACTCATGCCAATGCTTTTTGAAGCTTCTGCTTTGAGGAAGTAACCATAGCTCCACTCAAATAAACCATCAAAAGCTCGAAACAGAACTAATACTATAAACAAGGAATAAATACGAGCATCTAGGACAACGTATGAAATAGAACTAGCCACGATAAATGCAAGAATCAATGAAACAACTCTTAATAGGCTAAATGCACTCTTACTATACTCATCTCCCTTAGTAGTAATAAGAACTCTGATGTTCATATTAAAAAACAAGAAGACTGGAGAACAAATAGAAAGTATCAATGCATACTCACTAAACTCATCAAGGGAGAAATGCTTTGTTAAATAACTGGTCCCAAGAAACTGCATTCCAAACAAAAGCATTCCACTTAAAAAGTACCAGTTGAAATGCCTGAAATACTTATGATTGATATAATATGATAGATTTTTTTTCAGAGTATCAAAAGTCCAAATTTCTTTTGATTTGGTTCAATAAATATGTATTTAAATATTAAGTCTAGTATTTGGGTAAGCTTGAAACCTCCCAAAGCCCTAATGATTTATCTGGATATCTACCGCCATGTTCAGAACACTTTTCATTAATAAGTTGAATCGGTCTAGGAAAGTTAAATGGAGGTAATTCTAAATTAATATTCCTCCAATCACCAGTAACAATATCTTTGTTTTTTGTATTGGCAGGAAAAGTAGTAGCAATTAGATATTTAGAACCACTTCGCTTAATATTGTTAATGGATTTATGAATATTATCATAAGACAGATGAACTAAACAATCTCTTACGAAAACTACATCAGACTTGGGTAAAGTATCAGTAATGAGATTTAGTTTTTTAAATGAAACAGTAGCCTTGCTATATTTTGAGTTGTTGTCGCTAATAAGTTGTTGTACAATATCAGCTCCTATATACTCAATACCTTGAAGATTAACATTCTTCATCCAAAAGAAATCACCACAAGGAATATCAAGCATGGATTTAATTGAATATTTACTTAGAATTTTATCCAATTCTTCTTGAAGGAATTTAGTTTGCTCACTATTTGATCCTTCTCCAGAAACACTCTCACCGTCACCCCAATAGTTTTTTTTGTAGATATCAGTGAAGACATCTTCCGCAGATTTTGATCTGTACTTGAGCTTAAGTACTTGTGTTCTTATTTTTTTGATGATTTTGCTAATCAATTGCTCTTATTTTAAACAAATATAATATTTATTCAGGGATTTGATCTTCAATGCATTGCACACCATTACACACTTCCCACCTATCGCTAAATCCAACCTTAGAAACAAATTGAAAATTTGATTGACCTAAATTTGTAATTAAATGGATACACTCAAAAGAATTAAATATGCCTGCTAATAATATGCAAAGTAATAAGAAGTGTCTTTTATTTGACATTCAAAGACCCACACTAATATTTAGGTTTCTCTTGCAAATATACCAAGACAGTAGATTCACAGTGATTAGTCCTATAGAAGAACCAATAGCGGCACCAAGGGCACCAAGTGTGGGTATAAGCACCAAGTTAAGGAGGGCATTGATGAGGACACTTGCTAACATGACTTTGACGTAGATGTGCTGGAGGTTGGTCATTTTCATTACTACGCCAACTGGTCCGGCAATTACATTGACTAATTGTCCAATTGAGAGGATAATTAATATCGTGTACATCGAAGAGAAAGACTCTCCAAATATATCAAGTATCCACCGACCAAAGAGAAGGTAAGTCACTAAGACGAATAGGGCTAGTCCCAGAGACCAAGTCAAGATATAGACGATATCTTTCCTCAGCTTACTTCGATCCTTGCTTTCGAATGAAGCAGCTATTTTGGGAGCAAGTAAGGTGTTAAATGCCATCAAAGGCAGTGAAACAAAACTTGCAAACTTAAACGCCACATGGTAGTGACCAATCACCTCGGGTGCAACATAGGCGTTGAGGATCATTTTATCTATCCACTCATTGCAGAATACGAGCATTGTCGCAAGGAAAAAGGGCAGAGAATATCCGAGTAGGCTAGCGACAGATTCTCTAGTATTTGATTGAGAGTCTCGATCCTGAACTATTAAGCGCCAGGTGAAGGCAAAGGCAACAATGAGACCTATTGCTGTCAGCCAGGCAAGGACCAGTGGGTAGAGTGAGTCTCCTGGCACTTTGAACAGCCAGAGAATCACCAAGGCAATACTAGGAGCGACAAGGTAGGACAGTACTGAGGAGAGTGTTATCCAGCGGAAAGCCCTAAAGTATTCGACAAAGATGACCATAAACCCATAAGCGAGGCTTCCTAACAAGTAGGTCCAGAGTGGTAGTGTGGGCAAGTAACCTGGGATCAAGGTATGCAACAGGCTAACAACCAAGGTGGTAACACCTATAGAGACTATACTCGTACAAGCCAGCGAAGTCCCAAGCAGTCTGCTGTATGATTGCTGTGTATTTGGGTAGTGGGCACCAATATGCTTGACTATGTAGGTGCCCAAGCCGAGGTTAGCAGAGGTGCCAATGATATGTGTGATCATCAGAAAAATGACAAACTCTCCATAGATATTGTCCCCTAGGTAGTTGGTGATATACCAGATAAATCCAAATTGTAGTAACAAGGCAAGTAGTCGTATGATGAGTACTTGACCTCCAGCACGTAGCATGGTGAAAACACTAGAAAGTATTTTCGATGGCATAGATTAATTTGTCTTGAGTTATCTAATTATAACTCTTTCTTAGCTAGGCTAGTATACTAATTAGATAATCATCCCAGCGGCAACTGTATTGTTTGTGCCTTCGTCTATCAAGATTACACTACCTGTAATTCTGTTAGTCCTGTATGGATCAGCAAACAGTGGCTTTGTGGTTCTAATTTGGATTCTAGCGATATCATTCATACCTACTTTGATATTTTCCTCATCTCGGTGCAGGCTATTGATATCAAGTCTGTATCTGATTTTCTTTACCACGCATCTTGCTTCTTGAGAAGTATGCATGATAGTATACTTGCTATTTTCGTTCAACTGATGGTCCGAACTAAACCAACAGATCATCAAGTCAATATCTTGAGTTACCTCTGGCTTGTTGTTTTCTCTGACTATCATGTCACCTCTACTGAGGTCGAAGTCTTCTGCTAACTGTAGTGTCACAGACTGTGGAGGGAAAGCCTCTTCTTGCTCTCCATCTGCACCATCTATCTGACTTATTGTAGTAGTAAATCCAGAAGGAAGGAGCATGACCTTATCTCCTTTTTTCAGGACACCACCAGCTACTCTACCTGCATATCCTCGATAGTCATGAAATTCATCACTATATGGTCTTACGACATATTGTACAGGGAATCTTACATCAATAAAGTTGTGATCGGAAGCGATGTGTACATTCTCTAGGTAGTAAATCAATGTTGGTCCTTCGTACCAAGGTGTATTTTTAGACCTATTCACGACATTATCTCCAAGTAAGGCTGAAATTGGAATAAAGTGAACATCCTTTACATCAAGCTTAGCTGCAAATGCTTCGAATTCTTCTTGAATCTTGTTGTATTGCTCTTGACTAAAATCAACTAAGTCCATTTTGTTGATACAACATACCAAGTGAGGTATTTGTAACAGTGATGCTATGATTGCATGCCTTTTAGTTTGCTCAACTACTCCTTGTCTAGCATCGATTAGAATCAGTGCTACATTGGCAGTAGAGGCACCAGTGACCATGTTACGAGTATACTGAGTATGACCAGGTGTATCAGCTATAATGAACTTCCTCTTTGGAGTAGAGAAGTACCTGTAGGCCACATCAATAGTGATCCCTTGCTCTCTTTCTGACTTCAGACCATCTGTGAGTAAGGCTAGGTTGATTTCTGCCTCACCCATTCTTTCACTAGTCTTCTTGATTTGATCATACTGATCTTGGTAGATAGACTTACTATCGTAGAGTAACCTTCCGATAAGGGTTGACTTACCATCATCTACACTACCTGCCGTGGTGAATCTTAATAATTCGCTTGATTTATAATCTGCCATATGTTTGCTTGGCTCAAGGCCCTTTATAGTTTAATGTTGAATAGTTTAAGGTTTATGGTTTTCGCTGTAATTGAGTTTTCCTTAAACCGCTCAACATCTTTGAAATTTCTTTAATTAATTCCCGAATGTCTGTCAAATCATTTTCAGTTAAATATTCTAAGTCATTTGCTATTACAGAAGCACTTAATACTTCTATAAGACTACTAAAAGCTATTTCTGTAAAGCGAGCTTGTTCTTTTCCAGAGAACCTAGATGTACCTTCAGCAATATTTAATGTTACCGATATACTTGCTCTTCTGAGTTGTGAAGTCAAACCAAACTGTTCCGCTTTCGGAAAGCTTAAAGTCGTACTGTAAATCTTTTTATTGAGTTCTCGACTCTTATTCCAAACAGATAACTTTTCAAAAGAGAACATTGAATTGTATTGCTTTAAACATTCAACTTTATTCTTTAAACATCTTAAAAATACCCCTTCTTCTTTCTATCCTCCATACTCGTCTCACTTCTCTTATCATCTGTTCTACCGCCTCTTTCGGTCATCCTAGTAGTTGCTATTTCTTCGATGATTGCTTCTATATCTTTGGCATCTGACTTCCATACACCTGTACAGGTCACATCACCTATCGTTCTACATCTTACAGTCTCCATAAAGACTTTTTCTTCTGGTTTCTTAGGGATGAACTCACTGTCTGCGAGTAAGACACCGTCTCTTTCGAATACACTTCTCTCATGAGCAAAGTATAGCGAAGGCAAAGGCACCTCTTCCATCGCAAGGTACTGCCACACATCTAGTTCTGTCCAGTTACTGATTGGAAATACTCTAAAATGCTCTCCCATGAAGTGCTTAGAATTAAAGATATTCCACAGCTCAGGTCTTTGATTTTTTGGATCCCACTGGCCGAATTCGTCTCTATGTGAGAAGAATCTTTCTTTGGCTCTAGCCTTTTCCTCATCTCTTCTTGCGCCACCTAGCGCCGCATCAAACTTGCCTTTTTCGAGTTCGTCAAGGAGTACAGCAGTCTGAAGTCCATTCCTACTTGCATTGAATCCTTTCTCTTCTCTTGCCTTACCACTATCTATAGACTCTTGTACAGAACCTACAATTAGTTTAGCATTCATTCTTGCGACTAGTTCATCTCTATATTGAATCGTCTCTGGAAAGTTGTGTCCAGTATCAATGTGTAATAGCGTAAACGGAATTCTAGCTGGGTAAAAAGCCTTGTAAGCTAAGTGTACCATTAAGATAGAATCCTTTCCTCCAGAGAACATGAGTACAGGATTTTCAAACTGTGCCGCTACTTCACGCATGACATAGATTGATTCTGCTTCTAGTTCTTTTAAGTGATTAATGTGATAGTTCATAACTTGTTATGCTTTGCCGATTAATGGCAAGATTTTATTGAAAACTAATGTAACAGACTCTTCCAAGCTCTGTTGATCTGTTCTTATTTCTAAATATGGATTTTGTGGTGCCTCATAAGGTGAGTCTATCCCAGTGAATCCTTTGATTTCTCCATTTCTAGCCTTTTGGTAGAGTCCTTTGACATCTCTCTCTTCGCAGACTTCAAGAGGAGCATTGATATAAATCTCTAGAAAGTCATCCTTGCCTATAATCTCTTGAGCCATTGCTCTAATCTCCCTCGTAGGACTGACGAAACTATTAATACAGACGATACCTGCCTGCGTAAATAATTTTGATACCTCAGCTATCCTTCTAATATTCTCGGCTCTATCTTCTAGACTAAAACCTAAGTTATTGCAAATACCAGTCCGAGTATTGTCTCCATCAAGAACCATTGTCTGAAATCCCTTGGCATGGAGTAGTTTTTCAAAAGCTATAGCAATCGTACTCTTACCTGACCCTGAAAGACCAGTCATCCATATCACCTTAGCGGTTTGATTGAGCTGTTGCTCTTTTTCATCTCTTCCTAGGAGTCTGTCAAATATCGGATGGATGTTATCAGCCATGGTTAATCTTCCTTGGGTTTGTTTGGTATGATAGTTCTGACGGTACCACGAGGCACAAGTAACCAAGCACGTTCATGTAGATAGTAAATTACTAACTTTATTACGAATTCTAAGGCACCAAGCTCTAATGCAAAACTGATATCACCTGTTTTGAAATAGGCAATAGCAATAAGAGTGCTTGTCGCTATAATTCTCCAAGTTAGACCCTTGAGGAAACTCCGTAAATGTGATTCTTTAAGATCCGACATTTATATTTTTTGTATTCTAAAAGAGTTAGAAAAAAATGTTGGTAGATAGTAATTGGGCGGCAAAGATACTATTAGTTCACGATATAGTAAAAAGGCGATACTAAAATAATAAAGCCCCCTAGAGTGAACTAGGAGGCTTCGTTATTTTTGTCAATACTAAAAGAAGCTTACTTCTTTACAGCATCTCTAATTTCTGCCAATAATTCTTGGTCAGCTGTTGGACCAGGTGCTGGTGCAGCTCCCATAAATTTGATTTTAGATTTTGCAATCATAAAGAGTACCCATCCTACTATCAATAAGTTGATAATAGAGTTGATCCACTTTCCATATCTAATTGCATTAGCAGGAGATCCATCCTCGTTTACTTTGTCTCCAAGAGCTATCATCATATCTGCAAAGTCAATACCTCCTGCGAAGTGACCAACTATTGGCATGATAATATCAGCAACGAAACCGTTTACAACAAGGCCGACTGCCGTAGCAAGTATAAAGGCAATTGCGAAATCAATCACATTCCCAGTCATAATAAATTCCTTAAATTCTTTTAACATGACGTTTTGTTTTAGTTATTAAATATTTTGGTTTACCGTGTTTAGACGGCAAAACTACTCCTATGGTAACAGATAAAAAAACATTATATCACTAATTATAATGTGTAACATGTTAAAAACCTATAGACTAGTGAGGTTTTAGCCAAAAGTTAAAGACAAAATATTACATCAAGTTAGCTAAATCAGTCTCTTTTAATACTATGCTAATAGCTTCTTCCTTACTTAATCTTTGCTGTTCGAGGGTGTCTCTATCTCTGAGTGTTACTGTACCGTCTTCTAGTGTTTGATGATCAATAGTCACACAATATGGAGTACCAATAGCATCTTGTCTTCTGTATCTTCTTCCAATAGCATCTTTCTCATCATACTGTGTTGTTGTATGTTTTTTGAATTCTCCAAGGAGGTCTTTAGCAGTCTTAACCAGGTGTTCATCATTTTTCAATAATGGCAATACAGCTACTTTGATTGGTGCTATAGCCTTAGGAAGCTTCATCACTACCCTTGTACTGACCTGACCTTTGTCGTTGGTTAACTCTTCCTCTTGAAGCGCTAGACTCATCACTGCAAGAAACATCCTATCACAACCCAATGATGTCTCTACTACATAGGGCACATAGTTTTCGTTGAGCTCTGGGTCAAAGTATTGTACCTTTCTTCCAGAGTATTCTTGATGTTGACTGAGGTCAAAGTCTGTTCTAGAGTGAATACCTTCTAGTTCTTTGAACCCAAAAGGAAATTCGAATTCAATATCCACGGCTGCGTTGGCATAGTGAGCAAGATTCTCATGATTATGGAATCTCAACTTGTCAGGTGATGTGCCAAGTGCCTCATGCCAAGCCATTCTCTTAGCCTTCCATGCTTCGTAAAACTCCATTTCGGTGCCTGGTCTTACGAAGAATTGCATCTCCATTTGCTCAAATTCTCGCATTCTAAAGATGAACTGTCTAGCGACGATTTCATTTCTAAATGCCTTACCAATTTGTGCTATACCGAATGGGAGTTTTTGTCTTGATGTCTTTTGTACATTCAGAAAGTTGACAAAGATACCTTGAGCTGTTTCTGGTCTGAGGTAGAGTTTGCCTTCTTCTCCTGAAATGTTGCCAAGCTGAGTATTGAACATAAGGTTAAACTGTCTTACATCAGTCCAATTCTTAGTGCCACTGACTGGACAAGCTATCTCACATTCCTCAATCAGTAGTTTGAGGTCTTCCATATCTTCAGAACTTAGAGCCTTGTTCATACGGTCAAGCGTCTGGTCTATTTTAGCCTGTCTTTCGACAATCCTTCCATTCGTTGATCTGAATTGAGCTTCGTCAAAATCATCACCAAATTTCTTTGCTGCCTTGACTACATCTTTTTTGATCTTAGCCTCAATCTTATCACAATACTCTTCGATAAGCTGGTCAGCTCTATATCTCTTCTTAGAATCCTTATTATCTACTAATGGGTCATTGAATGCGTCAACATGACCTGATGCCTTCCATATTTTGGGATGCATAAATATTGCAGAGTCAATACCCACGATATTATCATGCATTTGTACCATACTCTTCCACCAATACGCCTTGATGTTGTTTTTGAGTTCTACTCCATTAGGACCATAATCATAGACGGCAGCTAGACCATCATATAGCTCACTAGATTGGTAGATAAATCCATATTCTTTGCAGTGTGATACAAGACTTTTAAAATCCATTGATTGTAAATTATATCTGAAAAAAACACAAAGGTAGTAATACCGTGAACTTTACAACATGATATGCATTAGACTATAAAAAGACTATGTTTTCATTTTTAAAGGCAGACCCCAAGAAAAAGCTCCAAAAGCGCTACGAACAATTACTCAAAGAATCCTTCGAATTGTCAACAACTGATAGATCAGCTAGTGACAAAAAGAGAATGGAAGCTGAGGAGGTAGCTAAGCAATTAGATGAGATGACTTAAGCGTTGCTTTTATACAAGAAGAGCAACTGAAATCATAAAAAAGTAGTCTAATTGACGGTAATCAATTCAATGTTGAACAGTAATATTGCGTTGTTTCTGACACCTGATGGAGGAGTATCACCATAGGCCAAGGGAGAGGGAATAAGCAAGGTGCCTTTACCTCCTTCTGAGAATTTGGGTATTCCAAGTTGCCAGCCTTCAATAACTTGTGATAGTCCAAAAGTAGAAGGTTCGCCTCTATCATAACTACTATCAAACTTGATTCCATCAAGGTATAACCCTTCATAATGCACTGTCACTTGGTCAGTGATGAGAGGTGACTCTCCAGTACCTTGTTCTGTAATAATATAAAAGACGCCTTCTGGTGTCTGCTCTGCTGTCAGATTGTTGTCAAGAAGATATTGCTCTATTGTTTCGATGTCATCTTCTAGTTGCTTTTCTTCTTTATTACATGAGGTCACTAGCACGGTAGAAAGACATAACAGGTAGACGTACAGGGTTGAAAATTTCATCTTTTGTTTTTAATTTCGACAAAAGTCATGATTTGCTTTGGTAAATTCTGAAAAAAGTGCTGAATTTATTCTTTTGAGTACGATTGCACTATACTTTTAGCAAATAAAGAGATATCTATGGAATTACCAGAATTATCAGAGCTATATCATCAGTTTGAAATTCCTGAATTTGAGGAATGGAAGAATAAGGTTGCTAGTGGATTGGAGCGAGAGCAGGCCAAACCTTTTGCAAGCAATTATATTCCATCTGCTCCTAGGCATCATAAGCAGCATAGTTTGGAAACAGGTGCCGTCTTAATGGTCGACGATGATGCCGCTGAAGTGAACAAAGTCCTCCTTTTCCTACTTAGTCAAGGTATTCAAGCAATAGAAATTTCGTTTAAGTCTGAGGTTAATTCATCACACTTAGCAGCATTATTGGAGGACGTCACCGTAGAGTATATCCACATTTTTTGGAATGTAGATAGTGCAGTTAAGGTGGTGATAGAAGACTATTGGAAGACTAACCATCTTGAGGAGTCTAGGCATACATTTATACAATCTGCTATGTACATCCAAGGCACCTTGGACCATTTGCAGCAAGCAGTAGGAGTACTTAAGCCAGAGGAGAAAGTGTATATAGAATTAACTATTGGCACTGAATATATCAAAGAAGTTGCAAAACTTAGGGCAGTACACACTATGCTTGCGGAGATAGGAAGGCAAGAATATTGTTTGATTGCTAAGTTTATGCCCTCCTTAGCACTCGACAATGATACTAGGATGATAGCTAATACTATAATGGCTTTAGCAGCTATGGTCGGAGGATGCACTTATGCATTTCCTTATAATCAACCTACTGAGTCAGATGCAGTCAGGCTAGCTTCCAACATCATACAGATCTTGAAGTTTGAGTCAAAACTAGAGCTATTGAGTGATCCACTCGCTGGTAGTTACTTGGTTGAAGAATTGACACAGTCATATTTAATAACGCAGAATTAAAGTAGACTGATGAAAGCACCATACACTACAGGAGAGGGAATTAGAGTAGACGATTCTATAAGAGACAAGGAATATAAGCATAGTCAATACTTAAGTGGAATACCACCTTATTTATCTGGTCCCTATCCGTCCATGTATCTTGGAAGGCCATGGACTATTAGACAGTATGCTGGTTTTTCTACAGCAGAAAAGAGTAATGCCTTCTATAGGAGGAATCTTGCTTCTGGCCAAAAGGGACTGTCAGTAGCCTTTGACTTAGCCACACATCGAGGATACGACTCTGACAACCCTCGAGTTAAGGGAGACGTGGGTATGGCTGGAGTAGCCATAGATAGCGTGGAAGATATGAAGATCTTGTTTGATCAGATTCCACTAGATAAAATGTCTGTTTCGATGACTATGAATGGCGCTGTGATTCCAATTATGGCGTTTTATATTGTGGCAGCAGAGGAGCAAGGAGTCAGTCAGAATCTTCTCAAGGGAACTATTCAGAATGACATCCTCAAGGAGTTCATGGTGAGGAATACCTATATCTATCCACCAGCACCATCTATGAGGATCATAGGAGATATCTTTGAATATACTGCCAAAGAGATGCCTAGCTTCAATAGTATCAGCATCAGTGGATACCATATCCAAGAGGCTGGAGCAACTGCTGATATTGAATTAGCCTATACCCTTAGCAATGGCTTAGAATATATCAAGACTGGATTACAAAAAGGACTGAATATAGATGACTTTGCCCCGAGACTATCGTTTTTCTGGGGTATTGGAATGAATCACTTTATGGAAGTGGCTAAGATGCGAGCAGCTAGACTGTTGTGGGCATTCTTGATTAAGCAGTTTGACCCTAAGAATCCAAAGTCTATGTCCCTACGGACCCATTGTCAGACCTCAGGATATAGCTTGACAGCTCAAGATCCCTATAATAATGTAGCAAGGACATGTATAGAAGCCATGTCGGCAACACTAGGAGGCACCCAATCCTTACATACCAACGCCTTAGACGAAGCACTTGCCTTGCCTAGCGACTACTCTGCTAAGATAGCTAGAGATACGCAATTGTTTTTACAAGGGCAGACGGATATTTGCAACTACATTGACCCATATCGCGGGTCCCATTATGTAGAATATTTGACTCACTCACTCATGCACAAGGCATGGGATCTGATCAAGGAGATTGAAGCAGAAGGAGGGATGACGAAGGCCATAGAAAAGGGAATTCCAAAAAGAAGGATCGAGGAATCAGCGGCAATCATGCAGGCAAAGATCGATAGTGGGTCAGAGTTAATCATAGGCGTCAACTCTTTGGTCCAAGAAGACGAGGATATTAGCTTTGACATCTTAGCAGTAGATACTAAGCAAGTCTATCAAAGTCAAATAGATAGGATCAACCAAGTCAAAAGCACTAGGGATAATGCAGAGGTAGAAAGAACCTTAGTAAAGCTTACTGAAGCCTGTCAAGATAATTCTGGCAATTTGCTAGCAATAGCTGTAGAAGCAGCAAGGGCGAGGGCGACACTAGGAGAAATATCTCTAGCGATGGAAAAGGTATTTGGGAGACACAAGGCAGATAATAAAACGATAAGCGGAGTATATTCGAGATCAATCATGGATGATAAGACATTTTTAGCAGCAAGACAACTTTCTGATGATGTTGCCAAATTGTTGGGAAGAAGGGCTAGAATTTTGATAGCAAAGCTAGGACAAGATGGGCACGACAGAGGAGCAAGGATTATAGCTACGGGATTTGCTGATCTTGGATTTGATGTAGATATAGGTCCACTTTTTCAAACACCAGCAGAGGCAGTAAAGCAAGCCATTGAAAACGATGTACACATCATAGGAATCTCATCATTGGCAGCAGGGCACAAAACCTTGGTCCCAGAGGTAATAGCTCAGCTTAAATCTTCAGGTAGAGAAGATATAGCAGTAATAGTTGGCGGAGTGATACCACCCAATGACTATGATTTTCTTTATGACCATGGAGTACTTGGAATATTTGGTCCAGGCACGATATTATCTAAGGCAGCAAGTGATATTTTAGGCTTGATGTACGAACAATTAGTACAAACAAATAAGAATAACCGTTAAATAGATAAGGTTTCAAAGCAGAAAAGGTGTCATTCAGTAGTCAAATGTCTATATTGAGATTGGTTATGCATATTTATAAATCTATAGTAGAGGGAAAGTCCAAGGGAACAAAGTCGTTGGCAGTATTAATTGACCCAGACAAGGTCAAACTGGCTAATGTCAATAAGATAGTTGCTAATGCTATTAGAGCCAATGTTGATTACTTTTTTGTTGGAGGTAGTCTGATATTGAACAACATGTTAGACCAGGTTGTCGATAGGATAAAGGCAATAAGCGAAATCCCAGTCATCCTCTTTCCAGGTAACTCTTTTCAAATCAGTTATAATGCAGATGCTATTTTGTTTTTAAGCTTGATTTCTGGCCGAAATGCAGAATTGCTTATCGGCAAACATGTGGTCACTGCTCCATATCTTAAGCAATCAAACTTAGAAATACTCTCTACAGGATACATGCTAGTGGATGGAGGCACTCCGACGACGGTTTCCTATATGAGCAATACTACACCAATACCCAATAACAAACCCGATATTGCTGTCTGTACAGCAATGGCAGGAGAGATGCTTGGACTATCGCAGCTCTATCTGGATGCAGGTAGTGGGGCTAAGCACACCATATCTGAAGACTTAATCGCAAAGGTATCATCATCTGTCAATGTGCCAATAATAGTCGGAGGTGGAATTAAGACACCTAAGCAAGCTAATAGCATCATAACTGCGGGAGCAGATATTATAGTCGTAGGCAATGCTTTTGAATCAGATCCAGACCTGATTATGGATATGTCTGTTGCAGTTCATCAAGAAAACAGAAATGTTATATCCTAATTAATGAAGCAAGGAATCGTTGTAAGATCTACAGGCAGTTGGTACGAAGTAAGGTTGGAGTCGGGAGATGTCATTCCTTGTCGGATGGTGGGTAAATTTAGACTTCAAGACAAACCAGTCACCAACCCTGTGGCAGTAGGAGACAAGGTAGAAGTAGAAATGGTGGACGGTGAAGATACTGCTATGATTAAGTCCATTGGAGATAGAGACAACTATGTCATCAGGCAATCTCCTAGGAAGAAACACTACCTCCACATTCTTGCTGCCAATATCGATCAAGCCATGCTGGTAATCACGATTGCCAGCCCAAAACTCAAGCAAGGATTCATAGATAGGTTCTTACTCATGACAGAGCCTTATGATATCCCAGTCCATATAGTATTCAATAAGTCAGACCTCTATAATACAGAAGACTTCTTGACCTTCGAGTATTTAGAAGAGGTCTATCATAAGATTGGCTATCAAGTACACCTTGTATCCTCAGTCACCGGAGAAGGATTAGATAACATCCGTCATATCTTAAAAGACAACCTTACCCTCATCGCAGGACAATCAGGAGTGGGCAAGTCTACATTTATCAATAAGCTCCAACCCGAACTGGCACTTAGGGTAGGAGATATTTCGGATTATACAGGCAAGGGTCAACATACGACCACATTTGCAGAAATGTTTGAATTAAAGGGTGGAGGACAGATTATAGACACTCCAGGTATCAAAACACTGAGTTTCAACCACTTTGAGACTATGGATATAGCACATAACTTTAAAGAAATATTTGCAGAAGCAACTAACTGCAAATTCGATGACTGCTACCACAGAGAAGAGCCAAAATGTGCCGTAAAAGCAGCCATAGAAGCAGGGGAAATTAGTGAATTACGCTATTTCAACTACCTACAATTATTAGATGAAGTAGAAGGTCAGAACTATTGGGAGAGGAAGAAGGATTATTGAAAACATCTTATTGTTGTCACGCCTGTATTTTGTCAAGAAGTTTTGCAGAATTCAAAATTACATTAACTTAGATGCTCGTCCTTAGTTAAGTTAATCTGCATTTGCACTTGGATAAGGAAGGAAAGCGAAAGACACCCTATTTCTTGAAGGATTAGAAATCATCAAATTGAATAAGATGACTAGGGAAGTGTTATGTTTTATCAAAGAGGTATTTGTATTACCTACTTTAGTTGCCAGCAGTGTTGTATTCATATTACTATGTACCTCAATCGTCGTCGTTGCGCAACCAAGTAATGACGATTGTATCAATGCAATAGAATTATTTAGCCCCTGTAATCCAGTCGTTGGAACAATAGAAGATGCTACTGATTCTGGGATTAATGATTGTCCGGGAAACTCTAACAATGATGTTTGGTACTATTTTATTGCCAATGCTGAATCGTATGAAATTGAGGTTGATGGATTTGGCAATTTTATATTTGGATTTGATGCTGTAATTGGTGTATATACAGGAGACTGTAATAACCTATCTAATGTAGACTGTGAAGACGGTTCTTTTTTTGGTGGTGCCACGGAAGACCTTACGCTTACAGGTTTGACTATAGGACAGACGTATTATATACAAGTTTATGATTTTGATAATAGCGACCCAAGTAATGAAGGGTTTGATATTTGTATTGAAGAAATCGTAGGTGACTGTGGGCAGTCTAATGTACAAGCAACAATACTTTCTTGTACAAACTGCACGATTAATGATGGCTCAGCGCAAGGAAATCAGTTTGGGGATCCTAATTTGGAAGTCACAGCAAATGGATGTGGTCCCGTCACCATATTACTAGAATATTCATTTGATTGGACACAAGGTAGCGGAAATAACTGGATTCATGGTATTTCTTATACAGCAGGCCCAGCATGGACAGGATTCGAGGACTTTACTCCACCGGGATGGATATTCATGCCAAATGGGGTTACTGGCTCTTGCAGTGGGGATTCATATGGACCAGGATATTACTACGATACTCCACAAAATGATGACTCCTCTTGTGGTGGCGATGTAGATGATTCCAACCCAGGAGATAATTGGGGAGTAGATTGTGGTCTCGACTCTAACGATGGAGATTGCCCTAATTTTCAATTTGAATTGACCTATTGTACTAATAATTCTACACCTACCCAATTTACAGAAAGCGTCTCCTTCTCAGTGACAGAGGATGGCGCTTCAGGAGGATGGGATATTAATGGGTTTTGTAACCTTGAGAACTTTTTCAATGTTACTATCAACAGTGTCTGTGGTCCACAAGCAGATTTTGCTGACCCACCTGTAGATTTTTGTACAGCTCCTAATTTTGACTTAATGAATTCTACTGGAGGATATGATATAGGAACTGAGTGGACTGGCAGCGTAGTTATAGGAGCAGGGGACCCCAATGCTAGCATGAGTTACTGTGATAACATTGGAAATACAACCCTTTTCCATACTGTTGGAGAAAATGATTGTTATGATGGTCCTAGCGTACAATCATATGAAGTGTACGAGCCAGAGATACAGAATGTTATGGTTAGTGCTACTGAAGGTTGTGGGGATACAGAAGTAATGCTCTCGGCGGATGTTGACATTGTTAATATCGCTGGTTTTCAAGATTGGTTTACAACAGTCTCAGAAGGAGGTAATACAGGGGCAGGTACCTTAGAGTTTGTAGATCAAGATGGAGCAACCTATGTGCCAGGGATGATCACACTGACTGCAGAAGCTTGTGAGGAAAAAATCTACACACTAACTCCTCAACTGAATACTGGATGTGCTGCATGCGATGTAGTAGGACCTCCTATCATGGTTACAGTCTACCCATCTTTTACCCTAGACTTACTGCCTATGGCAGAATGTGGAACAGCATATGCCCATGTACTTGGTACTGACGGTACTATCTGTGATATGGTCGAAGTCAATTGTCCTAATCCAGGAGATATTGCATCAGCAGCTTATGACTTCATGGAAGCAGTTGGTACTGCATGTGTGTTAGATGTTAATGGGATGATAGAGTGTTCGTGTTATATTTGCAACGCGGATGCAGGCACAGTAGATCCAGTGCCACCCACCTGTCTAGATGATATTTTTACTGTAACTGTGAGTGGATATTTTGATGATCCAGATTATGTTGAGTATGTATTAGTAGTTGATGATAGTGGGGTAATCATAGAGTTTGGTCCGCCTCCTTATGATTTCGCAGCATCAGTATGTGAGGACTACTCATTCTACAGTTACAACTATGATAGCAACGACCCACTCGTTGTCTTACCAATGGCAGGAACAACAATAGTCAATGATATAGATTGCACAGTTGCCTGTTGTGATTTGACAGGACCAGTAGTTCAAACTTTCGGAGAGACGGGAAGTGTTATGCTTAATGTGCCTCCTGACGTTACTGTCGAATGTGATGTAATACCTACAGAAGACGGATCAGGGGCATCTATCTCAGGAAATACCTGTCCCGTTGACCTGGTCTTTGATGGTGAAACTATAGATCCGGGTTCATGCCAGTACGATTATACTGCTACATATCAGTGGACTGCAACCGACGAATGTGGCAATGTCATAGTAGAGGATTACACCATTACGGTTGAGGACACAACACCTCCGACCTTTGACAATCCACCTACACCTGTGCCGGATATCCTCTGTGGAGGTGTTCTGCCACCACAGGAGACATTAACAGGGTCTGACAACTGTGGGACTGTCATGATTACGGAGTCTGCTTCGCCATTTACACCCGACGATTGTGCTGGATACTCAGTAACCTATACCTGGGATATTGAAGATGAATGTTCAAATAGTGATCAAACTAGTTTGACAATTACTATTCTTGGTGATCCTGACCCGCCTCTGCTTATCGTACCTAATGATATTGTAGTCTCATGTGAATTGATTCCTTCAGAGGATGGGAGTAGTGCTACGGCTACAGACAACTGTACTGAAGATGATGATATAGTGATCATATACCAAGGAGAAACCGATAATAGTGCCAGCGGGTGTCCATATGAAATCATCAGGACTTGGAATGCAGTCGACCTTTGTGGAAACGATACTGGCCCAATCACTCAAACAATTAATGTTCAAGATACCGAACTACCAATAATAGAAAATGTTCCTCCTGATCTTACTCTTAACTGTATTTCAGAATTTGATATAACCATTCAAGATCTCAATTGGACTGACAACTGTGCTTTAGGTGGTGTGGCCATTGGAGTTCAAGACCCAGTTGATGTCACTGTTTTTAATTGTGCTGGAGGTACAATTACACGAACTTGGGAAGTGACTGATGACTGCGACAATACCACAACAGAAATACAAACGATTACCATAGAACCTTATCCAGAAGTGATGTGGGTTAATCCTCCTGGACCGGTTGTGCTTTCTTGCTCAGATCCGATACCGTCTATAGATCCAAATGATTATCCACTTGGTTATGCAAGTTCAGGGACTGGATGTACTGAAACAGGAACAGTCAACCCCTCAATTATAGGCATGATAACAACATGTAATACCACGATGACCCTTGAGTGGACATACACGGATATGGAAGGCTGTAGTACCATTACACATTCACAAGTATATACACTTATTGACGCAGATAGTCCAGAATTGCAAAATGAACCTGCTGATATTACCTATGATTGCTTTGCTGACCTGCCACCGATGACTAACCTAGATTGGATAGATACTTGTGATGGGACAAGTACGGCTATAGGTGTAGAAAATGGCACTATCACTAATTGTGAAGGAGGAAATATTACCAGAACATGGGTAGCAATTGATGCTTGTGGCAACCAAGATTCCCATACACAGAATATTACAGTTTTACCTGTACCAGATATTACTTGGACGACCAGTTTACCTCCTGCTCAGATAAGTATAGAATGCATGATACCGTTAGTCATTCCAGATGCCATTGACCTAGACTATGCAAACAATGCTACTGTTATTGATTGCGAAGAGTCCGGTACAGTAAACGCAGTCGAGTCTGGGGCATTGACAACATGTGGCAGTCAACTTGTCCGAACGTGGACTACTCCAAATCCGGACTGCGGTCCACCATTAGTTTTCATACAGACATTAACGCTAGAAGATACATCTCCACCAGTATTTATTAATACCCCGCCGCCAGCGTTAAACTTGACTTGTATCAATGATGTGCCAACTACCGTCGATCTTACCTGGGAAGATACTTGTGACGGAACAGGTACAGTACCTTATGTCGAGACAGGATCACTTGACCCTTGTACTGGAGGAAGTATTAGTAGAACATGGGAATACACAGATATCTGTGGAAATGGACCTGTACAATTCGTGCAAGTTATCTCCCTAGTACCACCTACTCCAATGGCATGTGACGACATAGATGCTTGTACTATAAATGATATGTTGATTGTTGACTGTAATGGCACAATATGCCAACCTTGTCAGGGAGAAGTTACTGATTGTAGCGGCGAGACAGAATTGGTAGCATGCGATGATATAGATCCATGTACCATCAATGATGTCATAGAACTTGCCTGTGATGGTACGATCTGTACACCTTGCCAAGGAGAGGTCACAGATTGTGATACAGGGTTGACTTTTCAAGAGCCATGTTCTGATGATGACCCATGTACCATCAATGACATGAGGACTATCGATTGCCAAAATCAAATTTGTATTCCTTGTACTGGTACACCAAACCCTACACCTGACCCTTCATTATCAGGTCCGAGTCTTGTCTGCGAAGGAGAACAAACTACGCTATCAGCCACAGGATGTGCTGGAGATGTGATTTGGTATGATGATCCATTAGGTACTAATATAATCAACATTGGGCCTACATTTGATACTCCAGTGATTACTGGACCTGTTACCTTCTATGCGATATGTGACGTTGATGGATGTGAGTCTAACCTAGTTTCCATAGCCCTTGATATTATACAGCCACAGCTACCTACAGTTACAGGAGATGATGTCATTTGCAAGGATGAGTTGTCCATCCTTGATGCTGGACCAGGCTTTGTGAGCTATGATTGGGGTACAGGGACAGGGCAGACCTTGACAGTCACGATGTCTGGAACATATACTGTGACTGTGACAGATAGTAATGGTTGTGTAAGTACAGATGACTTTACTGTACAGGTAATTGACCCACAAATACCAAACATTGGAGGGTCTTTGACTTATTGTATTGGCGGTAGTACAACACTCAGTTTGGGTACTGACTTTGTAGATTATATCTGGAATCCAAATGGAGAAACAACCAATTCAATAGATGTCAGTGTTTCTGGAACTTACTCAGTAACCACCACTGATAGCAATGGTTGTACCGCTAGTTCGTCGGTGCAAATATCGGAATCTAGCACACTAGATCCACAGATTATTGGTAGCCTTGTCCTTTGTGAAAACGAGGCGTCTGTGCTTTCAGTAGGATCTTTTTCGACTTATACTTGGTCACCAGGAGGAGAGACAACAGCAAGTATTAATATCAATGCAAGTGGCACTTATTCGGTCTTGGTCACAGATTCTAATGGTTGTACTGGTACGAGTTCAGTCAACATTATAGATAATGACATATCTCCTGTAATGATAGTAGGAGACGATCTAATATGTGAGGGGACATCTACAACACTAGATGCATTTGGAATAGACTATACAAATTATCAATGGTCAAACGGTAGTGTCAATTCTTCTGTATCAGTAATGGATGATATTGACTACACGGTACAAGTGACAGATATCAATGGTTGTACTTCCTCCAGTACAATATCAATTGATTATTACCCAACAACTGCATTAGTTATAGAGGGGGACTTAATTATATGTCCAGGACAGTCAACAACACTGTCCTCCCAGTCGGTCTATGACCAGTATAGTTGGTCACCAGGAGGAGAAACTACATCCTCTATACTAGTAGGAAGCGCAGGCACTTATGTCTTAGAAGTCACTGATAATAATGGTTGTACTCTTTCCAGTTCGGTCAACGTGACATCTCAATCAGACTTACAAGTCTTTATTCAAGGCAGTTTGTCTTATTGTGTCGGCTCAAGCACAGAATTAGACGCCGGTAATTGGACATCTTACCAATGGAGTCCAAATGGAGAAATAAGTCAAGTAATTACAGCGAATGCAGAGGGCAATTATTCAGTACAGGTTACTGATGATAATGGTTGTCAGTTTTCATCTACTGTAAATGTGATAGAAGATTCAGAGTTATCTCCTACCATTTATGGTGATTTTTTGACTTGTGAGAATTCTGAAGTAGAGATTTTTGTATTGAGTGCTTCTTATTCTAACATAGTCTGGAGTGACAATACTGTAGGGGATTTTATCTTTGTAGGTCCTGGAACATATACTGTCACAGTTACGGATAATACTGGGTGTACTGGGTCATCTACAGTAACAGTCACAGAGCAAGAAGTAAGTGATGTTTCAATAAGCGGATTGACTGAGATTTGTCAAGGTAATACAACAGAATTAGTAGCAGATGCTGGGTTTGATGACTATGTCTGGTCTAATGGATTGACCTCAGAGAGTATCATAGTCAATGTTTCAGGTGTCTATGACGTAACTGTCACAGATGATGTGGGATGTACTGCAAGTTCTGAGGTATTGGTTGAGGTTTCTACAATTACTCAACCCAACATAATAGGTGACACACAATTTTGTGCTACTGGTAGTACAAACTTATCTGTAAGCGGATACTCATCATACCTCTGGAGTACTGGAGAGACCAATGCAAATATAGAAGCAACAAGTCCAGGTAGTTATTCGGTTGTAGTGACAGATATCTTTGGTTGTACTAACAGCTCAAGTATTTCTATAATAGAAAATAGTCTTCCTAGTGTACAGATTCAGGGTTCTAATTCTTATTGTTTAGGAGGGTTTACTGAGCTATCTGTTGATAATGGGTTTGACTCTATACTCTGGAGTACAGGACAGACTACACCTACTATACAAGTAATGCAAGAAGGTGTTGTAGAGGTTGTGGTTACTGATATCAATGGCTGTAGTGCAAGTTCGATGGTAGCTATCGTAGAGTCCACAGAGCTATCGCCAACAATATCAGGCATACTCACAGTATGCCAAGGAGGTCTTACTACATTGATCGCAGATGGAAACTATCCAATGGTTGAGTGGAGTACAAGTGAATCTACAGAGTCCATTGAAGTTGGAGAAGGGGATTATACTGTAACAGTGACAGATAACTCTGGTTGTACAGGGAGTTCGGAGGTTACAGTAAGTAGTCAGCAAGCAGCAGATGTTTCCATATCTGGAGACAATGAGTTTTGTGAAGGGTTTACTACTCAATTAGATGCTTCTAGTGGTTTTGTACTCTATCAATGGACTGGTGGAGTAATGGGTGCAACCTTGACTGTAACATCAAGTGGAATGTATGGAATAACAGCAACAGATGCCATTGGGTGTACTGCCACTTCGTCAATACAGGTAAACAGCGTGAGCCTCAATCCTCCAACTATCCTTGGAGATACTCTCTTTTGCGAGGATAGTGTTACTACTCTTGATGGTGGTCAATATGCTTCTTACTCATGGAGTACCACTGAAACAACACCTAGCATTATGGTAAACGAGTCTGGACAAATTGCTTTGACTGTCACTGATGACAATGGCTGTACCAATAGCACAGCGGTGATTGTACAAGCTCAAGCTCTTCCAGAACCGGTTATAGTAGGGTCTACATCTTTTTGCCTGGGAGGTTCGGCGTCACTTAATCTTGACCAATCTTATGTATCAGTGCTATGGAGTACTGGTGAATCTACTCCGACTATTACTACTTCTGATATTGGTACTATTTCAGTAATTGTCACTGATGTTATTGGGTGTACTGGATCGTCAGAGGTAATGATATCTCTAGAAGAGTTCTTATCACCAAATATCGGCGGCGACCTTGAGTTTTGTTCAGGAGAGACCTCTACATTAGATGGGGGTGGAGCTTTCGAAACATGGGTATGGAGTACTACTGAAACAACACAAACTATTGATGTTACTCAAGCAGGGTCTTATTCTGTGACAGTCTCAGATGCTACAGGCTGTACTGGGTCGTCAGAGGTAGTAGTCACAACACTGCAGAATCCAGAACCTACGATTACAGGTCAACTAGAGCTCTGTCTCAATCAAACGACAACATTGGGTGTTTCAGAAGAGTATACAAGTTACTCATGGAGTGACGGTGAAATATCTGATACTACCCTTGTATCCATTGCAGGTACGTATTCTGTGATGGTTACGGATTCCCTAGGATGTGTTGGATCTTCTCAGGTTGATGTCGTCATTTATCAACTTCCAATGGTGGGTATAGAGACAGTCTGCGACCCAACCATGCAATTTTATTCTGTAGTTGTAAATACTGATGGAGATATCGTCACTGCTGGCGCAAATACTGTGACCAATACTAATGGCCAATTTGTAATAGACAACATCGAAACAGATACAAGTGTGGAGGTATATATTCAGAACAGTGCTACTTCTTGTGATACAACTATCAATGTTTTGCCTCCAAACTGTGATTGCTTAGCTATTGCCGATGCAGGGTCTAATCAAGAAATTAATTGTGATGAGCCATCTACCTTACTTGGAGGACAGGATACCAGTATTGGTAGTGGCTTTTCTTATATCTGGTACAATGAAGATGGCGATATTGTAGGTAATGAAATCACCTATACTGCAAGCCTTGGAGGTATATACACCCTAGAGGTAGTCGATGAGTCTAATGCTTGCTCGACTTCAAGTACAGTTGAAGTCATAGACACCAGCAACGAACCAATAGCAATCATCTATGCACAACCAGATAATGTTATTGATTGCGTAGTGGACGTTGTTACTCTCTCTACGGATGCTCAAACTAATGTGGAATATACCTGGATTGTTGGAAAGCTAGAAACTACAAACAATTTACAAATCGAAATCACTGAGCAATCAAGTGTGACCCTCATGGCGGTGGATACGATTACAGGTTGTTCTGCTGAGTCATCAGTATTTATAGAGGATCAAGAAGAATATCCTTTACTATTGATTGGTAATCCAGACATATTGACTTGTATCAATACAGCTATTACTATTGACGCCTCTGGTTCGCAATCAGGTGTAGATATAGTCTACCAATGGTATGACGAAAGTGGACCTATAGACTTAGAAAATGGCAATACTCTCGATGTATTCCTTGATGGAACCTACTTCATTGAAGCGATAGATACCACTAACAACTGTACTAATATTGATTCTGTAGAGGTAGTACTGGTCGAAAATTTTCCAAGCATAAGTGCCTCTGAGGATACCATACTTCCTTGTGATCAGGACGAAATTAATTTGAATGTTAACTTGACTTCTTCAGAGACAGTCCTCTACAGTTGGACTACAGAGGATGGCAATATTCTTGGAAACACTAACGATACTTCTGTTGCGGTCAATGCGTCTGGGTGGTACTATGTTGTTGTAGAAGATGCTCTTAGCGGCTGTACGACTATTGATTCAGTATTTGTTGATGGTAATGTTCCGCCTAGTCTTGCCGAACAAGACATTATTCAACCTATCTGTGCTAATCCAGAGGGAGGAGAGATAGTAGTAAATCTCAGTAGTGGAGGTACTCCACCACTAACATACTCTATTGGTGATGATCAAAACAGTACTGGAGTATTCACAGGGCTTGGACCAGGTAGTTATACGGTTCAAGTTGTTGATGCATTGGGATGTTCTGCCGATACTACATTGGTACTTGAAAGCTTGAATGAGGTGGAACTTGGGGTTGACGAACCCTCAATTAACTCGACCTATGGCGGCACAGAGACTATTGAATTGATCACTAATGTGCCTGAATCAGAAATAGCTGAAGTGCAATGGTCTCCGGTACTTCCATTTGACTGTATTAATTGCTTAACTCTCACGTTTGAGAATATCACAATGAGCCAAGAATACTTAGTGACCTTGATTGATATAGAAGGATGTTTGGATACGACGTTCTTCCAGTTTATTATCGAACAAGAAGAAGATATTTTTGTGCCAAACATTGTCAATCCTAACAATGATGTGAACAATACTTTCTACCCACTATCTGGAACTGATGGAGTGATAGTGAAGCAGATGCAGGTCTATGATCGATGGGGTAATTTGGTATTTATTGGAAGTGACTTTGAGACTAATGATCCGCAGTTTGGTTGGGACGGCACATTCAATGGTGTTCAAGTAGAGGCTGGTGTCTATGTGTACTACTTCGAATTTGACTTCCCAGGATTGGGTAGTATTGTCAAGGCAGGAGATGTCACTGTGGTGTTCTAAAATCTAAGATTCAGGACACTTAGACTATTACGGTACTTGGACACGACTTAAGAGTTCATCCTTCTCGTTCCCCTTGTAGTCTTTGAGTTTCGCAATACAATGTTCTTTAAGTTCGTCTACAGCTTTTTGATAAAAATAAGTTTTGTAGGTGTCAGAACTTGCCTCACTCAGTGCTCTAATATGCTCTAGACTAGTAACCGCCTCTTGTAGGCTTGCTGTCTTTGAAAGTTTGATATAGTCAGTCAAGCAGTAGTATACATCTTGATTAATCGCTTGATTGACATAGGTCCTGTAGAATGGTAAGTCCTCAAGGCTAGGATTGACTGACTTAATATCTGATACTACTGCTAGGTAGGGCAGTGGATTAGTAAGTAATACAGAATCAATGATACCCTCTAAGTCGCTTGGATTCAGAGCATATAGAATGTACATTGCTTCTGATTGGACATTGTAGGATGCATCACCCATGCCAACGGTTGCATTACGCAAGGCAATGTCTTTTGACCTAAACGCAAGCGTCTCCAAGGCTTTCTTCCTTACGGAAAAATGCTTATCACTAAGCAGAATTTCTTCAAGTTCAGTAGTGGAGTAATAGTCTGGATAGTGTGCTAAGGCTAACATTCTGAACTCATGAAATGGATGTATTTTATACTTGGCAATAGTGCTTTGATCTAACTCTGGTACATTGTCAAACCCTAGTTTAATGTCCTGGTATTCTGTAGAATACTTCAATAGGGTTGCATACCAATCTTGAGATTGTGGCGCCTCTTCAAATCCTGCTAATAAGTCGTGAGTCCCGTCAAAAACCAAGGCTCCGACCTCTTTGCTTGTGTTGTATACTAGAGAGTCTACTGACTTATCAATAGTCCAATGCAGTGTATCACTACTACCATCTTGATAGTAAATTATTGGTCTGACATCAAAGTGAAATAATGGGACATCCTTGGTAATTGCTTGGCCTTGTTCTACTTTGATAACTATGCTTTGGTCCAAGACTTCGTACTCTACATCTAACATTGGTTGCCCAGAAGCGAAGTACCATTGATTAAAGAAAGGATTGAGGTCGAGGCCTGTTATTTCTTCATAGGCCAGTCTGAGGTCATGTGCCTCGACACTAGAAAAAGCGTTGTCCTTGAGATAGAGATTGAGACCGGCAAAAAAAGCTGCATCGCCTAGTTTGTTTCGCAACATATGTAATACCAAGCCACCCTTATTGTAGCTATGCACATCAAACATGTCTTCTTTATTGCCATAATGGAAGTCTATCAAATCATGCGAACCATTGGTCAATACTGTCGTGAGGTAGCTTTGTAGCTCTTCTACTCGATGTTTTTCGGCTTCATAGCTGCCATACTTATGTTCTAGCCAAAGGTATTCTCCATAGTTAGCAAAACCCTCATTCATCGTAAGATTTGACCAGCTTTCACATGTCACTAAGTCACCAAACCAGTGATGAAACAACTCATGAGCCACAATCTTATCATTGGGCTCGTCTACAAGGGTACGACCATCATTCTGTACGAATTCGCCAAAGATTACTGCTGAGGTATTCTCCATAGCACCTGAGACATAGTCAGAGGCGATCACCTGACTATATTTATCCCACGGATATGGATAACCGAGCATTTCTCCGAAGAATTGCACCATCTCTGGAGTATGATTAAATACTTCCTTGGCATAGGGCTCGTACTCAGGATAGACCATGTATTGGTAAAGAATGTCATCTTTTACCTCCTCAACTACTGCATAGTCACCAATAGCGAGCATAAATAAATAGGGTGCATGTGGTAGTTCTTGTTTCCAATAATCCTGTCGCATCCCATTTTCAAGAGTTTTAGAAGAGATTAGCTTACCATTCGACAGTGTCACTAGTGTATCAGGTACTGTCACATAGACTTCCTGACTACACCGCTCATTTGGCTTATCTACTGTTGGAAACCATTTAGAGTTATACTCAGTCTCACCTTGTGTCCAAATCTGTGTCGGCTTATCAGGGTAAATGCCTTTTGGGTCAATGAAGAAGAGACCTTTGTTTGAAGTGATGGCTGTACTGTTTTGCTCCGTTGCACTCGGATGTGCAGTGTAAGTTATTGCAATGGTAAGAGTCTCTGCCTTAGTATATTTTCTATCTAGAAATATTGTGACTTGAAGACCATCATAGTCATATTCAAGTGCTTTAGAGTTCATGGAAATACTGTGAATGTCGAAGCCTTTAGCATCAAGCATAACTTCTTCAATTGGGTAAAAAAGCGGTGCTAAATCCAAAGTAGCCTCTCCAATTACGGCCTCAGCTTCCCAATCAAAACTCAGTTCTAGATTGGTATGGAGCAAGTCTATTGTTCTTTGGGTTGTTGTTCTATAAGGATTGTTTTTAGACACATTGATATCCCGTGGTGCAGTTACGAAAACAGTATCTAGGAGTTGTTGGTCGTATTGAGAGAGATCAAAAGCTTTCTTTGTACACCCACTTAAGAGGCAGATTAGAGTTAGGGCAGAGGCGATATGGTTTAGCATAGGGCTTTTTACTATATAAGATGCAAAACTATCAATCTAGGTGTAAATGAAGTATACCTAGATCCAGAATTTCGTCAATATAACTGATGAAATAAACATTAAAGGTCACTTGATTACTGTCACATCACCGATGAGGTTTTTTTCGATTGTATTTTCAGTGTATTCGATATGATAGACATAGACACCTGCCTCCGTTTGTATTGGGGTCCAACCATCTCTTATTTGATTAGCTATACAGTTTGACTTGCTATACACATTGTTACCCCATCTATCGTAAATAGAAAGTGAATAGAGCATATCTACATCACTTTGTAGGAAGAAAGAAGAATTGATTTCATCTCCTAGAGTACTCACAGAATTAGGCACGAAGAGAACCGCTTTCGCAAATGTAACCTTGATTGTATCGCTGGCAACGCAGCCATTGATATCTTTAACTTCAATAGTATAATATGTGTCTATAGGATTTATAATTTGAGGACTTGGGCAATCAGAGCAACTTAAATATTGTGAATGACTCCAAGTATAAGAGACGACGCTAGCTGAATACACGGGTTCTAAGTAGAGAGTATTGGAGTACCAGATGTTCTCTAAGTTATTGCCAACTACAGTTGGTGGCTCTAGTACCGATATTGTGATGGTATCAGAATAAAGACAGCCGTTCTGAGAAGTGATAGATATGCCAATACTCTCTGCAGAATCGAATATTCTAGAGTTTTGTATAGTATCATCTTCCCAGATTACAGACTCCACATCTCCCTCTATCGTAACTTCTATTTGTTCGCCTTGACAGATAATATTGTCATTTTGATAAATTAGATTATCATCAAAATAGGTATAGAGTATTTCATTGTAGATGGAGTCACAACCAGAATTACTATGTAAAGTATCGTAGTATGTTCCTACTGAGGTAAGATAGGTTTCGTCATATAAGAGACTATCATTAGGACAAGAGAAGAACTCTATATAATTCAATGTAGGAATAATGTCATAAGAGAATATAAAGGTGTCTCTAAATTCACAAAATCCATCACTGAGACTGTAGTGATATTGACCCGCTGAGTCTAAGTACTGAGTATTTAGAGATGAGTTGTCGTTCCACACAACTGAAAACTCTGACGGTAACTCTATAGCAACAAGATCTTCTATACAAGCGGAAAAATCACTAATAGGACTATGGTCAATAGCTGGCAATACAGTGATGGCATTGGTGAATGTCTCAGTAAACGAACCACCGCAATGAGATACATCTACATTGATGTCATAAGTACCAGGTGTATCATAACATACTGTAAGAGTAGGATCAGAACTAGTAAGTATGTCACTACCAGGTAAAACCCAACTGATCTCTGGCTCAAATCCTGAGTGATTACAAGAAAGCTCAAAGCAACTCATAACACAAATAGTATCATTGGGTATAGTTAAAGAGAGACTGTCAGGTATTTCGGCAAGAAAGAAATTATCATAGGCTACAAAAGTATGGGAGAATGTAATATTTTCTAATCCAAGAATGTTTTCTGCCTCTTCAAAGACTCCTACCGTCATAACCGTGTGATCTTCTGTTGGAATGTAGCAATGTATAAACTTTTTCCAAACTCCAAATGACAAATCTGGAATAGTATCTAGTTCTATTTGAGCATCTAGGATGATAGCCTCAAAAGGAATGCCTGGAATTACGTCTTCTTCAACAAATTCATCCGAAAAGTAGACCCCATAATGCGAGAGAGGTGTTTCGTCATCAAACGGTATCGTCAGGTAGTAGGATAGCAGGTACGGAATGCCGGCATGCAATGTGTCAAGCAAGTTGACTTGGAGATATTCTCGATGATCATAGATGTTCGAGTTTATCCACGGATCTAGTACCGTAGCTACATATCCATTACCATCTTGTGGGTTGCAGAAACTGTAATCAATATAGTAATCAGACAATGGGTCGTCAGTACAAATCAGATTGAAATAACGAGGAGAAGTACTTCTAGCTGTCCAGTCATGAATGACTGTTTTAATATCAGCTGCATAAAGATCGTAGTCACAATCATAAAAAGATTCAAAGCTTGGGTTGGGAATAAGGTTATCTTGCCCAAAGAGACAAAAGCTTTGACCAATGAATAGAACAAGTATAAATATTTGGCATTTTTGAATCATATAAATTAAAATAAAGTACCTCACCTAATCTATTTTTGAGATAAAGTGAGGTACTTGTTTAAACTAGAGCTTTATTACTTTATCAGAATAAATTTTGCCATTAACCTCAATAAAATACAAGTAAAAACCGCTAACTAGTTCATTAAATGGCACACTTGTTTTTGTACTACTTAACTCTATATTTTGATGAATAACAGTTTGTCCTTTTGAATTTTGTATGACCAAAACTCCATTAGAATTAATTAAGGACGGCGAGATATCCAAAATCAAATCATTCATTATTGGATTTTGAACAATTGCTATCTTGTCCTCAGCGTCAGAGATTTTATAGACTAAGTCATTATCTTGAAGTGTCATAACAGAACAATCTTTACCTTCTTGGAAGTAATAACTGTCTGTAACTGTTCCACTATCACAACCATCATCATAACTGATATCGAGCCTATAACATTGGCAATCAATATTATCTGGTACAGTCATAGAAAATGGTCCAATGATAAACATGTTAGAAATATTTACAGTTGTCTCAGGTATAATAATGTTACCTTGATTACCAGTATCACAATTTCTATCAACCAAAGTGTAACTAAGCTCTGAGCTTGAATTATACTCTACATTATAGAATGTAAACTTGAATTGATTAAAAAGAAGATCGAATGTATCAACACCACCTGTCATTTGAGTGCCTGGTGGAGATGTTGCTGGTACTACAGTTGAAGTATTTGGTGCAAAACCCACTGTTACATAACTATCATAAGATAAGTTGTTTTCTGCTGATATGTAAATATGTTTCGTTGTACTTACACTACAATTGTTATTGCTAGAACTATCACAACAGAATCCATACTTTAAGACATATGGACCTCCAGCCGGTAAGTCATTTATTATAGGGGTCAAATTTATATCATTACTGGTGGTTCTTGTGGAGTCAAAAGCAAGTAAATTACCATCTAAATCGAAGACATCAACCTTTAAACATCTATCTGGGTAACCAAAAGAGAGACCTGGAATAGATAATGTAAGTTCGTCACTTGGACATAGTTTAATATCAGGGCTATTTACAGAATTTAATTCAACTTCGTGTTCAGAAAGTCCGTAATATGTCAATATGTCTCCATTTCCCGGTGTTCTCAATCCTCTAAAATTTTGACCATTAATTTTACCTGTAGTCGGAAGAGTTTGAAACAGTTGAATCGTACACCTACTAGTATCATTGACTTCGAAATTGCCTGAACTTATAGAGGTTTGCTGCTGCAAGTAACCAGATATTAAGTTGCCTGGGCAAAACCTACCATCTCGGTCTAGAGTAATCTCTTTACACCAAGGCTCTCCACCCCTTAAAACATAGTGTTTTGTATCTGAATTAGTAAGATCAAGTTCTTGACCTCCACAAGCATCAATAAATGTATAACATTCACAATCGCTGTTAAGGCTAATGTCAATTTGGGCATTAAGATTATTGCATATCATTGCTAAGTACATGACGGTACTAGCAATGAAAAATATCATATTTTTCATTGTTCAATTTTTTAGTTTAAAATGTTTGTTTAAACGGAAGTTGTTTAAACGGAAGTTGCTGAACGTTCAAATGTAAGTAACACGTTTCATTTAAACAGAATTAAATTTTGCATTTCTATACCGTTTTTGTTGTATTGTGTTACGCAGGACATATTGAACTACTAGAAACGTTTAAGAAAGCCTATCAACTATGACCGTCTATAATGTCAATCAACTCATCACCAAACTTCTCTAACTTGACCTTGCCGATTCCTTCTATCCCTAGCAATGCTGCTTTAGTTTTGGGTACATCAGATGCTAGATGCTTCAGTGTCCGATCCCCGAAGATGACAAAGGCAGGTACATTCATGTCTTTGGCTCTAGCGGCTCTCCATGATCTGAGCTTTTGGAAGAGGTCTTTATCTAGATCTAAGGCATTGAGAATGACTTTTTCTTTCTTAGCAGGCTTTGTATAGTCTTGTTTTTTATAGACAGTGATATCTATTTGTTTTTCTCCTTTGAGGACGGAGGCAGTTAGCGGAGTAGGCTTAAGTTTAGAGTGGTCAGTCACATCAAGTTGGATGAGACCTTGATTGATGAATTGAGTGACATAGTGATTCCATTCCAAGAAGCTGAGATCTCGACCTATGCCATAAGTTTTGATTTGGTCATAGCCTTGCATCCGGATTTCCTGTTTGAATGAGCCTCTAAGGATATCTACTAACATACCGATACCAACTTGGGCATTAGTCCTAATGATTGCGGATAGGGCCATCTGAGCATATTTGGTGCCATCAATGGTAGTCGGAGGATTGATACAGTTGTCACAGTGACCACAGGCCTCTTCTCGATACTCTCCAAAGTAGTTGAGCACTGTATTGGTCCGACAATTAGCGGAAGTAGCGTAATCCCACATCCTGTCCAACTTTATTGTCTGTACCTCCTTAAATGCTGACTGTGCAGGACTGTCATCGATGAATTTTTGGAGATTGAGCTTGTCACCCCAAGAGTAGAAGAGTAATGCCTCAGATTCTTCTCCATCTCTACCTGCTCTGCCGATCTCTTGGTAGTAGCCCTCGATATTCTTAGGCATATTGTAGTGGATAACCCATCGAATATTGGGTTTGTCAATACCCATACCAAAGGCAATCGTAGCACAGATTACATGTACTTCATCATCCTGAAACTTCCTTTGGATGTCACTTCTCTCATTGCCAGGTAGACCAGCGTGATAGGCTCTTGCTTTGATGCCTTTTGCGGCTAACTTACTGGCTACCGCTTCTGTGCTCTTCCTGCTTAGACAATACACTATCCCGCATTCTCTAGGTTTTTGTTGGACAAAGGAGAGTATTTGCTCTATTCTTTTCTGCCCTGGCTTACAATAGGTGGTGATATTAGTCCTTTCGAACGAACTGAGGGAGAGGTGGGCATCTTTAAGATTGAGCTGTTTGATAATGTCTTGCTGAGTCGAAGCATCAGCTGTTGCCGTCAAGGCTATAGTTGGCACCTGTGGGAATAGCTCTTTCAGTCTTCCAAGGGCGACATATTCTGGTCTGAAGTCATTACCCCATACAGAGACACAGTGAGCTTCATCAATGGCTATTAGTGAGATATTCTGCTGACGTATGTAGTCTTGAAAGTGGGGTGTCATGAGCCGTTCTGGAGAGACATAGAGCAGGGTCAGCTCTCCTTGCTTGATATCGTATTCTATCTGTGAGATAGTCGCTTGGTCATGGTTGCTATGCATTGCTTCTGCCTTGACACCGAGTTGCTTCATAGCAGAAACCTGATCATTCATCAAAGCAATTAGAGGAGATATCACTAGAGTCAAACCTTTGAATGCTAGAGCTGGTATCTGGTAGCAAAGCGACTTACCACCACCAGTAGGCATGATCACTAAACTATCCTTACCTGATAGGGTCAGTTCTATGATTTCTTCTTGGGCTCCTCTAAATGTGGAATAACCAAAGGTATCTTTGAGTATTGAGTGAATGTTGCTGATAATATTGGGTATTAGACCTTAAAATTACAATTTAATCCGATAGAGAACCCAATATGGATGCTATGATGAATAGAGAATATTCGACATGAAAAAGAAACGGATAGTTCCAGCTCTTTTTCATGTCAAATGGAATGCACCTTTGCTACATGGCAGCTTTAAGCCCACACTCTAAGAACTCATCATAAGCATCTACACCTTCTTTGTAGCCTCTAGGAGCAGACATGACTTCTTCTTTAGTGTTCATGATGATGTATAGCGGTTGTGAGTTTTGTTGGAAGTTAGTGATCTGGAAGTCAGCCCACTTGTTACCTACGTTTCTAAGTTTTTTGTAATCACTCTCTTTTCCTGCATAAAGCAATTCGTCAAGTGCCTCATCATCATCTACATAGAGTGATACTAGGACAAAGTCATCATTCAACTTGTTTCTAACCTTATCAACTACCCAGATATGCTCTTCTGTCTTTCTACAATTGACACAACCATATCCTGTAAAATCCAAAAATACTGGCTTGTTTACTTCTTTTGCGTAAGCGATACCGTCGTAGTAGTCTTTAAAGCAATTGATATTATTAGCACACTTGGTATATGATGGATACTTAGCCTTGATTGTTTTGTCTACTTCAGGTGATGGATTGAAGAAGTTGTAGTGTGATGGTGGTGCAAGCCCACTAGTCAAACTTGGCGTATTATAACTTCCTGTCTTAGGATTAATCGTGAAGCCCATCGCTAGATATGCCACTAATCCAAATGTCGCTGCGATGCCCAACCATCTTCCAGGCTTGATATCTTTTATCTTGAGTGGACCATCATGCGGGAATCTGATAATACCCATGAGGTAGAGTGCTAGTCCGATAAAAATCAGGATCCATAGTCCTAAGAACAACTCGTACCTGAGGAGTCCCCAGTGATTAGTCATATCTGCTACAGACAAGAATTTTAGTGCCAATGCAAGCTCTAAGAACCCAAGTACCACTTTTACGGTAGTCATCCATGACCCAGACCTAGGCAGTGAATTCAACCAAGCTGGGAAGGCTGCAAAAAGTCCAAAAGGCAAGGCTAGTGCAGTAGAAAATCCAAGCATCACCATAAAAGGACCAATGTAGCTACCGCTCGATGCTACTTGTACTAGAGCTGTTCCAATGATAGGTCCTGTACAGGAGAAAGAGACTAGCGCTAATGTGAATGCCATAAAGAAGATTCCAATCAATCCACCTTTATCGGCCATCTGATCACTCTTAGTTGACCAAGAGCTCGGCAAGGCAATCTCAAAGTAGCCAAAGAATGAAAAAGCAAAGGCGATGAATATCAAGAAAAACAACGTATTAGCTATCCAATTGGTAGAGAGTCGATTCAGGGCTTCTGGTCCAAGTAAGGCCGTAACTGCCAATCCGATTGATACGAAGATTACAATGATTGATAGACCATAGATAAGTCCATTCATCCATCCTTTTCGCTTAGTATCCTTAGTAAAGAAACTTACGGTGATCGGGATCATTGGGAAGATACACGGGAGTAGGATTGCTAATAATCCACCCAAGAATCCACCGATGAATATGCCCCACATACTGCTACTCTCTTCTACTTCGTCTCCACCACAGTCTGCTTTTGGATTAGAGTAGGTAGAGAATATGGAAGGAATTCGTTGATCTAATATTTTACCATCTGTAGGAGCTGCTTTGTCAGCAGAAGTACTACCATTTGCCGCCGTTGGGATTGCTGAAGACAGATTGGCAAAGTCAAAACTAAATTCTACATCAGTCGGAGGTAGGCATGTCTTATCATTGCAAGTCATATAAGATAAGTAACCTGGATAAGCAACTGACTTGTCTGCCACCTTGACCGTCTGAGTTATTGTAAAGGGTTCGTCATCAAGAAATTTGATCACATTAGCACCATCGAAGAGTTTGTCTGGCCCTTCTTTTCTATGGCCGACCTCAGTAGATTCGCCAACAAACGTCAAACCGTCAGTAGATTCGAAGGTAATTGCTGTAGGCAGTGGACCGCCTTCTTCGGTATATTGTGAGTAGACATTCCAGCCTTTTTCCATGGTGGCTGTGTAGACAAGGTCAAATACTCCACCTTTCTCTACCACCTTAATGTCCCAAGATACTGGATTGAGCATCCCACCTTTTGGAGGCATCTCCGAGTGTGAGTCATCGGTATTAGCTGCATCTATCCCAGACACAGCACCAATTGCGCCACTTGTATCACCACCTTTTATTGACTTTAAGTCAAAAGAAAACTCTACAAAATCAGGAGGTAGGCACCTCTTGTCGTCGCAAGTCATGTACTCGAGTTCACCTGTCATTGGTTTAGAATAGTCAATTGCCTTGACCTTCTGGCGAATGATAAATGGTCTCTTGGATGTGAACTTGGTAACATTTATATCAAACAATGGGTCAATACCTGTTTTCTTCTTACCTAGTTCCTTGGCTTTACCTAGTTTTTCGAATGCTGCTTCGTCAGTATAAGTAATCGTTGTAGGGACAGGTCCTCCTTCGTCAGTAAATTGAGAGTAGACATTCCATCCCTCGTCAATATCAGCTCTGTAAATAAACATAAACTCGTCACCTTCAAGGTGCTCAGCAGAGATATCCCATTTGACTGGAGTCAAAATCTGAGCAGACAAAGAAAAGGCGAGAATAAGGCTGAATACAGTAGATAGGAACTTCATAGTTTGATATGCTTGAATGAGTATTTCGCTTTGTAGATATATATGAATTGCGAAGCTACAAAAAATGTAATGTAAATCTATACGGAGTTAGGGGTCTTGAGTTGTCAGCAAGCTTACGATTAACTGATGTTTAACACTATAGACTTTCTCCGAATCGATAAGTAGAGTTGTAGGATTTTGCTTTTAGGGAAGTAGACGCAGCTGACTACAAACTCAATAAAGAAGAATTAGAAAAAGCAATGAGGTATATAGCTGAATAATAAAAAGCCCATAGCAATGTCATTCACTATAGGCTTTTAATCACTAGGAAACTGTTTTGATTATAGTAGGCTTACTTTGCCGTCTTCTGTTTTGATTAGAATTCTTCCGTTTCCTTCGCATGTCGTATCGATATGTTTTGTTTCATCTGTTTGATTCTTGACCAAGTATTTTGCCTCAGCATAATTGAATGCACTATCCTCGTGATTGATGATCACCTGCCCGCAGAATTCTGCTACCTGCATAGAGACATAGCCATCTTCGCTATGAATATTGAGCCTTGCGTCGGGAGTCGTATTACCACTTACTTTAATGTTACCGTCTTCAGTATTAAGAGTAGCAGTGGTCAAGGTAGTGTTTTGGAGGTCGATATTGCCATCTTCAACATCAACTGTTAGGATTTCAAATGACGAGTCTTTCGCATTTAGGTCTCCATCAGTAGTGTTATAAATTAGGTTGGTCATACAGTTTTCCATGTCAAGACCACCATCATCAGTCTTGATAGTAATTGACTCTCCGATACATTGATTGAGGTGTATATCACCATCCTGGTTGACTATGGTAATTTCATTATTAATGTTGCTGATAGTATAGTCATCATCTTCACCATTTAGAGTCAGTCTAGTATTCAATGGCACTTCTAGTTCTATGGTATAATTGACTTCACCATTGATTGAAATTGAATAATTAAGTTCTTCGTCTTGGTTTGCAATGTCTGAGATAGCGAGCCCAACTTCTGTAGGGATGACCTGTAGTTCGAAGGGTTTGTTGGTCCAATATTTACCAATGACTTGGCGTTCTACTTTGATTAAGACATCTGATCTGTCAGTGCCGACTATTGTGATGTCTGCATCATTTGTTAGCATTGTAATCATACCTTGATCAGTGATTGGGTAGACTTCATTGAAACTATAATTTTCTTGAGCAAATGTTGGCGTGAAGCCGAATAGGATAAGTAGAGTTTTGATAATATTTTTCATAATGTTGCTTGTTTTGTGAAGAGTACGCAGCTGAGATATCAAAAGTTACAAGGATGGCCAAGCAATTATTTTTCTTAAGTTTGGAATACACAAGATCTTTTTCATGAAAAACATCTCCATTCTTACCTTGATGATAGTGTTGTGTAGTCAGGTAGTAAAGGCTCAGACTACTACTGTAGACTATGTTGACCCTTTGATAGGAACAGGTGGTCATGGACACACCTTCCCTGGTCCTACAATGCCGTTTGGGATGGTACAGTTGAGTCCAGATACGAGGTTAGTAGGTTGGGATGGCTGCAGTGGATATCATTATACAGATAGTGTAGTATATGGATTTAGTCATACTCATTTGAGTGGGACTGGAGTATCAGACTATGGAGATGTCTTGTTGATGCCATTCACAGGAGAGACACAGTTTCAAAATGGGGCTGATGGTCGGCCAGGCTATAGTTCACCATTCAATAAAGATAAAGAAGTCGCCAAAGCAGGATATTACAAGACACACCTTGAAGACTATGCTATTGATGTTGAGTTGACCACTACACTAAGGACAGGCTTACACCGATATACCTTTCCAATTGGGATTGAGCAGAAGGTCATGCTAGACTTAGTCCATCGAGACATGGTTACTGAATCATACTTCCATCAAGTAAGTGAAACAGAAATAGAAGGCTATCGCTATTCCAAGGCATGGGCTGAAGATCAAAAACTGCATTTCTCAATCAAGTTTAACCGAGTAATCCAGTCAACAGAATTAGAAGTGGACGGTCAGATGTCCGCAGCAGTACAAGAGGTAAATAGCAGGGCGATAAGGTCTGCATTGACGTTTGCACCAAGTGACAAACCGTTGATGGTTCAGGTTGGTATTTCTTTTGTGGATATAGCTGGGGCTAGGCAGAACCTTGAAACTGAGTTTGCTGGTTGGGATTTTGAAGCAGCGGTGACAGCAAATCAAGCCGCATGGCAGAAGGTGCTAGGCAAAATAGAAGTAACCTCGTCAGATTCAGACAAGTTAGTGGTCTTTTATTCAGCACTATACCATACAATGATAGCACCAAACCTATTCAGCGATGTGGATGGTAGATACCTTGGCACTGACCTAGCAATCCATCATGCAGGACTTGGACATGAGCAATATACTATCTTCTCACTTTGGGATACATATCGGGCTACACACCCACTTTATACCATTATTGATCAGGAGAGGACAACCCACTTTGTCAACACATTTCTGAATCAATATAAGCAAGGAGGGAGGCTGCCAATGTGGGAGTTAGCTGGAAATTATACGGGATGTATGATTGGATACCATGCAGTGCCAGTGATTAGCGATGCTTATATCAAGGGTATCAGGGGGTTTGATGCCGAACTAGCATTGACGGCAATGATGGCAAGTGCAACTGCTCAGAGACTTGGTATCCCTGATTATATTGCATCAGGATTTCTCCCAGGAGAGGCTGAAGCCGAATGTGTCTCAAAGACCCTAGAATATGCCTACGATGACTGGACTATAGCCGTCATGGCTCAAAAGATGGGTAAGAAATCGATAGCACAAGAATATTTCCAAAGAGGTCAATACTATAAAAATGTGCTAGACCCAGAGACAGGATTTATGAGAGCTAGGTTGAATAACAGATGGTTTCACCCATTTGACCCTGCAGAGGTCAACTTTAACTACACTGAGGCTAATGCTTGGCAATACAGCTACTACGTCCCTCAAGATATCGAGGGTTGGAAGCAATTGATAGGTGGAGATATTGGCTTGAGCCAAAAACTTGATGCCCTATTTGCTGCAGAGAGTGAAACTATAGGAAGACACCAGGTAGATATTACTGGACTAATTGGTCAGTATGCCCATGGCAACGAACCAAGTCACCACATTGCCTACCTGTATAATTACTGCGGTGAGAGTCACAAGACACAGGCACTCACTCGACAGATTATGGACGAACTCTACTCCATACAACCTGATGGTTATTCTGGCAATGAAGATTGTGGTCAAATGTCTGCATGGTTAGTCATGAGTGCTATGGGTTTCTACCCAGTGACACCAGGCAGTGAAGACTATGTACTTGGTTCGCCTTGGTTAGATAGCGTAATTATTCACCTTGAGAATGGAAAGACATTTACCATCAACGCCGAGAATAATCAGGACTCCAGCCCATACATTGCAACTATGCAACTCAACGGAACAGACTACTCTAAGACCTACGTCACACATAGCGACATTCTCAATGGTGGAAATCTAGACATCACCATGTCGCCAGAACCGAACACTCGATTTAGCCAGGCAATTACTGACAGACCAGTCAGTAAGATTGAATCTATGCCAATAGTCGCAGTGCCAGCGGTCATGAGTGGGAGCAAGGCATTCTTTGGACAGACTGAAGTCGTACTCTCTACTATTACACCTGATGCTCAGATCAAGTATACTATCAACCAAGGAGAAATTCGGGAGTATACCCAACCCATCAGGATTACTTCAGATGCCGAACTAGAAGTTTGGGCTTCTAAGCCTGGGCATATCGATAGTAAAACAGCTCGCAGCAGTTTCCTAAAAATGGAAGAAGATAGGACTATCAAGCTTGAGACCCAATATGGCAATCACTATGCGGCAGGCGGAGATAAGGCACTCATAGATTACATCAAAGGAGGCAATGATTACCGAACTGGGGCATGGCAAGGGTATGAAGGAGTGGATTTTATAGCAACTATTGACCTTGGAAAGCAAAAAGCACTATCGACGATAAGTATCAACTTCCTCCAAGATGAGAATAGCTGGATCTTTATGCCATCAGAAGTAGAGTTTTACTATGCTAAGAATGGAAAGAAGTTTCACAAGCTAGCGACGACAACTACTCAGATTACTCCAAAGGATAAGGGAACAATCATAGCAGACTTTACAGTACATGGAGACTTCAAGGCGAGATATATCAAGGTAGTAGGAAAGACACTTGGTATATGCCCAGACTATCACAAAGGAGCAGGTGGTAAGTGTTGGATATTTGCTGATGAGATTACGATAGAGTAGGAGGGTAGTAGGCTTGTCAGATAGAGATAGTCATCTAACATTTAAATGCAAGGGTATACTTATTAAGTAATGGATGATGAGTTAAAAACTACTTACAAACTACAATAGACGAAAAAACCAACATATATTAGTCGTATAATTCGACTATGTATTTGGCATCCCACTCTTATTACTCACTCAAGTATGGTACTCTCTCACCCGAAGACCTAGTAATACTGGCTAGTCAGGCAGGAGCTACAGCCATGGTACTGACTGACATCAACAATACCTCGAGCAGCTATGCATTCTACTGTGCCTGTCAGAAGTATGGTGTCAAACCCATCTACGGAATAGAGTTTCGACAGTTTGCCGATCCGACATCCTCAAAGATAGACCATAGCCAGTACCTCTATACTGGGATAGCAAAGAATGCAGAAGGGATCAAAGAACTCAACGACATCCTCACTCAAGCCTCCTTGCAGCAGGAGCTACTTCCCACGGAGGCACCGCACCTAGACAATGCCTACATTATCTACCGCTCTATACCCAAGGGGATCAACCACTTGCGTGACAATGAATACATCGGTGTCAGACCCACAGAAGTCAATAAGCTCTACACCTCTTACCTAAAGAACTTCTTGCATAAGCTAGTCGTCTTTGCTCCGATTACATTCGCAGATAGAGATGGCTACAAGACACATAAGCTACTCCGCTGTATCGATATTAATACTGTACTTGGCAAACTAGATGACAAGTACTGCGCCAACGCTTCAGAGTATTGCTACACTACTGACCAAGTCAAGCAAATCTACCAACAATACCCAGAGATACTGGCTAATACGACCAAACTACTCGACAATTGTACCTTCGACATGCCTAAGGCCAAGACGAATAATCGCAAGACATTCACAGGGAGTAAGCAAGATGATATGACCCTACTCAACAAGTTAGGCGTCAGTGGTTGCATCCGTCGTTACGGGCCTCGTAATAAAAAAGCTATGGACAGGACGCTGTCAGAGCTCAAGGTCATAGACAAGCTTGGCTTCTCGCCCTACTTTTTGATCACTTGGGATATCGTACGCTATGCTCACTCGGTAGGTTACCACCATGTCGGTCGTGGTAGCGGGGCCAACTCTATCGTAGCCTATAATCTCAATATCACCGATGTAGACCCAATGGAACTAGACCTCTATTTCGAACGCTTCATCAACCCGCATCGGAGTTCGCCACCAGACTTTGATATAGACTTCTCGTGGGATGAGAGAGATGATGTGACCGATTATATCTTCAAGCGCTATGGCCGGGAGCATACCGCCTTGCTTGCCACTTATAATACCTTCAAGGGCAAGTCCATCATCCGCGAGCTAGGCAAGGTCTTTGGTCTACCCAAAAAAGACATCGACACCATCGTCCACGAGCCACTTGCTAGCGAAAAGCACCACCCGTATGCCAAGTTCATCTTTAAGTATGGTAAGCGGATAGAGGGATTTCCCAATTACCTCAGTATCCATGCAGGAGGTATCCTCATCAGCGAACGACCACTCAGCTATCACACAGCACTCCAGCTCATGCCCAAGGGATTTCCGATAGTCCACTTTGACATGTATGGAGCCGAAGATCTGGAGTTTCACAAGTATGACATCTTGAGTCAGCGTGGTCTTGGACACATCAAGGATGCCGTATCACTCGTAGCCAGTAACCAGGGAAAGTCAGTCGATATCCACAATGTAGCGGAGATCAAAGAAGATCCTAATGTCAAGGCAAGACTCAAGGCAGGTCTGTGCATTGGTTGCTTCTATATAGAGTCTCCTGCTATGCGTGGTCTACTGACTAAGATTGGTTGTGATAATTATATCCACCTAGTAGCGGCTAGTTCTATCATCCGACCAGGAGTGGCTAAGTCTGGGATGATGCGAGAGTACATCCACCGCTACCACAACCCCGAGTCCTTTACCTATATTCATCCGATATTTGAGCGGCACTTGGGAGAGACCTTTGGCGTGATGGTCTACCAAGAGGATGTGATGAAGATCGTCCACCACTTTGCCGGCTTAGACCTTGATGAGTCAGATGTACTCCGTAGGATTATGACAGGTAAGAAGAAGACCTCTGATACATTCAAGCGACTGCAAGAGAAGTATTTTAGAAATTGTAAGGAACGAGGCTACCCCGATGACTTGACCCTTGAGGTGTGGAGGCAGATAGCGAGCTTTAGTGGTTACTCTTTTTGTAAGGCTCACTCGGCTAGCTTTGCTGTGGAGTCCTTCCAGAGTCTCTATCTCAAGACCTACTATCCGATAGAATTCATGGTAGCAGTGATTAATAACTTTGGTGGCTTTTATAATACTGAGCTCTACGTCCATGAGGCTAGGATGTCCGGTGCTACCATCGAGGCACCCTGTGTCAACCATAGTACCAATCTCACTAATCTCTATGGCACGACAATCTACATTGGATTTATTCATATCTCCGAATTAGAGAAGAAGGTAGCTAGAGCCATCGTCCAAGAGAGGCAGGACAATGGCGAGTATGAGAGCCTAGAGGAGTTCGTCTCCAGAGTCACTATATCACGAGAGCAGTTAGAGATATTGATACGCATCGGAGCATTTCGCTTTACAGAGCAGAATAAGTACGAACTCATGTGGGAGAAGAATGCAGTCCATAATCCACTTGCCAAGCAGCAGAATAACACCGCAAGACTCTTCCAAGCGGCATCAGAGCAGTACGACCTTCCAGTGCTAGAAGAGGGTAGGCATGAGCAAGCCTTCGACGAGATAGAATTGTTAGGCTTTCCGCTTTGCTCACCATTTGACCTTGTTGCAGAGACACCACCAGCCCATATCTACTGTGCTGATATGAAGAAGTATACTGGCAAGGTTGTCAATATGCTTGGCTACTATGTCGCAAGGAAGCATGTGACGACCTCCACCAAGAAGCTGATGAGCTTTGGTACTTGGCTAGACGAGCAAGGCCACTTCTTTGATACTACCCACTTTCCGCCAAGTATGGCAAGATATCCATTCAGAGGAAAAGGAGTCTACTTGATTACTGGCAAGATAGTCTTGGACTTTGACTTCCCAAGTCTAGAGGTAATCCGCATGCAGAAGCTGCCTTATGTTGCTGATGAGCGGTATTGATTGTGCTGTAATCCACTACTAAATAGACAAAAACACATTAAATATATTTGTAATGTGTTTTTATTGTGTTACATTTACCGTTCATCTTAGGATGAGATTGATTGATGACACCTTAAATATTAAACCCAGATGAAAATTTCAACATTGTTTACAATGGTACTTTGTGTAATCTCTATGACAGGCTTTGCACAAGCTCCTACCGTCAACACATCACCCCAAAAAATATTTGAGAAGCCTAGTATACTGCATGACTCTGATGAGTTGTACTTTTCTGTAATGACAAAGTCAGAGTCTGTTGACTTCTCTAGAGTAGCTTATAAGAAGACTAACAGCGAACTTGTATTCTCTACTGATCAGATTATAGAGTATATCGAGGTATACAAGCAAGACAAACTTTACTTGAAGAGAATTCCAGTATTTACAAACAATCTTTATATCAACATGAAGAACTTCGAACGAGGGCTTTATAAGATACACATGCTGACTAATCAAGATGATGAGCCAGTAGTGGCACATGTGCTTAAGAAACATTCAAGTTTGTAAGAAAAACATAACATTCTACTTTTTAGAGATAGAGTTATTAGAAATAATAACTCTATTTTTGTTTTTATGTCGACTAACAAAGTACTCATCTATGGTCAAAGGCTGGAGCCAAGGGACCTCAGCTATGTAGAAACGATCTCTACAGCACTGACTCAATATGGCTATAGCATCTATACCTCTCCAGAATATCACACCTTACTAGCAGCTAACCAGCTAGATACAAGATATGACATACAGGCTGACCCAAACCCAAGAGGCGATGGGTATTTAGCGTTATTTTCATTGGGAGGCGATGGGACGATACTCAATGCTTCTAAGTGGATAGGCGATGGCTCAATCCCAATACTTGGCATCAACCTTGGTAGATTAGGCTTCCTATCCTCGATAGAGAACACCAAGATCAATGAAGCTGTAGCCCAATGGCATGAAGGACAGTTTGAAATAGCACGGAGGGGCATGCTCAGACTCGATTGTGATAGACCATTGTTTTCTGACTTTCCCTATGCCTTGAATGACTTTACCATCCATAAGAAGGATACATCTTCAATGATTACTATCCACACTTACCTGAATGGTGAAGAGTTAAATAGTTACTGGGCAGATGGATTAATCGTCAGTACTGCAACGGGATCGACAGGATATTCGTTAAGTTGTGGAGGACCTATTGTATATCCAGGATCGGGAAATATTGTCATCACACCAGTAGCTCCGCATAACCTAAATGTGAGGCCGATGGTACTCCCTGATACGGTGGAGTTGAAATTAGAAGTAGAAGGAAGGGCAGACTCGTTCTTGTGTACATTGGATTCAAGATTTGAAACCATAACAAAAAGTGATACTTTAACAATCAAAAAAGGTGACTTTGACACTAGGATGATCAGTCTAAAGGACCAAAGCTTTATGAAAACCATCAGGAATAAACTTTCTTGGGGCTTAGATAAAAGAAATTAGTGAAAGGACTACAACAAACATATCAACGATCTACGTACTTTGATTTTCTCAAAATCGAGACTAAGAGTTGGCGTGAGAAAGTCAGATTCTTCGAAAGAAGATACGAAGACATCATAGACCTAGACTACAAGGATCAGTTGGAGATCTGGTACGATTATGCAATCGCATGTCACGAACTTGGCGAATACTCTAAATATAATAGCATCGCAGAAGAGCTGATCCCCTCGGTCATCAAGAACAACATTACCCATATTAGAGAAGAGAATGTCTACAATAATTTGCTCTACAGGAAGGCCTGTAGCCTTATCCAACTCAATGAGGTAGATAGTGGACTTTACATTCTTTCAGAATTGGTAAAAATAGATGGCAATAATACCTTGTACATCAAGACCTACATACAGACAGCTCTCCATCGAGCCCTGCAAGTCCCAGAAACTCTCAAAAAAGGCTGCGTATTTAGCGTTATCATGTTTATCATATTAAGTATAGCAGAGCTCTTAGTTGTCTCTCCATTTATTGAAGATTGGATGACTACACTTGCTTTCTTTAAAATGACCTTTCTTCTTCTTAGCTTTGTGCCTGCACTAGTGTACTTTACAGTGGAATATTTCAAAAGTCAGAGAAATATTTACCAGATAGTAAAATATGCTAAAAACAAGCAAAAATAGCAGCATCAGTTATACTCATTTGCCATAATGGCAGTTATTTACCTATGGTATACTTTGTGTACTATTTACTATGTCTATAAATACAACAGAATTTAAAAGAAAACCATGTTCAACTTTATAAAGAAAGTGTTCGGAACTAAGTACGATAGAGATGTCAAAGAATACTCTCCAATCGTCGCAATCATCAACGACCACTTTAAGAGCTACGAGTCATTGTCCAATGACCAACTTAGAAACAAAACGCTAGAATTCAGAACAAGAATCGCTGAGTATCTCAAAGGAATAGATGATGACATCAATAATATCAAAGCTGAAATCGCTAAGGAAGAAGACCTTATAGCTAAGGAAGACCTCTACAACGAACTAGACAAGTTTGTAGAACAGCGAGATACCCATCTAGAAGAAGTACTCAAGGATATTCTTCCTGAGGCATTCGCAGTAGTCAAAGAGACTGCAAGGAGATTCATGCAGAACACCACTATAGAAGTCACGGCCACAGACCACGATAGAGACCTTGCTGCAGCTAACACCTATGTCACGATATCTGGAGACAAGGCTCAATGGGCCAACTCATGGAAGGCAGCAGGTGGAGATATTACTTGGAATATGATGCACTATGATGTGCAGTTGATCGGTGGTATGGTACTCCATGATGGTAAGATAGCCGAGATGCAGACAGGAGAAGGTAAGACCCTAGTCGCAACCTTGCCTGCCTACCTCAATGGATTGACAGGTCAAGGTGTCCATGTCGTCACAGTCAACGACTACCTAGCCAAAAGAGATAGCGAGTGGATAGGACCAATCTTCGAATTTTTATTCTTGACGGTAGACTGTATTGATAAGTACAAGCCTCACTCTCCAGGAAGAAAGGCAGCCTATAAAAAAGATATTACCTACGGGACTAACAACGAATTTGGATTTGACTACCTGAGGGACAACATGGTCAGAAGTCAAGAAGAAAAAGTACAAGGAAAGCACCACTTTGCCATGATAGATGAGGTGGATTCTGTACTCGTCGATGATGCTAGGACACCTCTCATCATCTCTGGTCCTGTAGAGAAAGGAGAAGAAGAACAAGAATACCAAGAGCTCAACCCAAAAGTCAAGAGACTCGTAGAAGCTCAACGAAAGTTGGCAACGGCTTACCTTGCTGAAGCTAAAAAACTCTTCAAGGAAGGAAGTATCTCTCATGAAGAGGGAGAAGCAGGAATGGCACTACTCAGAGCATACAAAGCCTTACCTAAGTATAGACCATTAATCAAGTTCTTAAGTGAAGATGGCGCCAAGGTAATGCTCCAAAAGGCAGAAAACTTCTACATGCAAGAGCAGTCAAAAAACATGCATGTCGTAGATGAGCCACTACTCTTTACCATTGATGAGAAGAATAGGAATGTAGAACTGACAGAAAAGGGTGTCATGTTTCTATCTAATAATGAAAATGACCCTGAGTTCTTCGTCATGCCTGACATTACGCTAGAGATGCAGGAACTCAGAAAGCGAGAGATAGAAGAAGGTGTCAAGCTCACAGACGAGATCACTGCACTGAGCACAGACTTTAGCATCAAGTCAAGAAGACTGCATGGCGTAAGCCAATTGCTCAAAGCTTATACCCTATTTGAAAATAATGATGAGTACATCGTAGTAGATGGACAAGTCAAGATAGTAGATGAGCAGACAGGTAGGATGATGGAAGGTAGAAGGTACTCTGATGGACTTCACCAAGCACTAGAGGCTAAGGAGAATGTCAAGATTGGAGACATCACACAGACCTATGCTACTATCACACTACAGAACCTCTTCAGAATGTATCACAAGCTATCTGGAATGACAGGTACTGCCGAGACAGAAGCAGGAGAGCTTTGGGAAATCTATAAACTAGATGTAGTAGTCATACCTACCAATAGACCTATCGTCAGAGAAGATAAGGATGACTTAGTCTACAAGACAGCTAGAGAGAAGTACAATGCTGTTATAGATGACATAGAAATACTGACACAGGGTGGAAGACCAGTCTTAGTCGGAACTACCTCAGTAGATATCTCTGAGAAACTCAGTCGGATGCTCCAACTGAAGAATATCAAGCACAACGTCCTCAATGCCAAGCAGCATCAACGTGAAGCAGATATCGTAGCAGAAGCAGGAAGACCAGGCAATGTCACTATTGCAACCAATATGGCCGGTAGAGGTACAGATATCAAACTTACAGACGAAGTCAAAGCTGCAGGTGGTCTAGCCATAGTAGCAACAGAACGTCATGATAGTAGGAGGGTAGATAGGCAGTTGAGAGGTAGGGCAGGAAGACAGGGAGACCCAGGATCTTCTCAATTCTATGTGTCATTAGAAGACAAACTGATGAGACTCTTTAACTCAGAGAGGATTGCTGGCTTGATGGATAAGATGGGTCATAAGGATGGTGAAGTAATTCAGCATAATATGGTCTCTAAGTCTATAGGAAATGCTCAGAAAAAAGTAGAAGAAAACAACTTTGGTATCAGAAAAAGACTCCTCGAGTATGATGATGTCATGAATATCCAAAGAGAAGCTATTTATACTAAGAGAAAGAATGCACTATCTGGAGAGAGACTCTCAGTGGATCTCAACAACATGTTTTTGTCTTATACTGAGTCAATAGTCGAAGGTGCAAAAGATGGTGGATATAGTTACGATGATTTCATGACACAGTCTGTCTCTACATTGGGTGTAGACCCAGACTTTGATGCAGCTTACTATAATGAAGCATCAATCAAAGACATTGTTGCCACTTACCAAAAACAAGTCTTAGAAGCATACGAAAGAAAGGGTGAAAGTATCAAGGAAGTCTTACTACCAATCATAGACAATGTCCATAAGAACGAAGGACATCGATACAAGAGAATTTCAATACCATTTACTGATGGATCAGAAAAGGCTCTACCAGTATCAGCAGACCTAGCTAAGGCACTAGATACAGAGGGAGACTCTATCATGAAAGATCTAGAAATGGCTATAGCGCTAGCGATTATAGATCAGAACTGGAAAAATCACTTGAGGTCAATGGACGAATTGAAAGATTCAGTACAGTCAGCATCATTTGAGCAAAAAGATCCACTAGTGATCTATAAAATGGAAGCATACAATCAGTTTGAAAATCTGATTTTCAATATCAATCAAGATGTCTGCTCTTACTTGCTCAAAGGCAAATTGCTCCTAGCAAAGCCAGAGGATGTCAAAGAAGCCAAAGTCAACAAGACTGACTTTAGTAAGTCAAGCGCTGGCAGAGACTATGCTAGGCAAAAGGCCGCTGCAGCTTCAGCGGGACAAGCTCAGAGACAAGCTCCAGTGACCTTCAAAAGAGAAGAAAAGAAAGTAGGACGTAATGAACCTTGCCCTTGTGGAAGTGGCAAGAAGTTCAAGCAGTGTCACGGTAGGTAGTTTGCGCTATCATTGACCATTTGGGTATTTACTAGCAATTCATCTCTGGCTAATAAGGGTAGAGTTACTGCTAGTAGATACTGCATGGGTCATATCTGAGGTGATGTATCAATATTTGCTTTTAGTCAAGTGGGTTGATACAACTATAATCACTATTTTCGTTATTTCTTGACAATAGCCATTGTATGAAGTATATAATTCCGATTCTGTGTTTAGTCCTGTGTGCTATCCAAGGCGATGCACAAGTGACATTTTCTGAAGATAGCGCTGTGCAATCACTGATGTCAAGATTCACTTCTTTGCAAAAGCAACAGATCTCTCTCAAAGCATGGAGAATACAAGTAGTCACCACTACTGATAGGAGAAATATGGAGTCAGCAATCACCAAGCTTTCACAGAAGTACCCTGAGCTCTCTCATGAGTGGAAGCATGCGAGTCCATATTATCAACTTAAGGTCGGAGCATTCGAGGATAAGCAAGATCTTCAGAACTTACTCATTACTCTCAAAAGAGATTTTCCAAGTGCTATTCCTGTGATGGACGATATTGAGAAGTCTGAGCTACTTTAACCCTCAGTCCCGATGTCAACATATTCCCAAAAAGCTAGTGTAACAAGTATAGATGGTATTACACTATCTGTATTTCTGTCGCTACTCTTCATTGGGTGGTTGATGCTCACAGCTGTCAACTATAGTGACCAAGAGAGTGAAGTATTTTCATTGATTGATGCTCTCACTAGTGGCAATTCGTTTTACTATGTTGTAGCCTTGGGAGTATTCTTTATAGGCTTGATCGTAGATTATAAGTTTTGGAATTCCTTCTCCTGGATTATTTATGGTGTGGGGATATTTCTGCTCTTTGCTGTCTTGATATTTGGTAATGAGGTCAAAGGTGCCACTTCATGGTTCAGCTTAGGTGGCTTTAGTTTTCAGCCCTCAGAATTTGCAAAATGGACAACCATTCTGATGCTGTCCAGTTACCTTGGACTAGCCAATGTCAATATTCAAAGTATAAGAAATCTAGTTATAGCGTTAGGGATTTTAGCTATTCCAATCTTCTTTATCATGTTGCAGCCAGATGCTGGCTCGGCCCTAGTCTTCACGTCTCTAGCAATAGTGTTTTATCGTGCTGGTATGAATCCACTTGTGTTCATTGTCCTATTTGCACTTATTGGAGTAGTCATAGGATCATTACTCTTTGGTATCCAACCAATGCTACCAGCCCTTATTCTAGGAGGCATGCTCTTATTGATATTCCAACAAAAACAATCAACAGTCTTTCTCGGTATATGGGCTGTATTAGTCCTCTTTGCCATAGCCTTTGGAAGGTTTGTAGATTTGTATATCATCACATTGTCTCTAGTAGCATTGTTTCTAGGGTTTGCTGCTTTTACAGCAATGAAACAACGTATCCAACCAGTAGTATTGACTATGTTATTAACATTCAGTGCTATAGGTATTGCCTTTGCTTCGGACTTTGGATATAATACCATCTTGAAGCCACACCAACAAGATAGGATCAATGTATGGTTGCACCCAGATAAGTGTGACCCACAAGGCTCACTCTACAATGTCAATCAATCAAAGACAGCAATTGGGTCAGGTGGAGTATTAGGCAAGGGATTTCTAGAAGGTACAATGACAAAGCTAAACTACGTCCCAGAGCAATCTACCGATTTTATCTTCAGTACCTTGGGTGAGGAGCAAGGTTTTATAGGAGCTCTTGGTGTGTTAATACTGTTTTTTATCTTATTAGTAAGGCTTACAGTATTAGCAGAACGATCCAAAAACGATTTTATCAAATACTATGGATATGGCATTGCAGCTATTTTATTTTTTCAAGTATTTGTCAATATTGGTATGACCATGGGTATCATGCCAGTGATAGGTATTCCTCTTCCTTTCATTAGTAAGGGAGGGACAGCCTTAGTTATTTTTTCATTTATGATTGGTTCAATGTTGCGCATGGACATGGACAGAAACAAACGATAGCATTTTGAAATTTACGATACAACATACAGATAAGCAATCGAAGGCTAGGGCAGGAATCTTAGCTACAGACCATGGAGATATACAGACACCTATTTTTATGCCAGTAGGTACCCTTGGGACAGTCAAGGGTTTGCACCAAGCTGAGTTAGAGAATGCTGTCAAAGCCCAGATCATATTGGGTAATACCTACCACCTCTACCTCAGACCAAAGACTGATATAATCCAACAAGCAGGTGGACTACATAAATTTATTCATTGGGACAAACCAATACTGACAGATAGCGGTGGCTACCAAGTCTACTCACTGAGTGGTCAGCGCAAGATTGTAGAAGAGGGAGTTCACTTTAGATCGCATATCGATGGGAGTAAACACTTTTTTACACCAGAAAGCATCATGGATATTCAGCGAATAATTGGCGCTGATATTATTATGGCATTTGATGAGTGTACTCCATATCCATGCGAGTATAATTATGCCAAACGATCCATAGCAAGGACACATAGGTGGTTAGATAGATGTTTTGATCAGTTCAACGCTACAGAACCTATATATGATTACAAGCAGACTCTAGCACCGATAGTACAGGGAAGTACATACAAAGACCTCAGAAAAGAGTCAGCAGAATATATTGCAGAAAAAGGAGCAGAAATCAATGCAATCGGTGGCCTCTCTGTAGGGGAGCCACATGAAGATATGTATGGCATGACAGATGTCTGCTGTGAGATTTTACCAGAAGACAAGGCAAGATATCTGATGGGTGTCGGACTTCCAGAGAATATCCTAGAGTGCATTGCCTTAGGTATTGATATGTTTGACTGTGTACTGCCTAGTAGGAATGCCAGACATGGACTGCTCTACACATTTGAAGGGGTCATACACATGAAAAATAAAAAGTGGGAAAATGACTTCTCCCCAATTGATGCATCATTCGAAAACCATACTTCTTCATTTTACTCTAAGGCATATTTGCGACACTTATTCCATGTCAAAGAGTTGCTAGCGGCACAGATAGCAACTCTTCATAATCTGACATTCTACCTCAAGTTGGTCACCATCGCAAGAGAAAAAATACAAGAAGGGACTTTCGGGAGTTGGAAGGATTATATAATACCAAGGCTCAGGACCAAGTTATAGTCTAGATGTTTAAAAAACTCGATCGCTATATCATCAAAAAGTACCTTGGTACATTCTTTTATACTATTCTATTGATTAGTATGATTGCTATAGTGATTGACTTTAGTGAGAAGGTCGAGAAATTGCTCAATCCAGAACTGACCTTAAGTCGAGTACTTTTTGAATACTACCTCAATTTTATCCCCTGGATCAATGGCTTACTTTGGCCACTCTTTGCCTTGCTCTCAGTGATCTTTTTCACATCAAGGATGGCAAAGAATGCAGAAATCATATCAATATTAAGTTCGGGAGTGAGCTACTATCGCTTTTTGCAACCCTATTTGATTGCTGGGACTTTTCTTGCATCTCTTCTTTGGATTGGCAATAACTATGTGATTCCAAGAAGTACTAAGATTAAGAATGACTTCGAACAGGAATTTATTAATAGTAATTCGACCAAGTCACTCGGCTACAATACTCACTTCTTTCTAGACCCGGACGAGAAAGTGTATTTGAGATATTATAGGTCAAAAGACACTACTGGAACGACATTCAGGTTTGAGCAGTTCGATGAAGATATGCAGCTTAAGTACATGCTCAAGGCAGCAAAGATTACACTAGCAAAAGCACCTAATGTATGGACCCTTCATGACTACGAAAAACGAAGTTTCAATGGGCTTAAGGAGACTCTAGTTAATGGAAAGGGGGAAACGATGGACACTACACTTAACCTGACACCTGCGGACTTTGTTAGAAATAAGAAGATCATGGAAAACATGACAAGTACAGACTTAAGAGAATTTATCAATATAGAACGAGGTAGAGGTCTGGACACTGCACAAGCAATGTTGATTGAACTGCATAGGAGGAGTGCCGACCCGGTTACCATTATCATATTGACATTGATGGGAGCAGCTATTGCATCTCGAAAGGTCAGAGGTGGTCTTGGCTTTCACCTAGCCTCTGGGGTAATTCTCGGTGCTTTGTTTGTCTTAGTTTCGCGATTTAGCATGACAATAGCCAACAACCTATCACTGAACCCTGCCTTAGGTATGTGGTTGCCAAACATCCTATTCGTCTGCTTAGCTGCGTATCTCATTGCCAAGGCACAGAAGTAAAGTTCAAGGTTAGCCTTACTTTAATTAGGTTATTTCTCCCATTTGTAAATCTGACAATTTCAGTATTTACCCTGACAGCAAAATTTAACATTATTGTTTTCTTTGAATATACATTCGATAGAATATTGATTACTCATGGTTCATAGCGGATAATTTCAATTCTAGGATTATTTACTCTAAAAACATGAGTATGTTGCTAGAAAATCGAAATTGGTCAATTGGCCAATAACCAGTCTCTTATTTTTATATAGCTTAAGTTGGAAGTCTTAAGCACTTCTATTCAAAATTAAGCCTATGCTTAATGGGTCTTCTTATTGTATGTATTAGAGTTTCATAACTACTCAAAACAGTTTACGTATTCTATATATTTATTTACCTCAAAAAAAAAGCAATGAAAAACATTAACCCCATTTTTACCTTTGTTTTGTTGGTCCTTTTCTCCAGTTCTGCTTTTGCTCAACATGGACTTTGGGACAAACATCAACAAGAATTCGAGTCCTTGAATAAAAAAAATGCCTTGAGCCCACTCCTATCTTTAGATCAAAAAGATGCTACACTAACAGGGTTTACTAATCATGAAGTCTTAAGCATTGATAGGTCAATAACTACGGAGATATATACCGACCACCCTGCTCAGCTTAAGCTAAGCATTCCTTTTCAAGGATCTGCCCTTGAGCTACTGTTGATAGAGAATGACATCTATACTGACAAGACTATATTCAAATTGGGTGACGGTTCTTTCATTGGCAAATCTGCAGATAGGGGAATACATTACTATGGAGTCATGAGTGACGATCACAATGCCTTGGTATCTATCAGTATTTACAAAAATGAAATTGTTGGCCTCATTTCGCAAAATGACCAGCAACTTACCCTTGCAAAGCAAGAAAGCAAAGACAACTATATACTATACAAAACCAAGGATGTTATTGATCCACCTACATTCTCTTGTGATACAGATGATGTAGATCACTTTATAGGCAATAGCGAAGAGAAGGTAGTCTTTGATGTGAATAATTGTGTAAACATGTACATAGAGGTCGATCACGATATTTACAATACCTATGGTTCTACCACAGCCACATTAAACTACATTACAGCAGTGTTCAATCAAGTCAGTACCCTTTATGCCAATGAGTCAATTGACTTCAACATAAGTGAATTGGTCATTTGGGATTTACCTGACCCATATACAGGACCTAGCACGTCTAATTACCTTACCCAGTTTAGAAATACATTGAATGGAAACTACAATGGCGATCTTGCCCACCTTGTAGGATTCAGTGGGGGCGGAGGCGTAGCTTATGTCGATGTACTTTGCAACAGTTACTATGGTGTTGGGTATAGCGCTATCACGACTTCATACAACACAGTACCTAGTTATTCTTGGACAGTAGAAGTGCTAACCCACGAGATAGGGCATAACCTAGGATCTCAGCATACTCATGCTTGTGCATGGAATGGAAATAATACAGCAATAGATGGATGTGGGCCTGCAGCAGGTTATTCTGAAGGCTGTGATGCACCGGTTCCATCTTCTGGAACAATTATGAGTTATTGCCACCTTGTCTCAGGAATTGGTATTGATTTCAATCTTGGCTTCGGTACTCAACCAGGAGATAGAATTAGAAACGAAGTCTATAATGCTAGCTGTCTATCCCCTTGTTCTGGTGGTGGTTGTACGACCATAGGCGACGCATGCGATGATGGAGATGCGTGTACTAGTAATGATACGGTTGATGCTAACTGTGACTGTCTGGGTATCTATACTGATGCCGATAATGATGGGTACTGTATAGGAGACGACCCCAATGACAATGATCAGTGTATACCTGATGGGTCTGGTCCACTATGTAACAGTGACTGTACAGTAGAGGACTATCAAGGATTTGAAGCTGGCTGGGGCATATGGAATGATGGAGGGTCAGACGTAGCAAGAGTATTGAGCACAACTTATAGTACTGACTCATATAGTATCCGACTTAGAGACAATAGTGGTGTGGCATCTGCGACCACTACAGGCAACTTACTTATGTCAAGTTATGAAAGTATCGAAGTAGCATTTTCATACTTTCCTGTTAGTATGGAGAATACTGAAGATTTCTTTTTAGAAGTCTCGACAGACAATGGTTCATCATTTACCATTGTAGAATCTTGGGTGAGAGGAGTAGACTTTGATAATAATACAGCGTATAGCGAGAATGTAGCAATATCTGGCTTTACATTGACCGACCAAACACAGATAAGATTCAGGTGTGATGCCTCTGGTAATAGTGATTGGATCTACTTAGACGAGGTCTATATCTCTGGATGTGGGAGTTCTGGAGGTGGTGGATGTACTACTGTCGGTGATCCTTGTGACGATGGAGATGATTGTACAAGCGGCGAGACTATTGATGCTAGTTGTAATTGTAGCGGTGGCGTATTCCAAGATATGGATGATGATGGAATCTGTGATGCAGAGGACTTATGTCCAAACATGGATGACAACCTTATAGGTAGTGGATGTGATGATGGTGATGATTGTACGGTCGATGATACCTACATGGCTGATTGTAGTTGTCAAGGTAGTTATGTAGATGCTGACAATGATGGATACTGTGTAGGAGAAGATGACGACGACAATGACCCTTGTGTACCTGACAACAGTGGCCCAGGGTGTGATACCGGTGACCCGTGTATTGATGTGGACTTTGAAGACTTTGAATCAGGTTGGGGAATTTGGAATGATGGAGGAGCAGATTGCAGAAGATCTACTAATACTAATGCTCCAGGAGGAAGTACTTCAATCAGACTACGAGATGATTCTAACTCGTCAGTAATGTATACTGATGTACTTAACCTTGGCGGATATACCAGCTTTGATGTGAGCTTTTCGTTCAAGTCTTTATCATTTGCTAATGGAGAGAGTTTCTTATTGGAGTATTCTACTAATGGAGGCTCATCTTATAGTGCAGCAGGAGAGTGGGTTAATGGAGTACATTTTAACAATGGGTCTATTTACTCAGGATCGATTAGTATGTCTGGTGTGACACTTTCAACGAGTACTACATTTAGGTTTAGATGTGATGCTAGTACTAATGCTGATAGAGTCTTTATAGATGATATAGCAATAGAAGCATGTGGATTGGGTAGTACGCCAGCAGGATTGGTTGGCAATGAGGACAGTTTAGACCAAGTAGAATTAGAAGTCAATCAAGAATTGGAGGTCTATCCGAACCCTCTTACTAGAGGCAATGACTTAGTCATAGAGTTGAGTGTCATCCCTAATGAGGTGTCAGTTGCTCTTTATAACCTACAAGGACAGCAGGTCTATAGTCAGTTGGTGCAACCGGATGGACATAAGATTATGCTATCTACACATGACCTTGAACCAGGCGCTTACATCTGTATAGTACATTCAAGTGATCAAACTTGGACTAAGAAACTGATAGTCCAATAATCTAAAATAATATTAAGAGAAGTGAAAGCAGTGGTGGTAGCAATACTATCACTGCTTTTTCTTATACTATAGCCTACTTAGTTGCAAGGATCTACTTCAATGAGTAGCTCTGTACCAGCTTCTACACTAAAACCATTACCAAGGCATATGGTATCTGACAACATGGATACAGTATTATTTGCTGGAATACTTGCCTCAGAAGTTAGCGATTCGGAAGAGGTGTAAACTCCAGAGGTCAGTGTTCCATTCAAAGAAACAACCGCATCACAAGTACCGCATTGGACATTGAAATATTCAGTAATATAATCTTTCTGTGTCTGGTTAGTACTGTGACCAGCGTCTCCTCTGAGGTGGACTACTTGACCATCAAGGTAGCTGTACTCATAGACGGTAGAAGTCCCAAGTTGGACCCCATCACTGGATAATTGACTACCTGTATAACCTTCGTGTTGGGCCATGAGGTAGATAGCCAACTGAGCATCGAGGAAGTTTAACCCCATAAAACCGCCACCATAGTAAGGAATCACCCCATCGTTCGTATTACAAATACTCAGATGCCTCCTACCAAGTATTGGTACCGTAGGCGTATCATAGCCACTATAGGGCAGACTACTATCTGTCATACCACTAGGATAGTGAAACTGTCCATCATGGTAATTAGCCTCTGTCAGTTGAGATACTACAGCACAGATGATATCTACTCCTGGGTTAGTATTTTCTACAAATACCCTATTGGCTAGGGATGCACCATTAGAAGATCCTAGTATTCTGATTTGATTAGGGTTGATATTGTCGTAGCCTTGAAGTATGCTGACTAAGTCATCAATCATTTCTGTATCTGGCGCTTCGCTAGGTTCATTTGAAATATTCCAGTTATTGGGACCATTGTCATTATATCCAGTTGGTCCTATTAAGATATGGCATGGCAGGTCTAACTCCCAAGCATTGACCATTCCACCTCCATTACCACCAAATCCATGAAGTAAAATACAAACAGGAAACCCACCAGTAGGCTCAGGGCCTGCAGGCACATGTATAGCCATTGGATATGTCCAGCCATTGGGTTCTTGAGACCATGTTTTAGTGATTGTTATGGCCGTTGTCTCTGAGATTGATTGACTATGGATCAATGAGCAACAACTCAAAGTCAAAACCATTAAAAAGAGTAGTTTTTTAATAAGATACTGCATAATGTATTGAACTAGTTTGTCAAATATATAAGTTATTGGTTACCAGAAACTATATACTTTTCCTTTTTAGTGTTTATTTTAAAATTCTTTTTCGAGTCATTATAAATCCTAAACTATGCAGGTCTTTAGTTCTGTTGTTGGCTTATGCTTAATCTGTACTCAATTGTATGGACAAGCAAACTTTACATTTGATGCAAATCGCTACAATAATAATGGACAACGTGTAGCCATTGTTGATGCTAGTAGTAATAGTGCAGGCCCAAGCATTACATTACACTTTCGGGACTTTCAATTGAATTCTCAAGATGATATAGAAGTCTATAGAAGACCAATTGATGGCAATGCAGGTGATTGGCTCCTAAAAGCTAATCTGACTGCAGGCACTGAATCTTATACAGATCAAGATGTGATCCTAGGACAATCTTATGAGTATCAAGTAAAAAAAGTGATTCCTAACTCTGAAGAAAGTGCTACTACATATCTTCTTGCTGGAGTTGAGCATAATCAATATGACTACAATGGTCGGATGATCTTGCTCATTGACGAAACTATAGTTGAACCCTTGGAAGCTGAAATTAATCAGCTTAGGCAAGACCTCACGGGAGCTGGTTATTTTGTTGAACTACTCACAGCACCAAGAGTAGAAGGGTGGCATGGAGGGATAGAAGTTGTGAATGTCAAACAATCAATTGTCGATGTCTACAATGCAGCTCCAATAGAAGATAAACCTACTCACTTATTCATCTTAGGTCATGTTCCTGTGCCAAGGTCAGGTGGAGGTCTACAGGCTCCTGATGGTCACGTGGAGTCTCTTGGGGCAAGAGGGGCAGATACTTATTATGCAGATATTGATGGTGTATTTACAGATGATATGAGTTTTAATCCAGGAAACCTTAATCACCCGGAAGCTGTAAACCTACCCAATGATTATAAGTGGGATCAAGATCATATTCCATCAGAATTGGAGCTAGCTTTTGGACGAGTTGATTTTGCAGATGTCTACAGCCAGTCATTGTCTGAAGTAGAGTTGTTGAAGTCTTATTTGGATAGATTACATGCGTATAAGCACGTCATAGGTGATACTGATATGGGAGATAAGACAGCCTTTTACTATGGTTACGATAATAGCAATGATGGAAGTTTCCGAAGTTTACCACCAATCTCTGGAGTTGATAATGTCTATGAAATTGCTAATAGCACTAACATGCCAAAGACAATAAGTGAGACTGGCCCCTATCAAATATTTATGCAAAATCAATTCGTGCCAAACAGTAATGAGTGGAATGCCTCCGGTATGGATGCCACTATTTTCTCTAGTGATCAGAGTTATTGGGGGTTCTGGTGCTCAGAAGAGAATGAAAGCTACATTGGTCATATCCGAGGCCTACTTTCCAAACCCACTAAGTGTCTCTCAATATTGTGGACAACTACCGCTGTTAATATTTTTCATCAATTGGGGTTGGGAGAGACTATAGGGTATGCTACTAGACGAATCATGAATCATAACAGCACCAATAACCTCTATGAGAAACCTGAATCTGATTGGGATACAAATGATTGGTGGAATAGGAATCACATGCAAGTATTAGGAGATCCAACTTTGAGAATTAACCAAGTAAGACCAATAGCTAACCTTACAACTACTGAATTGTCCTCTTCTGCGGTTTTGCTTAATTGGACGGCTAGTACTGAACCAAGTTTAGTGGGTTATCATATCTATAGGGCAGATACTGAATCAGGACCCTATGATAGAATATCTACAGATATCGTAACGAGTACAGAATTCCTTCATGAGTCACCCAAGAGTAATGGTTCCTGGTATATGGTCAGAGCAATTAAGCTTGAGACAACGGGATCTGGATCTTATTTAAATCCAAGTCAAGGTACTATGATACAATCAGGCTTTTTTCTTAGTAATGAACTCACTGAACTAGAATCAAATCTCATTATCTTGTATCCATGTCCAGCGGATGATTTCGTGACTCTTGAAGGCCCTCTAGACAATTACACCTTTGAATTAATAGATTCAAGAGGCAAAATGATTCAACCTATTTTGAGTAACGAAGAAAAACATGTTATCGATATTGGCCACCTTGAGAGTGGTTGTTTTTTCATCAAAACAACAAGTAAGAAGACAGGCAACACAGGAATCCTAACAGTTGTCAAACAATAGAGAATTGATCTTTATTGGTTTACAAGGCTTCAAATTCACGTTTTCTATCAGCATACCACGCCTTCATGTCTGCTGGGTTGTGCATGAGTTCTGTCATTTTCTGCATAGCTGTGATGTGTGCTTGATCACCAAGCTTATACATCTTCATGCCATGGGCCTTGCTGAGCTCAGCTATTTCTTCAAAGGTATTAGCCTCAAAGGTTTCATTACAGGCTCCTCCTAACTGTAGACAAGTCATTGCTTTCATATCAATCTCTGGTTGTTGATTAATATAAAGTTACAATTCTAAATGGAATATTGCCTTACTGTAGCCTACTTCATATCTATAGCTTTCTTGCGTTGTTTTAGCAACTTTGAGACATCTAAAACTTCGCCATCGTAGTTGTCTTTTGAGATTTCGATTAGTACTCTTTTCTTGCCTTTATACTTAAAGAAGACCTTTTGACCAATCTTGAGAGTAACCCCACTATTAGAAAAAGGAGAAAGATTAGGGTTCATCACGGTAGGTATAATCAATGGTATTGACTTAGCTGAGTTGTTTCTGAATGTCAAAGTGACATAAGTATCTTTCTCAAGAACAAGAGATGTACCTTCAACGAAAGCCTCTGCCGAGTTAACTTGAACAAAGTTGGCGTTTTGGAAACTGGAAAATAGAAGTGTTACAAGTGCGGTGAATAGTAAATTCATAGACAAGGAATTGATTGTATTTAATAATGCTATTTAGACATGAAGTAATGCTGATTGTTTAACGAATAGACCATTTTTCGACGAAAGTCAGTGTTTTGATTAGCTTTAATAAGGAGGAATTACTAAGTGAACCAAAAAAAACTGACCCCAAAAGAGGAGTCAGTAATCTATATGAAAAAACTATCTTGCTTGTTGAAACATTAGGGTTGTAAGTCACCTAATGATAAGAATATCAGTAAGATACGAAATATTTCGCTACTGGTGTTGCTTAGTGAGGTAGAATGTTTTCCAAGAGACTTGTTAGAGATAATACTCATAGCCCTCAAAGATGTACCATATTGCAAGTATCAAGGATATGATAAACCAAGTTAGATGATTGAAGTTTTGCAAGGGCAGAACCGAATACTAAGAGTTAGTCAAGAGTTGAGTGATTGACTTTGCTAGTATCCTATCTTTCTCAGTGATCACATTTCCAGCATCATGGGTGGTAAGGCTGATTGATACCTTATTATAGACATTTGTCCACTCTGGATGGTGGTGCTGTTGTTCTGCAAGCATGGCTACTCTAGTCATAAAAGCAAAGGCTTCGCTAAAATTATTAAATTCAAAATTGCAGACTAGCCTATTGTTTTCTTCCTTCCACATTGATAGCGTATTATGAGTTATAGAATGCTGAGTAGTCCTTTCACTATTCGTAGGTTACCTTATCCAGCAAATCTTTTGAACCCATAGCGAATCAAGAAGAGTAAGCCAACAAAACACAGCAAGACATATTGGATGGGCATGTAGGTAAATGCAATGATGCCAATCCGAGTCCTATCTAAGAGGTACATCAATAACATCACTACGGCTATAGTCATGACCAAGCCTGACAATTTGCCAAAGCCAGGCAGATATTTTAATTCTACATTTCGCTTAATGAGCCAAACTGAGATGACCATTAGCATTATGGGTAAGACTTGTACATAGAGGTTGGTATCAAAGATGCTTTGTCTCTCGAAGAGGAAAAGATAGATACTAAAGAACAATGCAAAGATTCCTGGAATCATCACCAAGTATATCAAAGTACTGTAGATATAGTTCCACGGCACTTCTTCTCCTTCGTCCTTACAGACGATGAAGTTAAGCACCAAGATAATAATCGGAATGGCTAGCGCAAAGCCAATCACAAGAGTGGGGTTATCAGAGAGTCTCTGTATACTTTCTCCTAATGTCATATCCTTGTATTGATTAGAGTCCCATAAGTAATTTAGTAGGATCTTCAAGAAGTTCTTTCACTTTGACAAGGAAGGTTACAGATGATGATCCATCTATGATTCTATGATCATAAGACATTGCAAGATACATCATTGGTCTGATTTTGATTTCACCATTGACAGCTACAGGTCTTTGCATGATACTATGCATACCTAGAATAGCAGACTGAGGTCTATTGATGATTGGTGTACTCATCATTGATCCGAATACTCCACCATTGGTAATCGTAAATGTACCACCAGACATCTCTTCAAGAGTCAACTTCCCATCTCTAGCCTTCACCGCTAAAGCTTTGATTTTCTTTTCTATATCAGCGAATCCAAGAGACTCGACATTGTGTACTGGAGGTACTACCAAGCCTGTCGGAGTTGATATTGCTATGCTAATATCAGCATAGTCATGGTAGATAACTTCGTTACCATCAATCTGAGCATTGACCTCTGGATATTGCATAAGTGCAGTTGCACAGGCTTTAGCAAAGAGCGACATGTAGCCTAACTTAACACCATACTTCTCAACGAAGCTCTCTTGGTAAGTCTTTCTCAATGCCTGGATATTGGTCAAGTCGACTTCATTGAAAGTAGTCAACATAGCTGTTTCGTTCTTAGCAGCCACTAGTCTTGACGCAATCGTTCTTCTCATTCTACTCATCTTCTCTCTTCTCATCTCTCTAGAGAATGCAACTTGAGGCTCAGAAGCTGGTGCCTCTACAGCTACTGGCGCTGCTTTTGGTGCAGAAACAGCTTTTTGAGCATCTTCCTTAGTCACTCTGCCATCTTTCCCAGTACCTTGAACTGCTGCTGGGTCTACACCACCTTCTCTAAGTATTTTGCCTGCTGCAGGGCTTGGATGTCCTGTAGCGTAATTAGCTGACTGTGTGGCTGGTGGCGGAGTTGCTGATTCTACTGCGGGACTAGGTGCTGCAGCCACAGGTGCTCCTGCAGGTTTAGCGGCGCTAGTATCTATCTTAGCTACTAGAGCACCGATCTCTAGGTCATCTCCTTCTGCCGCTACATAGGTCAGTACTCCTGCAGCTTCTGCTGGAAATTCGAGAGTGGCTTTGTCTGATTCAAATTCGCAGATTGGTTCGTCTATGTTGACATATTCTCCATCTTGTTTTAACCATTGTGACAATGTAACCTCAGTTATTGACTCACCAATAGTTGGCACTTTCATTTCTACGATGCTCATAGTTAAGATTTGTTTAATTTTAATACAAATATAAATTGACTCGCTTAGAGAAGCTTATATTTACTCTGGAATGCCACATTTGACTTAGCCTTCCCTCAAATTATTTTTAGCCAAGTCTAAATATAGCCCACTACAATGAAATGCCTCAATTCCTTTTGTCTACTCTTGGTACTCCTTTGTTTGAATACAGCATACTCTCAGACTAAGACTCTTCAAACTCATCGAACGACAGAGTTGATTACCATTGATGGAGATCTATCTGAATGGGTCGATGCACCAGAAGTCTCTGGGTTCACACAGCTAGAACCAAAACCAGGAGACCCATCTAAATACAAGAATGTAGTCAAGGTCCTCTATGACAATACTGCCCTCTACGTAGCTGCCGAACTGTATGATACAATATCTCTAGTCAGAGCTGACTTGTCAGCTAGGGATGAAGTAAACAATGCTGATTGGTTTGGGGTCCTTCTTGATACCTATAAGAATGGACTAACAGGAGTTTCCTTTAAGGTAACTGCTTCAGGTGTCCAACTTGATGATAAGTGGACAGGTGATGACGAAGATTCTGCATGGGATGCTGTCTGGGATAGTGAGGTCAGGTATTATGATGATAAGTGGGTAGTAGAAATGGAGATACCCTATGCTGCTCTTCGATTTTCAGAAGAAGATGTCCAAGAGTGGTATATACAATTCGCAAGATATACAAGGCGAAGTCGGGAGTTTGCCCATTGGGCAGCGATAGATCCCAACAAAGATGGTACCATTAGACAATCTGGAGTGCTATCTGGTCTAGAACAAATAGTATCTCCACTTAGGCTCTCCCTCACCCCTTTTGTTGTAGGCAACTATACTAACCTAGAAGGAGAAGGCAATACTAGCTTCAGTGCTGGGATGGACCTGAAGTATGGAATTAATGAGGCGTTTACCTTAGATATGACAGTGATACCCGATTTTAGTCAGGTTCAATCAGATGATCAAGTAGTCAACTTAGGTCCTTTTGAAGTATTCTTCGAGGAGAGGCGACAGTTTTTCACAGAGGGTACTGAGTTGTTTAACCGAGCAGGTATTTTCTATTCTAGGAGGGTAGGTGGTGACTTATTCTACCAAGACAATATTGATAGTGCCTCTGATTCGTTGTCAGTTTCTGGGATACTTCCAAAGGCACAGCTCATCAATGCCACCAAGGTATCTGGAAGGTTTGCCAATGGATCAGGTCTTGGTATATTCAATGCTGTAGAGGCTCAAAGTATGGCAACTACCACTGATAGTCTTGGTAATACGGCTATGATTCAGGCACATCCACTGACTAACTATAGTGTGCTTGTCTATGACCATGCACTAAAACACAATTCTTATATCAGTTTGGTCAATACCAATGTGATGCGACAGGGATCAGCCTATGACGCCAATGTCACAGGCACGGAGTTTCAGATTAGAGACAAGGAGCAGAAGTATCAAGTGTATGGAGATGGTGCTGTTCATCAAAAATTCTTAGAAGATGGCGTTGACATTGGTCATAAAGCTAGTCTAGAAGTGAGTGATATCAGTGGCAAGTGGACATCTACCCTCGGATATGGGGAAGAAAGCGCAAACTATGATCCGAACGACCTAGGCTTTCTCTTTAGCCCGAACGAACGTGGCGGTTATATCAATGTGAGGTACTCTGAGTTTGAGCCAAAACACTTTACTCGGTGGAATGCCTGGGCCTATGCCAACATAAATGGCCTCTATAAGCCCTCGGTATTGACTTCTGGTGGGATCAGTGCTGGTGGGTTTTGGTTTACGAAGAAGTTTTTTGCCTTTGGTGGTTGGGCAAGATATAACCCCAAAAGCAAAGACTACTTCGAGCCTAGGACATCTGATTTTTCTAAGTATTATGCCTTCCCGAGTTTCTTTGGGTTTGGACCGTTTATTTCTACAGACTGGAGTAAGAAGTATGCTCTTGATGTCAGGCTTGAGCACTATCACAACTTTGATAATCCAAGGCGTGAGACTACCCTTACTATTGCTCCTAGAATCCAGGTCAATGCTAGTTGTTTCTTATTCTTAGAAACACAGGTAAGTTGGTTTAGAAATAAGGAGGCATTTATTGACAAGGATGCATTTGATTATGCCTTGTATGGACTAAGCAATGACGATGTGGCCTTCGGTCTGAGAAATCGACAGATTGTAAATAATTCAATGAGGTTTAATTACATCTTTACCAATAAAATGTCACTTAATTTTAGAGTAAGACACTATTGGGATAAGGTAGATTATGATGCATATTATAAGCTAAACAATGATGGGAGCTTGACTACTCTTGCCTATGATGGCCTTGATGATGATGGAGATAAAGTCTATAAAGGCAATTTCAATTTCTTCAATGTCGACCTCAATTATATTTGGAGGTTTGCACCGGGTAGTGATATGATACTCACCTACAAAAACAATGCGTTCAGTGATCCACAACTTGAGCAATATGTCGAAAACTTCAATAGTCTTTTCGAGCAAAACTCTAACCACTTAGTCTCATTGAAAATATTGTATTTCTTGGATTGGAATAGTTTGCGGCCAGCGTCTTAGTCTCCAAGGTAGTGTGCTAACACAAAGTCACTAATCCACTTTTGGGTTTTTGCTTTTTGAGCTTCGCTTGCTCCTCTGAATGCATGGTCCACACTGTCTAACACATGATAATCATAGACTACGTCTAGTGAATCTAAATAGTTAATCAACACTTCAGATTGTGAGATTGGAACTACTCTATCTTGATTACCATGGATAATGAGGGTAGGAGGACTAGCATTGTGAATATATTGGACTGGAGAATTAGCCAACGCCAAAGCTTTTGCACGATCAACTTCTACTTCAGGGTCGAAGCCAAACAGCATCTTCGGAATATCCATATCACCTAGAAAAGGAATCTGCTCCTTGATAGTATCAATGAAAGGAATCTGTTGTTGATAAAGAGTATAAAGATCTGTCGGTCCGTAGACATCAACGATATATTGAATCTTGGCCTGATGTCCTGCCTCAAGGTAGCCCGTCATCAAAGCTAGGTGGGCACCAGCTGACTCTCCCATAACCCCGATATTTTCCACATCAAAGTTATACGTCTCTGCATTTTCTAGAATCCAATCAGCTGCATCATAGGCATCTATGACACAGTCAGGAAAGGGTGACCTCTCTTCAGTAGCCAATGCATACTCTGGACTGACCACCGCATAACCTTGTGCTCTCAGAGTGTTGATAGCACCATGAAATCTTGCATTATTAATGGATTCTTTCCGACCAATCATCCAAGCTCCTCCATGAAAATAGAGCACTACTGGACTTTGGCTATACACCTGATTAGTCGGTTGATAGAGATCTATGTGCTTATCCCCTTTATAATGAATATTGAACTCTAAGTCACCATGAAGCACTGGGGCATCATTGTATATCATGAAGCCAGCTATCATACTCACTAGCCCAAGTAGGAGAATGCCGCAAAGGATAATTAGAATTTTTATAACACGATACACTTACTTTGAATTTACATAGTCAATAATCTGAGCATTCTCTAAAACTGATTCTTGTGGAGGCATAATTCCACACTTAAACATAACTAGACCCAATTGGTTTGAAGTAATACTGAGTTGTGTTCCTAACATTTTAATCAATGGGTATAGAGCTCTTGAGACTCTATACATTAAGTTAGGCTCATACCGCTTTTCAACAGGATAGATATAACTAGGACGGAGAATTGTCAAGTTGCCAAAGTCACAAGATTGTAAATGATTCTCTGCCATACCCTTGTATTTTGCGAAAGCAACCTTGCTCTGCTCAGTAGTGTCAGCACCATTTCCACTGAGAAAAACCACATTAGCCTTGGGACTATTTATGCTGAGCATATCTCCAAATGCTCTAGTATAGTCAACTGTAATCTGCTTGAACACATTATCTGGTACAGCTCCAGTGTAGACTCCAATACAGAAGTAGGCGGCATCCACATCACTGAACACTTGTTCTAAGCCGCTATAATTCTCAAAATCGCTATGAATGATTTCAGTAACCTTTTCAGATGAAATACCAAGTGACTTCCTTCCAATAGAAATCACCTCACCAACTTCATCAGCATTGATACAATGCTTAAGTACTATTCCACCTACCATACCTGATGCTCCAGTAATGAGAACTTTTTTACCTATCATAGTTGCTTTGTGTCTATCTTATAGAAACAAAATACAATCCTATTGTTCTATAATGTATAGATTCATGAAATAATCAACAATCAATTTTGGCAGCTCACAAAGACTTACTGACATTTAACAAGAATGGAATCTACTGTTCTGTAGCAGGTGTCTATATAGATCCCTGGCGAAAAGTCGATAAGGCCTTGATCACTCACGGTCACTCTGACCATGCTAGGTCGGGGAGTAAGTCATACATCTGCCACAAGGATACACTACCCATTATTAGACACAGGATTGGTAAGTCTATAGAGGCAAGAGGTATCCAATATGGAGAAGTATTTACGATCAATGGTGTTAGGTTTTCTTTTCATCCTGCTGGTCATATTATTGGATCTTCACAAATTCGAGTGGAGTATAAAGGAGAGGTGTGGGTTGCTTCAGGGGATTATAAGATACAAGATGATGGTGTCTGTACTCCGTTTGAGCCTATAGAGTGTCATGCCTTTATTACAGAGTCTACGTTTGGACTACCAATCTATAGCTGGAAGCCTATCAGGGAGACTATAGGTGAGATGAATACTTGGTGGGAAGCAAACAAAAGCTTGGGCAAACCATCAATCATCAGTGCTTATTCCCTCGGCAAGGCGCAGAACATTCTTCATAATATTGATAAAACTATCGGACCAATCTATTGCCATGGGGCCATCATTGCTATGAATAAAGTACTGCAAGAAGCAGGGCTATTTGACTGCGATATACTGCCTGTCACCGATGATGTTAAGAATTACGGAAATGCCTTAGTACTGACACCTGGTTCAGGAATCAATGGTCCATGGGCAAAACGATTCAAGCAAGCATCCATCGGCGTAGCATCAGGATGGATGAACCTAAGAGGAGCTAGACGCAGACGAGGAGTCGATAAGGGCTTTGTTCTATCAGATCATGCTGATTGGGATGGACTCAATGCTGCTATCAAAGCGACAGGAGCTACCAAGGTGGTAGTGACCCATGGATATCAAGATATCTTTACCCGCTGGCTTTGTGAGCAAGGGTATGATGCCGTTTCAGAGAAGACTCTATTTGAAGGAGAAGGAAGTGAAAATGCAGAACATTAACAATACTTTGGGCTCATAGTAATGAAGCTCGATAAAAAAAAGGTAAACTTATAATGAATAGTAGTATGCAAAAAACAGCAGCGAAATAGCGAGATGAAAGACTTTACAACCCTCTTTCTAGCCCTTGACAGCACCACCAAAACTACTGCAAAAGTCAATGCCTTAGTGTCTTATTTCACTAAGGCTCGTGAATCTGACATCCTCTGGACAATCGCTCTGTTTTCGCATAAGCGACCTAAACGAACTGTAAATACTCGTCTACTCAGAGAGTGGGCAGCCGAGTTGTCAGGTATTCCGCTTTGGCTATTCGAAGAGACCTATCACATTGCTGGTGACTTAGCAGAGACTATTGCCCTCATTATCCCAGTTAACTCAGAAGACTCTAGGAAGTCGCTGACACAATGGATTCAAGAAATTAAAAGCCTTGCCAAAACAGAAGAAGAGGTTAAAAAGGACTACATCTTATCTGCATGGAATAGCTTAAGTGGTGAAGGTAGATTCTTATTCAACAAACTCATAACGGGAGGATTCAGAGTTGGTGTTTCTAAGAAACTCATGGCAAAAGCCCTTGCAAAGCACCTTGGCAAAGAAGAATCAGAAATAGCTCATAGGCTCATGGGAGATTGGACACCAGACACTGTTTCTTTTCAGGAGTTGCTTCTGAGTGAGGACTTTGACCAAACCCTATCCAAACCTTACCCGTTCTACCTAGCATATGCTATAGAAGGGGAGGTAGAATCCCTGGGAGATGTCAAAGAATGGATGGCTGAGTATAAGTGGGATGGCATCCGAGGGCAACTCATCAAGCGTAGTGGAGAGGTGTTCGTTTGGTCAAGAGGAGAAGAGTTGATCAATGCTGCATTTCCGGAGTTTCAAGAATTGCTTACATGGCAGCTTGATGGTCTTGTCCTTGATGGAGAGATTGTCGTATGGAAGGAAGGGGCACTTGGAAGTTTTCAAGACCTACAAAAGCGATTGGGTAGAAAGAAGGTATCTAAAAAGACGCTGAAGGAGCTACCAGCAACAATGATTGTTTATGATATCCTAGAGTATGAGGGCAAAGACATCAGGTCTCTACCTCAATCAGAAAGGAGACAAATTCTAGATTCGATATTCAATTCAGGAGAAATCCCTAGTCAGTTGAGCTTATCAGAAGTACTGGAGGCAAGGTCGTGGGAAGACCTCAAAGCTCTCAGGCAAGGTGCTAGAGCCAAAGATGCCGAGGGACTCATGTTGAAACATAGCAATACTCCCTACCAAGACGGCAGGAAGAAAGGCGGTTGGTGGAAGTGGAAGTTGGATCCCTACACCATAGATGCTGTGATGCTCTATGCTCAGAGAGGTCATGGACGCCGAACGAATCTTTACACTGACTATACCTTCGCTGTATGGAATGCCGAGGGTATGCTAGTCCCATTTGCTAAAGCCTATTCAGGTCTAACAGATGTAGAGTTCAAAGCAGTAACCAAGTTTGTCAATGCCAATACATTAGAAAAATTTGGTCCAGTGAGAAGTGTCAAACCAGAATTAGTGTTTGAATTAGCCTTCGAAGGAATTACTAAGAGTTCGCGACACAAATCAGGTATTGCGCTTAGGTTTCCAAGGATTCATCGTTGGCGCAAGGATAAGAAGGCCAGTGAGGCTAATAGCTTAGAGGATTTAGAAAGCTTATTGTAAAAAACCTAGGATTAATACCTTACTCTTTGAGAATCACCATAGTATGAAAATTAAAATATGTTGCGAGTTGGCTAAACATTTGACTGGCAAAAGATCTTTATGTACTTTTGCAACAGTGTTTCAACAAGACAAATGTTAACAAGAATTAGAAAAGATCTTATTGGTATGTTCGCTTCCCTGCTTTGCTCTGTGCATTGCCTTGCGCTGCCCTTTCTATTCATTTGGTTTGGTGTAGATACTCAGGCTAGTCACCACCTAGCTTTTGACTTTATCTTTTTGTTTCTAGGAGTTATTTTTATTAGCATCTCAATAATTCCAACAATTACTCGCACTAGGCATACTGGTTTGATATTCTTACTCTTATTTGGAATATTCAGTTTTAGCTTATCGTTTTTCGTGGGGCACAATTGGAATCACCTCTTATTCGGGATAGGAGGTTTGGCGTGGGCAATTGCCCACTTTCTCAATATGTATATCAATAAGAAAATACTTAGCAAAGCATAGATGGACTTACTCTGGATTTGGATGAAGCAAGGTTTACAGCACATCTTTGATTTGGATGCTTATGACCACATGCTCTATATTTTAGTATTAGCACTTCCCTTTCTGCATAAGAAGTTTAGACCACTTGTCTACCATATTACAGCATTTACCCTAGGACACACCCTTGCTTTAGCAATCTCGGCACTCTTTACAATACCTATCGACCAATTTTGGATTGAGGTAGGCATCTTGGCATCTATACTTTTTACAGCTTTCGCAAATATTTTCTTAGAGAGTAAGTTGGCTTCAACATTGACATACTTGATTACCCTTTGTATTGGGTTGATTCATGGGATGGGGTTTGGCAGGTACTTTAAGTCAATACATTCAGATAATACTGGTGAGTTTTTGACTAGCCTTTTTGGGTTCAACCTAGGCGTCGAGTTAGCTCAACTTATCATAGTCACTATAGCGTATTTACTCGTCCAGAGACTAGACAAAGTTGCTATTGTTGACAACAAACAATTTGTCAAATCTATCAGCATTATACTATTCTTGGTAGCAGCTTGGTTATTGTACAAGTTGTTTTAACCTTATGATGCAAATCAAGTACACACTTTGTTTTCTGGCCCTTTTGTTGAGTGATCAAATCTTTGCTCAAGAACAACGATTGTTAGCAGTCAAGTCTGACCTAGTGGATGTTGTTCAAGATGAGGATAATTTGCTATGGTACCTTGATAAAGCAGGTAGGCTGTATAGACACAATAGTGTGATAGAATCTCGAGTAGAAGGAGTACCGAGATTCCAGTCTTTGCATGCGGGTGGTACAAGACAGATATTTGCTTGTAGCAAACAAGCAATATGGACTTATACCAACCAGTCTTGGTCCCTATTTCTGACTTGGCCGCATGAAGCCATGGAGCAAGTCTTTTTTAATGATTTAGGCAATAGTCTAGTGGTGACTTCAGAATATATTTACTCAGTCGAAGATCAGCAGATTAGTCAATGCAGAGAGCAAAGACTTGTTACAGATGGATCTACCCTCAAGCCGATAGATGCAGAATATATTGGTGGGAGTTGGTATATACTAGACCAAGGTAAGGCTCGGAGAATCTGTACCAGCAACCCTAGGACTATAGTATCACCAGACTACTTTGTTGACCTCTTAGTAGTCGATGATCAGCTTGGTTTAGTTAAGGAAAACCGTGGTCCATTTATCTTTGAGTCTGGGAGTCTGAGGCAGTATTTTGCAGATTCATCCTTAGTATTTCCTTCAGTAAGTGATGGTGCTTTCTTAGAATCAAAGTATGTTAGCATAGATCCTTATGAGGTCAAAGTATTAGCTAAAAATAGTGCCATTCAATCTAGGATACCCCTTTCAGAGCCTTTCAAACCCTGTCAGACATTAGAACAGAGCATACTTGGCTTCAATTCCACTGGAGTGGTTAGTATTGAAAGTACACAAAGCAATGATAAGCCTAGTACCACAATTACCAGGATCACTTTGAGTGGACAACCCATCACTGATCTACAAAATACTATTGAAATATCAGGAAAGTCAGCACCACTAGAATTAGACCTCGAATCTGTCTATTGGGGCAAGGAGCAAAGACCGGCATTCTACTACAGAGCACCGCCTAAGGTAGATACTTGGCAAGAATGGGATGCATTAAAATCTCTACGGATTACTATAGATGACCAGGTCAAATCAGTCGAACTCCAGCAAGTCTTTGACAATAGATCGACGAAACTGCTGGAGAAGCCTTTGCAATTCAAGGTGGTGGAAGAGGTGAGCAACCTTCCGTGGCTAGTTGCCTTTTCTAGTCTAGGATTGCTCTTGCTAGGAACACTCTTCGCAGCTAGGGGAATCGCTGAGAGTAACGCAAGACACCAAGAAAGAATACAGACCATCACCTTACAGAAGCAATTTGCCGAAGAGCAACTGAAGTCTATGCAACTGCAGATGAATCCACACTTTCTCTTCAATGTTCTGAACTCTATCCAAGGCTTAATCACCATTGGAGAATATAAACAAGCAAAGACTAGCCTCAATGCTTTTGCCCAGTTGATGCGGAGCATGCTCAATAACTCCTCTGAACAGAGCATCAAGTTAGAAGAAGAAGTATCACTCTTAACTAAGTACCTGTCATTGGAACAAATCTGCAGGCCAGATAAGTTTGACTTCGTATTTGACATCGACGAAGAAGTCGATAAGAATATACTGATACCGAGTATGATCATCCAACCCTTTGTTGAAAATGCCATCATACATGGGATAAGGTGGAAAACGACAATCGGTAAGATATCAATACGATTTAGCAAACACCCAAAAGGGGTCAAATGTGAGGTTGTTGATGATGGTATAGGCAGGAAGGCAGCAGCGGAAAAGAAGGAGTCAACCCATAAATCACTTGGATTGTCGATAGTAAAGCAAAGATTAAGTACTTACTTTAGATTCTCAGAAGGGCTGGATTCTGTACAGTTTAAGGACTTGTATGATAGCAACGAAGCCCCAATTGGAACCCAAGTCACTATAATATTACCAAGACTATGATCAAAGCAGTCATCATTGACGATAACAAATTAGCAATAGCCACTCTCAGAGCTGAGGTCGAAGAACACTGCGATACTATTCAGCTAGTAGGTAGTGCAGAAGGTGTCATAGAAGCCGCAAAACTACTCAAGGAGGTTGAGGCAGACTTGCTCTTTCTAGACATCCATATGAATAATGGTACTGGTTTTGACTTGTTGGATATTCTGGAGGATAAGAAATATGCAGTCATTTTTACGACTGCTAGCCCTGACTTTGCCATCAAGGCATTTCAATATACAGCGATCGACTACTTACTCAAACCTATCGATCCTGAGCGGTTAGTCGAAGCAGTTGCAAAGGTTGACGCCAAGAAGGCAGTGAGTAGTGAACAACTAAGTATCCTTAAGTCAGACCAACAACAACGGATAGCGCTGAGCACCACAGAAGAGATTAGAGTCGTTGCAATAACGGAGATTATGCGACTTGAGTCTAGTAATAATTACACTACATTCCATGTGTCTGGAGGCGAGAAAATATTGGTTTCTAAGACCATGAAAGAGTATGAGTTTTTGTTAGACAACCACTTTATCAGAGTACACCAATCTCATATCGTCAATATCAAACAGATCAAGTCCTATGTCAAAACAGAGGGTGGCTACATATTGCTATCTGATGACACTCACATCCCAGTGTCAGTAAGGAGGAAGCCCGAGGTGATTAAGGCTCTAAATGGTTGATGCAATAGCTAAAGACTAGGTGTTGTAGTTAAATTAAATAGTTTCTGCCATCGCAAGGGTGCCTACAGACAGGGTGCATGATGGTTCGTAGTCTTGAATGATTTTGGCACATATTTCGAGTGTCGCACCAGTAGTCAAGACATCATCAACTAGAAGGATGTGCTTTCCTTTCAAATCGAATGGCCAATTGACCCGGATGGTATTTTTGATGTTTGCTATCCTAGCCTCTCTAGATTTTTTGGTTTGAGATTCAGTATGCTTGACCTTTTTCAACACATTGTATATCGGAATATTAAGTTGGTCCGCTATGGCTTTTCCGAAGACGTAGCTTTGGTTATAGCCTCTCTGAAACTGCCTTTTTTCATGGAGAGGTACAGGGATGACCAGGTCAGGTAATTGCAACTCTTTGTTTTCTTGCCATAGGTGTCCAAATAGACTGCCAAGGTGCTTGCCCACTGCTGACTTGCGTCTATACTTCAGATTATGCATGAGGTCTTGGACCTTGCCATCTTTGAAAAAGTAGAATATTGCCATAGCATAACAGAGGTCAAATCGTGAAGATAACCTGAGTTTCATATCGCTAGAGGTATCTTGAAAGAAGGTGGTATAGGGTAGGTCAAGACTGCAATCAAGGCAAAAGATGTCATCTGATAGTGGCTCAGAATTATTACAGCAAAGGCAAGTATTGGGATAGGCAAAGTGTACTAAACTCTGCCAAAACTCTCGTATAAGTTGTGTTGTGTTCATACAAAATAGTGGAGCTTACACAAGATAGGTATAGAATGCAATTAAAAAACTTATATAAGAGAAAATTATATTTCGAAAGAAGCTATCTTCGCGTCAGATTTATAGTCCATGCCACATTATCAGAAATATCTCATCACAGCTGCTTTGCCATATGCGAATGGGCCATTGCACATTGGGCACCTAGCTGGGGCATACCTATCGTCGGATGTGTTTGCACGATTCCAAAGAATGTTTGGCAAGGAAGTAGTCTTCGTTTGTGGTTCAGATGAACATGGTGCGGCGATTACTATGAAGGCTATTAAGGAGGGTATAACACCTCAGGCTGTCGTGGATAAGTATCATGAACTCTTTAAGGATACATTTGAGAAAATTGGGGTGTCATTCGACTTCTACCATAGGACTTCGGATAAGTTGCACCACGAAACGTCACAAGAGTTTTTCAGAAATCTGTATGACAAGGGAGTCTTCGAGACAAGAGAAAGTGAGCAATACTATGATGCTAAAGCAGAACAATTTTTAGCAGATAGGTATATCCAAGGGACATGCCCTAACTGTGATTATGCGGAAGCATATGGAGATCAATGCGAGCATTGTGGTTCTTCATTGAGCCCAACAGAATTGATCAATCCAGTATCCAAGATTACGGGAGAGAAGCCAGTACTTAAAAAAACAACTCATTGGTTCTTAGCACTGAATGAGGATGAGGCTTGGCTCAAAGAATGGGTAGATCAAGGGACAATAGAGGGGAAGCAAATGCATGACCCTAATGAGTGGAAAAATCATGTCGTAGGTCAGTGTAAGTCTTGGTTAGATACTGGACTGCATCCCAGAGCTATGACAAGAGACCTTGACTGGGGAGTAGATGTCCCACAAGAAATAGAAGGAAGCGAAGGAAAGAAGCTCTATGTATGGCTAGATGCACCAATAGGGTACATCTCTGCTACAAAGGCTTGGGCCGAGAAGAATGGTAAGAATTGGGAAGATTATTGGAAGAGTGATGATACTGCACTTGTTCACTTTATTGGTAAGGACAATATCGTCTTCCATTGTATCATATTCCCATCTATTTTAAAATCTCACGGTGACTATAACTTGCCAGTAAATGTACCAGCTAACCAGTTTATGAATCTTGAGGGAAGGAAGATTTCTACCTCTAAGAATTGGGCAGTATGGGTCCATGAGTACCTCGAAGATCTGCCGGGCAGAGAAGATGAGTTGAGATACTGCATGATTAAGAACATGCCTGAGCAAAAGGATAGTGAGTTTACTTGGAAAAACTTCCAAGACTGTAACAACAATGAGTTAGTAAACAACCTAGGTAACTTTATCAATAGGGTCGTGGTCTTGACCAACAAATACTACGATGGTGAATTGCCCGAATACGATCTTTGGGCAGCGATAGAAGGTCCCGGTGCTAATGAAGAATTTACTAGCTACGAAGGAGAGATGCTCCACCTCTTTGATAAGCTGCATGTGATGTATGAGCATATAGCTCGCTATGATTTCAGAGCTGGACTGAAAACCCTGATGGAAATTTCTACACTAGGCAACCAGTTTCTTCAGAATAATGCACCTTGGCAACTGATTAAGACGGACGAAGAAGCTGTGAAAACAGTGATGATGCTGGCTCTACAATATGTGGCAGCGATCAGAATCGCTTGCAGACCTTTCCTACCATTCACATCAGATAGACTGACTACACTACTTAACCTAGCGCCAGTTGATGAAGCAGGAGACTGGACTACAATGATGAATGCCCTAGCTGAAGGTGACGACCTCATCTTTAGTGGACACAAGATTGGCAAGCCTATCCACTTATTCACAAGGATAGATGATGAAACCATTGCTGCTCAAGTCGAGAAGTTAGAACAATCCAATATTCCTGATCCAACAGAATATGCACCCATGAAAGAGACCATCCAATACGATGATTTTGTAAAAATGGATCTTAGAACGGCTACTATTCTCTCTGCAGAAAAAGTAGAAAAGACTGACAAACTCCTCAAACTCCAGCTCGACCTAGGATTCGAGCAAAGGACTGTGGTATCAGGTATAGCGGGATCTTATAAACCAGAGGACGTAGTAGGTAAGCAAGTCACATTACTTGCTAACTTAGCTCCAAGAAAAATCAGAGGAGTAGAGTCACAAGGAATGATACTGATGGCTGCTGACCCTGATGACAACTTGTGTTTCATCAATCCTGATGATAGTTGGGATAATGGGATGTCGATAAGTTAGTTATCAGAATAGTTAAGAATATACCTTCACCCTGCATAGATAGAATCGTCTAGCAATTGGATAATGAACCTCTCGACAAACTTCGGGACGATTTTTGTAACTTTAAGTTTATGAAGACAAAAAAGGAGATAGTACGGAATTGGCTACACAGGTATACGGGACTCCCGATTAACAAGTTTGGAGAGTATATCTTATTAGTCAACTTTAGTAGATATGTAGAGGATTTTGCCAAGTTATATGATGTACCTGTAATTGGTAAGGATAGAGCTATGCAGGTTGCCACCTATGACAATATAAGTATCATCAACTTTGGTATGGGTTCGCCTAATGCTGCCACTATTATGGACCTATTGACTGCAATCAAGCCCAAGGCAGTTCTGTTTCTTGGTAAGTGTGGAGGTCTTAAAAAGTCCAATTCAGTTGGAGACTTGATCCTACCAATTGCCTCTATCAGAGGAGAAGGTACATCCAACGATTATATGCCACCAGAGGTGCCAGGACTACCTGCCTTTGCAATGCAAAAGGCAATATCTACTACCATTAGGGACTATGGCCAAGATTATTGGACAGGTACTGTTTACACTACTAATAGAAGAGTTTGGGAACACGATAGTAGCTTTAAGTCTTATCTCAAAAAGATTAGAGTCATTGCCATAGAAATGGAGACGGCTACAATATTCACGGTTGGATTTAAGAATAAGATTCCTACAGGGGCTTTGCTGCTTATCTCTGATATGCCTATGGACCCAGAAGGGGTGAAGACAGAAAAGAGTGACAAGTTAGTCTCTAAGAATTTTGTCGACTCTCACTTACAGATTGGTATTGATTCACTGAAACAATTGATTAACAAATCACTGACGGTTAAACACCTAAAGTTTTAGGCTGCTACGACTACCTCCCAAGTAAGAAGATACAATACTTCTTTCCGAGCTCAGGTCTTTGTTGCTTCCAAGCCTTGATGGGTTTGGTCTGTATCTGTTCGTCTTGAGCTGTAAGATTACTAGCGATGCATAGTTGAATATTTGGAGAGAGCTGGCCTAGAAGATGGGTCATCAGTCTTTCGTTACGATAAGGGGTCTCGATATAGATCTGTGTTTGTCCTTGCTTGAGGATGACTTGCTCTACTTTTTTTAATTCTTGTTGGAGTTCAGGTACTTTGATAGGTAGGTATCCTTTGAAGGTGAAGTTTTGACCATTGAGTCCACTTGCCATAAGTGCTAGCATGATAGAGTTAGGTCCGACAAGTGGTTTAACTCTAATATTGCGTTCTTGTGCAGCGGATACAATGGCGTTGCCGGGGTCTGCTATACATGGAGTACCACTTTCAGACATTATTCCGACCACCTTCTTTTCCTTCCAATGCTGCTTGACTTCTGGTAGTATTGCCTTGATGTTCTTTTTAGGTATTTCTATCCAAGTATAGTCGTCTATGGCTTTGCCAAGTTTGAGTTTTGCTATCCACCTCCTTGCTGTCCTGATGCGTTCTGCAACGATGACGTCTACCCCTTCTAAGGTAGACTTGTATTCATCATCTGCGAATGTAATATAGTCTTCATGAATGGGTATAGGAAAGAGGTAGAGTTGGATTGGTTTCATGTTATGTTTTGATTCTGATTAAGCCAGACTTAGCTTTTTGGTGTAAACTATTCTGGTAGTCATCTGGATTGAGACTTAAGCACTCTTCAAAGTATAGTCGAGCAAGGTCAACTTGCTGTTGGCTTTCGTATATGATTCCTATTTGTAAGGCAGCATTGCATGCATAGAATGAGGATTGGTAAGCTTCTACAGATAGGATCTCTTTATAGTATGTCAGAGCATCTGGATAATTATAGAGCTTTTGCGCTATTCTTCCCATGCGATAGAGGTACTCTGCTCTGAGTAGGTCATGATAGTAAAATAAGTGTGCCTTCTTCACTAGGTGTTGTGCTGCTTCTTGGTATTTACCACCATCGAAAAGTAATCTTGCTATGAGTAAGTCAGGATGAGGAATGTAATCTTTATTGGCTTCCTTAAGAGCTTGTTTGTCGTCATCTATGAGGTCATGCCCTAGCTTGATACACTTGTCCATATAGGTCTTGTAGCCTGCAACATTGTCATTGAGGACTAATTCTGACCAACCTAATTTTTGGTACGCTTCCTTAATGTAGTGTCTTCCTTCGAAGGTATTGACAAAGTGAAGTAAGTACTCTTTAGCACTTGGATCTAAGACCCTTAGTCGACACAGTCCTTGCAAAAATGACAGGTAGGGTAACTTCTGGTAGTCTACATCCGTAAGGTCACTCATAATCTCCAACGCAAGAGTATTCTTCCCACTTCTTTGGGCTAGCTTGACTCCTACAAACTTAGCCAGAGGGCTTGGGTTCTGACCTACTTCTGATTGCATATAGTATGCCCACGCCTCGTCAGGCTTATTCTGTTGATAGAGCTTGATGAAGGCAAGGATAACCTCAGACTCTTGAAAGAAGAGGCCAGCAGACTCTGAAGCAAGTACCGAGTTGATTTCGTCTACTCCTTGTGCTATGGTCCCAGAGATACCCATGATATTTTTGAATAGAGCAGGCAATGGGATAGTCTCTACCAAGGCATGTATGATGGATAGACTCTTGTTGTACAGGAGGAAGTCAGGGTGGTTTTGTTTTGCCTTTTCTAAAAGATTATAGGCTTGATAGAGTTCTCTAGCACTGGTGACTAGCTCGTCAAATTTTGACCTGACAAGGGCCCATTGTAGGAGTATTTCTGCTTCTGCAAATGCTGCAAAGGGATCATCTGACTGACTACGAGATCTAATGGCTTGTAGTCTAGCCTTTTTATTGGCTTTGAGCCTTGAGAAGTCACTCTCTCTTTCATAGATAAATAGAGTCAAGAAGTCAACATAATTAGCCATGTGAAGGATGGCGAGATTGTCTGGGGTTGCAGTAGTCAAGGAATCAAGAATGGCCTTGCCTCTATCTAGGTTTAGGGCGGTGATATGCTGGTAGGCTTGGTTGATGGCTTCGTCATAGTCAAAGTAGGCCTGTGCTCTACCGAATTGCAGGGATAGCAGCAATGTCATACAGAGTAGGACCTGTCGTATATGGGCAGAGTATATCATCTATTACCTCTTAGAACGACTGAGTATTTTGAATTGATACATGGATGAAGTGATAGTTTGACTGAGTGGAGTATTGGTTTCTTTATGATAATCAAAAAAAAAGCTCCTTGGTTTCCCAAAGAGCTTCTAAGTTATAAGTTGGCAAGGAGTCTAGTCTTCTTGTGTGACGATTCCAGCGATTTCATTATCAACTAGGATTCTTCCACAGTGCTCACATGCTATGATTTTCTTTCTTAATCCGATTTCGATCTGTACTTGCGGTGGTATTCTATTGAAACATCCGCCACATGCATTTCTTTCGATACTTGCTACTGCAAGACCATTTCTATAACTTGATCTAATTCTATCGTATGATTTCAAGATTCTTTCATCGACTAATTTTCTTGCCTTTTCAGACTTGTTAGTCAATTTAGTCTGTTCTTTTTCAGTCTTTTCGATAATCTTAGCTAGCTCATCTTTTTTAGCATCAAGCTGTGCTTTCTTAGCTTCGATTTTTGACTGGCTTTCTTCAAGGTTCTCTGTTTTAGATCCCTTGATTGCGATGACTTCTCTAATCTTCTTCTCAGATAATTGAATTTCTAATTCTTGTAATTCAATCTCCTTAGTCAGCGCCTCGAATTCTCTATTGTTTTTCACTTCATCAAGCTGAGTCTTGTATCTTTCGATAAGCGTCTCTGAAGTTGCGATGTTTTTCTTGTGATTGCTCAACTCATCTTCAAGAGCTTGCATATTATCTTGAAGCTTTTCCATTCTAGTTTCCAAGCCTTTGACCTCGTCTTCTAAATCTTCTACCTCTATTGGAAGCTCACCTTTAAGTACTTTGATTCCATCAATCTGAGAATCAATTTCTTGAAGACTGTGGATGTTCCTTAGCCTTTCTTCTATTGTAAGTGTCTTAGTTGTTGCCATATATTTTTAGAAATAGTTTATAGGATTAGTATTCACTTCTGTGAAATGGACTGCAAAATTACTAAATTTTTTGCTTATAAGTTCAACAAGTAGGTCAATGGTGTATTGTTCGCTTTCATAGTGACCAATATCAGCTATAATTATTTGATTATTTGCATCAAAAAACTCATGATATTTGAAGTCAGCTGTGATGAATACATCAGCCTCTTTTCGAATAGCTGTAGATAGAAGAAAAGACCCACTACCACCACAGATTGCCACAGATTGTATCATTGATTTGTGGGGAAGAGTATACCTGACCACACCTGCTTTCATAGTTGATTTGAGGTGTGCTAGGAAGGCATTGACTTCCAAGGGCTGAGGAAGTAGGCCTAGTACACCTGACCCGATTATTTCTTGACTTCCTGGATTAGGCTTTGGGCTAAGTATTGCTATATCTTTTAGATTAAGCGTCTTAGCTATGCGTTCGTTGACTCCATTGGCTAAGACATTATCTAGATTAGTATGGATGGCTATTATCGCAATATCGTGCTTGATGGCAGTCACTATAGCCTTGCTAATGTAGTGATCATAATCTATCTTCTTGATTCCTGAGAAGATGATAGGGTGGTGAGCTATTACAACATTGCACTGCTTAGCTGCAGCGTCTAAGATGACAGCTTCTGTAGTATCTAGTGATACGAGTACTCCACTCACCTCTGCCTTATGATCACCGACTAGTATGCCAGCATTGTCATAATGTTCTTGGTAGGCGAAAGGAGCGATACCATCTAGATAATTATAGAGGTCTTTAACTGTGGTCATTTTTGCTCATTTTTGCTATGAGAGATGTTGTCGACTTTCCTTCGACGAATGCTAGAGTCTTTACTATACCTCCATAGGTCTGTAAGTGATCGTATCCGACAATGTCTTCTACTGTATAGTCTCCACCTTTGACAAGTACTTGAGGACTGAGTGCCGTGATTAGGTGTAATGGAGTATCCTCTTCAAAACTGATAACGTAGTCTACTGCTTCTAATCCAGCCATGACTAACATCCTGTCTGGTAATGCGTTGACTGGTCTGTCTGGTCCTTTTAGTCTGGATACTGAGGCATCACTGTTGATACCCACAATCAGGAGGTCTCCCTCTTGCTTGGCTGCAGCTAGGTAAGTAACATGACCAGCATGCAAGATATCGAAGCAGCCATTAGTGAAGACGACTTGTCTTCCTGTGATAGTATCGCGGAGTGCCTGCACATCGTAGAATATCTTATGCTGCATGGAGTCTTCTATTAATGTATGGTAAACATAAGAAGAAAAGCCCACCTATCAAGACATTGCAAAAGAGCTGTATCGCGAAGAACACTATGTTAGCAAATGAGAAGGCATCAGAGCTAGATATACCAAAGAGTAATAATCCACTCGTGACGAGGAGGTGGTAGCTACCCATTCCACCAGGTGATGGAAAGACTATACCTAGTGTCCCAAAGACAAACACTATCAAACCTGCCAGCATAGAAAGATGGGCAGTAGGAGCGAAGGCAAAAAAACAGAGGTAGGTCATAAAGTAGTAGCACAACCAAATGACTACAGTATAGCAAATGAAGAGCGGTAGGTGTTTTACATGTCTAATAGACATCAAGCTATCAAAGAAGCTTTGAGCCTTTGTAACAAGCCAAGAAGTATTTCCTTGCTTGGATTGGTGCCTGATGATGAAGTATCCAACTATCGCCAAACACAATCCAACTACAGCTGCAATACCAAGCGTAATCAGAGTACTAGTTTGGACATTTTCCGTAAGGAAGTCGATGATCAGTCCTCGTGCTACGACAACGGTAAACCCTAGTACCACTAGAAGTGATATCACATCAGCCACTCTATCAATGACAACACTGGCCAGCACTTTTTCTATTGGTATATTTTCATACTTAGACAGGAGACCAGTTCTGACGAGTTCGCCAGCTCTAGGTACGCCAAGATTGACGAAGTAGCCAACCATCAAAGCCCCAAGAGTATTGATGAGTCTTGGATTAAAGTCTTCGGCATCGAGTATCTGATTCCAGCGAAGAGCCCGTGCTAGGCTACTCAGCATGTAGACTAAGAGGATGACAATAATCCAAACCCACTTGACTGACTTGAAGTCCCCAATGATCTTGTCCCATAGCGAACAATCACCGGTAATGCCCTTGAGTCGACACTCTTCGAGGTACGAAGCTTGTTGACTTTGAAACATGAAGTAGAGGATCATAAATCCTATCCCAAAGAAGGTTAGGATTTTGAGGGCTTCAAAGAGTTTTCCTTTCAACCTTAAGAAAGCTTGTTATGCTCGTTAGGGAAGACAGTTACAGCCTTATACTTTCTCGCTTCTTCTTGGCTCATGTACCCATAAGATATGATGATAACGATGTCACCAAGTTCAGCTCTCCTAGCAGCAGCGCCATTGAGACAGATGACTCCAGAGCCTCTTTCGCCAGTAATGACGTAAGTCTCTAGTCTCTCTCCATTGTTGTTGTTGACGATCTGTACTCGTTCGCCTTCAATCAAATTGGCAGCGTCCATGAGGTCTTCATCAATGGTGATAGAGCCAACGTAATTCAGGTTAGCCTGAGTGATCGTAGCTCTATGTATTTTTGACTTGTGTACTTTAATTAACATACTGCAAAAGTATAGGAAAAAATGAATCTAATAATTGTATTTAACTAGAAATAAAGGATACAACTATTTTGAATAGAAATAGAGGGTAGGATGATTGAATTTCTGATATCTGGTCTGGTGTTGAGGTCAAGGATAGCTCTAATCAATAATTAGGTTAAATCCCTTTCTTAAGTACTTGCTGATATTGATCCAAAATGCGACAAAGAGGTAGATAATGACTGGAGAACCCATTGCCACGAATGATGTGTAGATAAAGTACATTCTGACTTTGGCTGATGAAATGCCCATTTTGTGACCAAGGTAGGAGCAGACACCAAATGAAAATTTTTCTATAAAATTTCTTAGAGTTTCCATGTTATTGCTAAAGATAATGTAAAACTCTGACTATCAAGTATTGAGTAGGATGAAAATAGCCTACATCTTAGTATTCGGCTATACTCATTTCTTGAATGGAGTATGACTTAGCCGTAGTCTTTTCTCCTGTCAGGCAAGAGATAGTGCCTAAGATGCCAATCATAGAGAGCAATACAATGATAATATAATCTTTGAATTTTTGAGGAGTCGATAGCACTGCTAGCAGTGTGCCGAACACATCAGTTGTTTGGGATGATTGCATTGTTTTTGGGTTTTTGGGTTACAAATGCATAACAAATCTACTGAAAAACAACTTGATTGCAAAAATTAAGGGCAGGTATTTGGGTGTAAACACTTATTGCACAGCTAATTAAACATATGCAAAAAAAACATTTATAAGTTTTAACATTATGTAATGAATTAGGCTTTAACCCATTGCATAGTATAGACGTGAGGTATTATGACGTCATTAAGCCTATAGGCATACTTGTTTTTTTCTACTTCAACCATATTGTCAAAGCACTTATAAGGGGAATATGGGTACTCTTCGAAGACTTCTAGGTCAAACTGTCGGGATTTGAATGCCTCAAAAATCTCAGCTAAGGCATGTGACCAGAAGCACTGCTCATACATTGTCTTATCATCATCACTCGCATAGCTTCCCTCTTCTACTTCTTTGTACATGTGAGTATTGAAGTAGTCATATCCAATTGTATTCTTGGGGTGGTCAAACATGTAAAGTGTAGGATGGAATTCAGTAATCATAACTGTAGACCCAGGGTGTGTAACTGCATTTAGTTGATCTGCAAGGTGTCCTAAATCTGGCAACCACACTAAGGCGCCATAGCTCATAAATACAAAGTCAAAGGTCTGATCAATGTGATCTGTAAGTGTATTGGTATTGGCGACAACAAATGTAGCTGCAGAGCCATCCTTCTCTGCAAGTTCTCTAGCTATCTCTATTGCTTCTTCTGAAAAGTCAGTACCGACGACCTGCTTAGCACCTAGTCGACCTATGGAGATGGTATCCATTCCGAAGTGGCACTGAACATGGAGCACTGACTTGCCAGCAACAGCTTGGAGAAGGGGAAGTTCTATATCATTGAGGCTAGATTTTCCTCCAAGGAAGCCATCTACATCGTAGAGTTCGCTATTGAGATGATTCTTGGAGACACTATTCCAGAAGGTCTTATTGATTTCAAAAGCTGAACTTAGGTTGTCTTGATTGTCATTAGTCATTATCATTAAAATTCTTCGTCAAACTCTTCTTCTTCGTCAAACTCCTCATCATCAAATTCTTCATCAAACTCGTCGAACTCTGACTGTTCTTCAAGTGATTGGCTAAACTCTTCTTCTGGTCTTACTTGCTTATACCGCTCACAGTCTATGAAGTCTCTGAATCCTATTGGTGGTTCAGCAAAATCAACACCTTCTGTCTTAAAATTGGCAGAAGTATCCTGCTCGAGGGATTTCATGAAGTTGGAGAAGATTGGTCTTGCCATGACAAATCCTTGACCGTCTTCTAGGGTAAGGAATCTGATCCACTTATCATCACCGCCCACCCAAGTACCTACGACTAGATTTGGGGTGATTCCCATGAACCAACCATCAGAGTAGTCGTTGGTAGTACCTGTCTTACCACCAGTGACTGATTTGAGACCCATACTGAAACCTGAGCCAATATTGTTCTTAAGCATGTCTACCATGACTGCGTTGTGCAGTGGGTTGAGAGCTATATTTCTTGTAGGCATCCCTGTGTAGATTATCTTGCCATTTTTATCTTCTACTCTGCTGATGAAGATAGGTTGGGTATAGACACCTTCATTAGCGAATGTCGTGTATGCACCGGTCATTTCTAAGAGGGAAAGATCAACAGCACCAAGGCATATACTCGGCAGCCTAGGCACGGCTAGTCTACCATTAGGAAGTGTCATATTCTTATCTATTCCTGCATTGTGTAGTACCTCTCTGATGACTTCCACATTGCCTAGTTCTTTGATGAGTCTGACACTGATAGAGTTCTTAGAGTAGAGTAGTCCTTGGTACAAGTTGTAGAGGTTACCAGTAAATTCTTCGTTAGCATTGGCAGGTGACCACTCTTCATCTACGAAGAGTTCGACATCTCCAGGAGCTATGGTATATTGGATGTCCTCATACTCTTGGCAAGGTGATATACCCATGAGTCCTATTGCTGTTGCATATACAAAGGGTTTGATGGTGGAGCCTACTTGTCTTCTACTTGTGACGTGGTCATATTTGAAGTACTTAAATCCGACGCCTCCGACCCAAGCCTTGATGTGTCCAGTATTTGGATCTACAGCTAACATGCCCGTCTGCAGATGTTGGTTATGATACCTGACGGAGTCAAGAGGAGACATCAACTTATCGATTTCGCCTAAGTCATAGTCAAAGACCTTCATATTGATTTCCTTGTCAAAGGTCTCTTTGTAGTCGTTTTGTAGGTCAACATACTTTTTGACTAATTGAGACCAATCTGGAGACTCAAGTAGGCGTTTATACTCAGTTCGATATTGAGGTTTGAGAGCTCTTTCTTCAGAAGCAAATGATGACTTGCTACGATCTATACTTATCAATGCTTTGATAGCATTCTCATGGAGAGGAATAGGACTGCCTAACTTCTCTTGAATGATTTTTTTGATAGCACCGAGGTGTTGGTTGTGAAGAGCTAGGTATCTTTCTGACTCTTTAACTCGACGTTCTAAGACATCATACCTGATTTTTTTTTGTTCGTCTTCAGCTTCAAAACTCCAAGGGTCTTTGCCTTTCCATACTTTCCAGTACCTGTCTTGAAGGTTGGCCATGTGGTCATGCACTGCTTCTTCAGCTAGTCTTTGGTAGTCTAGGTCTATGGTAGTGTAGATTTTGAGTCCATCAGTGTAGATATTATATGGAGTGCCATCAGGCTTATAGTTATCCGGGTCATCTAGCATGGCATTGAGCCACTTTGTGATTTCGGCTCTGAAGTGGGGTGCTGGCCCCTCATCATGTGCAGATCTTTTGAACTGCGTCATGTCTAGTGTATCCTGCATCAGACTGTCCAACTCAGCTTGGTCTATGTCGTGATACTTATTAATCTGGCTTAAGACTACATTCCTTCTTTCTTGAGATTTTAGAGGAAATCTGACTGGATTATACAATGATGGATTCTTGAGCATTCCAACTAGCAAAGCAGCTTCATTGAGAGTCAAGGCATCTTGATTTTTGTTAAAGTAAGTTTGACTCGCTGCTTGGATTCCATGGGCTCCATTGATAAACTCAAATTTATTGAGGTACATGGTCAAGATTTCATCCTTAGAGTATTGCTTCTCTAGTTTGACAGCTACGATCCATTCTTTTAGCTTGATTTTGACTAAGGCAATGACCTTACTCAAGGGATTCATTCCTCTTAGGCTTGGCCTCTTGAACAAAAGTTTAGCTAACTGTTGGGTAATAGTACTACCACCACCAGAGCTCTGATCCTGAAAGAGCAGGGTCTTAAATCCAACCCTAACTAAGGCTCTAAAGTCAATACCACAATGCTGGTAAAATCTAACATCTTCAGTGGATATCACAGCCTTATGAATACTAGGAGATAAGTCATCAAATGTGATTTGCTCTCTATTTTCAATGTAGTATTTGCCATAAGGCCTTCCTTTGACATCATAAAGTACGGTGGCTAGATCATATTTAGGATTTTCTAGCTCAGCAAAAGAGGGTATATCGCCATTGTTCACGCTGATGAGGAGTGCTGTAGCACACAAGATGCCAACTATGGTTCCAAGCCAAATCAATCTTGACAACCACTTCAACCATGGTTTAGATGAACTAGTATTTTGGGGATCTTCGATCATGTCATTCTCAACTTCTGTCGCAATATACCAAACCATGTGATAACGGAGTAGGACTACATTGAGAAATAACTTCAGACTGAGTGATTTTGTCTAGCGAATCCTTAAGTGTATTCTTACCTCATCATTGAATAGTATGAGTTTGCTTCTTGTGAACTGTATAGAATATACATTGTCAAACAGGGTGACAAAAAGCTCTGAAAACTGAGAGTCACAGCACTCTTTGGTACAACCATCCATCAGTAAAGCTAAGTCTTCTGAATCGCCAAATTGAACCTCGCCTAGACACTCGTTGACCTCTAATGACAGTTCTACTGTGTTTGACTCGTTTATGGTCAGATAGATTTGGTCTGGGGCTTTAAGTGTTTTTGAGTCAATCTTAACCTTGATTAATTCCCATTCACCGTATATAGATTCTACGGGTTCGAGTCTACATGCTGAGCACAGCATAATAACAAGACTCAATATGAGGAATTGTGTTTTCAGTTGAATATATAATTAAGCGTTAAGCCATATTGCCCTATATTTTTTGGTTCGCGAGATAAGCCTTGCTGCCAAAAAGTATGGAGTGCTAACTGTCTGTTAAGTCTGACATTGAATCTTGATTCTAATGTTGGAGTAATATCTGACATACTAGCATCCGTAAGATATAACACAGAAGGGCCAATACCAAATGAACAAGATGAAGAAATCCTAAAATGTGGTATAAGCGACAAGGCTATCTGGTTTTGTTTGAGATTGTTAGCGCTTCTAATTGATTTGTCAACGTCTGTACTTGACTCATTGGGTTCAAAAACTCCGCCGTTGACTTCATCTTCTTTGTCACTAATTGCTAATGCAAGACCGTCACTATCGGAGGTAGTATAAGTAAAGTTTTGAAAAGCTAGCTCATAGGACAAGGACCACTTTGACGCTGTAAGTTGTTGGTTCACACCAAGATTAAACCTTGTGCCAAGTCGCTGTCGTGATTGGCTATACAGACCACCTGCTCCAATATAGCAAGTCCACTTTGATAAATTTGGATAGGTAGGCTCGCTTGGTGTTGAGTATTGATTTGATTCAGTAGTGACTAGGTAGCTAGGCAACAGATTGACACTAACTATACCTTCTAGACTATCTAAAGGAGTGTTACTAAGTTGCTCTATGGAAGTGGCTAACTTGATTGGCTGAGGTGTGGTTGGCTTGGTGGTACTTGGTATTGTTGACTGTTTGACATGATTATCAATATTGACTACTTGTTGAGGTATGTCTAGAGTGGCCGTAGTGTTGATTAGGCTAAAATCTGCTTGCTCCTTGGTAGTGTTTGTTTGATATTTAGCTGGCGGACTTGCAGGGACTAAAGATGCATCTGTGTTAACACTTGCTATCTCAGTATATTCTGTTTTTATTATTGGTGCCGATTGAGCAGCAACAGCTATTTTTGGTTCTTCGCCATTTGCTAGAGCTAATGACGGAGTATCATGTTGATGCATACCGAGTTGACTTATCAACAAGAGGAGCAGGGACAAGCCTAGCTTACTGATCTCATCATACTTGCTCGATATAGGGAGCTCATTGTCAAGCCTGGATTCCATAGCCTGCCATCCTCGTTGCATTAAGTCGTCATTGCTCATTCTCTTCTTAGACTGCATTGATGTTAAATTTAAGTTTTTGACTGAGTAGGTGCTTTAGCTTTTTTCTAGCTTCTGATAGGTGCCACTTTGACGTTCCTTCAGAAATTGATTTGAGTTCACCGATTTCGCGATGATTGTAGCCATGGATAGCATAGAGTACAAACACCTCTGCACTTGCATTGGGTATTAGTTCTAGGAGTGCTAAGATGTCTTCTTCATACAATTGTTCTAGCGCATTAGCTTCTTGCTCTTTGTCTTGATTCTCTAATTCGAGAAATCTTATATTTTTCTTTTCTTTTCTTAAGTTGTCACAAATGGCATGATAGATAATCTTCTTCATCCATGGTACTAGTCTGTCTACATTCTGAAGTTGACCAATGCTCTTGTACACTTTCATAAAGCCATCATTCATGAAGGTGATCACATCGTCGTCATCCCTAGAAAAGCGTCTACAAAGAGGCAACAATACAGGAAAGTAGGTCTTGTACAACCATGCCTGAGCTTGTCGCTTATTCTCTTTACATCCTTGTATAGCTTGAGCTAGTGTCAATAGATATTGGTGTTATTGTTTTGATTAAAATTAGAATAAAAACCCAAGACTTAGTACTAATCGTCTGTATTGTCTTCTTTCTTCGACTGTGCCACCATTCCACCTATGATTGTAATAATAATAAGCTTCTTGTGTTTGTAATCCTAGTCCAGATGTAATGTTGAATGGGTTGGTTCCCCACCTTACACCAATCATTCCTTGAAAGAATGCTCCACCTTTGGCATCAATAAATTGTTCATTTGACTTACCAGTTGAGAATCCATAACCGCCCTTAATGTCAACAAATGGAGAAACCTTTTGAGCCTTGACATAGGATCTTGCTTGGATGAAGAGAGGTATATGACCCCTGCCTTCTTCAGCATTGTAATTATGATATCCTAGGCCCATACCTACGGATGCGTATTGCTTCCATTGATAGAGACCACTTAGAGATAAGCCTGCACCACCATGAGAAGCATTAGTAAGCAACATATTTTCCCAAGCGAACTTGATACTGCCTTCCTCAAATGTGTAAGTTTTGGTAGGTTTTTCATCGAATATTGGTTTACCATCAATCATTACAGATTTTATCTCGCTATTTCTGATAATGACACGTGTTCCATTTTCTAATTGCATAGAAATTGCATGACCAATATCATAGCTTAGAATCGTTCCAGTAATAGACTTTTTGCCTTTTAATATTACCGTCGATTGACCCACAAGTGCAGAACTTAATACGATAAGATATAGAGTAAATAGTATGTGCTTCATCTTACTTGCTTGTAGTTATTGTGCTCAATAGGACTGGAGATTCCTTGTCACTGATATCATATTGAATGAGTCCGTCCTTGCCGATGACAAGGGCTCTGTCATTAGGCAATGTGATAATGTCAGTAGCCTTGATGTTTTTAAGATTTGATACTAAGTTGTCAGATATTTTATCACTATCAGAGGCATCAAATATTTTCAACCCATAGTCGCCTTCGCAGATATACAAGAAATTGTTTCTGATGCTCAGCCCATGTGGATTTTCCATAGCAAAGGTTTTTATCAGCGTAGGATTAAGTAGGTCTGTAATGTCAATCACATCAAGTTGATTAGTGAATGATTCGCAGAATGAGCCATTTCTCAGAGTCACATAAGCAGTATTGCCTGATACGACTACTGGGTCGCAGGCTCTAGCATGTCGGAATGTTGAGAGTAGTGTAGGGTTGGATTGGTTAGAATTGTCAAAGATGAACATCCCAGTATTAGATCCAATAAATAGATTGTCTTCGTAAGGAAATATGGTTTCAATTCCCCAACCTAGGTTCTGTGTGCTACCAAGGGTGATTGCTCCAGCGTCTATATTCCAAGATGTTAGGTTAGATTGGTCAATCGTGTAGAGGTAGTCATTAACTAAGGTAAATCTCGCGGTGCTTCCGCCAGTGCCAGACACATTACTATTAGCTGATTCTGAACTGACTACTCCACCAGCAGCATCATTAGCAAAGAGGACATCTCCCTCAAAAAACCAACCTCCTCCAAAGTTGGCATTCTGACAATCTACTACTTGTACGACCTTTGACTCTCTGTAGTAGGCTAGATATTGGTTGTTGAAACTATATTTATAGAATGCTTCTTCAGCTCTATCAATCAGGACTGGATTAGTGAGATTGTTGATGTCTATACTGACAAAGTCCATAACATTGTCTGCATACAAGACATCATTTTGAATAGCAATATCAAAGTTGCCAGGAATGGTTAAGAATCCAATACTTATTGGATCTGTATCATCAGAATTGTCGTACACGTGTACTCCTTCGCCTAATTCATTAATAAAGAGGTAGTCTTTGTAGAGGTAGAGTTTACCCACATTTAATAGTTCTCTAGGACTATCAAAGGTGATAGGTTGTCTAATCTGAGCTAGCGAGAGGTAGACAGGGTCAAACTGAGTGAATCTCTGTGTTGCATTACACTTGTCTTCAAAGCAAGATTGCATACTGACTCCCAGCAGTAATAGAAGGAAGGTATAAAGGCTAAGTTGTTTCATTACACATTGTTTTAAAAATCTAAATGAGTAAAGTATTGTACTTCTACTGCCTATGACTACAATCCAGATCAAAAGGGTTGGGTGTTATTAAAATGTTTTCATTCTTAGGTATAAATAAGAATTGGCATTTGACAAACGTTATAAGTGTCATTCATCAATATTATAGGTTATGAAAATGGTATTAGGGGTCTTATTTAGCACGTGCATACTCTTTCAACTTTCAGGGCAGACTGATGCACAGCGACAAGCTATTGACTATTTTAACCAAGCAGTCACAGCACTTCAGTCAGATGCAAATGAAGAAGCGTTGACACTATTTAGCAAGGCTATCATGAATGATGATCAGTTTGACAAGGCATATTACCAGCGTGGATTGACCAAGATGAAGATGCAGAAGTATGGAGCTGCAGCTGCTGACTTAGACAAGTATGTTAGCATGAAACCAGAAAGCGCAGATGCTTATTATTACAAAGGTTATTGTGAAATGCAAAGTAAGCACAATGCAAAGGCACTTGGTAGTTTTTCTAAGACGCTTACTCTAGATGACACTCAAGCTAAGGCTTATTACTATCGAGGATATCTATTAATCTTAGATGAGAAGTATGAAGAAGCAATTATTGACATGGACAATGCACTTGCGAGTGGTTATAAGTCAGAGAAACTCTGGAAGTACAAGGCCCTATGTCACTATAAGATTGCAGAATATGGTTCAGCAGCTCAAGCATATGATAGATACCTGGAAATGAACCCATCAGATAGTAAGTCTATGTACAATAAGTGCATGGCGCTATATAAGATGGAAGACTTTGGAGCTGCTGCTGCAGCATTTGGAGACTACCTCACTCTTGAATCGTCAGATAGTAAAGCCATGCTGTATAGAAGTATGGCACTCTATAAGGTAGAAGACTATAATGGATTCGTCAATCAAATGAACAGTTACCTGACTCTAGCAGAAGGATCGAAGGATAACTACAATATGCTAGCCAATGCCTGCCTCAAAATGGAGAAGTTAGAACAGGCTCAAGCTTACTTCGATAAGGTGCTAACTATCGATGCAAAGAATCTACCTGCATTGAAAAATAACATCTACATCAATTCTAAACTGAAGAATGCTGAACGAACAGCTAGTGACTATGGTAAGATCATAGCAGTAGAAGGACCGACTTCAGAGTACTTGTATAAGAGGGCAATCTATTATATGGGTCAGAAAGACCTAGCCTCAGCCGAGCAAGACTTGACATTGTATATCACACACAAGCCAGATTTTGCAGAAGCATATTACAATAGAGCCAGCACATACTCAGAGATGAAGAAGTATGACCTAGCCTGCAATGATATGAGAAAAGCAGCGGAACTTGGTATGGATCAGGCATTCCAATACATCCCTTCTTTTTGTAATGCGGCTGGGAAGTAATGAATTAAAGCCTACATGTGTCTAATCGAAGAGTTGGGTCTTTCTCTGTTGCATTTCTCTTGCTATTTCTTGACTATCTGTATCTTGAGTCTTGAGCTTGTCAATTATGTTCTGGTAGCTGACGGCATCTCTATCTTGACTGAGTTTGAATGTATGTTCTAGTTCCTCAACTTCAATTTCAAATGCAACAATAGCCTGCTGAAGTCTTTGAGTATAATCAGAAGGGAGGTTATCATAGACAGTGGATGATGCTTGATCATTCTCTTCAAAGTGTAGGCTCGTCTTTCTCAGAACATCCACGAGCCCAGCGTCATCAAGGAATACTATACGACCTCTAGCTTGCACACTCATATAATTCCAGGTAGAAGCTATATTAGGAGTGCTATACCAAGTGGCACTGACATAGGTGTGCCTACCTGTGAATACAACAAGGACATTGTCATATTGAAGAAATGCCTTGTGGTGAGCAGTATTTTTCATGATATGCCCAATGAGCACCTGTTTTCCATCTCTTTCCTGTATGAGGAGTGGGAGTTGGGTGGCTACAGGTCTCTGATTAGCGTCACATCCAGAGACATAGGCAAATGGGTATCGATGCACAAAGTCAATGACTACTGCTTTGTCATGATCCTTGTAGTATGGTAGGCTGTACATAGATTTGCTATTATGGGGTTGAATACTTGACTTCTCCAAAGTTAGTCATTGGTTAAAGGAAAGAGAGCTAACGAGTGTATTTTTGCTAAAGCAATAGATGATAATTTTAAAAATATGCGATTTTTACACTGATTATCAACGAGTTGTGAGGGTTGATGTAAAATAAGTCACTAATTACTTGCGGGACAGGTACAAGAAGTATACATTTGCAGCCGCTTAGATAGCGACAGTTATATAATCTTTATAAACTATTGGTTGTGAACACATTAAGTTACAAAACTAAATCTCTAAGACCTCAAGACGTACAAAGAAAGTGGTATGTCGTTGATGCAGAAGGAGAAATCGTAGGGAGACTTGCTACAAAGATAGCAGACGTCCTTAGAGGAAAACATAAGCCAGATTTTACTCCACACGTGGATGGAGGAGATCATGTCATTGTTATCAACTGTGAAAAAATCAGATTCACTGGTGCTAAGTTAGATCAGAAGATCTACGATCACTACACTGGTTATCCAGGAGGTAGAAAGACAAGAACGGCTAAAGAGATGTTGGAAAAAAGACCTGCAAATGTCATTGAAAAGGCAGTAAGAGGTATGATTCCGAAAAACAAACTAGGAAGAGCGATCATCAAGAAGTTACATATTTTTGAAGGAGCTAGTCATACACATCAAGGTCAAAAACCTGAACCATTTAATTTTTAATCTATATGGAAAGTATAATAAATACTATTGGTAGAAGGAAGGCTTCGGTAGCAAGAATATACCTATCGAAGGGTTCTGGAAATATTACTGTAAACAAGAAAGATTACAAAGAGTATTTCCCACAAGCTAATATACAATTCAATATCACCGACCCACTTACCATCTCTGAGGTAGCTGGAGAGTATGACATCAAAGTCAACGTAAAAGGTGGTGGATACAAAGGTCAGTCAGAAGCAATAAGATTGGCAATATCTAGAGCACTGGTTAAAATTGACGAAGAGAACAGAAAACCACTAAAGGCTAAGAAATACCTTACTAGAGATAGTAGAGTGGTTGAACGTAAGAAATTCGGTAAACCAAAGGCAAGAAAGAGCTTCCAGTTCTCTAAGCGTTAATATTATTATTGTTAATATTCAAATTGACTCGACACAATGAACTTACCTAAATATAATGATCTACTGCAAGCTGGTGTTCACTTTGGACACATGAAGAGCAAGTGGAATCCAAAGATGCTTCCTTACATTTTTATGGAAAAGGAAGGTATCCATATCATCGATCTTAACAAGACTCTTGATTGCTTAGAGACAGCTGCACAAGCTATGAAGCAAATCGCTAAGTCAGGAAGAAAGATCTTATTCGTTGCTACTAAGAAGCAAGCTAAAGAAGTAGTCGCTAATGCTGCAAGAAGCGTCAACATGCCATACGTCACCGAAAGATGGTTAGGAGGTATGATGACTAACTTCTCTACGATCAGAAGATCAGTAAAGAAGATGCAGAATATCGACAAATTACTTGCTGATAAGAATGCAACAAGTATTACTAAGAAAGAAAGACTGACATTATCTAGAGAAAGAGATAAGTTAGAAAAAGTACTTGGAGGTATCGCTAATATCAACAGGTTACCTTCTGCAGTATTCATCGTGGATACTTTCCATGAGCATATTGCAATTGCTGAATCTAAGAAATTAGGTCTTAAGACTTTCGGTTTAGTAGATACTAACTCTAACCCTAACGATGTAGACTTCGTGATTCCAGGTAATGATGATGCGTCTAAATCTGTAAAAATGCTAGTAGACTACATCGTAGGCTCTATCAAAGAAGGATTAGAAGAAAGAAAGAGTGCTAATGCTCCAGCTGAAGCTGCTGCAGAATAAGCATAGTAGACTTTTATCAAATATTAAATAACAATAAAACTAATATAATATGAGTGATGTAAAACTTTCAGCTGCTGACGTAAAGCGATTGAGAGATGCTACAGGCGCTGGTATGATGGATTGTAAGAAAGCACTAGTAGAAGCTGCTGGTGATTTTGACAAAGCAATCGAAGTACTTAGAAAGAAAGGACAAAAACTTTCTGTAAAGAGAGCAGATAGAGAAGCGAAAGAAGGAGTAGTAATAGCTCAAGTGTCTGACGACATGAAGAAGGGTATCATTGTGAAGTTAAGTTGTGAGACTGACTTCGTGGCTAAGAATGAGGACTTTGTCAACATGACAAAGAAAGTTGCTCAAATGGCATTAGATGCATTCCCTGGATCTAAGGATGAACTATTGGATATGGATTTCGGTGGACTGTCATTAAGAGACAAGATTACTGAATATATCGGAGTAATCGGAGAGAAGGTAGAGCTTACTGACTATGAGACGCTTGAAGCGCCACAAGTAGTCAAGTATATCCACATGGGTAACAAGGCAGGTGTACTAGTAGCAATGAACAAGGCTGATGATGGTTATGTAGATGCTGGTAGAGATGTAGCTATGCAAGTAGCAGCAATGAAGCCTATTGCACTTAGCAAGGACAGCGTACCTCAAGAAGTGATTGATAAAGAATTAGAGATTGGTAAGGAGATTGCATTAAAAGAAGGGAAGCCAGAAGCTATGGTAGAAAAAATAGCTATGGGTAAACTGAACAGATTCTTCAAGGATAATACTTTACTAGCACAACTGTTTGTAAAGGATTCTAAGAAGACTGTAGAGCAGTACCTTCAATCTTTTGATCCAGAACTGACTATTACCGATTTCAAGCACGTGAAATTAGGTTAAACAATACATGAAAAGCGACTCAATTGAGTCGCTTTTTTTATGTCTTTTCATTACTCTTAAAATTCAATAACTCGTGGCTAATACCTACAAACGTATACTACTCAAACTCAGCGGAGAATCATTAATGGGAGACGAAGGATTCGGAATATCTCCAAAGATGATCAGACACTATGCTGAAGAGATCAAGCAGGTGATCAGCACTGGTGTAGAAGTAGCTATAGTGATTGGCGGTGGAAATATATTCCGTGGTCTTCAAGCAAAGGATAATGGTATTCAACGGATCCAAGGTGACTACATGGGTATGCTAGCTACGTGTATCAATGGAATGGCCCTCCAAGGTGTATTAGAATCTATAGGAGTGTATACTAGACTCGTCTCTGCAATTGAAATGAGAGAGATAGCAGAACCCTATATCAGGAGGAGGGCAGTAAGACACCTAGAAAAAGGAAGAGTCATCATATTCAGTGGAGGGACAGGAAGTCCATACTTTACCACAGACTCTGCTGCTGCACTTAGAGCTAATGAAATCAATGCTGATGTACTACTCAAAGGGACTAGGGTAGATGGCATCTATGACAAAGATCCCGAGAAGCATGCAGATGCTAAGCGCTATGACAACATCACCTTTGATGAAGTCATCAACAAGAATCTCAAGATCATGGATATGACCGCATTCACACTATGTAATGAGAATAACATGCCAGTAGTAGTCCTAGACATACACCAACCGGGAAATTTAATGAAACTCATCCAAGGAGAAAGCATCGGTACTCGAGTGACTCAGTAGACTATAGGATTGCCTTTTTGTCATCAGACTTTGATAGAAGATAATGCAGACCTTATCTTACCTATATCAGTATTCATCAATACAGATAGTATACTTAAGTGAATGGATGACTCTGGAAAAAGGGCTGTTAAGATCTCTGTACTCTCTAGATACCCGATGTTGATGGAGTGTTGTCTATAGTTTCGGTCGTTTTGATAGGCTCTAGCTCCAATGCCACTTAAATAGCTTTGCCCACCTATGGCTTGTATCAACTTTATATGGTAGAGATCAGTATCATCATCTTGTATAATCGGATAGTTAGACGATCGGACTATTGTAGAATCTATTCCTAGGTGATTGGCTATGGCCTCAATGCATGAAGTATTGAATTCACATAGTCTATCTTCATGGCTTAAACTTGTATAAAGAGAGGCAATCAATTCGAAAACTTCTGTAAAATATAATGACTTCCGATAGGTGTGTTCTAAGCTTTTGAGGTGCTTGGACATCCAATCAGTAGAATGGTCAATGATCACATCTTTAATCAATACATTTTGTGAGGCACCTCTAATAGGCACTGTCAACCTAGTAGACTGATCATTGCCATCAATGTAGCAGCGTCTTGTGTAACTCCTAGGATTGAATTTGATATTATCATGGAACACAAACTTGTCAGAGAGTGCCATTTTGAGAAAGTAGCCTAGCCATGGAAAGTAATTAGGCTGGTGGATAGCGACTATGGGTTTAATTAGAAAATCCACCTGATGACTTCAAAAGTTTCGGCATAGGTTGTGCCAATTTGTACACCTCTAGTATGGGCAAGTGCAGAGATAAATTTGCCACTCATATAGTCTCGACCGGCTTGGGTTTTATACTCTTGTAATGCAGCTATTTTCTTGTCTATATGTCGTTGCTCCAATTTGATAAAACAATCAGTATTGAAAGATAGGTTATTCCAGATAAGTTCATATCCTAGTATGGTTGAATGCTTAAATGCTCTGATCCCTTCTTGAGTTACTGTAATGTGATCTTGGTGAATATCCTTAGATGATGGCAAGAATACAATCTGTGGTTGAAGAGACTTCTTAAGCTTGACTAACTCTTCTAATATCTCTTGTCTAACATAGTTGAGCTTCCTAACAGTAAACTTGTAAATGTGCAAGTTCTCATGGTCGATACCTAGTGAATGCGTTGCTTGTTTTACTTCTATCTCTAGTTGATTTCTAGGGTACTCAGGAGGCACTGATTCATCTGCAGTAGAGAATGCTACGTAGTGTACTATACCTCCTTCTTCAAGTATACGTGCTATCGTACCTCCACAACCAAGTTCTCCATCATCAGTATGTGGAGCAAGAATACAAACTTTCCTATTCTTAAAAGCAATCATGCCATAAAGGTAAACAACTCTACTACTATACTTGTGAGAAATAATGTTTTGGCAAGCTGGCTTATTTAATGTTTACAAAGTCTTTTTTTCATGTAATATAGAATTTGACATTAAAAAAGGATAGGATACCAAACAGTGATGTTGTTTTAAGAATGGTGTTTTTTCATAATTCAATAAGGGTTGTTATTTAAATTATGTGTCTATAAGGCATATTTGGAGCTTACACACAATGGATTATTTCGTCATTTGCAAAACAATAACTAATAGTGACTAGATAATGCACTAGATTTGTATTGCTAACAATTATAATTATCCCAAAAGTGAACAAACTACTTATCATACTATGCCTATTAAGTTTTGCAAGTTGTACTTTGCAAACTAATAGTGACGATGTGAAGTTAAGTCATTACACTGTTCCCTCTACAAGTTCTTCAGCAAGTATCACTGTGATATTCGATCAAGCAAGATTGGATAAACCTAATGTAACCCTTCAACCAACTGATTATACATTAGTTGCTTCTAGATAATTAGTATCTACCTAGTTCCACTTAAGTTTTTAATGAGCTTATTACCTCTTATTATACTTCCTTCTTGGCTTTTCTTTATTTTTTACGAATATTAGCTTATGCCTGCTTTTTGAGTTTTCTCTCTGTTCTACATCAAAGTTGCCAATAGACTTGATTAGTGGGGTTAGTTTTTCAAAACCATAGTTACGCGAATCGAAATTGGGTTGTTTTTTCTGTAGTAAACTCCCAACATCTCCAAGAAATGCCCAGCCATCTTCATCTGAGAGATCTGATATAGTAGTGCTAATTAGGTTGATTTCCTTTTTAGTAATCTTATCGACTGCATTTGTCTTGCCAGGTTCTATATCTTCTGTGTCATTTTTCTTTTCGGCTAGGTTTTTTAGAATTTCAATATAGATGAATCGATCACATGCTACTATAAAGGGATTGGGAGTCTTCTTCTCACCAATACCTATAACCTGCATACCAGCTTCTCTTAGACGAGTAGCTAGCCTTGTGAAGTCACTATCGCTAGACACTAGACAGAATCCACTTACCTTTCCACTGTAGAGGATGTCCATTGCATCGATTATCATAGCAGAATCAGTTGCATTTTTACCGGTAGTGTATCCGTATTGTTGGATAGGAGTAATTGCATTTTCAAGAAGGAGTTTTTTCCACTTGGTCAGGTGAGGCTTAGTCCAATCACCATAGATTCGCTTGATAGTAGGGTTGCCATACTTAGCTATTTCCTCCATCATTTCTGTCACATATGCTGAAGGGATATTGTCACCATCAATAAGGACGGCTAGATTTAAATTATTCATAGTATTTCGGCATTATTCAATGCCATGTTTTAGTGAATGGATAGAGGTTGGCTATCTATTAACCTGATTAACTCAGATAGACAAGGAGCAATCCTATAACTGCAGGTACAGTTTGTACCATGATGATCTTTTTGTCTACAGTTAGGTACCCATAGATTCCCGCCACAGCTACACAACCGAGAAAAAACATTGCCACATTGTCCTTCCATATTCCATCTTGGATGAGTAATGACCAGATTAGACCAGCTGCTAAGAACCCATTATAAAGGCCTTGGTTAGCTGCCATTGTCTTAGTTTTCGGAAAAAGATCTCTTGGAAAAGCGCTAAATATCTTCGGACCTTTACTTTCCCATGCAAACATTTCAAACCACATGATGTATAAGTGGATAACAGCGATTAACACAATAATAATAGTTGTCAGTATTTCCATTAGTTTCTGCTTTTGTCGTGTTATATGCTCTCAAATTACAACACTGACTAAGGGTCAAATGTCATAGATTTGAACTATTTAGTATGAGAAAAATAGAAGTAACACTCTATGTAAGTATACAGACTAGAAAGCCAGTAATCATAGTCTAATATTCGTAAAGATACCCAATAATGCTAAATACGATTATTCAAAGAAATCTTGGACAAGGCAATTCAATTAACCTTTCAAAGAAAAGCATTAGGGCCATCTGATTAGCTAGGTCATTTTACTATAGTATTTTGGCTACTTTGAGTTCAATTCTTGCGACGTAAATAACGATCAAGATTTCAATAAGAATATATAGCCAGCCAAGGCTAGTGATTGCATCTGAATGGTAGGCTGCAAACCCAATGGATAGACAACAGTAACCTAGGTTGACTATTGCAAGAATATTGAAGTAATGGGCAAATCTCTTTTGAACGAAGTGGTAACAGTAGAAGTCAAACAAGGCAAACACTATAGGCAAAGATGCAAGAACATATAGAGCTGACGCAGGTATACCAAAAAGATGTTCTAAGCGAAGTAGGACAACACCAAGTAAGAAGGCAGAGAGGATGGCTCCAATGCCATCGACTACAAAGAGCCTTCTAGGATTATTTACAAATTGTTGAATGAGTTTCGTCATAATTATTACTCAAGTTAGGACTCCTGTATAAGTAGTGAGGTTAAATATGGGAGTTTTTTATTAGATGAGTGCAAGACTTCCTGACTGTACCATGGTAAATACTGTTACGGAGTGAAACGCTGCAATAAGCAAATTGCTAATTACAATAGGGTTTTTTACTGTTTTGACGGTCATAGGGCTGATCAATTTGTATACTATTTGTAAAGAAAATAGAGAAAATATGATCATGGGTTGCTGAACCCAGAGCAATGCTGCAGATGCAAGTAAAATGGTGATATACATGGCAAGTAAGATGCCTCGAGCAGGTGTAAATATGCCTGCAGTAGTTTGTAATTGTTCATTGTCACTTATGAAGGCTATACAAACAGGGATAAGTACTATAATATTAAGTATGAGTGAGGCTGTAACCATAGTCATTAAGATGTATTAATACTATAAAAACGGATTTTACTGAATTGTTTATAGGAGAGAAGAGTCATCCTTATTTGGTATACATTCTCGGTAGTAAATGTACTCCTAGGGAGACCAGTGTTTTCAGAGTATGTGGATTAGATTGACACATTCAGGTCAAGTCTGATGCGCTGACCTGTTTCTTGACTTAGGCCGGTCGGTATGAGTTGCTTTACAGTATAGTATTTTGCGATGATATTGATGGTTTTACTTATGTTATATCCTGCGACTAGTTCTATCCCTTGCAAATTGGTTAGCCTGCCATCAGGAGAGTCAAAAGCAGAGTAGTCCCACCTAGCCCAATCATTCTGAGCCATATAGTCGAGTGCTGCATAGCGTTGCAATAAGGTGTATGTGAGTTTGAACTTCCAGTCTTTGGCTTCAGCAAATCTACCAACTTGAACACCGAAGGAGTAGCCGGTTGTCTCCTTTTTGAATGCAGATGAGATAGGTTCGAAATCACTGTAATCTTCAAAGTTGTGATAGAAGTCAGCATCTAGAATTAGTAGTTCGGACTTCAATAACTTCAATTTGGCTCCTAGGTGGAATATGCTATAGTTCATATCAAATGTAGAGTTGCCATCGGGAATGTTTGGGATATTACGCATGAGGTAAATGGAAGGAAAAAGCACTAATCGCTTATTTCTAGAATTGATAGTGGATTGGATTCCTTGCAAATAGGCATCTTGTAGCAAGCCAGCCCCATTGGATGACAAGATATAGTGACTTGCTTTAAGCTGTATTGCTTCAATAGTTTTCAGATTAATCTTGAACTTGTGCTCTATGAATACACCTTCAGGAAATACATTGTCACTCCAGAATAGCTCATTGTTTTTAGAAAAGCTAAAACCATTCTTTCCGACCCAATAGGTCCAGGTCTTGTGACTGCCTTTGAAGTAAATTTTTTCAAAACCAATAGGTAAAGTACCAAATTCTTCCAGCCCTTTTCCAAGCGTGAGTTGTGGGTCTTGTTGCTTGTTTTGTTGACCAGTTCTGATTCTAAATCCTAAAGAGCACCAGTCATGTTGGAATGTTGCTCCAGTCCTGAGTCTATACCTCAACCTTGTCCTATCATCTCTGCAACTGCCATTGGATTTCTTGGAGTCCCAATCCTGTTCTATCCTAAATCTATAATCTAGTTCTAAGGTCAGTTTGGAAAGTATTGAGTCAGTTTGAGCATTGACTTGAATACTTATTGTCAAGAATACTGATAGGATATATACAATCTGCCATTTCATGTTGGATAGCAAGCTGATTAATGGTTTTAAAGAATATGCTTTGATCGTTGGTAGGGCAAAAATAAACTCTTTGACAATTTTAAGAATACTTTCTGATTATATGAATAGTCAAGAAATATTGTTAATTGAAAAGGCAAGGCCCGAAACCGGATAAACTAGTTTGGTATGTCTTATCCATTACCAAGGTCCAGCCGTAGTGACATTGATGACTCTGTCTTGTTGGTCTATTTTATAGAGGCCACCAGCCCCTGCAAGCCAAAGATTTCCCTGCCTGTCTTTCAACATTTCCATGATTGAAATAGGAAGTGGGTAATGCTTAAAATCAGATCCATCGTAGCAATACAAGCCATCCTTCGTGGTGCTAATCCACAACTCACTTGGGCTTGAATGATAGACTGAGTAGACTTCACCTGTGTTGAAGGCTTTAATTTTAGGAAATGATGTCATCTCGCCATTGCTCCATTTATTGATACCACCAGCTCCTACACGATTGTTAGGGTCAGGATTGTCTCTTTCTGCTACCCTTGTACCAAACCAAATATTACCTCTTGTATCAAATTCGATTTCTGTGACATTATTCGATTGTAGGCCGTCACGTCTTAGCACAAAGTCAAACGATTCTCCATCAAACTTACATGCACCATATCCATCTCGTGCAAACCATATACTTCCTTCTGGATCTTGGGTGATTTCCGTTATCCAGTGCTTAGTATCTGGATTGATTGGTGTATCAATATCAGGATAGGGAAGGGGAAAGGGTGTGAAGGTATCTCCGTCGAAAGTGTACACGCCACCCCAAGTACCGACCCAAAACTGATTTTGACTATCAATAAAGAGTACGCTTATAGAGTTACTACTCCAATCCTCTTGTGCTACTCTATAGTTAGTGAATTTGAGTCCGTCATATGCTGATATACCTGTCCCAGTACCAAACCAAAGTGTGCCATTTGAATCTTCAACAATAGAAGTTACTCTATTGGAAGGAAGACCATCCTGTTTGGTAAAATACTTCAATTGATCACCATCAAACCTAGCAATACCTTTTTCTAAAGTGCCAAACCACAATCTTCCTACTGAGTCTTCATAAGCACTTACGACATAGTTGGCAATTTGATTAGGTACTTCTGTTATAGGTGCAACATCTCCCGTATTTGTGCTCTTTTCTTGACGTTGAGAATTGCAAGAATAGGTAAGTATCAGTAAAAGGGTGAGTGTAGTCAGTTTCATGTATTCAATATTGTATTAGCGTAACTGAAGTGTTACAAAACAACGGGGCTTACACAGCTATTCTTTGTTGTAATAACGCAGTTAATCTTTTTTATTACTGTCCTTTGCTGTTTTGAATGTAAATTCTAAATCCCCAGATACCAATCGAT
>JAHDHH010000002.1:110563-114247 GCA_020631405.1 Saprospiraceae bacterium
TTACTGTCCTTTGCTGTTTTGAATGTAAATTCTAAATCCCCAGATACCAATCGATTCTCAAAATCTATTCCGCAATATTTACCCATGGCTTGTTGACTTTGATCTGTTAGGTAGTAGGTTTTCATGTATATGTCTAGCTGAAGAAAAGGTGTCAATCCGCTTAAGGTAAGACGTAGATATAATACAGAACCATTGTTAATCAGTTGAATATCATCGTGGTTAAGCAATATGCCTTCGTTCAAACATTTCACTTTATACGTATCTGGATTAATGACTATGTTTAATTCAGCCTGCTCTATGGTTCCATTGCCAAAATGAAATTGGTAGTTACCGGCCATTCTTTCATAGGTAAGATAGTATGGGCTTTTTGGAGAAAGCTCCATCTTATCATTGGGTATATGGATTTCGTTTTCTAGCCGCTGGTTTCTCAACTCTTGGACGATGTATCCAGGCACTTTTTTGTCCAATGATCGCCTCTCCATTTCCTCTTTGGAGGAGACTTTCTCATGGATCGTTTTGACAGCGATGAGTTTATTGTTGATATCGAAAGCAGAGAATACACCTAATAAGTATTTACTTTTAGAAGGAGCTCCATAACCCATATACAAGATGTTCTCGCCTGACGGTACCATCTTGCCGTCAAGAAAAGTTCTGGTTTGTATATGCAGGGCATCATTCCTTTTTTTGATGTCTCCGAAATAGGTAAAATACTTCACTGTGCCATCATCCTGGGGATAAGCATATTTATACTCTATTCTCTTCCAATCGTCTTTTACTGTTGCTTGAGCTTTGACGACTTCTTTATATTCTCCAAAATGATAAGACACATAATAATGCTGTTGATTCTCCTCTGGGGAGTCGCTCAATTCGATTTGTTCTTTGAGTCTGGTCTTATCCTTTATATTATCGGAAATAAAAGCACTTGCACTTTCATAGCCTAGATATTCAAATAGTATAGAGTTGTAAGGCTTATTTACTTTGATGAAGGGCTTGCCTGATGACAATTCTCTTTGCTTATCATAGAGGTATTTGCCATTGATAAACTGCCCAGAAAGTTGTTCTAATTCACCTTTGAGACTAGGCTCTTGTTGATTGTAATTCCCAAAACCATAGATCTGGGTAATCCTTTTATTCAAGATTTGTGGGTAATCCTGTTCTAGCTTCTGCAATGTTTGCTTGAGCAAAATATCGAAACAATGAGCTGTCAATAGCAGAGTAGCTACACCTATTTTCTGATTTTCCTTCATATTCCTATACAATATATTGGAATTATTATGGAATACCATAGTAATTGAAAAGAAGTGGAAATAAATTGTTCTGTCTTAAGTTTAGATTTTACATTAAAATAATCAAGATGAAAGAACTATTCACAATTTGCTTTCTGTTATTTGGTCTTTGCTTAGCTGGGCAAGATATCATTGTGACAGGAACTATTTCAGATTCTAATGGCGAACCTCTAATAGGAGCTACAGTGTTAGAACAAGGGACTACTAATGGTACGGTATCAGACTACAATGGTAATTATGAACTATCAATAAATAATCAAGCTACTATTGTTATATCCTACACTGGTTTTGAGCAGCAAGAAATGACAGCCACTGCATCTGGAAGAATGGATGTGGTCCTTAATCAAAACTCCGAACTTTTGGATGAAGTCGTGGTGACTGGATTTATAGGAGTCGTGGGTAGAGCGAGAAAAAGAGTCGCTTCTATTCAAAACATACCTGAATCAGTAACAGCCCTCAATAGTGATGGGATAGAAAAAGCAGCGATCAGTAATGTTGCAGATTTTGCAGAGTTAGTACCTAATATGAAACTTAGCGAATCTCAAGCTGTAGGAGTTAACTTTTTAGTGGTAAGAGGGATCCCGCAGATCAGAAATGCCGATGCACCAGTAGCTTTTGTGGTAGATGGCGTAACAATTCCAGACCCTGCTCTGCTCAATCAAGAGATATTTGATGTAGCACTCATAGAGGCGGTCAAAGGACCTCAAGGAGCTCTCTATGGTAAGAATGCCATAGGTGGAGCCATCAATATTTATTCGAAAGAACCGACTAACGAATCTAAGAACAGCCTACAGATCGGGGCAGGTAATGGCGGATACTATTCAGGGCAGTTGGTTTCTTCTGGTGCATTAGCAAAGGATAAAGCATACTACAGACTTTCTGGAAAATATCAAAACTTTAATGGTCTACTGACGAATGAGTTTCTTGATGAGAAAGTAGATTTCAGCAAAGACTTAAACTTAAGAGGGCAAATCATTTTGACGCCAACAAGTAAACTAAAAGCTACGGCGACACTGCAGTATATGAAGGCGGATGCCGGAGCGACATATTACTCTATCAGTCCTAATAGTATCGGAACATTCGGCTTACTCGAGCCTATAGATCCTAACCCAACGGCTGACAACAGTACGATATACCAAGATCAAATAGGTAACTCAGATTTGACTAATCTATTCGGTAGTCTTAATCTACAATACGACCTCGGCAAAGCGAAGCTCCAAAGTATCACATCGTACAATGCAGTTGATAGAAATACATTTGGTGACCTAGATTTTACAGAAGAGCCATTTGATTTTGACAATCCATTTGTAGACTTTTTTGGACTAGACCAAGGGGAGTTTAATAACACAAGATCATTCAATCAAGAGCTCCGATTATCAAGTAAAGATGATGGATCTAAGCTCAACTGGAGCATCGGTGGTTTTTATCAGAACGTAGAAAGAGATTTCTTCCAATCAGATATCACACTGAGTACAGACTGGGCAGTTACTGATTACACGGTGAACTTTAATACGCTAGCATTTTTTGGATTTACAGATTACAGTCTTTCCGATAAGTTGACGCTTTCATTAGGCTTGAGATATGATATTGACAATTATGACCAAGAAGATAGAATACCACTTCTCTTTGGCGACCCAGAGCCTATCATCAACGAACGATCAGATAATGTTATTCAGCCTAAACTATCACTCAGCTACAAAGCAAGTGAAAATGTATTGCTTTATGCCAACTACGGCAGAGGATATAGAGCAGGTGGATTTAACCCACAGGTCACAGACCTATACAACCTAGATTATGAGAAGGAACTCTCGGACAACTATGAAGCAGGGTTCAAAACATCTTCTTGGGGGAACAGATTGTTGCTTAATGGATCAGTTTTCTTTTCAGATTTTCAGAATAGACAACAGTTTACGATCGAGCCAGAATTTTTTATTCCTGGAAACTTCAACTATAATAAAAGTACGATTGTGGGATTTGAGCTAGACTCAAAAGTGAGATTATCTAAGTATCTGGATGTCTTATTAAGTTATGGATTTGTAGACTCTAAAATAGATGAAGGTGGAGCTACAGGCGGAGATAGTGGTACTCTAACTGACCTAAACGCATTTAATGGAAACATTACTTCATTTGTACCACGTAGCAATTTTAATGTAGGCCTCGCGTCTAGTTTTGATGTAGCTGACAATGCTACCTTGAACCTCAATGTAAACCTAAACGGTACAGGAACGATCTACTGGTCCGACTTCAATGAGGACTTTAGTAAGTCAGATGGGTATCAGCTGTTAGATGCAAGAGCAAGTCTTAACTTTGATAAAGTCAGTATTTCAGTATGGGGTAAGAATATCTTGAACCAGAAATACTATTTAGAGTTGGATACATTTGGATTTGGGTGGATCGG
>JAHDHH010000002.1:114347-143594 GCA_020631405.1 Saprospiraceae bacterium
TCTTGAACCAGAAATACTATTTAGAGTTGGATACATTTGGATTTGGGTGGATCGGCAGACCTGCCACTTTTGGAGGTACGATCGGATATGATTTTTAATAACTATTACTAAAAAACAAGTATATGGCAGCGTCTGACAAGCAGCTATTAAGTCGAGTTTCGGAAGTATTGATAGAGGACATGTTTCAAGTCCAAGCTGGAGAGACTGTTGTCATTACGGTAGACAAAGGATCTCTTTTTGATATAGCCGATGAGCTATTCGAAAAGATAAAGACAATGCAAGGATTGCCAATGATTATACATATACCTACAGCAAGAGAGGACTCAGAGGCCGGCATGATAGACTGGCCTGTGGCTCCTCTCCAAGCTGCACTCACCCATGCAGATGTGTGGATAGAGATGAACTCTATGGTGTTATTATATTCTTCGATATGGGAAGCAGCGATGAGAGATAACAAAAAACTGCGCTACCTCATCATAGGCAATAGCACTACTAAATCCCTTCATCGAGTATTTACAGGATATGACATTGTAACTCTAGGCGGCCTACTCAGAGGCGTTATGGATATGGCGAAAAAAACGAAGGTCGTCAGAATCACTAGCAACAATGGTACAGATGTGAGCTATCACACAGACCCGACGCATGCCTTGGATATAGACGATGGAGATTACTCTAAGCCTATTTTCGGCACCGCTCCCGGCTATGTCAATATCGTCCCAAAGGTAGGGACGATGGAAGGCCTTATCGTATTCGACGAATTGCAGAATACAGAAATATTTGAGCATAAGCAGACGATAGAGTTTGTTATGAAGGAGGGCAATATCACTGAGGTGAACGGGGGAGAAGAGGCAGGGGCATTCAGAGCTTATCTGGCATCTTTTGATGATTCTAATATGTATAAGATATCGCATCACATGATAGGGCTCAATCCTAACATCCGATCTTTGGCAGGAGAAATCGTGGAGGACGAACGGATCTGGGGTGGTTCGGATTTTGGGTTTGGCCATACAAGTCCCATAGATATGCCACCGCATGGCCAAGTCGCCAAGTCGCATTTTGATGGGATCATCGCCAATACGACCATCTACTTTGATGATGTGAAAATAACTGACAATGGGGAGGTCTGTCACCCTGCTCTCCTTCCATTAGCAGAATCATTACTTGAACCCACGATTGCTAAAACCTAATCCTATTGTCTGACAAAGTCCAATACACCAACTCCAAAGTCCAATCAGAGGACTACACTTCTGGCTGGAAAGTCGCACTGATACTGACGGGGTTAGGGGTATCGCTCCCGATGCTCTATCTGGGATCGGAGATGGCGCTGACAATGGGACTGCAGAATGCCATCATCGCATTCTGCGTATCCACTGTAATACTCACGGTCTTATGCCTAGTCACCACGCTAATAGGCACGAGGTCAAGGCTCTCTACCTATATGATTCTGAGGTTCCCTTTTGGAAGGCAAGGCGCTAAGTTGATTAATTTTCTAATGGGCATCAGTTTGCTCGGGTGGTTTGCCGTGGCATTGGAGTTGCTGAGTGATTCTATCAGTAAGACCGTATTAGTAACCTTGGGTATAGATCTACCTCTATCACTAATCATTATTGTGGGCAGCATTTTCATTACACTTACGACGATATACGGAATAAGAACTTTGGAAAAATTGGCCAATATTGCAGTTCCGATTTTCATGGTATTTTTAGTTTACGTGGTGTATATCGCGATGGGAGATGATCAGCTTATCTCTACCACCAGCACTTCCCTACCTACGATGACATTGGATCAAGGGATTTCTGCCTTGGTGGGATCTTCTATTCTGGTTCCAGTCTTGATGGCTGATTTCTCGAGGTATATCTATAATGACAAGCAAAGTATGCTGTCTGTATTGGGCATTACTATCGGTACGCCAGTAGTTTGGATTATCGCAGCCATTCTTGCTGACAAGACTGGTGAGGTAGATATCATATTGATCATGAATAAGTTTGAGTTGGTACTGCCGGCTTTCATCTTAATATTCGTTTCTACGTGGGTGACCAATGCTTCTAATCTCTATTCTATTTCCTTGACCTTGTCAACGCTGACGGATGAGGGAGGCAGTTATACCAAGCTCAGTATCATTGCGGGTATATTGGGTACAGCCTTGGCATTGACGGGTTTCTCAGATTATTTTATAGACTTCCTCAACGTATTGGCGGTATTCTCTCCAGCCATTGCTGCCATCTACATCATTGACTTTTTTCTGATTAAGAAACAGAACTATGAACTAAAGAACATAGAAGAATGGGGCATTAAGGCTTTAGTCAGTTGGGTCGTGGGATCACTATTTGCAACCTTAGCTTATTACGAAGTTTTCAATATTACCGGCGCTTATTATGTGGATGCTTTTATCGTGGGCGGGATTTTGTATTGGGTATTGAATAGAGGTTTTGCAAATCATGCTTAGAAATTAAGCAGTAATGTTATGTTTCCTTCTGCCTTCCCAACAACACCTCTTCTATTTCCTCCAACTTAAACCCCTTACTCTTGAGTAGGATGATATAATGATAGAGCAAGTCAGCGGCTTCATTCTTAAACAAATCCTCATTATCATCCTTGGCTTCTATGATTAATTCTACGGCTTCTTCACCCACTTTTTGGGCTACCTTATTGATGCCTCGGCGATAGAGCTTATTGGTGTAAGACTGTGGGTCGTTATCATCTATGCGCTGGTGTATGGTGTTTTCCAATTCATATATAAATCCTTTGCTTGTCTCTTCCTTGAAGCAAGAGGTACTCCCTGTATGGCAGGTTGGCCCTACGGGTGAAGCTTTGATGAGGATCGTGTCTTGGTCACAATCGACTTGTATATCTTTCACGTATAGAAAGTTGCCCGAGGTCTCACCCTTGACCCAAAGTCTATTTTTGCTTCTGCTAAAGAAGGTGACCTTCCCTGCTGCTTTGGTATTATTGAGGGCTTCCTCATTCATATAGCCGAGCATGAGTACTTGTAGCGTTTGGTCATGCTGAATGATAACGGGTACTAAACCATTGCCTTTATTAAAATCGATAGTCATAATCTTACGGGTATTTGTTCTTTGGTTAAATAGTGTTTGAGTTGGGGTATAGGGATCTCGCCATAGTGAAAAACGCTGGCAGCAAGAGCTCCAGTAGCTTGAGTTTGTTGGAATACATCTCTGAAGTGTGGCATAGCGCCTGCGCCACCTGAGGCAATCACTGGAATATTGACAGCCGCAGAAACCTGACCTACAATATCTAGGGCAAAGCCAGTCTTCATGCCGTCATTATTCATGGAGGTAAGGAGGATTTCGCCAGCTCCCAATGCCTCTGCTTCCTTTGCCCAAGCGACTGTATTCCAAGGTGTTAGTGTTCGGCCGCCATGCACGTAGACCATCCACTCTCCATCAAGGTACTTGGTATCGATGGCGACGACTATACACTGCTGCCCAAACTCTTCTGCAATCTCAGAGATAAGTTCGGGTCTTCTAACAGCGGATGAGTTAAGGCTAATTTTGTCTGCTCCAGCCTTAATCAAGCGACCTACATCTTCTGTAGATCCGATACCTCCGCCTACAGTAAATGGGATATTGATTTCTTTGGCTATTTGATGTACTAAGTCTACCAAGGTCTTTCGCTTCTCTACAGATGCCGTGATATCTAGAAATACCAACTCGTCTGCACCTTCGCGGACATACTGCTTCGCTAAGGCTATTGGGTCGCCGGCATCTTTGATATCGACAAAGTTGATACCTTTTACGGTCCTGCCATCCTTGATGTCTAGACAGGGTATGATTCTTTTCTTTAGCATAGGGTCTCTAGTTGTGATAATGTAATTCTGCCTTCATAGATGGCTTTTCCTAAGATGGCCCCTTCGCATCCTATTGCTTTCAGAGTCTTTAGATCATCGAGAGTCGATACGCCACCACTTGCAATCAAACTTACTGCGGTCGATGATAGTATCGTTTCGTACAGTGTATTAGATGTCCCAGCGAGCATTCCATCTTTATCTATATCTGTGCAGATGACATACTTGATAGCCTTACTCTCGTACTCTTTGATAAAGTCGATTACATCTAAGTTGGAATTTTCGAGCCAACCATGTGTGGCAATCATGCGGTCTTTACAATCAGCACCGAGTATGATTTTTTCACTACCATGGGTCTCTATCCACTGACTAAAGAGCTGAGGATTACTGACTGCGATACTCCCTCCAGTGATCTGTGTGGCACCACAATCGAATGCGACCTTCAAATCTTCATCCGTTTTAATTCCACCAGCAAAGTCTATACTGAGATTGGTATGCGTACAGATGCTCTCTAGGATGTGATGATTAACGATGTGCTTGGACATGGCACCATCGAGGTCAACGAGGTGTAGGTATTGTATTCCGCTAGCCTCGAATGCCTTGGCCACTTCTAAGGGGTTTTCATTATATATTTTCTTAGTGTCATAGTCTCCTTTCGACAAGCGAACGCATTTGCCATCGATGATATCTATTGCAGGGATTATTCTCATAGTGCTAAAAAGTTTTGAAGAAGTTGCTGACCGACTTCTGATGATTTTTCGGGGTGAAATTGAGTACCATAAAATTTGTCTTTGTTCATGGCAGTGCTGAACGTGCTGATATAGGAGCAAGTAGCGATGGTATGCTCACATTGCTCTGCATAGTAGGCATGCACATAGTACATATCCTGATCAAGGGTGATGCCCTTGAAAAGAGGGCTTTCTGTATGGCTAAAATTATTCCAGCCCATATGTGGGACCAACTCTTCAGGTGGAAATCGCTTGACCTTTGCATTGAAAATACCTAGACAGTCGGTGTCGCCTTCTTCACTGTGCTCACACATCAGTTGCAAGCCTAGGCAGATACCCAACATCGGTTGAGTCAATGAAGTGAGCAAGGAGACAAGGTTATGTTCTCTGAGGTATTGCATGGCGGAGCTCGCCTCTCCTACTCCAGGAAAGATGACTTTAGTCGCCGATCGGATAAGGGCCGGATCATCTGTAATGATACTTTCGCAACCGAGTCTATTCAAGGCATTTTGGACAGATCTGATATTACCAGCATTGTATTTTACTATCGCAATCATAGGCTTCCTTTTGTGCTTGGGATATTGTAATTGTTGGTTTTAGAGACGGCCATTTTTATAGCTTTCGCAAATGCCTTAAATATGCTTTCTATCTTATGGTGTTCGTTATCTCCCTCTGCTTTGATATTGAGATTGCATTGAGAAGCATCACTAAAAGACTTGAAGAAGTGGATAAACATCTCTGTCGGCATCTCTCCGATCATCTCTCGCTTGAATTCTACTTCCCAAACCAACCAAGGTCTACCGCCAAAATCCAGTGCCACTTGTGCCAAGCAGTCATCCATCGGGAGTAAGAATCCATAGCGTTCTATTGCTTTTTTATTGCCCAATGCGGTTAAGAAGGCACTGCCCAGGGTGATGGCTACGTCTTCTATCGTGTGATGTTCATCTATCTCTAGGTCGCCTTTGACATTGATATATAGGTCGATATTTCCGTGCCTAGATACTTGCTCTAGCATGTGATCAAAAAAACCTAAACCCGTAGCGATGTCTGACCGACCATTGCCATCTAGATTTACAGTGACAGCAATTTCGGTTTCCTTTGTTTTTCGGGTGATTGTCGCCTTTCGCGGTTGAGCTTTGAGGTATTGATAGATCTCTTGCCATGAGGTCGTAGACAGCACTGCATCTTTTGCATGAGTACCAATAAATATTCCCTTGGCTTTCAAGTTGCTTGCTAGTTGGATATCTGTGAGTCTATCGCCGATGACAAAAGAATTGGCCATATCATAATCGCCATAGATGTACTTATTGAGCAATCCCGTCCTCGGCTTCCGGGTAGGTGCATTGTCCGCAGGAAAACTCTTATCTATGAGGATTTCTGAAAAGTGGACCCCCTCATTGGCGAAAGCCTGAACAATCTTATCTTGTGCTGGCCAAAATGTCTCTTCTGGAAAAGAGTCTGTACCCAAGCCATCTTGATTAGTGACCATGACTAGTTCGTAATCCAACTCCGTAGCGATGCGAGCCAACCACTGAAAGACGCCTGGATAAAACTCCAATTTCTCTAGACTATCGAGTTGGTAGTCGATGGGTGGTTCTATGACCAAAGTGCCGTCGCGATCGATAAATAATACTTTTTTCATCTTAAATATTTCTGAGGGTTTTTATCAATGTTTGATTTTGTAGTGGTGTTCCGATCGATATACGGAGTCCACCTGGTATTTGACTAGTCCGATTTCTGATGATTATACCCTGCTCTCGGAGATTCTGAAAAATCTCTTCGGCATTGCTGAACACTGCAAGGATGAAGTTTGCCTGAGATGGATAGACCTTTGTTACAATATCCAACTGTTGTAAGTCCTTTGCTAATTTATTTCTCTCGGTTTTGAGTTCATCGATCTGTTGCTGGATGAGCTCTCTGTTTTCCAATAATTCAATGCCCTTGATTTGACTCAGCGTATTGACATTATAGGGTGCCTTTATCTTGTGCAAAACTTGAATAATCTCTGGACTCGCAATCACAATACCCAATCTCAAACCTGCCATACCGTATGCCTTGCTCAGTGTTTGGAGGATTACCAAATTGGGGCAAGCATCGAGTAATGTCGAGGCACCCTCCACATCAGAAAAATCCACGTATGCCTCATCCACCACCACTAATCCGAGAAAGCGAGATGCTATCTCTTGTATCTGAGCTAAGGGAAAAACATTGCCTGTAGGATTATTAGGAGAGCAGATGAATAGCAGTCCTTTGGAGTCTATGCTTGACAATATGGTTTCAATACTAGGCAACTGAAAATCATCGCCTAGTGGCAATTTTACCAACTCAATATTATTGATCTGGGCAGAAACATCGTACATGCCGTAAGTAGGGGCAAAGGTGTAAGCCTTATCCACCTTCGGTTCGCAAAATGCTCTAAACAGGAGGTCAATGGCTTCGTCGCTACCATTACCTATAAAGAGCTGGTCAGGGCTCACGTCTTTCATCTCAGAGATTACCTCTTTAAGTGCTGTATGATGAGGGTCGGGGTATCTATTGACTTGAGATTCGTAGGGGCTTTCATTGGCATCAAGCCAGATCTTTGCCTCGCCTTTGAATTCATCACGAGCAGAGCTGTACGGCTTTAGAGCTTTGATATTGGGTCTTATGATATCTTCTATATTATACATTGGCTATAGCTTTAAGTCTGATGCTGACTGCATTCTTGTGAGCAATAAGTCCCTCGGCCTCCGCCATGACTTCTATGGCCTTGCCGATGTTGCTGATGCCAGTCTTACTTAAGGATTGGACTGTGATTTTTTTGACAAAACTATCGAGGGAGACCCCACTGTAGCTCTTGGCATATCCGTTAGTCGGCAAGGTATGATTGGTACCGCTAGCATAGTCACCGGCACTTTCGCAACTGTAGTTACCAAGGAAAACAGACCCTGCATTGGTCACCTTGTCTACCATATCCATTGCTAGATCTGAAGCAATGATCAGGTGCTCCGGTGCATAGGCATTGCTGAAAGCTAGGCACTCGTCCATATTATCAAGAAGGATTGCCCTACTGTTAGCTAGAGCTTGTGTAGCGATGGTTTGGCGAGGAAGTAAAGGGAGTTGTTGTTCTAGTTCTAAGACCGTTTGGTTGATAATCTGTTCGTCATCGCTGAGCAGTATGACTTGGCTGTCGGGGCCGTGCTCCGCTTGTGACAGGAGGTCTGCAGCAATAAAATCTGGCCTACCTGTATTGTCTGCAATGACTAGAACTTCACTTGGTCCTGCCGGCATATCTATAGCTACACCATCTTGTTGGACTAGTTCCTTGGCCTTGGTGACATATTGGTTGCCAGGACCAAATATTTTGTAGACGGCAGGAATAGACTCAGTCCCATAAGCCATCGCCGCTATGGCTTGTGCTCCCCCCACCTTATAGATTTGAGTGATACCAAGTATACTTGCTGTGTAAAGAATGGCAGGATTAATCTTCCCTTCCTTGTCACATGGTGTACATAGAATTATCTCTTTACAGCCAGCAATCTTAGCAGGTATACCAAGCATTAAAATCGTCGAGAATAGTGGTGCCGTACCACCGGGAATGTAGAGTCCTACTTTTTCTATCGCTACACTTTTACGCCAGCACTTGACACCTTCTGTGGTTTCGATGACTTCTTCTTGGAGTTGTTGAGCTTGGTGAAAGGTTTCTATATTAGACTTTGCAATAGCTATGGCATCTTTCAGTTCTTGTGGGACTGCCTCTATAGCTTGCTTTATTTCTGTGTCAGTGACCAGTAGATTTGTAAGTGCAACATTATCAAATGTTAAAGCGTAGGCTTTCAGTGCTTCATCCTTTTTGGATTTTACATTTTCGATAATTGAAACTACTTGACCTGTGAGTTCTTTGCTAGATATGGCAGGCCGTTGCATGAGCTCTGGCCATTGTTGTGTTGTTATATTTTTAAATACTTTCATTATCTCACCATTTTGTCTATTGCTAATACAAGAATATCTTCTGCTCCCGCTGACTTGAGTTCGTCTATCACTTCCCAAAATTTGTTTTCGTCTATGACGGAGTGCAGGGAACACCAGCCGGGTTGAGCCAGTGGGAGTATGGTTGGGCTTTTGAGTACAGGGAGTATATCGGATACAGCATCTACTTTTTCTTCTGGGACATTCATCAAAATATACTTAGAATACTTGGCCCTAAGGACAGCTTGGATTCTAAAGACAAGCTTATCTAAAATCTCTTCTTTAGCCGTTGAGAGCTTTGTAGATTTGGCTAGTACTGCCTCAGATTTGAGGATGACATGTGTCTGTTTGAGTCCATTTTTGAACAGTGTACTGCCGCTACTTACGATATCGCATATCCCATCTGCCAAGCCTATATTTGGCGCTATCTCTACGGAGCCTGATATGGTGTGGATCTCTGCATTGATCTTTTGTGAATTGAGATAGGCCGCTAGTGTATTAGGATAAGATGTGGCTATTTTCTTGCCTTCAAAATAGCCAATGGAGTTGTCTTGCACATCTTTTGGCACTGCTAGGCATACCTTACATTTTGAGAAACCTAGCTTTTCGACAATGTCCACTTGCTTTTGCTTTTCGATTAGTAGATTCTCCCCTAGTATAGCCACATCTACGACACCGTCTTCTAAGTATTGCGGTATATCCGAATTGCGGAGATACAAAATCTCGAGTGGAAAATTGGTTACGCTGACCTTCAGTTGGTCTTTACCATTATCTATGGAGATGCCACAACTCTTGAGCAGTGCAAGGGAATCGTCATGTAGTCTCCCGCTTTTTTGGATGGCAATTTTAAATTTACTCATAGCTTCTAATAAGATCTGAGTAAATCTGAGGGCAATGCTATAAAAACAAAAAACCCATCTGATCTACTCAGACGGGTTTTGAAATATATTTTTTAGATTACATATATCATCTCCTGCTCGCCTGAGTGCAAGTATGAAAATGATGATGATGTAATGCTGTAAATGTCATTTGTTGTTTAATTCTAAAGCAAATCTACGTCTTATTTGTGAAATATGTATTGTTTTGATTGTGGTAGCTACAAAATATAGCAAATTGGTAGATCGTTAAAACATCAAGATGCAGATGCTGAATCAATGTTTGTGATACTCTCAACCGGCATTGACTATATCTTCTGTGTTTTGTATTAGGTTAAGCACTTTTTCTGCATTATAGGCGTCAGCATGGGCTGGTCCAAATTCTCCTCTGTCATTATCAAAGTATTTCCCATCCATCTCTGCGATTGGTTTGATAAGAGCTAAATCATAGATGATATCAGCTCCCTTATCCGCAGAAGACCAAAACCTTCCGTAGGCCTCTCTGACCATGTTGGTGTTGAGTAATGATCCTGGGTTCAAGGCAACTACAGCTATGTTTGATTCTTGCTGAGCTAGATAGAAACTCCACATTAGTATGGCTAACTTACTCTGGGCATATGCTTCCTGATCTGACATTGTGATATTGCCATTAAGGAGGTCTAGAGATACACTACTCTGAGCAGCTGAACTCAAATTGATTATCCTTGGTTCCTTACTCTTTTGGATAATGTCTAAGATAGCATTAGTGAACAGAATAGGGGCAAAATAATTAACCACTATACGGATGTCATAGCCATCTTGTGTAATGGGATGCTGAGATTTAAACACACCTGCATTGTTGATCAATACGTCCAGAGCTGAAATCTTTGCACTTACTTCTTTAGCCATTTTGTGTACTTGGCCTAAGTCAGAAAAGTCTGCTACAAAACCATCAATGTCCTCATTACCTGATTTGTGCTTCAGCTCTGCTATGACTTTTTCTAATTTGTCAGCATTCCTTCCATGAAGATAAACCTGGTGTCCTTCTTTGGCCATTTTGAGAGCGGCTAACTTGCCTATGCCATCTGTGCTGCCGGTGATAAGTATTGTCTTTTTCATAGTAGGGTAGTGTTTCTAATGAGTTAGTGAAACCTTGGTAGGAGTTTTTCTGCCAAGGAGTCCATTGTTTTTTCTATGTTATCGGTGTTGAATCTTAAGTTGATGGCTACGTGGTTTACACCAATGGATTGTAAATCAGATAGGTACTCTACAAGATAATGCATACCTGTCCTGATACCAAGATGTATACCTACAGGTTTGAAGTCATCATTCCTTTGTAAGTCTATATAGAGTGGTTGCATGAAAGGCTTACTTAGCTTTGTTGTTTTGGATATTAAACCTCTCCATTCTTCAATGTTGAGTTTTTGCATATAGAGATTTCGAGGATAATACATCCAGCCATCGCCATGTTTTGCGATCCATTCTATACTCTGTTGGCTATGACCTGTAATCAGCATCGGAATTTTAGTGCCGAAAGGTTTGGGTAAGACATCCATTGTCCCATTCAATTCTCCAAAGCTATTTGCCTCCATGTATGGAAAGTCAAGTTGTGCCTGACGGATATACTCAAATGCTTCACGAAATGTTTCGCCTCGCTGAGGATAGTCCATATTCATGGCAGGATATTCTTCATAGCGATCACCTGAGGCTACTCCCATGATGAGTCTGCCATTAGTCAATTGATCTATGGTGGCAGCAGATTTAGCCACGTGGAGTGGATGATGCAAGGGTAGGGCGATACTCGATACTCCTAATGCTATGTGGCTAGTCTTACCTGCTAAGAAACCTAGGTAAGTGAAGGGGTCAAAGGTTTGCCCAGCGTCTCCGAATGTAGGCACATGCATAGGCACATCTCTTACCCATACTGCTTTGAAGCCTAAGCGTTCTGCAAGCTCCACTCGCTCTAAGTGCTTAAACATACTAGGCACAGAGCTGTTGCTATATTCCTCAATAGGTACAACCAGCCCTATGCTCAGTCTTTCAGGTTTAAAGACGTCATTAAACCCTTTATTGATTTGCTCAAATGTTTTTGTCAGAACTATTGATTTAATTTTCTATGACTACTTTACCCATGCCTTCTCCACTAGATAGCCTCGTATAAGCTTTAGCAACATCAGTTAAGGTATATCTATTTTCGTCTAGTATAGGACTAAGTTTACCTTCTTCAATAATCTTTGCTATTTCTGAGAGTACACGATGATGCTCAGCCCTTTTATAATTGTGGAGCATAGGTATCAGCATAAATACGACATGTAAAGATAGGCCCTTGAAGTGAGCTAAGGTCAAATCCAACTCGAGTAGCGACACCGTGGATACGACATGACCATTAAGCTTAGCGGCATTAAATGAATTAATCATATTAGCTCCTCCCACCGAGTCATAGACGATATCAAAACCTGCTCCATCTGTATATTGCTGCACATAGTCTTCAACCTTCTCTGTTTTATAATTGATAGCTGTAGCACCAAGTTTTTCGATCAAGGCAGTCTGACGATCACCACCGCCAGTAGAATACACATCAGCTCCGAAGTAACGGGCAAGTTGCAATGCGATATGCCCTACACCACCAGATCCGCCATGTACAAGGACTTTTTGTCCTGCTTTGATACCAGCTCGTTCTAATCCTTCATAAGCAGTAATGGCTACTAAAGGTAGAGAAGCCGCCTCTCTCATTGTTAAGTTTTTGGGTTTAACAGCGATCAGGTTTGCATCAGCAGCGATATACTCCGCAAGAGTACCGGGTAAAGTGGCTAGACCACCTGCACAGCCATAGACTTCATCTCCAATACTGAAGGCTGTCACGTCATCACCTACCGCTTCAATGGTACCTGCAAAATCCATCCCTAATATAGCTGGTGTATCAGGAGACAGAGGCAAATCCTTACCCATGTTACGTATCATTGTGTCTACTGTATTCACACTAGAGGCTTCGATTTTGATTAGGACTTCGCCACTCGATAGTTGTGGCTTTGCTATTTCTGTAAGTTCAAATACGGAATCGCTACCGTACTGATTAAGTATCATTGCTTTCATCTAAATTTTTTATACTATAATTAATATAGTTGCAATAATAGTTAAAGTAGATTAAGTTTGCAATAACGGTCAAAAAGGATAGTGCCAATTATGAGTCAAGAAACAAGGGTAAAATATCAAGGAAAGTCTTATCCGTGCTGTACAAGTCTTACAATGGATATCATTGGTGGAAAGTGGAAAACAGTCATTATTTTTCACTTGGCTGAGGGCAAACTCAGGTATAATGAATTACGTAAAGCCATGCCTACGGTGACTGAAAGGACACTAAGCCTACAGTTGAAAAAATTAGAAGAGGATAAGATCATAAAAAGGGAAGTGATTTATAAAAAACCTCCATTAAAGGTGTATTACTCTCTTACTGACTTAGGAACTACCTTATTACCGATTGTTAATGCTATCGCTGAATGGGGTGATTCTATTGCTGGATTGAATTAGCTTGGTAATCAGGATGGAATGTTAGGCAACATAAAGTGGATAAGGCGATTGCCATTTCTAACTTTGAGTTATTCAAGATTATTGAAATTGATGATCAGCTGTCTATAAAACCTAATCGCATCCTCAAACTCATTGATACCTATACGTTCATCAACTCCATGAAAGCAATTGATATTATTTGGAGATAGTTTCCAAGGAGTGAAGCGATAGATGTTTGGACAAATTGCTGAGAAGTATCTAGCATCAGTAGCCCCAATGACCAGGTTTGGACAAGTGATGATATCTGGATACATACTTCTAATGGTCTTAGAGAGCAATGCATATTCGGCGTTTGAGACGGAAGATATTGGGGATGGATCAAATCCACTCCCCTTGATGTTAATACTAATTCGAGAATCATCAATGATATCTTTCACATAGTCTACTGTGGTTTCAATGGTTTCGCCAGGTAATATTCTAAAGTTAACAGTGGCACTAGCCATAGTCGGAATGACATTATCCTTAATACCTGCTTGAAATAGAGTAGGGGCAGTAGTCGTACGTACACTTGCATTGCCTTGGGAAGATTGCTCATATTGATTGAGAATGATCGAATTGAAGAGCCAGCGATTAGCTATCGCCACCCTGTTAGAAATACCCATATGTGGACCAACAGCATCCAAAAACTCTTCCATCACAGGTGTCATATGTTTTGGAAAAGGGTGATCACTCAAAGTACTAATAGCTGAGGCTAGAGCAGCAATAGCAGTCTCCTTCTCAGGTTTTGAAGAATGTCCGCCCGCCATCATCACATCCAGTTCTAGAGAAACCATCCCTTTTTCTGCAATGCCAATTACCGCCGTCGGTTGGTCTAGACCTGGAATCAAACCTTGGGTTATTGCCCCACCTTCATCTAGGACAAATGCCAGCTCTACATTCTGACTTTTTAGAAACGTTGATATTTCATGAGCCCCTTTTTGGCCACCTACTTCCTCGTCGTGGCCAAGCGATAGGTAGATCGTACGATCAGTTTCGAATCCTTCTTTAAGTAATTGTTCAATTGATTCTAGAATACTAATAGCAGCTCCTTTATCATCGATGCAACCTCTACCATATATGGTATCCTGTTTGACTCCTTCATCAAATGGATGTACGGACCATAGAGCCGGCGATGCTATTGGTACCACATCATGATGAGCCATAAGCAGTATTGGCATTTTACTGTTATCAGTTCCCTCTAATTTGTATAAATGACTGTACGAGTTAAAGATTTTATGCTCTGCTTGACTATTCAGCAAAGGATAAGTATTGATTAGAAAGTTGTTAAACAACTCAAATTGGGTAGAATCAAAAAGCTCTTCTTCATTATAAGAAATGGTCTTGATTGTTATTGCTTCTTCTAGGTGATCAATGGCCTTCTCGGATATAGACACAACTTCTACTTTTTCGACAGCTTCAATTGAGTGCTTAACACGTATCGTGTTGAACATCAAAATGGCTGCCAAAAGGATTAGTGCAATTGCAAGGTAGAAGAATGGTTTTTTCATTTTATAAACTTGACATAAGTAAGGATGTGTGTGAACATACCCATTATTATTTGCATGTAACTATTTCCCAACTTTGGACATCTATCATCTCTCCGAATACATTTGACAAATAATAGTACTTATCCGTATCTTTTACTTTATCGTATTGAATCATTTTCGAACATTGGTTTGATTGAGCATTGTATTCCATACCCATTGGACATTGTTCATTGACATATGCATTGCCTGCCATATCCACATAATAGATACCATGTGTGTCATTCAAATTCCAGACTTCATCTTTTTCCCATTTTTGCATAGGTTTAACTTCAACTGAAATTACTTTTTCATAAGACGCATCATATTCTTCGTTTAACTGTACTATTTCTAGTTCGTCTGATGAATATATATCATGGGATGTGACAATATTAATGCAATGACCATTATGGATTTCATTAATTATATCAGAGTGTATGTAGATGTTTCTTGTGGCTTGATGCCAAATATTTGATAAAGAATCTAACAGGTTGATATCGTCTTCTATTGCTTTAATCAAAGTTATTATTTTCGAAAGGGCTGCTTTATGTCTTAGCTTTAGTTTTGGCTGATTAGCGATTTCAGTGTAAGCATATTCCCGCTCATCTAATGTTTCGAAAAGTAAATCTTTAGCTAATTCAACCTCTCCATTTAGTATAGTATTCAAATATATTAGGTTGCCATTTACGTTTTTTGGCCCGAAAAACATTTGTTGTCCAAGTGCATTTGAAACAAAAATTTGGCCACTGGATGCTATAGGAAATAGTATTAAAAGTATAGTAAGGTTATAACATTTCATCTGCAGTATTTAGTCATATTGATATGCAACATACATTTTGGTGGTGGTTACACTGGTAGGGTAAACTAAAGTAGGGTTGTTTCATTATCGAACGATGAATTCATCAAGTAATCTCTAAAATAAACATTCATGATAATGAAAGATAACACATATACTCGATTCGGATTGATTTACTTCCTCCTTTTGACTCTAGTCTCAAGCTCTCTTAAGGCACAAAGTGTAAAGGTCTTCATACTAGCTGGTCAATCTAATATGCAGGGACAAGGTGATATAGCACCGATTACTACGGTAGGCACACTATCACACTTCATAGAGAATGATCCAGCTGCAGAAGAATTCTGGTACATCCAAGATGATGACAGTGAGTGGACAGAACGTGATGATGTCTGGGTTAGATATAAGCAAGAGGATGGATCAGTGCTCGCGGAAAATTTAACGGTAGGACTCGGTGCATCATCCAATCAAATAGGTCCAGAACTAGCATTTGGGCATCTCATCAGCGAAGAGTCTGATAGCCGAGTTCTGATCGTAAAGACGGCTTGGGGAGGAAAGAGCCTAGCTGTCGATTTCAGACCTCCGAGCTCTGGTGGAGAAACTGGATTCTATTACAATCAAATAATCTCAGATGTCAATGAAGCTATAGATAATTTAGAAGGAGATTTTCCTTCTTTCGAAGCCGGTCTAGAAGTAGAAATTTCTGGATTCTGTTGGTTTCAAGGTTGGAATGATGGAGACGAGTTGGCATTTGCACAAGAATATGAGCAAAACTTAAATAATCTGATCAGTGATCTAAGAGTAGATCTAGACAGTCCTGAGTTGCCATTTGTGGTAGCCCTTACAGGTCATGGCGGTTATGACTTAGAGCCTGCAGGTACATGGCTAGGAAATCTACAAAGACATGTCTTACCAGCACAGATCAGTGCCATAGAAAATGGAGGTCATGATCATGTCGCATATGTAGACACTAGAGATTTTTGGCCTGACCCTAATCAGTCACCTGAAGAAGATTTCGGATTCCATTGGTATAATAATGCAGAAAGTTTTCTAAGAATAGGTGCGGGATTAGCAGATGCAATGTTTGAACTACTAGGCGTGGAAATTGACGATGAAGAGGACGAAGAACATGAGCAAGACAATAGCTTTTGTAGTTGTGGGAATTGTGGACTTCAAAGTAATATATCGGCTAACTCCACTCCATATCAAGCAATACCTTGCCTTGGTTCTGTAAGACCAAGTACCAATGAGGCCTTGCCAGAATCTTATAACTATGTAGAATATGTTTTTCCTGAACCAAATGACCAAGGCGAATGCTTAGGTATAGAGAATGCGACAGCGAGTATAGAAGAAGTCTTCATTGCTCAGACACATAGACATCCCATAGGTCACCCATTACACTTTACCATCGGCGAACGACCAGCACTCTTTCAGATGGCGGTCACTGGTACAGGAGCTGCTCCCGACGTCCAGGTCGAAGGCATATTTAATGGTGAGAGTCTTGGTACTCTATGTCTCGATGGACCTGCTATACTTAGTGAATCCATTGACCTCGCTTCGGCAAATTTTGAGGACTACTTCTCAGTTACCTTGCCTAAGTCATGGGTGACCATCGGACTAGAACTCCGACTTACTGCAGGTACGGATACTCGTACACTTACACAGGATGAGCTACAGATCAGACCTTATACAGAACTCAATTTAGTCCAAGTCGATATGGATATCATGGACTATAATCACGAGCCACACAGGACACCCGTATATGACAATTTTCTACAAGAGCTTGCTTCAGCGATACCAGCTAGTGTTATTCGCTTTGGGCAGTTTCCAGGTGACATCGTGATGCCAGACTTTGCACTCAATAATCAAGAAGATAATACCGTAATATTGACAGATAAAGATTTGATCGGAGATGATAATGTCAATACAGGCATGATAAATTTTCAAGCCAATCTACTGATAGATGCGATGCGACTGTCTACAGGTGACTCTCCTAATACGATTTATTTTGGCAATACACTTAACCTTGATCCAGGAGGCTGGGGTGGAGATGGCTCTTTCGTTGGTTTTGAATACAATGACGTCTTTATCCATGAACTTGGTCATGCGTTATCACTTCCGCATTGGGTAGAAGATTATAGAAGAGTTAATCCAAATCCAGATCAGTATGCTTACCCGTTTGCAGGAGAAGAACAAGAGGCATCGGGTCGAGGAGACACATGGAGCTTTAATCAAGCGACCTACCAGTTTGTGAGTCCAACTTGTCAAGATTCCTCAGGTGTGGTAGGTACGGAGAGAAGTGATGCAATGCAGAGAGGATATTACTGTGCTGAAAGTAGAGCCAGTGGCAAAGGACCGTGGGATGGATTTGGTGCTTTTTCTGCAATGGCCATGAGTAATTATCTCTTAGGGTCTACACCGTATTGGGGACAAGTGGAGGATCGTGGTGAGCTAATTGGTTTTCACTTTCGTGAAAATGATGGATTCCCTATCACTTCTATCGTCAATGGAGAGAGAGTATTTACCAGGCATCCATCGCAACCACAGAACACCTTTAAAGAAAATGATTTCAGACTTCCCGGAAACGAACAAATCGAGCAAGATGCATACCTTATCTATGGTACTGCTCATTCGACTGATATGGATGCCAATATCATTTACGAACCCATCCCATACAAGGGTACGCTATTGCCAGTCATAGATCCTACTGATCCCGAAATGTTCGCTACACTTCAGAATATGAGCAATGAAGATGCTCCAGAATTTTATGGAAGAACTCGTGACATCACACTAAAGTTGACCTATATCGATGGGACCACTAGACATGTTTTAGTGCCATTCCAGTCATTTGATAGACCTGATTTTTTTCCAGGAGAAAACCCTAGACCAGCCTACTTTGCAGTCTCAGTTCCAGCAGATGAGCTGCTCTGTAATGTGGAAATCTATCATAGAGATTTTGTTATCCTTGACGAATTCGACGGTGAACTAGGTAACATCAATGATCCTAGTCAAAATATCACTGCTGCTAATTTTATGAATGAAGCGGTCCTTATGACCACTCTTGACCACTCATGCAACTGCCCAGGCACTCCGAATTATGTACAACCTGGTACACCATGTGATGATGGTAATCCCTTGACGGTAAATGATGTCGAAGATGGATTTTGCAACTGTGTGGGGGAAGTAATCGAGCCATGCGGATTTATAAACAATGGTCAGTTCCAAGAGAGTACAGTCAACTGGTGGACTTGGGGAGCAGATTATTCAGTAGTGAATGGAGAGGCCAATATTGAGAATATTGAATTTGACGATGCAGGAATGGCACAAGGTCTTTTTTCATTGAATCAAGGTGAGACCTATAGAGTCAGTTTTGATGCCTATGCGGATGCTGTAAGAAGCATAGAATTAATCATCTACTTCGAAGAAGATTCAGAGGAATCCTTCAATATGGAAAACATCAATATCGGAACAGCAAAAGAAAACTATGAATACATTTTTACGATGACTGAGCCTAGTACAACGGGTGCAGCCCTTGAGTTTAATTTTAGGTTGAACACTAGTGCAGTTTACTTGGACAATATCTGTTTTGAAGAATATTGTGCAGGTTCCGCAGAGATTCCTTACAATGGTTTGGATGACGATTGTGATCCAATGACTTTAGATGATGACCTGGATCAAGATGGTTTTGCATTAGCCGATGACTGCGATGACGATAATGCCAGTATAAATCCTAATGCCGATGATATTCCTGACAATGGAATTGATGAAGATTGTGATGGGATAGATGCGACAGTTTTTGTGGATATGGATAATGATGGTTATGATAGTTCATCTGACTGCGATGATAATAATCCAGACGTTAATCCTGGTGCAACTGAAATTGCATACAATGGGAAAGATGATGATTGCGATCCATTGACTTTGGATGATGATGTAGATCAAGATGGTTTTGTACTAGCAGAGGATTGTGATGACAACAATGCAGAGGTCAGCCCGAACCAAGCAGAAGTGCCATACAACGGTATAGATGATGATTGCAACACCGCGACACTAGATGACGACCTAGATCAAGATGGCTTTGTACTAGCAGACGATTGCGATGATAGCAATGCTGCGATGAATCCCGATCAAGCAGAAGTTCCATACAATGGCATAGACGATGATTGTAACCCTGGGACTCTAGATGACGACCTAGATCAAGATGGTTTTGCACTTGCAGCCGATTGTGATGATAGCAATTCTGCGATTAATCCTAGCCAAGCAGAAGTTCTATACAATGGCATAGACGATGATTGTAACACTGGGACGCTAGATGACGACCTAGATCAAGATGGTTTTGCACTAGCAGAAGATTGTGATGATAGCAATGCTGCGATTAATCCTAGCCAAACTGAAGTTCCATACAACGGCATAGATGATGATTGTGACACTGGGACTCTAGATGACGACCTAGATCAGGATGGCTTTGTACTTGCAGAAGATTGTGATGATAGCAATACGGCAGTCAACCCAGACCAAGTCGAAGTACTATACAATGGCATAGACGATGATTGCGACAGTACGACTTTAGATGACGATTTAGACCAAGATGGCTTTGTACTTGCAGACGATTGCGATGATAATAATGCTGAGATCAATCCAAATGCTACGGATATTCCCAACAACGGTATTGATGAGAATTGTGATGGCATGGACTTACTGTCATCAACTCAGGAGTTGATTCCATTAAAGGTAAGTATCTATCCCAATCCAGCTAGGCATTATGTCAATGTCGCTGTTGACAATGTTTCAAAGTATTCAGTATCTATCTTAAATCTAGAAGGGAAATTAATGACAAGACTGATTAACAGCGATACAATAGATGTAACTACCATACCTGATGGCATGTACATTTTAGAATTTGTGGACCTGACGACTGGACAAAAAGCCCTAGATAGAATTCTGATTGCGAATTGATTGAAAAAAACTAGCCTCCTTATAGTATTCTCACATTCTAGGAATAGACAGCTTACTTTAGGTTAATCAGACAATCGTTAGATTGGCAGTTGTTGCTAATCTAACGATTGTTTTTTCTCTCAAAAAGTAGTCAGGTTTCTTTGCTAATGTTTTTCATTCTCCCAAAGTTGCTTATACAATTCACTTCTGAATTTGTCATTCAATTCATAACCTGGTGGACGTACTTCATTATTTTGAGACATGATGATTCCAACAAAATTTCGTTTCGGGTCTGCCCAAAAATGCGTACACTCATAGCCACCGCCTATCCAAAGTCCAGCTTCGCCTTGCTCTTTTATCCTCATAGAGTCGCCACTAACCCAGAGGTTATATCCATCGTGTCCATAAGGGTTGTCTAGTTGGGTCTGCGGTGCATGGAGTTCTGCTACAGTTTCTTTTTTTAAATACCTGTATCCATTCAATTCTCCTCTCCGTAACAACATCCTTAAAAAATCCGCATATCCGTCTGCTGTCCCTACCATTCCTTCACCTCCTAGATACAATTGATGTTCAATTGCATAATCAGGAACATCAGGCCCAAAAATGTCTAATTCACCTCTTTTGGCTTTTCGTAAGATAGAATCTCTACCTGTAAACTTTGGTATCAGGTTCTCTTCCTTCGGCAGTCCATACTGTAACCCCTCAATCTTCATAGGCTTAGTCACTCTCTCAGTTACTAACTGCCTTAGACTTTTACCTGTAGCTCTCTCTGCGACCAATCCTACAACTGTGGTATTTGTTCCATAGAAATACTTCGTACCTGAATGTTGAACTAATGGTAACTGAGCCATCCTACTTATTAAGTCTTCAGAGTTTTTTGCTTTTGGCAAATTTTGAAAAGCAATCGTTGAGTCTAGGCAAGAGAATCCAGTAGTTGCGTAATAAAATCCCGCTTCATGGGTCAGGAGGTGTCGAATCGTCATTGTTGAATCATTGGGAATCAACTTAATTGGACAGGCATTTTCTCTTTGTCCCCAGTCGTATTCTATCAGACTTTTTCCAGTATTTGAGACTGCAACTTGCAAATGTTCAAATTCTGGGATATACTTTGAGACAGGATCATTTATTGCTAATACTCCATCTTCAATTAAATCCATGACAACTGAGATTGTCACTATTTTGCTCATTGACCAAATTCTAATCCACGTATTCCCATCGATTATTGTGTCTGGTAATAGTGTTTCATTGATAGAGCTATGCTCATAGAGAACCTTCCCATCCAAATCTTCTAATCTTGCATAAAGAAATGGATAGAAGCCTTCATTCACGTATTGATCTAATACAGTATTCAACTTACCAGGATTGGTAATCTGTATGTTTTCTGCACTGTCTTTTTTGTCGCAAGATAGTATTCCAACAGTCAGAATTAAAAAACAGAAAAGATGAAGAATTCTTATTCGCATGATTGTTTGTTTTTTCTCCAAAGCCACCCTATGTAGGTTTTAAATCAAATGTAAGGTTAGATTTTTTTAATTAGAGTAGAATAGAGATCTGTATGAAAGATATGAAGAAGAAATAATGAGAATTTGACGTCATCTTAGCTACTTCTTACTGAGCAAATACGATCATAAGTTTTATTATTTTCCGTGTTAATTTTTATTGGATAAAATGCAATTTGACGCTGCAATCTATTATATATAATAATTAGACATCACCTTCTTGACAAAATCTTATGTGATTCAAATGAGCCGTCAGAATGCATAAAGATTATAAGGTAGGGCTCATCATTTAATTGGACTGGTATCTCCACGATATTCTTTGTTTCCTTTATATTGATATTAGTGCTAAATATATGTTGGGTAGCTTGGTTAAATAGCTGTATTGAGGCCTCCGAATCCTCAGAAGAATTGAACAAGAGTTCGTTTTGAAATAATCTTACTTTGCTTATTTTTTTAATCTCTTCTTCTACAGTGCTAGTAGGAACACTGTCATTATCACTCTTATAGTAAAGTGTTAGAATTTCATCAGGAGGATTACTTCTGAGTACAATTTCTAATATTTTGTTGTGAAGCGTTTTATGATAAAACTTGTACATGTCAAGAAAGGTCTCCCCATTTTGATCTACTGTTTGGACTAACTCTATTAGGCAATCTTTATAATTGCCTTCAGGGGTCTCTACTTCTCCATAACCAATCATTTGGTGAGTATGGTAGCGGGTGTAAAATGTTGTGTCATAGATCGTCACAATATTACTTTCACTAGTATCAATGTATTCTGATCCCCAAGATTCACTAGCTCTAACAACTGTAATTGGATTTTGGTAATATTGGAATGCATCATTACCATCATTATCTAAAAGGAAACGACCAATTTGAACAAAATTTGAATCTTGGTCTATTTTATAGAATGACTCTCTAGCTTGGTTTTCTTGTATTGAGGCAATAGTTGCATCTGGAAACATATCTCCATGAACTGATTCTTCAGCAAGCACCCATGTTTTTAATGCTCCTTCATTTTCTACAACCTTGTGATCACCATAGTCAAAGAAACCATCAATATTATCAATTGGATTAATGAATTCTACATCCGGCAGAAATCTTCCTGTGTACATCTCAGTCTCTCCAAGGAGGCTATCAATATCTGACTTAAGCTTTGGTTGTGAATAAACAGAAATTATAGTAAGTAGAATTAGACCTAGAATATTTGCAAGTTTTCCAAACATAGTTTCTGAATTGATAGTGATAAAGATTTCTAAAGATAAAGTCATTGTGATTGAATTTTTATTTAAAATTCGAATTACATCTAACAAATCAGCTGTTTCAGGAATCACTACTAAGTAGGATGATCCTCCTTGCCGCTAGTTATTGGTCATATTTTTGGCCTTTCAAGCATTAACACGAGGGGTATTTCAAGCTCTAATTTTGAATATGCATCTGTGATTTTATCTATTGTGTTTTCAAGGTTCTTTAGTCCGTGATTTCGATATTCTACTGACACCATTGCTTTTTTAGGATTCTTACTAAAGAGATATGAATTCTCTTCGTTTATGTAATGCATTTTCATGAATTCATCGATAGAATCTAGGGCCACGTTGCGGTTGATTCTAATTGAATCGTTAATGATTTTCAATATATTTCTTCTTTTAAGTAAAATACATCCAAATTCTTCCCAACAAGGATTATGAAAAGCTACTAATTTTATAGCATTATTAGTTTCGATTTTGAAGGTAGGTATACTATCCTGACAGCTTAATTTTTCAATTTGCGCTACCAAATCATCAAATTTTTGATAGTTATTTGAAGGTACAACTGAAATTCTGTGCTCATTAAATTCGTTTATAAATCCGAATTTCAACTCCTTCTTATTACTACATGACATTATTATTAGAACCATTAAAAGCCTTGAAAAAGCAACAATTAATGTATTTGACTTTGTTTCCATATTAACAAGATGTCTTTTGACTTCCTATTGGTGTTTATAACTTACATATAACGAATAATTATATGCGTTGTCTCTGAGAGGAACGAATAGCAATGCCATGATCAGCCTTTGTTATCTCACGTGATTCATTCACTGTTTGTAGTATTTTTTTCTTAACGTCATGTATCCCCAATGTTGAGGCTTGTATTCTACAATGTAAAATATTCCAGGTGCCTTTTCAATTGCATGAAATTCTGGTTCAACTTCTATATGACCGAGATTCGAAATAAGACCCCATTTATCTCCTATTCGGAATTTAGCGTTATTTGCCTGAATCAATTTGTCACCTTGCATTTCGTTCTCGAAATTTGGAACAATTTCATCAGCCCAAACTCCTTTCATTCCTACTGAATTAAAATGAATATAGATATCAAATTTATTGTTATTATTTACAATTACACTTTTGGATGAAAATGGAATTACATCATCAAAAGTAAAATCATCAATTTCAAATCTAGTTGTTGGATCGAGTCTTCTCTGATTGTCAAATTCACGGTTGTTAAGAATGTACTTATTGCCAACTTTTTCGAAATAATCATTTGGATTTGAAGCATATTGTATTCCATTTCCACATAAACTAATCATTATCCCTTTGTTGAGCTTTTTGCCTTTCCTGTTTATCGTAAAGTTTTTTCCTTTTTTTACTACAATCGCTTCAGTATGATTAAAATATCCAATACTATCATATTTTGGCTTAATTAGATATTCACCTTCTCCATTTACAAATCCATATTTTCCATTAAATTCCACTGAAGCTCTATCTCCGCTGAAAAAAGTTACCTTCTCAAATTGATAGGGTATTTTTAATTCGCCTTCTTCATCGGCATAACCCCAAAAACCATTTTTTGCGATTGGATACAATTTTACTTGTTTTATTGGATACACGTTTTGTTGTGTTTTGCATCCAAAGAATACAACCGAAAATATAAATAATACAAATAATGCTTTGTTTATCATTTTTTGTTCTTCATGAGAGATAACGGATCGGGCTTATTGAGAGTCACGACGTAGTAGTGATTCTCTGATCATGCCATGTTAGAGGTAGGTGTTTATTTGTATTTTATAACCTAGTAAATAAATTTAGAGTATCATATTCAGCTTGTTCTAGAATAAAAGAATCTTTTGACAGATATATTATGTTGTAATTTTTAGATTGGTCGTTGTGGGTTAGTTTTAACGTGTTGTAGTCTACTAACTCCCATTTTCTTTTCACATCTTGATATACTTTTGGACTGACTGTCATTCCATCCGTTCGTCCTCTAAGTAATTTGTCCCTCTCAAAGTATAAAACTCTGCCATCTTTGATCATTCTTTCTAAAGTTGAACCTCTTCCTAAAATGTATTTTGTGCCCTTAAATGTTGTAACTACACCCCATGCACCCTCAATGGCTTTTTGAGTTATGTGTATATCTTCATGAAGTAACAGATTTACAGTGTCTACTTTTTGCATGATATCTTTATCATAATGGACAATCTTGTTAACTTTATTCCTATGGTATTTTTTTTTGCAGTAGGTAATCCATTCATTTTCTTTTCCATCTGTAGAATAAGTACCTTTTGAAACTACTTTTCCATTGATGTCATAAAAAATCCATTCACCAATGGGAGTCATTAGTCTATCTATCAAAGTTCTTTGTTCGCCAGTTTCGTAGTCATAGTTAGTAATTGTATCACCTTTAGTAATATTAGTCACTAATAGAAGACCTTCACATCTCTTGTGTTGTCTATATTTTGGCTCTTTTCGTTTGTGAAAGCTGATGTGCAGGTATGTAGAATCAGAATCTTTGTAATATTCGCTGGCAATATCGCCATTGGCATATTTTTCTTGAAAGAAATATGTGCTTTGTTTGAAATTCACATGCTTTTTAAATTTGGTTGTCTTTCCTCTGAGAACCCCAAAGTTGTAAACAGGCAGTGAATCTTGAGACAGATGATTTTGTTGAGCTTTTGTTAGAAAGGGAATGCAAAATAAGATTACTATTATTAAATTTAATATTTTATACATTCTGAAATTGTTGTTTCATTTAAAATCTGATAATATCAATGCCCTTCGCTTTGATTGAATAACTATTATTCTTGTAGTTCATTTTACTTGCCTGTAACGTTTCGGCTGTATCGGGAGTCCGTGACGAAGGAACGATTCCCAATCACAGCATGTTACTCTGCGTTAATTCCTATTCTGTTCTTAAAATCTATTTGTTCAAAAATAGAATTAAGATTAACACTCAGTTGTTGTTCATTTTTTGAATTCCAATCAATGAAATCCATAGAATTAATTTTTCTTAGTTCACAAATGTTTCCCCAATGTTTAGGATTGCTAAATTCTTCTTTTTTTGCCTCAAACAAATAATTATCAACATGTATAGGGAATATTAATGTCTTTGATTCAATATTTTGTCTTTCAATGAATTTTGATAGTTCAAAATGACAGGCTTTGCTTTTAAGTGAGTTATAAGAATTAATAAAAAGCATCATTTTTGATTCTGCAATTCCTTTTGACATTATATCTTCTAATGTTTGTCCAGCAATTGCATGATCCTCCCAGAAAAATGTACCAACCTTTTTTGAGTTTAAGGCTCTATTTACAGATCTTGCTAAAACAATATCTTCAAATGAAAAAGATATAAATACTTTGCCCAAATCATGCCTATATATTTTTCTCGTCTTTTCTCCCTTTTTATAGTATTGAATATCCCAATCTTCTTCATTGTCACTGATAAAATCGTCAATATTCACGTTATTTATTGGCACGATGAATCCTTTGTATGTTCTACTATATCTTTTTTCTTTAAAATTTTTAATAGTGTTTAGCATATTGGTATCATGCGACAAATCAAAATGCAGGTAATCTCTATTTCTGAATTCTACCTCAATAAGATTTATTTGTGGTTTGATTTTCATTTATATTCTCAATCAGTGTTCATAATGCAGAGTAACGGCAGTTCGTGAAAATACCATTAGTTAAAAGTACTGATAATTGTGAGAAGATGTGTGAGCTGTTGTGAGATGAGTAAAATAAATGATCTGTGAGAGGTTTGATGGAGTGTGCTGGGGTCAGGATTACGGTTTTAAAGCTGTTTAAGACCTTTTAAGCCCTGATTTACCCAAAATGGACTGGCTCCAATGTTGTAGCCAGTTTTCTTTTTTAGTTTCTAATTTTCAATAGTTCTGATTCTAAATCTAATTTCTCATTTGATTCATCAGATGTAAGCGTATTGTTTAGTAGATTGTTTTGTTCGTAAGAGTCATTTATCAAATCATACATTTCTTCATTGCCATTTGAATTTACGACTAACTTGTATTTATTATTTCGAATTGTCCAAACATCATTATTGCCATTATCCATTTCTGAATATTGATAATTCCTGATTGCAGTAGATTGTGAGAGTAAAGATTTAAAACTTTTGCTATCATTAATTTCAGAGATATTTATTCCAGCAATTTCACCTATTGTGGCGAATAAATCAGTACTTGTTATCAAATTGTCATCTGTGCCGGTTCGGGAAACATCTTTGCCTGAGATGAACATCGGCACATTAATTCCACCTTGATAAAGAGACCCTTTCGCAGTACCACTTGAATAAGGTGATTGTGGTACATCTACAGGTGTTCCGTTATCACCTAAAAATATAATTACGGTATTTTCCTTTTCTGAGCTAGGGATATTATCCATTAAGCGACCTATTTGGAAATCCATTGCCTCAATAGCCGCCATGTAGTAAGGAATAGGGTCAACTCCTTCTACATATTCTGTTAAAGAGCCCTGACTATGCATTTCAGTAGGAGGAACATGAAATGGAGTATGAGGTGAATTGTAAGCTAACCACAAAAACCAAGGCTTGGATTGTTCATTTACCCAATCAACAGATAAATCTGTAAAAACTTCAGAGGTATATTCTGTTTGAAGATTAGTTGAACCATCTTCCGTAAGTTGCCAATTATAGTAGTCATTAACAGTTCCACGAATCAAACCTGAGTAATAATCTATTCCAAATGACTCTGGATCTGCAGTTGAATTATTTCCAGACAAATGCCATTTTCCAATTATCGCTGAAGTGTACTTGTCGTTTGTCTCATCTCTAATATATTTTTGTAGAGTTTTTTCTGACGAAGGTAATTCATCACTCGCCCATTTTACACCTGTTCGATATCCATACTTACCCGTAATTATTGAAGCTCGGGTAGGTGTGCAGGTTGGATAAACCCAAAAATTATTAAATGTAATGCCACCATTTCTAATAGCATCTATGTTGGGTGTGTTCGGTTTTATACTCCCTTCAGAATATCCATTTATAGCATCTTTTCCTAAATCATCAGCAATAATCAGAAGTATATTAGGGGATTCAACAGTTGGTGTAATAACTTCATTATCATCTTTACAGGATGAAAGAAAACTAACAAGAATTATAGTTGCCAGTATTACAATAATATTTATCTTTTTCATTTATTGATGAATTTTATTGAGGTGTACCTTTAAAGCAACCAATATTATATGGGAAATCATAAGTCCAATGATAGTGATATAATTCAATCATCTGACCGTCCCAAAGTACAGAATGAGTGTGACCATGGCATTCGTCTAAATCCTCTGAAGTAAGCAGTTCCCCATCTTCACCATGAGGTCCATAAATCCCAAATCCATCGAGCATATAGCCCATAAGCGCAGAATGCCCAGAGGTATGCTGATGAATATGGTCTTGAAGGTCTTGAGCAGGAAAATGATAATGGTATCGTTCTGTTCCGTCCGTATGTCCACCAAACCTGTCTAACATTTCGTGAGCTGCTGCATCTGTTCCAAGTGTAGAAGCACCGTGATAAATAGCAGCACCAGATAATGAAAATCCAGCAGGTCCAAAAAATACACAATTAGGCTCGGGAGCAATTTCAGGTATTGCTGGTAAGGTATAATCTACTACTTGTTCAGAAATGATATTAGGATTTTTGTCATAGTTCCAAGCTTCTGTGCCTTGTTGAATTGGAAATATTCCAGTAGGATGGTTGGGCAAATTATTTCCTGTTATGATACGATTGCCATTCCCATCTAAACTTATATCGAAAATGTGGTTCCAATTAACATTCCCTTCGACTTGGGGCTTCTGAGTATAGTCCCATGTGCCGTCAGGGTTTGTCCAGTCGCTGGCATCGTCAGCTCCAGAACCGTCGGCAGGAAGTCCACAGAGCCAAAGAGATAAAAAATCTGGATTAGGCTCTCCTTGATTTCTTATTAGAATATTGGTTGGACTATTTCCTCCAAATGGCAATTTTCTCAAGTCTACATTTTCTGTATTGGGTTCTACCTCTTCTGTATCATCAGATTTCTTGCAGCTACCTATTGAAAATAGTACGATGAGCAGTAAAATATTCGATGCTTGGAATTGTTTCATGAATTGTTTCATTGGTAATTGAATTAGCAGTTAGACTGCTTTCTGGCAAGAAAGTTTAATTGGTTTTGTCTAATTGACTGCAACTCCCATCCAAAATACAAAAAACAGCGAAATTTTTACAGCCACATTAACATGCTGATAATCAAGTCTAAAAACATTTGCAAACAACTAGAAACGGATACAACCGTAAGCAAACGATTATTAGACGAATAATCCTCCCAACCCATCTCAACTTTGCATTGTCAACGATC
>JAHDHH010000042.1 GCA_020631405.1 Saprospiraceae bacterium
TCAATATTTACTTCAATTATTTTTTGACTGATTATTTCTGTATTCGAAATTTTCCATGAACAAGAATATGTGACAAGAGCAATCAGAAATAATAGTGTTTTGAGTCTCATTTTTTTTGAATGTGATGCTATATAACTTGTGTATTAGATGACTTTGTTAAGCCTATTTCCTCTTTATTCCAATAAGGGTCTGAGAAGCAAAATCGGTAGGAAATTCCTCAATTTCAGGAAATCCCAGTCTGATATCTTTACCATCATGTGGAATATGTGCAGTCCCAAATAAGTAGTCCCAAATCGCAAGCGTAAGTCCAAAGTTTACCCCAAATCTTTTACCTTCTGGAAGATGATAGGAGTGGTGCCAGATATGCATCTCTGGGCTATTGAACAGCTTAGGCATCAATGGTCCTAATACGACTGCTCCCAGTAGGGTAGTTAATCCTACCAAGCCAAATTGAGACAACAGCGAACAGTCAAGACACAGAGCTGTGTCAAGCAGGTTTTGAGATAGCACAATACCTATCAATAATCCAACCACGCCACCAGTCACTCTATAAGGTATACTGATATTGGAATGATTATAATGACCCCACGCAAGAGTAAAAATGTGAATGACGAAGAAATCGTGTAGGCCAATACCTAATAAGGCTAAGGGAATGTATTCGAGAGTACGATAGACCACCGTCTCCATCCAATGGTAGCGCAAGTGTGCAGCGAATCCCATTTCTTCAACACTATGGTGTACTTTATGGAATTGCCACAAAAATTCCGATCGATGCAACAGACGATGCACTAGCCATTGTACGATATCTCTCACTAAGAATCCAGTGATAAGTATAGCCCACATCGGCCAAGATTGCATAGGATTGAGGCTTTGCAGGTCAAACCCATTAAAGACAGACTTTATCCCATCATTAAAGAGAGTGACAACTACATCCGATGCTGCATTGTAGATAATCAATGAAAACAGAAAGAAGTTAAAAAACATATAGAACCCATCAAGCCAAAAGTCTTTCCGCAAGGTCTTTTGCTCCTTCCGCCATGGTATCACTACTTCCAGTAAGAAGAATACTCCAGAAACCATAAGCAACCAGTAGAAGTAGTTGTGCCAACTAGGATTAGTAATTTCTGACCACAGATACCCAGCGTAGCCTGCATAACCATTAATGAAAGTTTCTAAATAATTACTCATACAAAAGCTATTAACAAGGATTAGTCAGGTTGGTTCTGAGCATAGCTTTGATTGTATGGGATCATTATATGAATCCATAGTGACCTTGAAGCTCTTACTATGATTAAGTAGCTGATTACAGTCAATGCAATTGCAAAAACCATTGCTTGCTCTACTGACCACCCAAAGTAAAATACTAAGGCTAGGGTAGGAAGCAAGATGTACCAACTCAGAAAGATGTAGGAGACGAACATAGCACCATAGTAGTAGCCTGGCTCTGGCTCATACTTTTGTTGACAATGGCTACATTGCTTATACATATCCAGTGGCTTGGATATCTGCAAAGGAGACCTAAAGAGATCTCCAACCCTACAGCGAGGACATTTGTAATTCCACATTGCCTTAATAGATAGTGCCATACTGTATACTAATGTTCTTAGACTACTAAGTTAGCCTATATATTGCTAGAGTGCTAATTAGACTTTGAGGACTTTTATTTCTACCCTTTGATTTCTTTTCCGCCCTGCTATAGAGTTGTTAGAGGCAATAGGCTGCCTCTTGCCATAGCCTTTGTATTCTAAGTTTTCTACAGCTACTCCAAGTTCTATCAAGTGGTTGGCAACTGCTCTTGCACGAGCTGTTGATATTTGATCGCAGTAGTCATGCTTAGGAATGCCATTTGTATGACCGCCAATCTCTACTTTGATGTTGTCATTTGCTTTTAAGAAACTAGCAACTTCTTCCAAAACTTCATAAGAGTCTTCGGATATCCTAGTTGAATCAGCTTCAAAATAGAGTTTTTCTATTTTAATCTTTTGTCCAGTGACCAGCTTTTTCTCATCTAGCTCTTTGATGATTTTTTCCCTTTGTGGTGGAGTTGGCTTAGTTTGAGTAATTGGAGACTTGACACTAGCTGTAGTACTTGGTTTATTAGGTGTGTCAGGCACCTTTGTATCTGGTTCTGCGACTTGTTGTTTAGGTTGAACATTAGGAGTAGCTTCAGCCACTTCCACTTCTTCTGGTTCACTAGCGAGTAATTTGACAACAGCTTGGTCGTCGTCACAATCAATTGCGACAAATGTAGAGGCGTTATCGACCAAGACATGACCTAAGTAAGGTTCAAACAGTGGAGTCTTATAAAATGCCTCCAATGTAATGTATCTAAAATCCTTAGTTGGCTTGATTTGAGAGAATACAGTCGTCTTCCACTCTTCATAATCTACTGGGTCAGACTCTCCTAAGAGTTGTGGGACATCTCTATTTGTTGCAAAGCAAGGAGTATTGCTGCCCCAGATTCTCAATACAATTGGAGTAGAAAATCTAAAGGTGTCACTCCTTGGTACTCCAGATATCCCAGACCAGTAGTCAAGTTCCCTAGCTAAGTCTATGCTGAAAATATAGCATTGATCTTGTTTTAGTGGCTGTTCTAGCTGCTGAGTGATGGATTCGTAGGTATTATTCTTTCTAACTACCATCCCAATATAAGAGTTGCCATTGGCTGGGGTAAGGTCTACTCCTTCTCCAGTTCTTGGGTTAGTCCAGTAGTTGTTGGGGTGGATGTCAGGTGGTGATTCGCCTGGAAACTTTAACGGACCACAATCACTCCATCCATTAAGGCTAAGTTGGTACCTACTATCTCCTTGAGTAGGTCTCCCTTCAAATGATGGATTAGTTAAAATAACATCTTGGCCTAATACTTCATTACAGAAAGCGAATAAGGCAAATACAAAAAAAATAATATACTTAAACAAGCCGCTGGATTTACTTAATAAATTATGACGATAGCTATGTTTACTAACGCAGGTCTAAGAAAAAGCATTCAATCCAGTGACATCATAACCTGTTATTAACAAATGGATGTCGTGAGTCCCTTCGTAAGTCAACACAGTTTCAAGATTCATAAGGTGCCTCATGCAAGGATATTCATTAGTGATGCCCATTCCGCCGTGTATCTGTCTTGACTCTCTAGCGATATCAAGTGCTATCTGGACATTGTTTCTTTTTGCCATAGATACTTGACCTGGGGATGCCTTTCCTTCATTCATTAGCTTTCCAAGTCTCCAAACTAGCAATTGAGCTTTAGTGATTTCTGTGATCATCTCGGCCAACTTCTTCTGCGTCAATTGGAACTGACCAATTGGCTTGCCAAACTGGATCCTTTCTTTAGAGTATCTCAATGCAGAATCATAGCAGTCCAATGCTGCACCAAGTGCTCCCCAAGCTATGCCATATCTAGCCTTGGTAAGACAAGAAAGAGGACCCTTCATTCCAACAACACCAGGTAGTACATTTTCCTTCGGAACTCTTACATCTTCAAATACGAGTTCTCCAGTAATCGAAGCTCTCAGTGACCATTTTCCATGGATTTCTGGAGTAGAAAATCCCTTCATACCTCTTTCTACAATTACTCCTAGGACCTTTCCTTCTTCGTTTTTAGCCCAGACTACTGCAATATCTGCAACTGGCGAATTAGTAATCCACATCTTAGCCCCATTTAGGATGTAACTATCACCGTCATCGACTAGGTTAGTTACCATGCCATTCGGGTTACTTCCATGATCTGGCTCTGTTAGTCCAAAGCATCCAATCATATCTCCGGAACCCAACTTAGGCAGATACTTCCGCTTTTGTTCTTCTGATCCAAATCTATAAATTGGATACATCACAAGAGAGCCTTGTACTGATGCCATACTTCTGATACCACTATCACCTCTCTCTAGTTCTTGCATAATCACACCATAGGCGATGTCATCCATTCCTCCACCTCCGTACTCAGCAGGTATGCTTGGTCCGTAGGCACCAATCTCTCCTAATTGCTTAAATAAGTGTTGAGGGCAGGTAGCTGCATTTGCATGATGTTCAATGATTGGGCTGACTTCTTCTTTTACCCAATCTCTAATCGCATCTCTAGCGAGCAAGTGATCTTGATCAAGTAAGTCGTCCAATAAATAATAATCATGATGTTGGTATAAATCAGTCTTTACACTTCTGATTACACCATCTATTGTTGGGTTAGACATAATTTCGACAGTTATTTTGCGCAAAAATACATCTTTGGGCATTGATATATTGAAACAAACTTAATTTTATGCCAAATAAACTTTTTTAAGATGTATCACACAACTATTGCTCTTGAGAATATGCAGTTTTATGCATTTCATGGATATTATGAAGCAGAACGGAAAATGGGTAATGATTTTCAACTTAGTGTATCTTGTGATATAGGCAAACTTGTCGGAGAAACCGAAGATATTGACAATACAGTCAACTATGAGGTGCTCTATGAAATCTGCAAACAGGTCATGAACGAACCACAGCAACTCCTTGAGACAGTGGCAAGTCTCATACTCGACAAGATCAAGCAGAGGTATCCTAAGGTAGTCTCTGCTAACGTAATTCTACAAAAAGCACAACCTCAACTTGGAGGTAGGGTACAGTGGAGCACGATTACGATGCAATTTTAAGTTGAATTTAACGTGTCTTTATGAGTACTTTGCGTCATAAGGTTCGTTAGCAAGTAGAATATGAATAATAAAATCAATTAGATTATGGCTAAATATATTTCAATATTACTAATGACACTAACACTGGTGTCCTGTGATCCAAAGCATTTGCAAACGGCAATGGACATCCTCAGCGAAACATCATCGGCTGGAACATTCAATGTAGCAGATGGTCTTAAGCAGGCTCTAGAGTTTGGAGTGGATAACAGTGTAAAGAGACTCTCAGCATCTGGAGGCTACCTGAATTCTATTTACAAGATAGCTCTGCCAGAAGAGGCTCAGAAGGTCATTGATGTAGTAGCTAAGATTCCTGGATTTGATAATGTCGAGCAAAAAATCTTACAAAAGATCAATGCTAGCGCTGAAGATGCTGCTTCAAAGGCGGGTCCAATATTTCTCAATGCAATTAGAGGAATTACTTTTGAAGATGCGACTAACATCCTCATGGGCAACGACAATGCAGCAACGAGCTATTTAAATCAAAAGACATTCAACCCACTTTACGGTGAGTTTAAGCCTGTCATAGGTAATTCATTGAATAAACTAGGGGCACTTGATTATTGGAGTGAGATTGTAACTGCCTATAATAAGATACCTTTGGTAAAAAAAGTAAATCCTGATCTTGGAGACCACATAGCAAACAAAGCGCTAGAAGGATTGTTTTCGCTTATAGCAGTCAAAGAAAAAGGGATTAGGAATGACGTCAATCAAAGAACAACTGATTTGCTTAAAAACGTATTCGCAAAACAGGATAAATAATACTTTGCGTAACCCCACAATGTTGAAAGCCTTCTCAAATGAGAGGGCTTTTTTTATGTAGGTTTGTCCACGTTATAGCTCTATACCCATGGATTTGCCAATGAGCATGATAGTGAGTGGGATGAGATTGTTCAAGGCATGGATGGCAATACTATGCCAAATAGAAAAGTGCATTCTCACGAATCCTAAATAGAACCCTATGATTAGTTGAGGTAAGACTAAAAATGGTGTCATCCAATACTGATTTAGCTCAAGGCTAAAATTAAACACGTGAAGTACCGCAAAACCACAAGTAAATAAGTAAAACAAAACTGCAAAGTACCTTGATAAATATCTCAAGGGAAACCTAAAGAGTAATTCTTCAATAACAGGCGCAACCACTACTCCAATTAAAAGCATCATCATTGACGAAAATTCAATACTAAAGTCCTCCATAGCATGTGGAAGTGCTTCAATGTCTATGATTAATGCAACCAACTGCAACAAGATGATTTGTAAGAAAAACAAACAAAAGAATCCTTGTACTAAATGTGTATGACTGTATTGGTAGGGCTGCTCTGAAGGCAGTCGGTCACTTACAGTTCTATGATTTGGTCTTAGACAATAGCTAAACCATGCCGAAAGATATGCTATCAAGTTCATAAGTAGTTAGTCATTGTTTTTAAACCAAAGCGGATACTCTTCAAGTTGTACTGTTTGGTAGTTGATAGTGATTTCGTCCATGACTTCAATGTCTTGCAATGCAAAGAATCTGATTTCTTGAGTGTCAAGGAGTAGTTCGTAATCTGCATTAGGAGAGGAGCTATGATTGTACAGGCTACCATAGCCAAGAGCCAGAGCAGAAGTTTTCTTTTCGTAGTCCCAAAGGAAGTAATAATCATGGAGATGAGTCCGGTGGATGCTTGCGGTATCCTCTGTATTTAGTAAGATCACAGGGCAGACTTCGATAGTAGAACCACTAGGGATAGGCAGTACACAGGCTACTCCTCGACCTTTGTCACCAGTACTGACTACGGTGAGTCCTTCCATTTGACTGAGTTTTTGCTGCATCGTTATTTGTATTATAAAACACAGATAGCTAAATCAAATTCAGGGTTCTCAACCGAGCTCTAGTAATTTGATTTAGCTATCTATGGATAATCGTAAGGACTACTTTTTATTTATCTAGTTCTGCTACTAGTCTTTCTGCTTTGTACACATACTTAAGTGCTGAGTAGATTCCACCAGCATGAACAGATACTGACCTGTTTGACTCCTCGTCAAAGATAAAGTTGCCAGGTAGTGATTCTATATTACCATCAAATATAAGCCCTACAGCTTCTCCTTTTTGGTTGATAATAGCACTTCCACTATTGCCACCAATGATATCATTCGTCGATACGAAGTTCATTGGAGACCTCAATAAGTCCATGCTTGGGTTTGCCCATCTGTCAGGTAGTGCCCATGGAAATACTTGCCCGTGTGAGTAGTGCCTGTCATAGAGTCCAAAGTAAGTAGTTACCGCAGGTGCCACAGTCCCATTGTAATCATATCCTTTGACTACACCATCGCTGATCCTCAATGTAAAGGTTGCGTCAGGTGGTAGGCTAGTACCATAGACATTGAAAGCCTGATTTGCAATTTTTGCTTCTAATGACCTTCTGAATGGTGACGATGATTGGAATTTAGTAGCAGCTTCTCCATATCTAGCACCTACTTTAATCGCCGCAGCAGTAAGGACATCTTTGCTTTTTTGATATTTCTTCTTCTCTCCAAAAGCCTTAGCTCTTTTTTTAGCATCAAATAAGTCGCTACTCATCACAGCATCAACGAAGGCATCTTTAGATAGTCCTCCCATCAAGTCACCCAAGAAGTTTTCTGTACTAGGCATGTCAGCCTTTAGCTCATCAAGGAGTAGGGCAAACAGTGTTTTCTCGTCATCTTTGTCCATATCACTCACTAATGCTTCTATCCCGCTACTTAATTCTGCTAGGTCAGCATCAGGAGCTCCTGATTGTGCAGCAGTATCAAATCCAGCAACTGCATGCATCAATTGGAGGATCTTGCCTCTGTATGGACTTGGAGCTAAGTGGGTAACAGCCCAGCCATGGGGCTTGAGCTTAGCATATTCTGAAGCTAGGTCTTCCCAGTAATTTAATCCTGGAGACTTGCTTTTGATTTCTTCTTCCATTGAGATCTTTCTTTTCATCAATGCAGGATTGTGTAGTCCTCCCACAATTCCAGAGTATGCTTTGATAGAGTTTGAGAAGTTATTGATGCTTCCTAAAAGCACTTGGGCCTCACCTTCCTTGCTTGGGTCTTGTGATATTACATCATACTGCGACTGCATAAGGTCTCTTCTGTTAGTCAAGAATCTTAGAGATTGCTTGAATCTATAATCTCTATCATATTCTAATTGAGCTACAGTTCTATATCTTTCTGTTCTTCCTGGGTTTCCTACTACAAATACTGGTGTACCTTCTTTAGCCCCATTTGGGTTAAACTTAAAATAGTTGTCACTAGTATCTAGAGGTTTGCCATCTTCGTCATATGCTCTCCAGAATGTACAGTCTAGATTGTACCTTGGATACGTAAAGTTGTCTGGGTCTCCACCATAAAAGCCGAGATCATTTTCAGGGATGAAGACCAATCTGATGTCAGAGTATTTCTTGTAGCCATAGATTGAATACTTTCCACCTGAATAGAAAGTTACGACTTGTAGCCTGAGTCCTTCCCAGCCTTCCATATCACCATATTTTACTTGAATGCCTTCTATCGCTTTTGCTTCAGCAGCAGCTTTTTCACCTTCATCAGTTATGCCTGCTGAGGCAGATTGCACTTCGTCCGTCACGTCAGCTACCATGACCAGCTGCTCAACAAATAGCTCATCCAACTTTCTTTCGTCAGCTAGGGTAGTCGCTACATAGCCATTATTGTCAAAGTTCTCTCCATCTTGTTGAAGCTTGATAGCTTCGTCTCTGCTACAGTGGTGATTTGTCATAATCAGGCCATCAGGAGATACAAATGATGCACTGCACCACGAAGCAAACTTAAGCGCTGACATTCTGACGTCTTTGAACCACGCTTCATCTGCCTTGAACCCATATTCTTCTTCAAACCACTCAGTCGGCGGATTTTCGAATGTCCACATCTTACCAAAGTCAAATGGGCTATGTTCTTTCTCTTCCTGGGCAAATACAAGAGAAGGAATGATTAAGAGTAAATAGAATAGTTTTTTCATCAGTCGTTATTTAGTTTAATTGTAATGTAAAGGTAGAAAATCAATGATAATCTGAAAACTTGCGTTTTCAATACTCGACTAAAGCGATGATTTGTACCATAAACCTATTCCTAGACTCGTTGTTATGATGAGGTGAAGCATCTAGTTTTTCTTGTCATTAGAGAAAGACATAGAAGCGGATAAATGCTATTTTAGAAGGTAGTGCTGATGCTCGATACTGCCAATTATTATCTATCTTGTTCCAGAATAACCCCAATCAATGAATAACAAAGCACTCAATAAAGAAATCAAAGAAAAATTAGGAAATTGGAAGGCTCTAGTAAAGCAATATCAAGTACCTGATAATAAGAAGGCTGCCTTCCAATTGGCAAGTACCTTTCTACCTTTTATAGGACTGTGGATATTGACATACTTTGCAGTGAAGTATATGTGGGTCCTGAGTATACCACTTTTCATTATCAATGCCTTTTTCATGGTTAAGATATTCATCATCCAACATGATTGTGGGCATCAGTCTTTTTTCAAATCTAGGAAGCTCAACAATGTTATAGGGACAATCTGTAGCGTCTTTAGCTTCATTCCTTATAAGTACTGGTCCAAGGTTCATAACTTTCATCATGGTCACACGGGTCAGTTAGAAGTTCGAGACATTGGGGACATCCCTATCATGACTTTGAATGAATACATTAAGGAGTCTTGGTTTGGAAAGTTGAAGTATAGGTTGTTCAGACTTCCAATTGTAACCTTCGTTATTTCGCCTATTTACTATTTTCTAGTGCCTTGTAGATATCCTACTATTGATTTTAACAAGTGGGGTAAGTATATGAAGATGATTATCAAGGACAATTTTTGGATAGCACTTTCATACTTAGTCGTAGGGACTCTAGTGGGTTGGCCTATGTTCTTAGCAGTTCAAGTCACCCTTGTGATACTGTTTGGCGTAGTAGCATTTTGGTTTTTTTATGTTCAACACCAGCATGAGTTTTCTTATAAGCAATGGAAGCATAATTGGGACTTTTTGCTATCAGCAGTCAGAGGTAGTAGTTATTATAAATTACCGAAAGTCTTTCATTGGTTGACTGGGAATATAGGCTACCACCATATCCATCATTTAAGTAGCATCATCCCTAATTACAATCTGCCAAAGTGCTTCAAAGAACAACCGATATTGAGCAAGTATGTCACGCAGATTCAATTTTGGCAAAGCCTCAAAATGATTAATTATAAACTCTGGGATGAAGAACAAGAGAAGATGATCAGTTTCTCAGAGTACCGCAAGATCAAGCATTTAAGGCTAGCTAGAGCATAGCAATCTGATGCTTGTATAGAGGTAAGATACTGTATTATTCACCCTGGGTGACTACCTTTACAGCATGTATAAACCATATATCGTAGCGGGACTTCGGGTCTTGTTTGGATGCCTTATTGTGATCCTTTTCACACAAGTTTCTTATATAATTGAAGGTGCTGCCTTTTCTATTCCTATTACTGGGCAGAGCTTTTCAGTCTTATTGGTTGCCTATCTATTAGGCGGTATGCAGGGTGGTTTAGCCATTACTTTATATTTACTATTAGGGGCATTTGGTCTACCAGTTTTTGCAGAGGGGAAGAGTGGTCTATCTGTATTGATGGGCCCAAGTGGAGGATTTTTATATGGGTTTTTGCTTGCTTGTCTTGTAGCTAATTGGATGTTTAGAGGTAGAAATGTTTCGTTGAATACTGCAGTACAGTTTATGATGTTAGGTACTGTTGTCATCTTATTAGTCGGTGGGTTACACTTACGTTTATTTACGGATTGGGCAACGGTCATTAATAGCGGAATCAAGCCATTTTTGCCTGGGGCAGCAATAAAAGTCATAATGGGTGGAATGCTCGCATACATTATGGAGAAGTATATCTCGTTAAAGTATTTTAGATTTACAACGAATTAAACGCTTAACAGAAGAATTTGGATTTTATGAACGAACCAGCTATTCTAACCGAAGTCACTGAGGACAAGATCCTTGTGCTTACTATCAATCGACCAAAAGCATTGAATGCCATTAATACTGAAGTTATGGAAGGTATTGGTAAGGTATTTAGCGTCAAGCAACCTAAGCACATTATAGGTGTAATTATCAAAGGGAGTGGAGAAAAAGCATTTGCTGCTGGTGCAGATATCAAAGAGCTGGCCCACCTTGGTTATGAAGATGGCAAATATCATAGTAAGAAGGGCCAAGACATCTTTCAATCAATAGAAGATTATCATATTCCAGTGATAGCTCTAGTCAAAGGATTTGCTCTTGGAGGTGGTTGTGAACTTAGTATGGCGTGCCACATGCGTATAGGTGATGCATCAGCTACTTTTGGTCAGCCAGAAGTCAAACTTGGGGTGTTATGTGGCTATGGGGGTACCCAACGATTAGTCCAGCTTATTGGTCGAGCAAAGGCAATAGAATACCTATTGACAGGAGATATGATAAATGCAGACACAGCATTGAGCCTTGGGTTGTTAAATCACATAGTCCCTACTGAAGAGCTTGAATCCAAAGCGACAAGCATCCTCAAGAAAATTGGTAGAATGGGTCCTTTGGCTGTAGAGACAACTATCAAGGCCGCCAACCTTGGACCAAGTCAGGCAGGATATGAATATGAAAATGATGCTTTTGGAGTTACCCTTCAATCAGCAGAAAGCTCAGAAGGACTAGCTGCATTTATAGAAAAGCGTAGAGCTAACTTTAGATAGGTTGATAACTACTCATCAATATCTTCACCGCAAGTATATCGACATCGATAAGTGGGATAACTTAGTCAAGCAACACCATGATGGCTATCCCTACCAGTATTCGTGGTATTTGGATGCATTGACGGATAGTAATTGGTATGCGGTTGTATTTGGTGATTATCGGGCTATATTTCCTTTAGCTGTCAATCGTAAGTGGTTTGGGTTAAGACAGGCATACCAACCTTTCTTATCCCAGCGATTTGACTTAATTGGAAAAGTAAGAGACGAAGACTATTCAAGTCTTGCCCAACTGATTGCTTCAAAGTTTTCTAGAGTTAATATACATACCTCAATTCCACTTGGTCATCAGAAACTAGCTATGATGGATAGAATTAATCAGGTCATAGACCTTAATCACAGTATAGATCAACTCAGAGGTCGCTATACAAAGACAGCTAGAAGACTGCTTAGAAAACACGAAGGAAGGTTGGAGGTATCAATGACTAATACAATCTATGACTACTTAGCATATTATAGACAGGCTGAATTTCCCAAGTCAAAGCCAATTCTTAAACAATGGCCAATGTTCGAAAGACTATTGCATGCCATCGACCAACAAGGGCAGCTTGAAATTGTCAGGACAAGTTATCAAGGTAAGACTATTAATATGTCAGCCTTTATCGTAACGGATCGTCGAGTGATAAATTTGATTGGAGCCTCAGATGCACTCTCAAGAGAACACTATGGCAACTATGCTAAAGTAGATGCCATGATTGCGAAATATGCAAATAGACCACTGCTTTTTGATTGTTTTGGTAGTAATATGAAGGGAGTGCAAACGTTTAATAAGCACTTTGGTACAAGCCAAGAAGTATACCATGGAATCAAGAAGGCTTAATCTTAGACAATGTGGTAAGAAGGTGACCAAGTTGGACCACCTTCTATTTGGTTTCTTACGAGTTGTGGTTAGTTCATAGCTGCGAGCACAGCTCCTCCGATAGCTAACAATGCAATTTGGTAGATACCGTCAATTAACCAAAGTTTGATAGATCTTCTTTGATAAAGATAGTTGATTCCCATTGAGGTCGCAGCAAAGAATACTCCAAACAAAGCACCATGAAATGCACCATGTCCAACAGAGATATTGTCGTGAGCCATCAGGAGGGCTGGCACCATTCCAAACATCATCACACACATGAGTACAAAACTAGAACCAAAGATTAGGGGCATGTTTGCACCTTTGAGATCTTCATCAGACATGCCTACTTCCTTCTGCCACATTTTTCCAAAAAGTGGACCATACCACAAAGCACCAAGTGCCCATGCTGCAAGTCCAGCTACTAAGATTGATAGATAATTTACTTCCATTTCCGTTTATTTTGATTAGTAAAATGGCTATTAAATTACAAAAAATATTGAACGGGTCGAAGTAGCCGACAGACAAAGTTATAGCATTGGTACAGAGTCAAGAAGCTGACGGGTGTAGGTAGTTTGTGGATTGTCAAAAATTTGAGATTTGCTACCTTGCTCTACTATTTGTCCAGAATGCATGACTAGAATATTGTCGGAGACAAACTTAACCACTCGAAGATCGTGACTAATAAAAAGATAGCTCATATCAAATTCATCTCGGAGGTCAAGTAAGAGATTGATAATGCTAGCTTGTATACTGACATCAAGAGCTGATACACATTCGTCACAGATGATTAGCTTGGGTTTTACAGCCAATGCTCTCGCTATGACTATCCTTTGACGTTGTCCACCACTAAATTGTGAAGGCATCCTATCATGGTGCTCTTCATGCAGACCGACCTTAAGCATCAAGTCAAGTACTGCAGACTTGCGAGCACCAGCATTAGGGTAGAGCTTGTGTACTAACATTGGCTCCTCTATGGCTCTGCCAACCGACATTCGTGGATTTAGAGCAGAGTATGGATTCTGGAAAATTACTTGTACATCTTTACGATAAGCCTTCCATTCTGACTTGTTGAATGATGAAAGCTCCTGACCATTGAACAATACCTTACCACTATCTGGATAGTCTAAACCAAGGAGGAGGTTGCTCAGTGTAGTCTTCCCACAGCCTGACTCACCTACAAGTCCGAGAATCTCTCCCTTTCTGATGGCTAGGCTTACATTGTCGACAGCCCTTGTCTGTGTTTTAGGCTTGAATAGGCCATTATGTGTAGTATAGATTTTCACTAAATCTTTAGCCTCGAGTATTGTCGTATTGCTGATTGTTGTGTTAGCTGCAGGTTGCTGAGTTATCTTATCCTTACTAGCTAGGAATTGGCTTAGCTCAGGCAGCCTAGCGCCTGTAGTGAGTAGGGTAGGTCTGCAAGCAAGCAAACCTTTGGTGTAGTCTTCTTGCGGATTATTGAAAATTTGCTTTACACTACCTGTTTCTATAATGTCACCATGCCTCATGACGATGACTCTACTACACAATTTGGCTATGACTCCGAGGTCGTGAGATATTAGTAAGATTGACATTCCTAATTCAGCATTGAGAGTCCTCAGTAAGTCAAGAATCTCATGTTGTACAGTCACGTCTAAGGCCGTTGTAGGTTCGTCAGCAATGATTAAGTCTGGCTTGCATGATATAGCCATAGCAATCATAATCCGTTGCAATTGTCCGCCAGAGAGTTCGTGGACATAAGAGTTAAATGCTCTCTCTGGATCTGGAATTTTTACTTTTTCAAAGAGTTGAAGTACTAGAGCCTTCGCTTCCTGATTTGATTGGTCTGTATGAGTGGTGATGACCTCACTGACTTGTTTTCCTAATTTGACGACCGGATTGAAGGCACTCATAGGTTCTTGAAAGATCATAGCAATCCTATTGCCTCTGATTGGTCTAAGATCAGATTCGGACATTGTGGAGAGGTCGGTTTCGGCCTGCCCTTGATAGAATATGATGCCCGACGAAGTTGTACTAGCTGACTCTTCAGACAGTAATTTGAGTATAGAAAGACCGGTAACGGTCTTGCCAGAGCCAGATTCTCCCACTAAACCTACAATCTCTCTTTGTTTGATAGCAAATGAAATGCCATGGATAACTTCTTGAGAAGAATGTCCATTGTCAAATGCTAGTGAAAAGTTATTTACAGCTAAAAGATTACTCAAAATGTTGTCAGTATTCAAAATTCAGTTAAATATATGAAAATTAGTAATCCAAAATAGCAACATTCGGGTCTATGCCTACGTCTAAAGGACAACGCTATAGATAAACTAAAGATATGAGAAAACTGGTATTTAGAATAATTGGATTTTTGCTTTTAGCATTGTTGCTGTTGGCGATAGCAATTCCTTATTTTTTCAAGAATGATATTATTGCTGCTTTGAAAACTGAACTGAGTGAATATGTTGATGCAACCGTAGATTTCAAGGATGTTTCTATTGGGCTATTTAGTAATTTTCCCAACCTCACAGTTGACGTCGAAGACATTTCAATCAAAGGGAATGCTCCTTTTGAAGGTATGGAGCTCTATAGTGCTTCATCAACAGCGGTAGTAGTTGATCTTGCCTCAGTAATAGATCAAAGTACTCCTTATCAGGTCAAGGCAATTGTACTTGAAAATCCAGAAATTGCTATCAGTGTCAATCCAGAGGGTAAAGCCAATTATGACATTGTCAAATCTAGTGACGAGGAACCCTCTTCTGAGGCCAGCTCTTATGCAGTAGCACTTGATAAATTTCAGATCATTAATGGAAGTCTTAGCTATGCTGACAAACCAGCTAACATGTATGCCTCAGTATCAGGGATTAATCATACGAGTAGTGGTGATTTTACAGAAGATGTATTTGATGTCAAATCAGAGAATACCATAGCAAACTTGAATGTCAAAAGTGGCGGAGTAAGCTACGCTGATCATTGGGCTGTAGATGGAGATGTCAATATCAATGTCAATTTGCCGCAGAACGTATACACATTTCAAAACAATACCGTAAGGATAAATGACCTCGACTTAGCTTACAATGGAGATGTCAAAATGGATGGTCCAGCTACAAGAGTCAATCTGGACTTCTCTGCACCGAATAATTCACTCAAATCAATGCTGTCCCTTATTCCTTCAATCTATAGTGAGGATTTTAACCAATTAGTAGCAAGTGGAAATACAACTTTGTCAGGTGCTCTTAGTGGAGTGTATCAAGACGGCGTATCATATCCTTCAATAGATTTCAATGCGAGTATAGATAATGGGATGATCCAATATCCAGACCTTCCAGAGAAGATTACAGGGCTGAATGCCCAAATGATAGTCCAAGGGAAGGATAGCAAGCTTAGAGACTTAATGGTCAATATTCCTGCCTTTTCGATGCAAATGGGTGGTGAACCAATCAATGGCAGATGTAAGATTGACAATGTCATGGGTAATCCAGATATCTCTGCAATTCTTGATGGTAAATTTGACTTAGGCATGCTAGGTAAGTTTATTGAGATAGAAGATGTCAAAAGCATGAGTGGGGTGGCAGATACTCATATTGAGCTAGACGCAACCTATGCCGCTATTGAAGCACAAGACTACAATGCTATTAACTTCAATAGTAGGATTGATGCTCAAAATATTAAAGTAGAATATGAAGGTTATCCTACAGTGAGTATTCCATCAGGGAAGGTAGTAGGTAGCCCGAGTTTAATCAAATTAGACAATACTAACATGACCATTGGCAATAGCGATATGGCTATTGACTTTGCAATGAATAATCCTCTAGGCTATGCATTGACGAATCAAAAGTCAAATGCTCAATTTGCCTTGGACTCCAAGATGCTCGACCTCAATGAACTGATGGCAGAAGATGCTTCAACTGATACAAGCACTGAAACAGAGGCTACTGCCAATGCGACTCAAGCGGATGGCTATGCTGAGAATCTGAAGCTGGATTATTCGGTCAATATTCAAAAGATTGCGTACGAGGACTATACTATTGACAACTTAAAGAGTAATGGAAGGTATGAAAATGCGAATACACGTATTGATCAGTTAGATATGAAGTACATGGGTAGTAACCTGTCTACGAATGGCAATCTGAAAAACATGTATGGCTATGCAACCAAAGGTGAAACCCTAACTGGAGATATTAACTTCAAAGCTGATAAGATTAATGTTAATGATTTCATGACAGAAGAAGAGGCTGCGAGCAATGAAGATGCCGAACTAGAGGTAATTCCTGTGCCAGATAACATGGATATTACCTTAAAGACTGACATCAGAGAACTCCAATATGAAGACTATGACTTAAAGAATGTCAATGGGGCAATCATTGTCAAGGACAATGTAGCCAAATTAGTAGGATTCAATGGGAATACGATGGGCGGTAATATCAAAATAGATGGCACCTATGATACCAAAGACTTGGATAATCCGATGTACAAGTTTAAGTATGATATTAAGCAATTAGCCTTGCAAGAAGCGTTTAAGAAGTCTTCCGCAGTGAGAATACTTGCTCCTATTGCAGAGTATATTGATGGTAATTTCAATTCCAATTCGTCATTCGAAGGTAGACTAGGTCAGGATATGATGCCAGACTTTTCAACCATTACTGCTGAAGGATTTCTAGAAACAATAAGAAGTACAGTGCTTAACTTTCCTATTTTAGAGAAAATAGGCACGACACTAGGGATAGAGGAACTTAAGTCATATCAAATCAAAGATTCTAGAAACTGGTTTACTGTCAAAGACGGTGCTATTGAGGTAGAAGAGCATGGGTTTTCGCATGATGATATGCACTTTAAAGTCGGAGGAAAGCACTATATCAATCAGAGTATTGACTACTTGGTCAAGGCAGAGATACCTCGCGATAAGTTAGAAAAATCTAATGTAGCAGGAGTGGTAAACTCTGGCTTGGATTGGATTAATCAACAAACTTCAGCCAAAGGACTCAATCTAAGTGTTGGCGACTATGTCTACCTAGATATCAAAATAGGCGGTACGCTGAAGAAACCAACTATTAAGATAATACCTACTGGTTCTGGTGGCAAGAATCTCAAAGATCAAGTGACCGACCAAGTCAAAGAGCAAGCTAATGCGGTCAAGGATAAAGTCTTAACTAAGGCTGAAGCAGAAATGGAAAGACGAAAAGAAGAAGCAATGGCCAAAGGCCAACAAGAAGTAGATAAGGTCAAGGACAAGGTTACGGAAAGAGTGAATCAGGAGGTAGAAAAAGGAAAAGACGCTATCAAAGAGAAGGCAAAAGAAGTGGTCAAAGAACAAGTAGTGGATACTCTGACTAATGTAGTCAAAGACAAGGTAGGAGATGTACTAGGAGATCAAGCAAAAGAAGAAGTGGATAAGGTCAAGGATAAGCTTAAAGATTTTAACCCATTCAAAAAGAAGAAGGATTGATTGGGATAGTTATCACAGTGCCGAGACTCCTGAAGACGTTGACAGGAGGCTTTGCTTCTGCTATGGCTTTGTTCCCATTTATCCTTTTGTCTAACAAGGCCGATAAGCAAAATCAAAGACTAATGAGGCATGAGCAAATACACCTCTATCAACAACTCGAGTTATTAATCATAATCTTCTATGCATTATATGTTATAGAGTACCTCTTATTTCGCTTTTCGGGAGAAAACCACTATACTGCATACCGAAACATATCTTTTGAACAAGAAGCTCGCTATTACGAGTGTAACCTTGAGGCAAAGAGAAAATTATTTGGATTTAGAAAATACATAGGCAAACAATCTCAGGACTAAACCTATATTTGCTTTTTATTAATTACACAGACATGTCATACAAAGAACCTGAAGCACTGAATAGTGTCGCAGCATTTCACGATACATTCAATTTGCCAATATTGGCAGACCCAGTCATCCCCTCTGCAGAAAGATGCAAGCTCAGAATTAACCTTCTAGAAGAGGAGTTAAATGAACTCAAAGAAGCTATAGCAAATAATGACCTTGTAGAAGCAGCTGATGCCTTTTGTGATATTCAATATGTGCTCTCTGGTGCAATTTTGGAGTTTGGTCTAGCTGACAAGTTCAAGGACTTGTTCGACGAGGTTCAGCGATCGAATATGAGTAAGACGTGTAAGAGTATAGAAGAAGCAGAGGCTACACGTCAGCACTACCTTGCCAAAGGCCATGACTCAGAAATCAAACCATCAGGCGATGAGTACTTAGTCTATAGAAAGTCAGATGGTAAAGTATTGAAATCTGTCAACTACTCAGAAGCCAATTTAACTCAGTTTCTTGACTAAGCCAACCAAGATTACAGTAGTCAGCACAAGTTTTCGAGAATACGATAGGAGAATCCAGCGTATCATAGGAGCATTTGAGTCATTTGGGTATACTACTCAATGGTTTGCTAGGAATGCTCATAATGATCCTGATGCCATAGTAACTCGATTCAAGTCAGGAGTCCTCTTTTACCTGGAGTATAATATTCGGCTGTGTGTCAGATTATTACGGTCTAATACAGATGTCATCTACGCAGTTGACTTCGATACCTTACTGGCAAGTAGGGTAGCAGCCTTGCTCAAGCGAAGTACCTTGGTCTTTGATGCGCATGAGTACTTTACAGAAGTGCCAGAACTTGAGAATAAACCTCTAAAAAAGTGGATTTGGAAGCAGGTAGGTAAGCTATGCCTCAATGCGAAGACACCTGCTATCACAGTGAACCAATCACTTGCTAAAATTCTTGGCGAGGAGTATGCTTGCAAATTTGATGTCATTAGGAATATCCCAGCAAGGGTGGAGTTAGCTCCTGAAGAGTCCTCTGATGACAGCGAACGTATCCTCCTATACCAAGGAGCTATCAATGTAGGTCGAGGTATAGAAATAGCTTGCGAAGCGATAGACCAATTGCCTGAGCAATACGAATTGTGGATAATTGGAGATGGCGATATTCTTGAGCAACTACGCAGTAAGTATCAAGTCAATCCTAGGATTACCTTTATTGGATGGGTAGCCCCTGAAGACTTGCCAGGATATACGCAAGAGGCGTGGCTTGGTCTGAATATGTTAGAGTCTAGCAGTCTGAATTACTACTATTCATTAACTAATAAGTACTTTGATTATATCCATGCTAATCTCCCAGCAATACATATGGCTTTTCCGCAGTACAAACTTTTGCAAGAGCAATTTCCAGTGGCTTACCTTGCTCACGATTACTCAGTCCAAGAGCTAGTTGCTGGAGTCAAGTATTACGAGTCAGAAGAACTTTATACTAAAAGTGTGGAGTCATGCAGGGTAGCTAAAGAGTCCTTTGACTGGAGCCAGGAGCAAGACCATCTAAAAGCCCTTGTTGAACAGTGGTTTACTTAAGACTTTCTCTTTTCAAGCATTCGATTTATATCAGTAGTAAACTCATCTACAGAAGCTCTGTAACCAGTCTTGCCTAAGGCACTAATATTGAATTTTCCAGAGTCGTCCTTGTCTAAGTCAAAAACCCAAACAGATGGATAACCTCTAATGCTAAACGCTTGCTGTAAACCAGCATTTTGTTGTTGTATTTCAGCAGGAAGTTTTTTTCTTCTTGGATAATCTAGCTCGAGTAATACTACATGTTCATCAGCCCATTTTTGAAATTCTTTTTTAGAAAATACAGAAGCAGTTAGACGCTTACACCATCCACACCAATCAGAACCTGTAAAGTTAGCCATAATCGGCTTGTTAGTTTCCTTTGACAATGCATATGCTTCATCAAGATTGACTAACCAACCTTCGTTTTCTGCTGTATATTCTTGAGCATTTACACTTGTTGAACATAGAGTAAAGAACGCTAGTAGGCTTAGTGAGAACAAAAGTTTAGGTAACTGCATTAGTATTAAATTTTAGTCAAAGATATAAAGTATTATACATTTTATTAATATATGATTGTAAATACTACTCCTACATTACAGTAAAATCAAAGCTTTGATTACTTGACTGTTCACATTTAACAAAATAATAAGTCTCAGAATAAAAAGAGACTAACCCTAATTCTGCGTATTTTTACCTGTTGATAACATTTAATTTGAAATAAATAATGCGTAACATGACACTAAAACAACTCATAAAATTAGAGAATAAGGCAAAAGAAATTTGGGTAGTCAGTCCATCATTACACTATGATGTTGACAACAAAGATTTTAATGAATTAGTCAGCGTAAATAGAGGAGAAAAAACAAAGTATAGGTATATAGTGCCTGCGACAAAGGAGATTGAGAAAAACATGAAGGTGTATAAGAAACTGTACAAGTTGACATCCGAGGAAATGGGCTCAAACTTTCTACTGTTACCTGTTAGTGAGTTCAATCCCTTTATTACCGAATCAGCAATATACAATCCTAACAAAGAGTGTATAGCTTGTTGTGCTCCAGCTATGGAAGATACTGACGACGTAATCAAGTTTAATGCAGCTACTGCAAAGTCAATGACTAAGGCATTCAGAACTATCTGGAAGCGATACAAAAGAACTAATCCATAAGCTGTGGCAGATAAGATATCACCAGAACTCAAAGAGGCGATCCATGCATTACCAATTAAGGAAAAGGACAAACTCCTGATCCGACTCATTCCTAAAGCTAAAAACCTAGTAGAGCAACTAGAGTTTAAGCTCTTGGAGCATAGCGAGACTACTGAAGAGAGAAGGGAAGAGGTCGATGAGCGACTCACTTACTTTCTCAATCACTATGCAGGTAACGCCTTCCATAGTAAGTATGTCATCAAGTTGTTGAGAGAGGGTAGCGGTAAGATAAATCATCATATCTCCATCACAAAGGATAGATATGGCGAGGTAGAGCTCAATTTAAAAATGCTAAATGCCTGCTTTGAGTTCGTCAATTTGCAAAAGGGTAATCTAGGCAGGATGGTTGATGAGAAGTTTTATCTCTATGTGTTGAAGCGTTTGGCGAAGATTCTGAAAATAGCTGGAGCATTGCACAGTGACTACCACCTTGATTTTGCTGAAGGATTAGAGGCTATGTACGAGAAGTTTAATGACTTCCCTGAGCTATGTCATTATGCAGAAGAGTTGATGATACCCTATGAAGAATTAGAAGGTGGTAATATTCCGGATCAGTATATAAAACGAAAATAATGCGACAATTTTCAATCCTCATTATATTTTCCATTGTGATGGTAGCATGCTTTGGACAAAGTAAGAAGCAAAATGCCCACTCAAATGAAAGACCACCTGCTCAGCTTTACGCGGAGTTCTGTGCCTCATGTCATGGTCAGAAGGTTGAAGCTTTCGTAGATAGGCGGAATTGGGAATATGGTGATGACAAGGCGTCAATAGTCAAGGTCATTGCTTTTGGCGCAGATACAATAGGAATGCCAGCATACCAAGATCAGTTAACACAAGCTGAGACAGAGTCCCTTGCTGACTTTATTCTCAATGCTAAAGATTATGTCGATGGGCATAGTCAAGAGACTGTGAGCCAACTGGACACATCGGCTTACAAACAGGAGTTAGTTACAGATGTCATTAATTCAGTATGGGGCATTGACCAACTGCCAGATTCAACCTTACTCTGTACTGATAAGGAAGGTAAGCTTTGGCAGGTTAAAGATGGTCTGACTATCGAGATAACAGGTGTGCCAGATGTCTACTATAAAGGTCAAGCAGGCTTGATGGATGTCTGCCTACACCCACAGTTTAAGGAGAATAAGATCATCTACCTCAGTTACTCAAAACCACACATTAGTGATCAGGACAAAAGCACTACAGCTGTGTACCGAGCTAGATTAGAGAACAATACCCTCGTTGATGGGAAGGATATTTTTGTTGCTTCTCCTTACCATCACAAGCAGTATCACTATGGCTGTAGGCTGCAATTCGACAATTCTGGGTATCTCTTTATCAGTGTAGGAGAGAGAGGGAATAGAGATGTATTTCCTCAAGATATTACCAACTCTAACGGTAAGGTTCATAGGGTGAAGGACGATGGGTCAATTCCTGATGACAACCCATTTGTTGGTCAAACTGATATAGGGTCAATTTGGTCTTATGGACACCGAAACCCTCAAGGACTTTGTTATGATAGTAAGCAGGACATACTCTATGAGCACGAGCATGGACCTAGAGGTGGGGATGAATTAAACCTGATAAAACCAAGTGTCAACTATGGGTGGCCAGTGATTAGCTACGGCATCAATTACAGTGGGACAACTTTTACTGATCTTACCTCAAAAGAGGGTATGGAACAGCCATTAAGATACTGGGTCCCTTCTATTGCTCCCTGTGGTATGGAATTTATTACCAGTGATAAGTACCCCGAATGGCAAGGTGATATACTCACGGGCTCTTTGAAGTATGATTACGTAGCTAGGACTGATATGTTTGATGATGGTTCAGTAGGTGGGGACGAAAGATTATTTCAAGGGATAGGTAGAGTGAGAAGTATCCACCAAGGTATAGATGGTTATATCTATGTTGGCCTTGAAGAGCCTGGCAAGTTGGTAAGGATAGTACCAAAACAATAGTTAAAGCAATGTTAATAATTTAAACCTTTCATATGGTGGTCTGTCAAAGGCTACATAACAACAAAATATATTAATTATGAAAAATTGTATTGCAATATTCGGACTAATCGCCTTCTCCTTACTAGCTTCTAGCTATACAGTAGTTGATTATCATGGTAAATGGCAAAAGCTAGGATCAAAAAAAGTGTCATTCAAACTGGATAGAGATGTTATACCAGTTGGCATCAAGGATGGACGATTCAATAAGCTAAAACTTGGTGTCACTGGCGGGAGTCTCAACTTACATAAGATGAAGGTAGTCTATAGGAATGGAGAGGTAGAAAATATAGCTGTCAAGCAAAATTTTGCAAAGCGATCTGATTCAAGAGTCATTGACTTGAAAGGGCAGAATAGAATTATCAAAGAAATCATATTTTGGTATGATACGAAGAATGTGTCAAGAAATAAGGCAACAATTCACGTCTTTGGAAGACACTAAATATTATAGGTCTAATTTAGAATGGGTTTGCAGAGTACTGTGAGCCCATTTTTTTTGCGGCTATAATCACAGAGCTAGAGATCAAGAAATATGGTCTGAATTATGTGTAAAAAAAAAGGGTTCTATGTTGTTTTGAGTGGGCAGTATTTTAAACTAAGCTTGATTCTTCTTTTGGCTTGACCCAAAATGAAGCAAAAACTCAAGGCTGTTTCCATTTCTTAACGTTCCTAAACACCAAAATTCCTAAACAGAATAAAACTCATATTTGAGAGCAGTTCATTGATTATCAGTTCTGCTTAAAATATTCTAAAACACTAAATGCTACTTTCTTTATTCAAACACTATTCTGTTTTTTACGGAATTTTGACATTTATCCACTAAAATCTAAAATGCCATCTTTCTAAAAAATCTTATTTCATTCAAATTCCTATTAAGATTTCATCCATTCGATTTAACATAGAGCCAAAAAAGGCTATACATTAGTAGAAATAATTTTGGAAGATGAAGACTTTGATCTTGATGCGTCATGCTAAATCTACTTGGGAGCATCCCTATTTAGAAGACAAACTCAGACCATTAAATGATAGAGGTAAGAGGGATGCACCGCTGATGGGACAGTATTTAGTCAATGCTGCCATGATTCCAGATGTGGTTCTTTCTAGCAGTGCTGTAAGGACTGTAGCTACTACTAATCTGCTCTGTCAAGCTATGAATGTGCCAAAGAGCAATATCAACCTTATAGACGACTTCTATACCTTCAGTGACAATGGTGATCTCTATATGAGTCATCTGACCAATCTGGACGACACTATTGACACAGCATTGATTGTTGGACACAATGATACTTGTTACAATTTAGCCCACAGGCTTATACCAGATTTTGAATCAAAGTTTCCAACATGTGCCTGTCTTTGCGTCATTTGGCAAGTTGATACATGGAAGGAGGTACACGTCTCTAATTCTATATTAGAATGCTACATTACTCCCAAAGAGCTAAAACCAGAATAATACTTGGACTGGTACTCCACCAAAGCTACCTTTGATTTAGGCTATCATTGCTTCTTGAAGTAATGTAATCTTAGCGGACAATTGAGCTTTGAGTTCAGTATCAGTTACTCCATCTTCTCCAAAATTGGTCCCAAATAGAGGTAAAGAGAAGTCAGCAACTACTTTGCCTCCAAAGTGTGGCATAAGCGTTTTTACGATGTTAAGTACGCTTGCTCCACCTCTTCCTCCAGGAGATGTTGCCATCAAGAGTATTGGTTTGTCTTGCCAAAGTTTCATTTCTACCCTAGATGTCCAATCCCACAGATTTTTGAATGCAGCGGTCACATTGCCATTATGCTCGGCTAGTGATAGGACTATTGCATCTGCCTCACTAATGAGTCTAAGAAATGTCCTGGCATTTTGAGGAATTCCAGATTTTGCTTCTAAGTCAGGACTGTAAACAGGCAGCTCTAGTTGGTTAAGATCAACAACTGATACGTTGGCATCTTTGACTTGATGGGCTACATAGCTTGCAAATTTCTTATTAATTGACTTGCTACTGTTGCTGGCTCCAATGGCTAAAATGTTGTTCATAATGTTGAGTGCTTTGGGGTTAAATTAAATCTTACATCTGTTAAAAAATGCAAAATGTATACAATGATAAGTGAATCAACGGCGTATAGTCTCATTCTAATGAATTAAAGCGAGATTATTTTCATCTTATTCCAATACACACTAAAATTGTGAATTGAATTTGAAATCTCACCTAGTCAATGAATGTAGGCTCTAATTCTACCATTACTTCGTTTTTCCTATTTACTAGGTCGTAGGGAGGATTGTATCCGAGGAAGCTGAAATTCCCGGTATGTGGAATGCCTTCTGCTGAAAGAGCATCAATAAGTAATTGCTTTTGCTGGGCTATATTTTCATTATTAGCCCAACCACCAAATGTGATTACAGCTACTGTTTTAGCTGGCTCATCCACGAAGGTAATATCAGATGTATTTGGCTTAGGTAAGTTGTCTCTATTGTAGGTTTTCGGTAAGAGAAACATCATGGTCATAGAGTCTTCAAGGCTCATAGCCACTGGAGATGTCATTGCAATCTTTTCATTGGTCTCATTACCACCAAAGATGTAGCCTGCCAATTTAGAAAAGCCATTGCTAGAAGCTACGGCATAGTCGTTGGTATTTATGGTAACCGAGGTGAAGAGTCTGGGCTCGTACGTCCTTATCTCAAAGGTTTCAAAAGCTTTGACAACCTTGAAGGGGTAGCTTTCAATTCCATTTCTACTAGACATAGCAAATACTTGAATACAGATAAATACAATTACTACAATGGTAAGGATGATGTAAAACACCTTCATCTAATCTTTTTCTTAGGTAACATGACAATCCACTAAATTGATGTCAAATATTGTAGTTATTATTATTTTGTCATTCAAACATCCAAAGATTCACATCGAGTAAGGCTCCACCTTGGTTTGACTTTGCTTGATCGGTGTTGGCAAGGTTGTAGGTGAGTTCTGAAGTAGGGTATAGGAACCTCTTAGGCACAGCATTAGAAGGATTGATGTCTGATGCACTGCTGCTTGTACTTATGATAGCAGGGAATCCCGTTCTTCGAAAATTGTTCCAAGACTGGAGGTGGTTATTGCCATAATATGCTATATAGGCTTGTTCTACAATATGCTGAGTAATTGCATCATGATCGAGACCACTAAGGTTGCTTAATTCTGCAATGAAATTCAGCGTAGAGTCATCTACTTCGATGCCAATGTCTAGAAAATTTTGGGTAATCGCTTCTCCTAGTAAATCGCTTACTACAAACGCATCAGCTCCCATATGATGTCTAGTTTCTGCTTTAATAAACAAGAGTTCTGTATAGGAAAGTATAGGAATGCTTGCTTGTGGTTCGAACCATACTGGAATATGTACATCTTCAATAAAGTGGAGATAGTCAATCCCTTGTTGCATAATCAGCTGGTCAAGTCTAGGGTCTTGAGAATCTGTGAGTTGGCTAATAAAATGCTCTCCTATTTTTAGTGTACCCGGTCGATCAACTTGGAAGGTGTATTGAGGATTTGGGAATGCCATACTGTATTGAAACTGTGCCTGCTCAGACTCTTTAAGGAAAGAACTATTGATGGATAGCATTATTTCGTCATCTCTTGAAGAATCTTGATTTCTCATGCTGTGTAGCATCCTTGCTTTCAGTCCATTTGCTAGCTTTCTCCATCCTAGCATGTTCCCTTGAAATAGAGGATCCCATGTGTTTATAGATGGGTTAACACTTACTGAGACATCCATAAGCAATAGTGCTTCATTGAGTAAGTCTATTAGGTCTTCTAAAACTGATTTTTGAGTGTCGTAGCGAGGAGTAGGAATGTCATCGCCTCGTAATGCTTCTGTAAAAGGAATATCTCCAAACATTGAAGTCAGCGTATAGAATTCATTGGCCAATAGGATACTAGCTATAGCAGTAAGGTCTTTGTTGTCTTCATCTTGAGCTTTTGCTTTTAGAGCATTAAGAGTTGCAAGACTACCAGTATAGTATCCTTGGGTCCACAGGTTTTCGAAGAACTCTGGTGATAGGTTATTGTTCTTATAATTCTGAATAGAAAAATCTTGTTCCTCCAAGTATTGCATGATAATAGCACAAGATCTTCCGCCAAGGGCAGACTGGTTGAATGCACTTTGTGAAATAGCATACGGTAGAAGGTCAAGACTGCTAGCGTCTTGACTCCCTTCGATAGGGATACTCTCGTCTCCTAGATTACATCCTAAGATTGTCAAGACTGTTACTACGGATATTAGAAAAGTTAACTGTTTCATCTTGTTCTTATTAAAATGTTGCTTGAAGAGAGAGACCATATCTTTTGATTCCGGGATTGTTAAAGTATTCAATGCCTAGACCACCGGAGTTTCCTTGTAGGTTTTGTTCGGGATCAAAACTGGGGTAGTCAGTAAAGACAATCAAATTTTCTGCATAGATGCCTAGCTCTATCCCTTGTACAAATTTCAAATCAAACAATTCTCCGAGGTCATACTGCAGTGAAACATTTCTAAGTCTCACCCAACTAGCATCGTAAATGTGCATTGCTGCTACGCCATTGAATCCATAGCGTACTCTATAATAGTCTTGATAAGAACTATTAGCAGGAGTGAGCTCTACGACTTTGGTATTGGCAGCACCAGATGAAGTTACTCCTTCAAAGACTGTAGTGGTGCCACGTTCGTCGGCTGATAATTGGGACCTTCCAAGGTAGTCAAGTGAAGCGCAGGTGCCACAGTACAACTCCCCACCTTGGCTAAGATCAAGTGTGCCGGTGATTGAAAGTGATTTACCTAGCTGCAGTGTATTAGTAAGGTAGAGTGTCCAGTCAGGGTTTGGGTCAGCAATGATTCTGGATTCTGAAGCTATCAATGGATATCCGTCTTGCCCTATTATAGTCTGTCCACTGGCATTCTGTTGAAATGCCGTGCCATAGATTACTCCATAGGGTTGGTTTCGCATTGCGATTGATGCTACTGAGTTAAACCCATTTAAAGTTATGATATCTGTATATTGACCTAATTGGGATACCTTGTTGATGTTTTTGTTTAGGCTCGCATCAATGAGCCAACTCACTGACTTTGTATCTATTGGTTTTGCTGTAAGATAGAGTTCTATCCCTTTGTTTGTCATGGTCCCATTATTGCTTTGGAGGAAGTCAAAACCTGTACTACTTGCTATCTCCTCCACAATAATCATCCCTTCTGATAGTTCAGAATAGTAGGTAAATCCAAGACTTGCTAATTTGTCAAATACAGAAATGACCAGTCCAATATCCGCAGCTTTGGTGGACTCGGCAGTTAAGTTATTAGAAGTTAAGATGTTGTTGGTGCTGGTTAGTTCTGGCAACTCTGGTAAGGTTATCCATCCATCCCCAGCGACTCCACCTTGTACGAATCTACCAGAGGCTACATCTCCCCAATAGGTATTGCCAAATCTTCCAACTGACCCGGTAATTAGGAGTTCTGTTGAATTGACTTGATCATCTGAGTTCATTAGCTTTAATACTGATAGCCCAAACCCTATACCGTAAGAGGTGAAGCCATTAGTGTTGCTTCCAAACTTATTGGTATAGTCTTGACGTAAACTTCCAGTAAGGCTTAAGTAGTCATTATAATCAATATCCAGGTTTATTAAAGCTCCAGCTCTTTTGAACTGGTTGGTGTAGTTGAGTGATTCATTGATTGTAGTATTTTCAATAGACACGTTGTCGCTAGTCAAAAGGTTTCTTCCTTCTGTTAATGCGTAGGTTGACGTATTTGTTAAGTAATTCCCACCAAGGGTAGCGGATATATTAACCTTGTTGAACTTGTTATAATGATGTGTCACAGCGATGTCAGCATTGGTGGATGCAAAGTCTAAAGTTCTATCATAGGCGCTTCCATTTCCGAAATTCGGATTGATGTCAATACCACCTCGCCTGTTGTCAGTAAAGCGATCATGCCCTATGTTGAGCAAGACAGAAGTTGCACTATTGACCTTGTATGTAGTGTTAATGTTTATCAGTTGACGATTGACAGCGTTGATATGTGGGTTTTTGTTGAGAGACCAATAGGGATTGTCGTAAAGCCCGGAAGAGCTAGATCGTTGATAAATATTGTCATAGACATAGGCCTTTTCATTGCTGATAGGCTCACTGAGACCATTGCTATTGTCGAAGGTGGTTGGAGTTCGTAGGAGTCCGAGCATGATGCCGCTGAGATTAGCTCCTTTTTGGTTCCTAGTGGCTTCACTTGCAGACAGTATGGTGTTGACTTGCATGGAGAGTGCATCCGATATCCTAGCATTGGCAGAGGCGCTGAGATTGTACCTGTTATATTTTGTACTTGGAATTATACCTGGTTGATTATTGATACTTCCTTGTATATGGTAATTGACCCTATTATTCCCTCCGTTGATACCAAGCGAGAGGTTGGATTCTAGAGTCTTATTGAATAGAGTATATGGATCGTATGGATTGACATCAGCTCCTACTACGTCGAGATTGCCTGTAATTCTTCCATTGTCATCAAAAGGATAATCAGGATCTTGTTGATACTTGAGCATAGAGATATGTGGTCCCCATGAGAAAGTTTCAAAGAATTCTGGACCGCGGTAGTATGGCTCACCATTCGTATCTGTCCTCCCTTGGGCATAAGCGTCTTGTAGTGCAGGTAAGTTGGAAACATTCGATTGACTTATGCTTGACGTTAGTGTAAATCTAGGCCTGCCTCTTGCTCCTTGTTTAGTAGTAATGCTAATTACTCCATTTGCTCCTGTAGTACCGTACTTGGCTCTGCCAGCTGCACTTTTTGTGATGTCAATTGATTGTATCGTGTTTGGGTCTATATCCATTAGCCGATTAGATTGATCGGTATGGCCAGTTCCGTTGTTCCATTCAGAATTTTCGATTGGTATTCCATTCAGGAGGATAAGAGGTTGGTTGTCTCCATGAATAGTCCTATTGCCACGAAGCAGAATCCTTGAGGAGCCACCTGGGGAGTACGTGTTTGCAAGTACGGAAAGTCCAGCTACTTGACTTTGCATAAGTCGTGTAGCATCTGTAACAACACTTTTGTCAAGTTGCTTGTCTGTGATTGAGTGCCTATTGTCAACGAAATTGGTAAATATGCCTGCGTAATCAGGGTAGCTTTCTACTTGTTTTATAGTGTCTTTAAGGTTAGGGTTGATAGGATCCAGAGGGATGCCTTCTTTTTGAAGGATATTCTCTTGTCCAAATACAGAGGAAAGTGTAAGTACTAATAAACAGAATACAAGTAGGAGGTTGTTCATAATGCATTGTTCTTATCATGGATAAAATAGTAACAAGTCCAACCTTAATATACAACCATTTTAATTGAGTTGTCTATTGTTTAGTATGTTTTCGGTAATCTTGTCTGCCACGCTATATGCTAGAAACTCTGTGTTTGCATAACACAATAATTTAGTACTAGAATACCCATTTACTTTTCATTGGCATCTAGATGCGGTTTGCCATTTTTATTAATGTTAAATGTGTTAAATATGCAGTTCTGCATATTTCCAACGGTAAGTATGAAATCTTGCTTTGCTTTGGTGCCATCATGATATTCTGCTGGACTCCAGCAAGGCATCTGGGCTATGGATGACAAAAGGAGTGAATCAATGGTCTTGCTAGGCGAACTGCCGTATCCTTGGTCAAATATTTTAGCATTCACCACTTCACCAGACTCGTCAATAGAGAAGGTAATTGCTGCTAAGTCATAACCCTGGAATGTGTGACTTGGAATTGTGTTGATCGCTTTTGACAAGAGGTAATACGACATGCTTTCTTCTCCGCCTGGAAAAGAAGCACTGATTACAGGTTCAGGTATGATAGAAAACTCAAGAAACTTAGCATCGTTGTCTGAGAGGGTATTGTCAGGGATGTACTTGACCTTGACTGATATTGGACTGCCAACGTCAGCTTTGCCAAGTGCTTGTTTTTGCTCTGCTGTAACGTTAATATCTTGACCAATTGTCTTGATAGACTTACCTTGATGTTGACTAGTGAGCTCTACACTGAGATACTCCTTAACCCATTCAGACTCAAATCTATGGTTGAGATCAATAAGTGTCTTTGCAGTTGCCAATTCTGAACTAGTCAGGACTAAAGAAGGGTAGACTCTATGGATTGCAAAATCTAAGGATGCAGAATGATTAGTTTGAGCCGTAAGAAAATCAGTAGAGATGGTAAACTGATATGAAGCGATAAGTATGAAGACTACTCTTAGCATGACAATTAGGAATTGGTAAGTAAATCTAAATTACTATGCAAGTAGGATTGTTTTACATTACTAAGCGTCGTTTAACAACTTTCTAACAAGTTCGGGAAGAGAATGCAACTTCATATTAAGTAAAACTCTAATATGTTTTAAGTGAATTCAATTGTCTATTGAGAAACATAGCGATTAAAGAGGTTGTTGAGTACTTTTTCGGGTTCGCTACATAGGCCAGGGTGGGTCTTGGAGCTTTGAATGATTGTGCTACGTGAGGCTACCAGCCATCTAAATCTCGATCCTTGTTCAAATTTGCCAATCTTCCCTCCATGCGGTGCTCCTTTACAGATGTCTTCCCATGCTGTTAGGTAGTCACTCACTAAGTCTGCATCCACCTCGGGAGAAAGGGCTAGTATTCTATCTCTATCTACCTTATATCTGATACCTAGGTACTGCTTGCGTTTAGAATACAAGATGACTCCTATATTGATAAATTCTTCTAGTTCAACTTTAGGGACTAGTCTGATGACGGCATATTCGTAAGTCACTTTATCTTGCATCGCTAGCTTCTTTTACGAGTACATCAATATTGTCTAATTTACTACAAAGAAATACCACGTAGGCATCCCTCATTGCACCAGACGAAATAGGCATTGATTCAGTTTGTAGCCAATCTTCAGGGATTAGTGAGACTATCTCAGAGATCTTCTCTTTAGTGAGGAGTTGTTTGACTTCAATAGCCGCCTCAGTAAGCATACTGGCTCTTTCGAGTAAGACGTGATCTTTGATATTGGGGAACGTCCGCGATAGGTGAGACTCCCAGTTAGTCCAATTGTGATGAAAGTAGAGACTAGCACCATGGTCAATAAGCCAGAGCTCCTTGTTCCAGTTGAGTAGGTTGGTATTCTTAGCTGTACGGTCTATGTTAGTGATGATACTATCGAGTATTACCACCTTTGATGCTGACATCGGGTCGGCAATCGAGACCAGTGGATCATAGGTGATTGAACCCGAGAGGTAGTGCAATCCCAAGTTGAGCCCAACACTAAATTTGAGCAAATCTTGTATTTCCTCATCTGGTTCTGTCATCCCAAATGAGTCGTCAAGGGTCAGGAAAACCAGTTCTGGAATGTTTAGACCAATTGTCTTTGCCAGTAATCCGCCGATTAATTCTGCTACAAGTGCCTTCTTGCCTTGCCCAGCACCTCTAAACTTCATCACATAGAGAAAGTCATCGTCTGCTTGCACAATTGCGGGTAGCGAACCTCCTTCCCTGAGAGGCTGAAGATATTGAGTGACTGCTGTTGTACGGATTTGAATGGTCATAGTTTGTAAGTTAACTCTCAGCGGCTACAATCATTTAACTAAACATTAGATTGTTCTTGCCAAAGTGTTCTATATAGAGCTCAAGGTCTTGCCTGTAAGCCTTTGAAACATCTTGAATTAGCTCTTCATTGTAGAATGAACTCAACGGTGGTCTTTGCCCTTTTTGTCTTAGGTTTAGTAGTTCTAAGGCTGTTAGTTGCCAACTCTTCTTTTTGGTAATTGTTTCATTAAGCTCATAGGAACCATGCTTTGTGAGAGGTCTAGCGTCTACAATAGTAAAATTGATTTGTTCTTTTAAAGAAGCTGACATTCCACTTATGTCTTCAAAACTAAAATAGTCATCATACTTATCATACACTAAAAAACTAGTCTGCGGCTTCCAGTGATTGTTGGTGTTTTTGAATTGCGGTTTAAGCATTTGTTTGACAAAGAACCTAAATGTTACCTGTTGAGGGTCTACTTTTCTGTTTGTTATTGTATTAAGATTCCAAGCAACCATCGTCATGCCGACTATTTTGTCAAGGTAAGCACTTAATAATCTTGAATAAGGGCATCTTAGAATCACGAAAGTATAGTCAGCTGTGACAAGTTTGTCCAAACTAGCTCTGAAAGCATCATTGTTTTGATGGATCCAATTAATATCCGCGGTATCCTTAATGAATCCATTAGCCATAGCTAGAGAAAGTCGCATGGTAGAACAAGCATTTTTTGGAATAAATGAATAGATACTGTTACTCTTATAGATGCATAGTGCATGACTAGCTGAAAACTGATATTGAGGGTTGTGCTTTAAGTTGTTATAACTTGCTGTCGAATACTTAAAAGTTCGCATTGGAAACTAGATTTTATCTCATAATTCATGAATGGATCAGTCCATAGAGCCGATGACTTGCAATATAGACAAAGGCTGTAATACCTTGTGAGTTACAACCTTTATAGAATTCAAAAGACTATGAATTCAACAAAATAAATTTAGAGTATGTGTCGCGATTATTGTATTTGGCTGTATTGTGGAGGTTAGTACTGCAAAACCTCAATCGGGATTAGATTGGTGAAGTTATTTAGGCCCAAAAGGTGAATCAAACAATACAGCAGTTGTACCATCAAACCCCTCGAATGTTAAGTTGCCTTGGACGTACCATGTGCCATCTGCTTGCATTTCTCCTTGCATGCAACCCGATATTGGTCTTATGAATTGACTTGGACAGAAGCAATACTTCACTGCATGTACCTCCATATCTGCCAATTGATCTCCTTCTACAGAAAAGCTAGTTTGCGACTCATTTAACTCAAAGACCACGATATCTGTGATTTCATCATCAATGATATTGACTTCTCCTACCGTACTTGTCTTTACTTGAAACACTATCTTATTTCCATTACCAATACCTTCATATTCGTCAAGGTTTACTTCGCTTTCTGGACTTACTGTATACTCACAAGTCCAATTGTCTTTGCAAGCAATGGTCAGTATGTCACTATTTGTCAAGTCATCGATACATGTAAAGTCGCAGTCATCACATGAGGGGAGCATCATCTCATCTTTGCATGATTGCAATAAGATAAATGAGCATAGTAGGATAAGGATTCTATAGTTCATATGTGGTGTTTGTTAAGTTTTATGGACGGTGTGACAGTATGCTGCGTAGGCGTTAGCCTATGATGTGATACAGCTTGTTATCATCAGTTCCCCATTTATTGAGACTTAGTGATTATTTTACTTATACTAGAGTTTTCACTAATGATTTTTAAAAAATATTGTCCATTCGGCAAATGAGAAATATCTATATTGTTGGATGCGTCTATATGGTCATGTGATATAAGTTTGTTTCCTAATGTGTCAAAAACTTTGAGACTTGTAATCTCCTTGTTGTACAAATTGTTTATATGAAAATGTCCATCAGTTGGATTTGGGTAGACTACCACAAACTCAGCCTCTGCTTTTATTTCTTTTGTACTAGAAACATGATCTTTGATAATGTAGTTAATAGAATGATAAATTTCATTAGTTATTCTATTATGCATGGAATTAGGACCATATGTAAGTACACCATAAGTTGCATACACTTCATTATTATCAATCCTAATCATAGAGCTGCCGCTCTCTCCCTGTCGTGCAGCACTATTTGAGGTTCCGATGAAGGTATACGGTTCTAAGAAATCTATAATATCTGCATTGCCATATCTGTAGTAAAGTGTATCCCCATTATATTGTATAGCATCTGTATCATAGAATTGGCTAGGATAAGCAAATTTATAATAGATATGTTCTTCTATTACTTCATTTCTGTTATCGAATCCAAGACCGATCCAACCTGTCTCATTGCCGATGTCTTCGTTTAATTCTAGAATAGCAAAATCTGTACTGTTTAAATCCCAATTTTTAAATAAGTAGATCTTGCTTACATTAATGCATCCAAAGTTTTGATTTGATTGCCCTTCATCAAATATTGGACAAGCATTTAATGATGAGATTCGCAAAGTATCTTCATTTTTATTTTGGTAGCAATGAGCTGCAGATAGAATATGTCTTCTACTTATCATACTACCTGAACAAAGATTTTCTGTTGTTTCATCAATTATTTCGCTAATTTTTACACTTGTCCTTAGTGGAAAAGAGTTTAATTCAAAATCGAGATTTGCTTTTAACCTCTTAGTAAACCTATTATTAAATGCATCTTCAAAATTCTCTGTTGGTGTCTCTTGCTCAAGAATCTCTACATCTTCATTGAAATCACCAATATTGTAAGCTGAATGATCAAATTCTATCGAATTATCTATCGTGGAAAGATCGACAATAATTGAATCCACAGAATTTAATGCAAGGTCATAAACCATCATTGTCCTACTTTGACCTGAGACAAACAATGTGTTTAATAATAGTATGATTGTCACTGTCATTTTAGTCATAAAAATCTTATTTAAGTGCCAAATAATTTCCTGACTTTGATTCATTGAGTAGATCCAGCAATAATTCCTCCGAATATAATTTTCAATATGCATCTACGAATTTCCATTTTACAATCTATTAAACTTAGCATTTTGCAAGAATTGATGATAACGGAGTGGCTGTATCCAGCGTAGGCGTTAGCCTATGATGTGATACAGCTTGTTATCATCAGTTCCCCATTTATTGAGACTTAGTGATTATTTTACTTATACTAGAGTTTTCACTAATGATTTTTAAAAAATATTGTCCATTCGGCAAATGAGAAATATCTATATTGTTGGATGCGTCTATATGGTCATGTGATATAAGTTTATTTCCTAATGTGTCAAAAATTTTGAGACTTTTAATCTCTTTGTAAGACGAATTGCTTATTCTAAAATGACCATAATTTGGATTTGGGTACACTATTATAGCCTCATCTTCTTTTTTTATTTCTTTTGTACTAGAAACATGGTCTTTGATAATGTAGTTAATAGAATGATATATTTCATTAGTTATTCTATTATGCATTGAGCTTGGACCAAAAGTATGTACACCATATGTTGCATATATTTGATTATTAACCACCCTAATCATAGAACTTCCACTTTCACCACCTCTACCTGCATTATTATCTGTTCCGATGAAAGTATACGGTTCTAAGAAATCTATAATGTCTGCATTGCCATATCTGTAATATAGTGTATCACCATTATATTGTATAGCATCTGTATCATAGAATTGGCTAGGATAAGCAAATTTATAATAGATATGTTCTTCTATTACTTCATTTCTGTTATCGAATCCAAGACCGATCCAACCTGTCTCATTGCCAACGTCTTCGTTTAATTCTAAAATAGCAAAATCTGAAGTATAAAGATCCCAATTTTTAAATAGATAAATCTTACTTACATTAAGGCATCCAAAGTTTTGATTTTGCTCGCCTTCGTCAAATACTGGACATGCTATTAGTGACTCTACTCGCAAAGTATCTTCATTTTTATTTTGATAACAGTGAGCTGCTGATAATACATGTCGCCTACTAATCATACTACCTGAGCAAAGATTCTCTGTCGTTTCGTCAACTCTATTACTGATTTTGACACTTGTCCTTAATGGGAATGAGTTTAATTCAAAATCGAGATTTGCTTTTAACCTCTTAGTAAACCTATTATTAAATGCATCTTCAAAATTCTCTGTTGGTGTCTCTTGCTCAAGAATCTCTACATCTTCATTGAAATCACCAATATTGTAAGCTGAATGATCAAATTCTATCGAATTATCTATCGTGGAAAGATCGACAATAATTGAATCCACAGAATTTAATGCAAGGTCATAAACCATCATTGTCCTACTTTGACCTGAGACAAACAATGTGTTTAATAATAGTATGATTGTCACTGTCATTTTAGTCATAAAAATCTTATTTAAGTGCCAAATAATTTCCTGACTTTGATTCATTGACCTTTGCTCATCTGGTGTGCTGCCTATCTTCCCGATTTCTTTGCCAAATAGATTGACATTGATGATGTCA
>JAHDHH010000043.1 GCA_020631405.1 Saprospiraceae bacterium
TTTCAAATCTTGAAGGAAGCGAGTTGCTGTATCTGCAGTAATCTGAACAGCATGTACTTTTGTTGTAAATAACCTAGACTCCAAAAAGAACAATATATAGGTAGCTTCGTCTGGTTTAAGGTTGACACTAATAGCTCTAGCCTTCTTTTTTGCTTTCTTACCATACCATTGATACTTTAAGGTATAGCTCCCAGGGTTAAGTTGTTGTTCAACAAAACGTCTATTCCTTAACTTAGACATAGGCTGATCACCAACAAACGTCTTCAACGCTATAGCACTTCCTTGCAAACCAGTCGTTCTTAACAGGACTAAGTTTGGATTTGAGTCAGATGAGACTTTCTCAATTACATTTAGATATGGGGAAGGTTGGGCCTGGATTGATGTGTATAAAAGACATAGGAATAGTACAACACATACTTTGTTTAGCATAGTATAAATCTTTAAAAAAATGATAAGAATTGTTGTGTAAATCTGCTGCTAAACTTATAACTCCAAGATTGAATCAAATAGTATATTGTAATAACAAAAGAGGCTACCCATTGGGCAGCCTCTTTAAACATCTAACTGATAAATTTCAATCCTTATCTATTATTCTATAATGACCATTCTCTTGATCACGCTTGTATTATTTGCTTCCACTTTGTAGTAAAGTACACCTCCATTCGATAAGTTGTCTTTATGCAAGTAGAAGGTATTCTTTCCTATTTCTGGAACTTGGCTTTCGAAGTAGATTACTCTACCATTAGCATCAAAAACTGTCAATTCTACATTATCCGAAACCTCACTAATAGAGTAATCAATCCTTGTATTAGCAGAGAAAGGATTGGGTTTATTCTGGAAAACTACGAGTGAACTGCCTAAATCTGAAACATCTGAACTAGCATCTATGAAGCTCAAAGAAACATTGGCAGGAGTCACTCCATCAATGACAGCTTCAGCACGTGTTGCTTCAGATGTGATATCTATTGCCTTCGCAAGCTCTACTTCTTCTATAGCCAACATTTTGATTCCAAACAACTCTTCATCAGCAGCTATACTTAACCCTAATGGCATATCAACACTTAAGGTAATAATACCCTCACCTGCCTGTGAATAGTTAACATGTTCATCTCTTACATCTAATATACCACTGGTAATTGATTCAACAGCAACTTTTGCTGGGTCAAAAGACAAGGTATATTGAAGGCCATATAGCATGACATCGTTTGCATTCACAATTGCGATAGATGAAGCCTCACCCTCTTCAAGTGATTGTATATTGGCATACAAGTTTAGAGACTCATCACTTCTTTGCTCTACTTCTTCACTGTTTACTGAGCTCCACACCGAGCTATTGACATCACCCACTTTGATGGCAACAAACTCTGCATCATTCACATCTAGGAGGTGGTTAGTTATTTCAATTTCATTCTGATAGTCCCATGGATGATTTACATCAATAAAGCTAGTCTCATTAGACACAAACTGCCATGATTCGCTACTTGGGAATTCATCAAATACTTCCAAAATCAACTTTCTAATATCAACTAAATCTGCAGCTGTCAACGTAAATGATCTATTGGCATCAGCAGCAATGATCTTGTATGGATTATCTAAACTTTGGATATTCAATAAATGTCTTTGAATTAATACGATATCCAGTGTACTGACACCCTGCTTGTGATTTTCATTGTTATATGGGTGAAGTGAGTAGTCTTCATATAGGGATGGATTGCTAAATGCAAACTCACCGTCAGCATTTGTCATCACATATGACATGTCGCCTTCGTCCATATCTTTCAGTCGTACTTCGAAGTCTTCAACCCCAATTTGGCTTTCGTTTATCACTTTACCAGCAATTCTTCCAGAGCCATTGGCTGCTACAAAGTCTCCACATACATTGTGGTTGTCTTGAAGGATTAATAACACATCACAATAATCAACTCCTCCAATCCCGTCAAACACATACATCTGTAAGGCAATTGTGTCGACCATCCCATTCGCAATATCATCACAAGTGAAGCCTAATACTTGCGTAGCTCCATCCTCAGTGAATGAATAAGACAATGAAGATCCACATGAGCCAGTACTACTTAAGTCAAAATCACTTGCCCAAACTTCAGTAGCTCCATCTTCTCCCAAGCTCCATACAACCTCTGATCTACAGATAGCGCTAGGAGCAGAATTATTCTCAATAGTGAAGGTATGTGAGCATGAATTAACATTACCACAACCATCTTCAGCATAATAGGTAATACTATGTGTACCAATTGGATACGTACCTGATGCATTATTTCCAGTTGCATTTGAAACATCAATTGTACCATCATTATTCTGATCTAGATCATACCAATATATCAAGTCTGAATCTGGAGTACAACCGTCTCCATCAGTCGCCATTGCTTGCAATACAACATAATGCTCACAATCTTGATTGGAATCTATAGTTGATACATCGTCACAGCCTGCTGTAAACATTGGACCATCAATACTATTAAAATTCAATGCTTGAATACACTCTAGCCTACCTACGCTTGGTATTTCAGGGTTGTAGACACACCAATCAATAATCGTCCAAGTCCTTAACACTGTATAACATGCAGGGTTTGCATTTTCACCAAAAGGTTCGCTATCGATATATGATATCGCAAGTTGAGAACAATGCGGTGATGACGTAATCGTTGGAAAACTGTTTAATATTTCTGGAGTATACTCTACTGTACAAGACGGTATAGTCATGTCAGCAGGACACGTAATATTCGATTGGTTAAGCGTAAAATCAGTACCTACTATGATGTTTTGGATACAACTACCAACTACCGCCATAGTATTACTATTCTTAAAAGTTACTGTTCTTGTTGCTGTACCTACTCCACATTCTGAAATACCTGTCGAATCAAAACTAATTTCAGTAGTTATTGGGAATGAACAAAGGAAATTTGTACTAGGTGCTGGATAAGCAAATTGCGAAATCTCCTCTGCGCAAGTAAACGTAAAAGGTCCTGAATCGCATGACACTGTAAATGGCTCAGGATCGGTGACACAGACATACCCTACACACTCGTCACTTAGACCAGCCTCATCAGTCACTCTAAACATAACTGGGATAGAGTCTCTACCTATATCATTACAACAGAAGAATACATCTGCTCCATATTCCAAATCTTCATTGTGGCCTTCGCAAAATCCATCTAGTCTCTTTACTTCAAATGTTAAACTATCTGAAGGACTACATCTATCAAAACTGCCATCATCAAAGCTCTGTGCTAGGATTACAGTATGCCCACTAGCATCAAGAGTAGCTTTAGTAAATGACTCACAAATTGCTTCTGGCTTCGAACCATCTTTAATAATAACATCCTTAGTACACCACTCTGTAGCATCGCTTAATGCATTACCACAGGCATCCACAAATTCATATCTAAACCATGCTAGACCAACAGGCAAATCACTAACAAGATATCTTCCGTCAGCCGTTGGCACAACTTCTGTGTAAACGATTGGTAGGTCATTGAAGTCTTCACCACATGGGTCTTCTGGAGTGATATAATCGACTCCGTCAGCTACAACACCATAGCTCACTCTGATTTCAAAATCTGAACCATCACTGCAGTCATAGTAATACGCATTATCACCAGCCGTTGGAGCACTGGCAGCATTGTGCCATTGTATAGGAGCTGGTATTTCAAAATCTGCACTACATGTATAAGGATCGGTATATATTGTAAAACAAGTATTTCCACAATATGACACAGGCGGTTGATCATCATAGACTTCAAGATTCTGCCCATATTCTAAGTACTCTCCTGTACACCAATCTAATGCGTACCAAGTTCTCAATACTTTAGTACTTGCTCCGCAAACCTCAAATTCTAAATCTGTAAATGTAAACTGAAGGTTAGGGCAAGTATAGCCTGAAGGCATCCCCGATATAGCAGGATCAATATTCACTAAATCAAATATCGTACATGGCGAAGATTGACTATATGTAGGCATATAATCACCCGGCCACACTATCTCAGTAACTTCTACTCTATCGATATATATTGTCTGTGTACAGCTACTGCTATTACCAGAGGCATCAGACACCACCCACGTTCTAGTTACGATTCCTGAATAACCTTGCTCACACATTTGACCTCCAGGTGCATCAGTATATGTCAGGGTTGTTCCTTCACAATTGTCTTCATATGATGGGTATGCAAATTGAGTATATAGTGGGTTAGCAAGTAATGACTCTGGGTCATAATCCATCTCACAAGGCACCACCACGTCTTCGCAGCTTGATATCTGAGGCTCTATCTTATCCTCAAGAACAACTTGTCCCCAGCAATATAGTCCAGTACACTTATTCACCACCTTGTAGGTTAATGTATCTCCTAAATAATCACCTACTTCTTGGTTGCTAACACTATTGCCTTCTTCATCTTCCAGGTCAACACTATATTGATTATTCGATAAGGTCATTGCCTCTAGAACTTGATCTGCTACTAACTCCAAGTTGCAGTATCCATCTACACTAGCTTGGATAATATCATTACAAATTAAACTCTCCTCTGGTCCTGTGTGGGTTACACTGACGACTCTACTTGTAGTACTACATGTTATCCCATTCACTGCAGTACTTGTCGTCAAAGTAACTCTATAGTATTGAGGAACATAGTCAGCATTTATTGGTAATGAAAGTAAGTTCAATGTGTTATCAGGAACAGGATAGAAGGTAACTCCATCAAGACTTCCTTCCCAAACATAGTCTACCCCTGTAGTACTAGATTCTACACTTAAAGTGACATTAGAAGGCACTTCACAAATTACACTACTTATTGGTTGCTGAGTAATGATTGGTTTCTCGACAACGTTAAGTGTAACAGGCACTACTTCATAACATGTTCCATCAGAAACTCTTGCAAAAATTACTGTACTTGATGTTTTAATTATAGCATCCATTGGATGCAAACCAGCCTCTGCTTGCACTTCATTTACGTGATAAGTCAGTGTAGTTGAAGTAATTGGAGAAATTGCATTAACAAAAGAAGTACTATATAAATCAAAGGTAGCCTCATCAGAATAGTCATTACTACACACTGTCTCCGAATATGCATTTGCACCAAGTACGCAATTCATTACAATGGCAAAATCCATGTCGTCCAAATCCATTGGATTGTCAGTACCTCCATTAGAGTCATCGGATATATCATTATCCATTTCTATTATTGCTATTCCGCCACCACTTGAAACGTCTATATCATCCTCATCTGGAATATCAACATCACCTCCTGGTTTATTAGTAGCAAAGATTACTCCTGCTTCGTTACGCATATTAACCACTGTTGCTTGCGGATCGACTTGCAAGAATACTTTAATCGCCTTTGACTCTCCTTGAGCAATATTATCAATAGTACAAACTATATCTGTTGTTGGAGCACTAGCAAACATCCAATCTGAATCATTCCCGGTTAGTGCTGCAGTATTTAATAAAGGATCGAATAATAATTGTGAACCAGTGATGAAATCTTGGACTACTATGTCATAAGCATCAACTGCGCCTTGATTAAACACTTCAATCGTAAACTCAATAACATCACCTATGTCTATTCTTCCTGTTGTGGTAAGTTCTTTTCGTAAAGCTAAATCGAAGCAATCAACTACATCAAAAATCAATACTGCATCTAACACTTCGCCACAAGCACTGCTTACTCGATATTGAAACTCGTAGCTACCTTCTTCTACTCCCTCCAAATCTACCTGACTTGGGTCTGATATATCAACAGTTTGAGCATTTGAATTTAAAGCAGTCCAAACCCCTCCTGAGCTTGGGTCTCCTAATAATAATGCTGACAAGTCATAGACGCTTTCAGGGTTAGCATTACAATAATCAATAGTTGTTCCAATCCCTGCAGAAATCTGCAGTGCCTCTATAGTTATATTAAGTGTATTAACGCTGGTGTTATCACAGTCATCGGTAACCATTAATTCTAACCCAAGCACACCAATGTCATCACAATCAAAACTTGTTTGATCAATGGCAAATTCAAGGTCTATTAAACTTGTACAGTTATCAGATTGACTAGTCACAATATCAGTTTCATCAATAGTCAACGTGCCATCTGCATCTAGTGACAATGTCACGTCTTCAACTGAAATTTGCGGCGATGTTGTATCATCTACTATGATCGAAACTGCACATGTGGAAGTATTCCCACAATCATCTGTAACGGTAAATGTTATAGACTTGCCCAGCAATGCGTCACAGTCAATCATAGGAAGTACCATATCCCAATCATTACTCACTACTAAGTCTTGATCACAATCATCTGTACTAGCTACTTCAATAGCTGTATTTTGATCACTTACCCAAGTATTGATGGTAGTCAATAACTCTTGTGCCTCAGCACATTCAAATACTTGAGTACTATTTGGACAACCACCTATAGTTGGTGGCGTATTATCTTGTATTATAATAGTTGTTGAAGCAGTTGTAGCATTTCCACAATGATCACTAACTGTAAATATGATAGTTTCTCCTCCCATCCCATCACAATCTAATGCTGGAGCAGAAGAGTCCCAATTGCTACTTACATCAATCTGGGATGCACAATCATCCAAGGCAGTTGCTTCTAAACTAGCAATTTGATTAGCTACCCAAGTATCAATATCCGTATTTAAATCAACAATAGCCCCACAGTCAAACATGACTTGACTTGGTGGTGGATTTATCATAGGACTAGTAGAATCTACTACGTCTATAACCTGACAGCACATGGCCACAGCTACAGAATTTATCTCTAAGACGTAAGATCTTTCAGCTCTAACACCTCCATTGTCTTTACCACATAAAAAAGACAAGTCTTGCTTTGTCATAGTTATAGCAATAGAGCTAGTATATCCACAATCGTCTATTATATTAAAAGCTGAAGCAAACTGACTTGCGTTTAATATTGGAGGCAATGATGTAGCGTTACAACCTTGAATTTCTAGATCCATCAATATGCATTCTGCTTCTGGAGTACAGCATGTCAATTCTCCAAATATCGTAGTGGAACATGTACTTGTACATCCATTAGCATCCGAAACAGTCACTGTGTGAGCTGTTCCAGTTGAAGTACCCCCTAGCATAGTTGCTGTAGCTGTGTTTTCACCACTATCCCAAAGGTAAGTGTATGGAGCTCTTCCGCCAGTTGGGGTCACTGTAGCTTGTCCCATGTTCATATTTAGACAATTACCAGCAAAAACAACACCTATACTACATGAAATGGTATTACTACAATCAAGGGTTGGCTCTGCAACATCTTGACTGGCCTGTCCTGTACATTTTGAACCAGGCCACTGCATACATTGGGTAGTTTCAGTCAAATTATCACCTGCTGAATCCCAAGCAAACCAAATATTTTGCAAACTTAGATCATCCCCACAGTTGTATGTTATTACATTATCAACACAAGCTGTAAACGTAGAATTTGATGGCGCCAAAACAGGTGAAGTAAACTTAATATCATAAGTTACTGACCCACCTAGTACAACTTCTGATTCTACATATACTCCTGTCCTGGCGGATCCCGTAGTATTAGTAAATTGAAAACAAAAATAGGCCTGCAAGGTCTGGCCTGAAGTACAACTCGTTGGTAAAGCAGATCCTACATTATCAGAGGCCAAATATACTCCATTGAACGTAAAGTCTCCTGCCGTACATGAGGAGTTACAACCTGCCGCCATATTCGCAAGATCTGAGAAGGGTGCACCATTACCAATCGAAGTTTGACCAACGACAGTAGTCTGAACAACAATGATGTAGAATGCAAGGAATAAAAGTCGTTTCATTTAAATGTATGTTTTCAATATTTCAATAAGTACCCCAAAACCCATAGAAGATTACGGGTACTTTTCATATGTACGAAAAAGAACAACTATTATACCATTATTACATATTACGATTTTTTACCATCTGTTATTCTACTACTTACACATAGAATATTTTATAATTTAATATGACAATTAATGTCTAATTAACTAATTATGCATTACATTTGTTTGTAATATGAAACCAAACTGAGGATAAATATTTATTAAAATAAATCCTTATGTCTAAGATTTTTGGGATACGCATAGTAAATGCTGCCATTACCTTTCTAATGGTATTAGATGTATTTGGTCAAATGGACACACATCATTATTGCGGTAGTTCACACTTTAAGTCTAGCGATCATATCTACCAATATAGAAGTAGTGAATGGATAGATACAATCTATATACCAGTGGTCTTTCACATTTTATATCATGATGAGATTACTGTTTCTGCCGAACAAGTCATATCACAGATTACCGCCACCAATAACCATCTATTGCAATCAGGCAGTTATGATTTAGGTAGTTCAATCCCAATTAAATTGCAACTCACCATGATAAACCCTGAGGGTCAGCCAAGCTCAGGAATTGAATATATCCAAAGTGAACAAGTCATCTTTGATACAGATTTTAGCATCCCGATGGATGAAGGCGTCAATACTACTATGAAATATGATAGCCTAGGAGGATGTAATGCCTGGCCATCAGATAAGTACCTAAATGTGTGGGTTTGTGATTTAGAGACTGGAGTAAAAGGGTTCTCATCTTTCCCAGATCAATTCGAAGATGCCCTGGATGGGATTGTCATTGGCAAAGCCTTCTTTGGAACCTTAGGAAGTGGCACCACCTACCCTACATATAGCGAAGGAAAGAGTCTTACTCATGAGCTGGGTCATTGGTTAAACCTCAATCATATCTGGGGAGAAGTAGGTTGCGACATTGACGACGGAGTAGAGGATACTCCATCGCAAAATGCTTACTACTTTGGCTGTCCTAATTACAAATACTCTTGTAATTCAGAAGATATGCTTGAAAACTTTATGCAGTATACTGATGATACTTGCACCAAGCTATTCACCGAAGGTCAGAAAACAAGAATGTACAATAGCTTGAATTCCAATACTCAAAGAACCCCCTTCATGTTTGATGAATTATCTGTGATTTCTGGTGCTAGTCTATCAAATATGGCAGAACCAGTCAATGTAGGTGTCTATGATCAGAATAATAATTTAGTCAATAACTTTACTGTTGAGTCAAATGGTGAATTTATCAGCCCTTACTTACCAGCTGGAACATACATATTGAAAATTGAAGGTCAACCACTAGATAATTATGTATTTAATGGAAATACGGTAACGCTTAATCAATCCAATCCAATTACGCTAAAACAAGGTCAACAGACATCTGAAATTACATTATCAACAATACCTACCTTCAACCTTTCTGGAGAGATAGCCGACAACATCACTGGATTCAATATCAAAGATATTCAAGTAGACATCTATGACCTAAGTGGAACTCAATTACAATCCACTTTCACTGACGCATCTGGAACTTTCGAATTTGTAGACTTAATAGATGGTGAGTATTATATCCAAATCTGGCCTGGTGACAATTATGTGTTTTCACAAGACCAAGGAATTATAGACCATAGTTACGGTTATGGGACATCGCAAAGCTTTCTATTGAGTAGTATGCAATCTAACCATAGCGTAATTAATCTAGAACCGCAAACTATCTTATCACTCAATATATTAATACTTACTTATACATTTGAACAGAATTCTGATATAGTGTTGAGTTGGAACGATATAAGTGATGCAAGATCATATAGTCTAGAAAAATGGGACCCAATTAATGAACAGTTTGAAACCATCACAACAACCCAAGAACACACTTACACTTATGCTAAGGAGTCGAATAATCAATTCTCTGAGTTATGGAGAGTAGTTTCAGACAATGCAGTGTATTCTGAAGCGATAGTAATAACTTATGAAGCAACTTATCATGTACCTAAAAATAAGTCATATTTGATCAATTCAGGGTCGGAAATTAGTATACATGGCACTCTATACAACTCAGAGCTTCACTGCTTCAACTCGAACGGGAAAGAAATACCAATACAGGTTGATGTAACTACTCACAATACCAAAGTAATCCAAGCTGATTTTGAGCCTGGAGTATATTTTGTTCTTCAACTGCTAAATGATGTATTAATCAGTCGTCATACTATTATTGTTTATAGATAATTAACTTATTATCTGTTACTTTGTTACACTATTAAAATCAGCTGTTTATGATCATACTTGGTGTAATGAGTGGGAGTTCTTTGGATGGCTTAGACGTTGCACTAATTGATGTGAACGAAACATCTGACGGAGGGTTAACTGCAGACTATCTGCACTGGCATACCTTTCCTCTTAGTTACCTAAAGAATGATTTGAGTAGGTTGAGCAGTCAAAGTTCTCTCAGAGACTTCTTACAAATAGAATCTGATTATAGTATTTGGATAGCCGAGCAGATTATTACGTTCTTGGATACTGTCCATATCAAACCAGACTACCTTTCAATACATGGACATACTGTAAGTCATACTCCCGAAAAAGGAATCTCAATCCAACTCAATGTTGGAGGTCTGATCGCAGGAAAGACTGGCATACCTACCATAACGGACTTCAGAAGAGGAGATATAGCACTTGGAGGTAAGGGTACTCCTCTTACTCCTATCATAGATCAATATTTGTATAGTCAATATGATATGATAGCCAACCTTGGTGGTATTTGCAATGTCAGCTACAGCTCAAATGGTCAACAATATGGCTATGATCTGTTTCCTTGCAACCAAGTCAGTAATTTTTATGCTAATAAATATGGCAAAGACTATGATAAAGATGGGCAAATAGGAAGTACAGGACGAATGCATGAAGTACTATTCAATGCGCTAACTACGCATAGAATCCTTAATGATATTACCCCTAGGGCAATAGACAACGAGTGGATAAAAAACAAATTTATTCCTGAGATCGAGTATTTTGATATTAGAAATGAGGATAAACTCTACACCTTTTACCATGCATTTGCTTACAACCTGATTGAACATGCAGCAAAGCTAAACTCTAACATTGTCTATATATCCGGTGGCGGCATCAAAAATGCATTTCTAAGGTCCATTCTCGCAACTAAAGCAGGAGCAAAACAAATCAACCTTCATATTCCTGATGATGAAGAGGTCGATTACAGAGAATGTAAACTTATGGCAGTACTAGCATACCTTCGCGTAAATAAGAAAACAAACATCCTCCAATCTGTGACTGGAGCTACAAAATCAAGCATCGGAGGAGCTATACATTTATGAAAGAGACATTACTTATAACAGGCGGTTCTGGTTTCCTTGGAAGGTATATAGTTCAAGAATTCTTGGACAATAGTGATGTTAATATTATTGGGCTGTACAATAGCACCGAACCCGACCTAGACCATCCTAGGCTCACATGGAAGCATTGCAACTTGCTCGACTATTTATCTACCGAAGATGTGGTCAAGCTTGCTGACTATGTCATTCATGCTGCGGCAATTGTAAGTTTTGACCCTAATCAGCAATCAGAGATGCTGGAATTCAATGTCACAAGTACTACTCACATAGTCAATGCTTGTCTCACAAGTGAGGTCAAAAAACTCATTCATGTAAGTTCTATATCGGCACTAGGTGCTGAGAAACATGGCGAAATAACCGAAATCATTAAAGACAACCCTCCAGAATACTTTTCTCCTTACGGTCTGTCAAAGTACAAAAGTGAGCTAGAGGTGTGGAGAGGTGTTGCGGAGGGTTTACAAGCTTGTATTATCAACCCCTCCTTGATTATTGGTGCTGGCGATTGGAGCAAAGGATCTCCTAACATGATTACTACCGTTGCAGAAGGGATGAAGTACCATCCAACAGGAAGCACTGGCTTCGTCTATGCAAAAGATGTCGCTAGGATGATCAACATCCTACTTTGGAACCAAGATGTGTCAGAGAGATTCCTTTGTAGTTGTGCTAATATGTCTTATCAGTCAGTTATGAACTTAGTGGCAGAAGAACTAGGTGTAAGCAAACCCACTCAACCTATCACTGATTTTCACATCAAAGCAATTGCAATATGGAATTGGATAAGAAAGCCATTTAGACGCAAGTCTACTGCAATTATTACAAAAGACAGCCTGATAACTGCTAATACACCACTGACTTATTCAAATCAGAAGACATTAGATAGACTGCAATTTCAATATACACCAATAGATATGAGCATACGAGAGATTTGCAAGGAATATCCCCTTACTTCTTCCTAGGTATTGGCGACCCGTGTGGGTCTGTCTCAGGATAACCCAATTGGGAGTCGACCTGTGAAATCAACTCTTCGTTCAAGTGATGCTCAGAGAGGTCAGCTTCATTGTGTACCATTTCAGCATCAATACCCATGGTTGTCGTTTGATATGTTTCCCAGAGTCTATGAGCTCTTTGCATTCTGTCTGCTTCTGCTTTGCCTTCAGTTGTTAGACCTAATATATGCTGCTGGCTCTCGATGACGAGTTTCTTACTCTTTAAGTAGGTTAGCACCCTACCTATTCTGAGGTCTGAATGACCCAACCTTTGCGCTACTGCTGAAGCTGTAAAAGCTATCGATGACTTATCTAACAGTCTTAATACGTCTTCTTGAATGATCCTATTTTGCTCAGAGAATTTGATAATTGCTTTTCGGACCAATCCTTTGGTTGGCGAAAATAACACAGCCAGAAGATAGAATCCAGTAGCAACTAAACACATAGCAGGCCCTGGAGTTGTATCAAAAAGGATTGTAATGAAAAACCCAAAAATAGCTGTCAACAATCCCGAAAACCCAGAGATTAGCAACACATTCTTTAGCTTATCACTTAGCAAGAGTGCTGTTGCCGCAGGTGTAATCAACATAGCAACTACCAAAATAACCCCAGCGGCACTCAATGAAGCTACAACGGTAATAGACAGCAAAAACATCAAAAAATAATGCAAGGTTTGTACTGAGATACCCATTGCCTCTGCTATTGTAGATTGGAAGGTGCTGATAAATAAATATCTATACAATACTATCACAGACAATAAGGTATAGACTAGTACTATACTCGTAATAATCAAATCCTCATTTGTCACCCCGAAAATATTACCAAAGAGAAAGTGCTGCAAATCCAAATGAACACCATCACTCTTGCTAACCTTACTAATACCGATGACACCAATACTAAACATTGCTGTAAATATTATGCCTATTGCGGCGTCATTCTTGGTATTGACATTCTGCTGCAGCCAAGAAATACAGATGGCAGTAAGCACACCGGCTACAGTTGCACCAACAAAGAACCCAATAGCACTATAGCCAAAGATTAAGAAAGCAAAAAAAACTCCTGGTAATATAGCATGAGATAAAGCATCTCCCAACAAAGACATATTTCTAAGCACAATGAAACAGCCAAGCACCCCACACATCAGTCCAACCATCATCGCGACCGCTAGACCTCTAAGAGCCCATGGATATGACATTACTTCTATTATTTCTTGCATTATCGAATTGTATTATTCAAATATACTAAATATATTTTTAGACTAGGCTAAATACTTGGCAATGACCCCTTCCTTTAAGGCATAAGGAGATACTAACACTTCGTCAAATGAGGCCAATCCCAATACATGAACTATAATGGCTAAGCCAACTACAATGTACTTAGCCCGAGTATCAGGAATTAGCTTGTAAGCCAATCTCTCCTCAAAGTTCATGACCCTTGTTGCTTCAAAAAGTGCAATGATTTCGTCTGTAGTAATTGTGTAAAGTTTAGGTTCTGTAGTCTTCAACTGCCTAGCCAGCACTTCAAATGTGCCAGCTGCTCCAATTAAGTCAATACTCGAAATAGGCTCTAATTGAGTTTTTAGCTCTGTTAACTCCTCTGAGAGGTAGGTGTAAAGCTCGGATAATATAGCGTCTCCTATTGGCTCTTGATTATGAAATAGGTCATGGAGGACGGAGATACCTATCTTAAAACTCTTCTTCCATATTACGTCATTTTTACCAAGGATAAACTCTACACTGCCACCACCAATGTCCATGACAAGATGATGCTTTGGCTTTGTGTATAATAGCCCTACCCCATTCGCAATGTATTGAGCTTCTTGATCACCACTAATAATTTGAATTGTTATACCAGTTTGTGCAAATACATCCTTTACAAACTCGTCATTATTACTTGCATTTCGCAATGCCGAAGTCCCAAAGGCATCAATTGATTCTATATCATCAAAGCCTGATAGAATTTCTTTAAAGTAGGTCAAGGCGGCTATTCCTCTTGCATAAGCTTGGGCACTTATCTTATGGACTCCACTTTCACCTAGATAGACATACTTACGTTCTTTGTAGAGGACTTTGAAGTCACTCTGTTCAATTGCTACTATTAATAAATGAAATGTATTCGTTCCTAAATCTATTACTGCCCTTTTTGACATGAATTAGTTCATTATTGTGGGGCTTGTTGCCCACTTGCTTGAAAAGCCTGTTTGATCATAGTCATAAAGAAGTTTTCTCCTTCCTGACTCATGACATTGGCATATAGAGGAGTCTCGCCATCTACAAATACGTAGAACTTGCACTCCTTACTAAAGTATACATTAGCTTCAGCAACAATATCTCCTCCGATGTGAAAGAACTGTCTACCAATTGGCTTGCATCCACTAGGAATACTACCTAATGGCGTGGTTGAAATATAATTCAAATTTGCTCTAATACTGCTAGTTTCATCCTGACTCATACTAAAAGGCAGGTCATGAAATATATAATCTAAATAGGTACATTCATCATATAGCTTAAGCATGAGTTCCTGTGGGACACTTGGGATCTGAGGCCCACTAGCTGCTGCTTGCACTGGAGCTACTTTTTCTGCAGTTGCATTTGTGGTTGTCTTAGTGTCTCCATTAGTACAACTAGACACAAAGACCATCAATAAAGCTATTAAAGAACAGAAATATAAATTTCGCATGGGTAGTAATATTAAATTAAGCACGACAAAGATATGTCTATTCTTGAGACTTACAATGCGCTATTAATCCTATAGGAAATAGCCAAGTCGTATTACCCAAGAATAACTTAATAAGCCACCAGTGATTAATTCCTCTGATTTGAAAAACTGAGTGAAAGACCGTTGATATCTTGCAGTCACTCCAAGCTTCGCATTGACCATAAAAGTCGCCCCACACAAAAACCCAACATCACTCTGACTAAAATTCTCCAAGCTATTAGAAAACAACTCATTATCCGATTGAGCATCAAACAAATAACCATAGGACACTCCAATATGCCCTTGCATACGATAGTAATCTCCTTCCTCTATGTACCAATCTTTGATATTCGCTATGATTGGCAGCTCGAAATATTTAAGTGTGGTGACGTTTTTATCCAGTGGAGCTCTGAATAATCTTTCTCGACTGCCTTTCTCATTGTAGGTCATCTCTACTCCTACATCTAGCTTCTCTCTTAACTGATACAGTACTTGGATACCACCATGTAAACCAAACTTATCAAACCCTGCTAAATTATCTCCTTGTAGCTGGGCTGTACTTAACCCTCCAAACACCTGTGCTGAGAATCCCTGAGCATAGATGATACTCGCATTAATCACGATGCAACAAATGAAACTAACAATTGACTTCATATAACTCTAAAATCTATATATAAATATTCACTATATTTGTGCAAACTCGTATAGGTATGCAATACTCATTCACCAAAAGTACTTTAAAAAAGATTGAATCAATCTTTGAAGCTTTAGGTTATACAGTAAGATACGAAAAAGGACAATTCAATTCAGGTTATTGCATGGTGCAAAATCGTAATATTGTCGTGGTCAATAAGTTTTTCGAACTAAAAGAAAGGATTAGAACACTTAAAGCGGTACTCGCCACGATAGCAATCCCAGCAGAGATACAACTTGATCAAAAGGCCGCAAAACTTCTCCAAGCTATTAGATCTGCTGATCTATTTTCTGAACCAGCTGCCATCACTTCTTGAAAATCACCATACTAGGCACCGGCACTTCTCAAGGAGTACCAGTCATAGGCTGTAATTGCGACACGTGTACATCACCATGGAAACAAGACAAACGTACACGTTCATCAATAGTCATCACCAAAGGTGACTTTTCTCTACTCATAGACACTAGTCCAGACTTAAGGGCACAATTTCTTATTAACGACATTACAGATATTGATGCTGTCCTCTACACTCACGAACACAATGACCATGTGGTAGGGTTTGATGACTTAAGACCCATCACTCTTTTCCTAAACAAAAATGTAGAAGTCTATGGAGAAAAGAGAGTACTTGATGATATCATACGTAAGTATCAATATATCTTCAATAAGTCATACCCAGGTGCCCTTGTAGCCATACCAACAGAAATCACTGAAGACTCCAACATCCAAGTAGGACCATTCCTAGTCAAACCAATAAGGGTTATCCATGGCAATCTACCCATTCTCGGATATAGGATTGACAACTTTGCTTACATCACAGATGCTAAGCAAATAGCTCACAAGGAAATGGAAAAATTAAAAAACCTTGATGTCCTTATCCTCAATGCACTAAAACATTCAAGTCATTCTACCCACCTAAGTCTTGAAGAAGCAAACGCCATTGTTGAAGAGCTAAAACCAAAACAGACCTACTATACCCACATCGGCCATCAAATGGGTCGTCACTTTACCATCAATGCTACTTTGCCTTCTAATATTCAATTAGCAGTTGACAATCAGACTATAGAATTAGCTTAAGATTTGAATTAATTGTATATTTCGGTCTGATGAGAAGTTATATACCGTTACCAAGCTTACTTTTCGCATGTGCTTTTCTGTTTGCCAGCAAGCTCTTCTGCCAGCAAACTCCACAGTATTCTATGTCAAATCTAAACCTCTATCAAGACAATGTTGCCTTCGCAGGGTTTGAAGAGAATCTGAATATCTATACTTTCTATCGTACTCAATGGCAGGCTATCCAAGGCCAACCACGTCAATTTAATCTCAATGCTACCCTGCCAATGCATATCTTACGCGGAGGAGTAGGAGCTTCTCTAGAATCATATACAAATGGTGCTGAGAATATTTCTACCGTAGAAGTAAGTTATAATCGAATTCTCGCCACTCCCTACTTTAAGTATAGCGGTGGTGCATCAATTGGCATGAGCCAAGTGACTATTGACCAATCTAAGTTAATTACCCCTGATGGAACATATGTGGGTTCTTCAATTGACCACAAAGATCCCAGATTGAATAACACCAAACAATCTGCACTGTATCCTCAGTATAGCATCGCAGGATTCCTGTCACACAATGTTTTTGACATTGGCGTATCCGCCTCGAATATTATTCAATCAACGAATTCGATAGAAAATATTACTTACACTCAATCATTGAACATAGATTTTGTTGGAATCTATTATTTGCCAATAAAATATGGCTATGTCCTAGAGTCTGGAATTGTTGGTAGGACTAACTTTGATAATCTTCAAGTTGATTTGTTTTCTGTACTTAAATATGGCAACATTTTTGGAGGATTAAGTCTAAGAGGGTTCTCGCAAAACTCTTTTGAGTCAATTTCTCTAATGGGAGGAATTAAATTTGACGAAAAGTATACTATAGCCTACAATTATGACGTTTTGATTGGACGTTTAGGAGCAATAAGTGACGGAAGTCATGAAATAATGTTGAAATATAATTTTGAAAAAGAGATAAACACAGGTCTTCCACCGAAGACAATGTACTCTCCAAGAAATTTGTAAACAGATCAAGTTAGAGCTCACTAAATTTAATTTCGGACTATAAACAAAATGTTGTTTTTAAAATTAAAATGCTTACATTCGAAGGAATAAAAATATTGTGAATTATTGCGGATTCACGGATTTGAAAATTATATTTACCATTCCTTTGAAAAAAATCTTTGGAAAAACACTGTAGAATGAAAAATTTTGGATTGTATTTTGTTGCCCTTCTGGGTTTAACAATCATGTTATCTTCTTGCGGAAGAGAAGAGTCAGGTGACTTAGTCGGAGTCATGGAAAGACCATCTTGGACAGGGATTAACCCTTATGGTATGGTTTACGTTCCTTCGGGAACACTACACATTGGTCAATCAGATCAAGAAACATTCAGTACATACTCTCAGAAACCAAAAGCTATCTCAATACAGGGATTCTTCATGGATGATACTGAAATCACAAATAATGAATACAGACAATTTGTTCAGTGGGTACAAGATTCACTAGCTCATGCCGAAATGGGTGACTTCATTACTGATGACTATGGTAATGATAGAATAGACTGGGAATACGAGTTAGATTATACAGACGAGACTCTTGACGGTTTGTTTTACCAAGGAGACATGGTGCTCAATGGAAAAAGAGAAATAGATACAAGACAGCTTAACTACGAATACCAATGGGTAGATTGGAAAAAAGCATCTTCTAGAGAAGAGCAAGTAAGAGCTAATCTTATCGAAAAAGACGAAGCCAATGTTTACCCAGATACTTTAGTATGGATTAGAGACTTCTCTTATTCTTACAATGAGCCTATGACAAGAAACTACTTCTGGCACCCAGCATTCGATGACTATCCTGTGGTAGGTGTCAATTGGAAGCAAGCTAAGGCCTTCTGTCACTGGAGAACAAAATACTGGAATATGTATAAAGGGGCTGAACAGCCTAACTCTGAAGAATTTAGACTACCTACAGAGACTGAGTGGGAATATGCCGCTAGAGGAGGTAGAGATATGGCTCCATACCCATGGGGTGGATATTACATGAGAAATACAAAAGGCTGTTTGTTAGGTAATTTCAAGCCAGGTAGAGGTAACTATCCAGAAGATGGTGGATTCTACACTGTTAAGGCTGATGCTTACTTCGCAAACGACTACGGTCTGTACAACATGGCAGGTAATGTTTCTGAATGGACTGAGACAGCATACCACCCTAATGCATATGCACATGTACATGATTTAAATCCTGACCTCAAGTATGATGCGGCTGAAGATGATCCTGAAGCTTTCAAGAGAAAGGTAATCAGAGGTGGATCTTGGAAAGACATTGCCTATTACTGCCAGACAGGCACGAGACACTGGGAATATCAAGATACAACTAAGTCATATATTGGCTTCAGATGTGCTCTTACATTCTTAGGAAGATCAATTAATGACTTTTAATTAGTTGGATTATCTCATCTTATTTAACAACTCTCAATAATTAATGGATACTCTGTGATTAGCTAGCCAAGCTATGCTCAATCCTTACTTATTATAACTAAATTTCAAATCTTAAACTTAAAATCAAATACACATGAGCTTTGTAAAATCAAAAGGATTTAAATATCTAAAAAACCTTGTAATTGGATTAGGTGCTGCAGCAGTAATGATTGGAGCATTAGGGAAGATCAATAGTGAGCCTTGGGGAGGTACTATGATTACAATTGGATTATTAGTAGAAGCATTCTTATTTGCTATGCTAGGAATTCTAGGACCAGAAAAAGATTACTACTGGGAAAAACTATATCCAGGATTAGATACATATAATACTAAAATTTCACCTTTGACTGAAGGTGCTGGAGGTATGCAAGCAGATGGTACTCAACAGAAATTAGATGGTATGTTAAGCGAACTTCAAGGAATGTCTAAGAGCTTAGGTTCATTAAAGGCTCTTCAAGAAGTTGACTTCTCTGAAACTGGTGAGCAAATTAAAACTATGGGTAACTTCTACTCAAGAATGAACGACGCGATGTCTTCATTAAATGAAACAGTGGAAGATACTAAATTATACAAGGAGCAACTTGGATCACTTAACAGAAACCTTTCTTCATTAAATGGTGTATACGGAAACGTATTATCTGCATTTAAAGGGTAATTGTCACAGTTCTATCAAATTTCATAACTAAAAAAAACATAGAATATGTCAATACCTAAGGAACCGCGTCAACTGATGATTAACGTAATGTACCTTGTACTTACTGCGATGTTGGCGCTAAACGTTTCTGCAGAGATATTTAATGCCTTTAAACTAGTAGATAAAGGTCTATTAAAATCAAATGCATCACTCGATCAAGCAAATAGTCAAATGCCTGCAATCATTGCAAAAGGTGCTAAGGCTAAGTCATCATTGCAGCAATATGCAGACAAAGTTGACCCTATCAGGGATTTGTCTTCGTCTTTACATGACTATATCCAGAACATCAAAGATACTATGATTGTAGCCACTGGTGAATATGTAGTTAACTCTGAAACGGGAGAAACTACAGACGAACTGATGGGAAAGAAGGACTTCGATATTACTACACGATATCTTGTTGGAGAGCCTCAAGCAGATGGTTCTGTAACTGGTGAAGGTGAGAAACTTAAAGCTAAATTAATGGCTTACAAAGCTTCTATCCTTGAGTTAATAGATGAAGAGGATAGAGAATCTTTTGAAAAAGAGATAGCTGTAGCTGTTGATGAAGATACATGGCAGAAAAAAGGAAAGAAGTCATGGTCTCATATGAACTTTGACCACATGCCACTACAAGCTACTTTACCAATATTTACTAAGTACCAAAATGATGTGAAAGCTACTGAAGCTGCAGCATTGAATTACCTTTCAGGAAAAGTTGGTACTAGTGAGGAATTAGTCCTTAACAAATTCACAGTTGTATCAGCACCTGAGAAGAGTTATGTGATTAAGGGAGAGAAGTACACCACTGAAGTATTTTTGAGTGCATTCGCAGGTGGTGACTCTAAAACTAAAATTGGTATCAGTGTAAATGGTCAAAGCTTAAGAACTGATAAGGATGGTAAAGCTATCTTTACTGAAACTGCAAGTAGTTTAGGGAAGAAAACACTAAATGCAAAAGCTACTGTTACTAACCCGGTAACAGGACAAACAAAGACTTACTCTAATCAATTCTCATATGAGGTTGGTGAAAGATCAGGAACTATCTCGGCTTCTAAGATGAATGTATTTTACATTGGTGTTGACAACCCAGTAGAGGTTGCAATTGCTGGTGTGAATAGTAATAACATCTCAGTGAATATGTCTGGAGGTACTATTTCAAGAGCTGGAGGTGCTTGGAGTGCTAGAGTTAGTAAGCCAGGAACTGCTACTGTAACAGCTAGCGCAGACGGTTTTACCAAATCAGCAGAATTTAGAGTAAAAAGAATACCAGATCCAGTACCAAAATTATCTAAGTCTAGAGGTGGAGGAATGGGAAGTGGAGAATTCAAAGTGCAGCCGGGTGTATTCCCTGTGTTAGAAAACTTTGACTTTGATGCAAAATGTGATATCGCTGGATTTAGAGTGGTAAGAGTACCAAAAAGACAAGATCCACAAGTAGTGGTAAACAGAGGAGGAAGGTACTCAGGAGAGGCATCTTCTTTGATTAAAAAAGCTACTCCAGGAGATAGATACTTCTACGAAGATATTAAGTGTAAGTGTCCCGGTGACCCTGCACCTAGAGATATTGGTAGTATGGTATTTAATATCAAATAATAACACGGTTGACCCAGTAAATCGATACCTTAAAACTTAATTGTTATGAATTTTAAATATTTCTTTTCCGCAGCACTCTTATTAATTAGCAGTGCTACCCTATTAGCTCAAGACGATAGAGAAATCAAGGAGTCTGGAGTACTACTTGAAGATATCTACATTGATGATGTAGTGAATAATACCCTCGTAGAAGAGAGTATGGTCTTAGAGTATGAGCCAGTAAGAGAGGCTGATATTGCATGGAAGAAAAGAATTTGGAGAATCATTGATACTAGAGAGAAGATGAATCTTCCTTTTAGATATCCTAATGAGCCATTTTTCAATGTATTAAGAAACATTGCTGAGAATGGTGACATTGCACTGTTTAGAGATGAGTTCTTTAAAGAGCCAATGACAATGGAAGAAATCAATGGTACGCTTAATAAGATTGATACAGTCGTTACATTCGACTATGAGACTTATGAGGAGAAAATCCAAATAGTTGAAAATACAATCAACTGGGAGGATATCAAACAATTTAGACTTAAGGAAATCTGGTACTTTGATGAAGAAACTTCTAGAATGGATGTAAGAATCATTGGATTCTCTCCAATCCTAGATGAAATAGATTATGATACTGGAGAATTGAAGTATTCATTACCATTGTTCTGGGTTTACTATCCTGAGGCTAGAAAATATCTTGCTAAAGTGAGAGTAAACAATGAGGATAATGATATGGCTCCAATGTCTTGGTATGATCTATTCGAAAATAGATTCTTCTCAAGTTATATTATTAAAAAATCAAACTCTTTAGATTTAAGAATTAAAGATATGTATGATGGATACGACCAAGCTGGTGTTGACAGATTAATGGAATCTGAAAAAATCAAAATGGAATTATTCAATCTAGAGCATGACCTTTGGACTTACTAGTCTAATCTAGAGTAAAGCTATAAAAGCCTTCAAGATGTAATTCTTGAAGGTTTTTTTTATACACCAAACTATTGTGTATAAAGGAAAACTTAAACACCATCTCGCTTTGGATACTATTAAACTAGATCTAAACTCTCTTTATAGTATACACTGTTTTATACAGCCTACGCAACCTTGCATAATCATAAGATGGTCTAGCTTTAACCCTATTTAAGGAACTTACTTGAATGACTTTCTCTCCTTATTTACTGATACTTACTCCATATTGTTTTGGCTTATAAAAAACTTCATACCAAGCATATATTCCCACTATCCCATATTCAGCTATTAAGCATATGGCAACCTCATCTGTAGGCTGGAATTGATAAGCACTGTAGCTTAAGAATACCAAGTATGACCAAAGTATTGGAAACCTATACCTAGAGAGTACACAGAGCAAAACCAACGTAGAAAGATACCACGGATGGATGGTTGTAGATAATAAGAGATAGCAAGCAAATATGAGTGCTGATGATGCTAGTAAACTCCTATAGTTTGTATAATGTTCTTTCTTGGCTGAATAATAGACTATCAAAGAAAAGGCTATCAAGGCTAATCCAGGGCCAAGTATCCTAATCTGATTATATGTAGTGAGCAAGATGCCTAATTCTCGAAGCAAGTAGTAAACACTAGCATTGAATTCAAACTTTTGAAAGTACAGGTTAGTACTTGATAGTATCGATGAAAAATGCCCTTGCAACATTAGGGCAAAACTGCCAATAGTCACCAAAGCAGCAGGAATGAAAAATCGAAACCCTCTCTTTATTCCTAAATAACAAAGCAATATAGGACCAAATACTAATGGCACCAGTTTTGTACTTATCGCCAACCCATAAGATAACCCAGCTAGCTGCAGTCTATTCTGCTTCAACAAGTAGTACATTACCGCAAGAAACATCAGCATCAAAGCTTCGAAGTGGAGGTTTCCACAAAGTTCAAGGATGATCAACGGGTTCAACGCATAAATTAGCACCCGACCTTTGTCAATATTCAATAAGTCACATAACCTAATTAGCACAAGTAGGGTGATCGCCTCAGAAAGCAAAAAGACAACTTTAAATATCACATTTGGCTCAATGACCTGTGGCGATATACTAGCCAACCAAAATACAACTTGACAGATGGGTGGATAAATTGTAAAATACTCTTGCGAATTAAGCAATGGATAGAGATCTAAGTAATATTGAGACAATCCTTCTGTATCCATCAGTTGACTAGGTGTAAGCTCAAAAGGATTTAATCCATCATGCCAACACATGCCATCCCAAATAAATCGATAGATATCATCTGATAGATTAGGAAAACATAACAACGTCATCACCCTTGCTGCGATAGCAATTCCAATGCCTATTTGAACACCTCTTTGTGACAAAGGTCGAAACACAAACAAGCTATACACTCCAAACAACACACTTACGCCAATCATCAATTGAGTAAACTCTGATTGACTTACTTCTGTAAATAGGAAATACAACACTCCCAAGAAACTGAGTCCAAGAATGCCCAACCAACTATCTGGAATATTAACTTGTTTCACTATGCTGTCCTCACTTGCTTAGTACTAAGATAGAATATTGTAAGATAACCATAGCTTAGTGCAAGATGCATTGGTAACATAGAATGAAATCCAGTGTAGAAGGCCCCAATTACGCCAACAATAAAGTAAACAGCTAAGAGACCTTCTACTATCGTTGAAAGAGAAATCTTACGTTTCATATAGTTACCTGGATTGATAGTATCCGAAGACTTGATAATATTATACTTTGGAGTCCTGATAAAGGCAGTAACCTTTCCCATGAATCCTTGTACCACTGCTACACTATTGTGCAATGCCATCGCCATAGACAAGGCTAAAAACAATGGAAATAAGACAAAGAAATAAGTGACACGATAGAGGTAGCTTTTATTGTTATGTTGGTTATGGACGTTAGCTGCGTAGTAAACTAAGACTATCGAGATTGTAGCTAGGATAAATGGCCCAAATACTGTCATATCGATACTCAACGGAGTAACTAAAAACATTAAAGGCACACTTACAATAGACAGCGTAAGGATAGCAATAAATAGGCTACTACTAAACAAGTGAAGTGTACCGTGTACCTTCTGTCTAAATGGTAAGTCTGACCTCCACACAGTAGGTAAGAGTTTTTTTGCTGTCTCTGCCCCACCCTTCATCCATCTATATTGTTGAGACTTCAACCCACTCATTTCACTAGGAAGCTCAGCTGGAGAAACTACATGCTCGAGAAACTTAATCTTCCAGCCCTTCATCTGAGCTCTATAACTCAAGTCAAGATCCTCTGTCAACGTATCAGCTTCCCAACCTCCTGCCTCATCAATAGTCTGTCTTCTCCAAACTCCTGCGGTACCATTAAACTGCAATAAAAACCCACCAGCATACCTGCCAAATTGCTCAACTGTAAAATGCACATTGAGTTGAAATGCTTGCAACCTTGTCAACAGTGAGTAGGTCTCATTGATATGTCCCCACCTTGTCTGTACTACTCCAATCTGAGGATTTGAAAAATGAGGTAGAGTATTCTTAATAAAGTCAGCGCTTGGTAGAAAATCTGCATCAAATATGACTATGAACTCACCCTTAACACTAGACATTGCCGCTTTGAGTGCCCCAGCTTTGTAGCCAGTCCTGTCTACTCGATGCAAGAGTTCGATATCGTATCCTTGTGCCTTATACTTTGCTACTTCTCTTTTTGACAACTCTAGTGTATCATCAGTGGAGTCATCTAGGACCTGAATCTGTATAAGTTCTTTAGGATAATCCAATTGGGTAATATTAGCAAGTAACCGCTCTACGACAAATTGCTCATTGAATATTGGCAACTGTATAGTCACAATTGGTAGATTATCTAAGTCCAATCCTGGAACCAGATGCCCTTTATTATTACTTAGCTTCGACCAGAAATAGTGAGCTAAGAGGTGTAGCTGCATAACACAAAACACGGAAACGAATACCAATGCTCCAATATATATTGTGAGTATGAAATAACCTAGATAGTGTAGCATTAGCGCTTAGTCTTTGTTAGTGAATACTTGAGTATGGTTGTTATGATTTTATATCCGGCAAGTAGTGTTCCTTTAACTGTTCCTGAGACCTTGGATACACCTATTCTTTTTTTATACTTAACTGGCACTTCTATAGTCTTCAAGCCAAGTTTAGCAGCCTTGACTTGCATCTCAACTGTCCAACCGTAGGTTTTATCTTGCATATCTATAGCAGTCAGCGCCTCCCAACTAATTGCTCTAAAGGGTCCTAGGTCGGTAAATGTAACACCGTAAAGCACTTTAATCATTTTTGTCGCTAGCCAGTTTCCAAAGATTTGTTGTGGCGTCATTGACCCTTTTTCCTTCTCTCCACTTGCCCTTGAGCCTATAACCATATCAGCAGCATCGCATATTATCGGATCAACTAGTAACGGCATTTGCTCTGGATAATCACTGAAATCACCATCTAAAAACACGACTATATCGGGTAGTACATCCTGATTACTACAATGTGCCATTCCTTTGAGACATGCCCAGCCATATCCTGGTCTGTCCTCATCTAAGACTGTAGCACCTGCAGCTTCTGCAACCGTTCTTGTGTTGTCAGTTGATCTATTATTGCACACAATAATCTCTCTGACTAGTTGTTTGGGGATGGCCTCTATCACATTACCAATAGCACCCTCTTCATTGTAAGCAGGGATGATGACGTCAATAAGTTGGCTTTGTCGCTTTGGCTTCATAATTAATGTCTACAAATGTAAAATTTAAAGCATGATTCAATTGTTATTTCAAGGACAATGTTAATTTTTTTGCAACTTGCAATTGAATATGAATAATACCCGACTACTTCTCTTCACAGCTTTGGCAAGTATTGCCATACTCATCATTGTCTCTTGTCAAAAGGATACCTTCTTTGTGGGTGACGACTTAACTCTGAGGTATGAAGTAGACACTCTCCGCTTTGATACAGTATTCACGACTGTAGGCACCATCACAAGGTCAATCAAAGTCTATAATGACTATGACGAAAAAGTAAATATTGAGTCAATCACTCTTAGAAATGAAGGAACAAAATTTAGACTCAATGTTCAAGGATTCAGCAACGGACCAATAGAGGATATTGTCATTCAACCTCAGGACAGTATTTACATCTTTGTCGAAGCTACTGTAGATCCAGATGCTCCCATCTCTGTGAGTCCATTTATCATAGAAGATGCTATCACAATCATCACCACAAATCCTGATACCATCTACCTAGAGGCTTATGGTCAAAATGCCAATTACATCCCATCTAACGTGAGCAATGGCCAATTCAACTATGTCAGCTGTAATCTCGGTGAGTGGACATGGGATGATCCAAAACCTTATGTCATGTATGGTTCTTTGTTTATTGATAGTTGCACACTTGTGCTACCACCTGGATGCCGTGTCTACGTACATGGAGGAATAGCTGACAATGAACTAGGTGTCTATAACGATGGTCTTTTGATTATTGGCCAACAAGGACAAATACAAGCGAGAGGAGAGCTTGGCAATCCGGTTACAATCAGGACTGATAGATTAGAACCCTCATTTCAGGATGATGCAGGTCAGTGGGGAGGTATTTTACTTGCCTCTTCAAGGCAAAACACCTTTGATTATACGACTATCCTTCACTCTATTGTTGGGGTAAGAGTCGACAGCTCTTCTAATGCTACATTGAACAATTGTGAAATTGGATTCAACAGCGCTAATGCGATACTTGGTGTACACTCAAAAATTGTAGCTAACAATTGTTTGTTTCATTCTTCAAATAGCCATGGAATTAACCTTGTACATGGAGGAGAATATGATTTTCAATATTGCACAGTATTTAATGAGTCCAGCCAGACCCATGCAGTCAATATTAATAATTACAAATGTCTAGACCAGCTGTGCTTCAATGCTATTAAGAATCCTGTTGACGCTACTTTTAGGAACTGCTTGCTCTATGGTTACAATTCAGATGAAGTTTGGCTTGAAGATATTGACTTTGAAGACAACTCTGACTTCAATTACTTCTTTGATCACTGTGGGCTAAGGATTGATGAACTACTAGATGCGCAGCTGTTTCCTAATTTCTTCGAAAACTGCTCCAACTGTCTTACTCTATCTTCAGATGATGAAGTATTCATTGATATTGACAGTACTAACTTTAGATTAGACACTATGTCTTTGGCCATAGATAAAGCAAAGGTGATTTCAACCCTTAATATCGATATTGAGGGTAATAGTCGTGGATCTAACCCAGATCTAGGTTGCTATGAATTTCTACAATAGCTAAAACATATTTACCTATGTATCTGTAGCAATAAAAGCAACCTTTGACATTAAGTAAACGCTACAAAACTGATAAACTCACTCTTCCAATAGCTTAAATTAGTAGACCTCATTCCAAGCTTAGACTCGGTTGTAGCTATCTTTTCTAATAACGGCTGGTGCTTATTCATAAAGACATTGAGGACTTTGCTCACCTTGGCCACTCGATCTAAGTCAAGATGGATCAAGGCTTGCTTACTCTCTACTTTTACTAGAAAACTATTAAATGTGTCATAATCAGTCTGGAAGTACTTATCGGGGTTATTTAGCGTCAAGTACAAGGAAACCAGACTTCTATTACTATGGTAATGGTCTCTGATTTTTTCAGATTTTACCTTGACTGTAGTTAACAATTCATCACAGCTAAACAAAAACCTACTTACTCTTCCTTCTACTTCTTTGTCTTCGTCAAAAAGACTCCTAAACATACTCTTGATAAAGTCAGGATCCTCTTGAATAAAAGCAAGCATGATATCTTTAGGATAGTAGTCATGATCCTTCCACAGTCTTCTTGACATTGAGGAGTCCAAGCCTTTGTTATAAGTGTAAGCGAAGTCCTCACGACTCATATCCCAATACTTGTTAAATTTGACACTACAGTCACTGAGTAACTGGACAAATCCAACATTGTTCGGTGAAATAGTGTCGGCGAATTGGTCCAAATATGCATTAATCTTATCTACTTTCATCTACCAAGCTGGGTGTTTAGGTTTGTTTTGCAAGACTGCTTCTATTCTTTCGTTAATCTCATCTGGAATACTTGGAAGCACCTCGAGAGTATTTAGATTTTCTTCTAATTGTGACAACTTGGATGCACCCAGGATTACAGTACTGACATGTTGATTTTGTTGACACCATTTGATGCCTAATTGAGGCAAGGACACATTGAGTTCCAGAGCTATAGCATTTAAGCTTCTGACGATCTCTAGTTTTTCTTCAGTCACAGATCGTTCTTTCAACCAAGAGAGTTCCTCTCTACCTAGTCTTGTTCCTGCTGGAAACTGACCAATATACTTAGGTGATAAGAGTCCTGAAGCCAGCGGAGACCAGATTGTTGTCCCCAGACCTACAGTTGTATACAGCTTGCTATACTCTACTTCTACCTTGTCCCTATGTAGCATATTATACTGAGGTTGCTCCATGACTGGACCAATCAAATTCAGTTTTTCTGCAACCATATGAGCTTCCATTATCTCTAGTGCTGACCACTCTGAGGTACCCCAATAGAGAATCTTACCTTGTTGAATCAAGTGGTTCATTGCCCAAACCGTCTCTGCCATTGGTGTCTTCTTATCTGGTCTATGACAAAAGAACAAATCAAGGTAGTCTACTTGTAATCGTCTTAACGCAGCATGGCAGGCTTCCATGATATGCTTTCTACTTAGTCCTGTCTGATTAGGTAGCTTACCGCCATCACCAAAGTAGACTTTCGACGACAGGACATACGAGGTACGATCCCAATTCATCTTTTTCAATATCTTACCCATGACAATCTCTGATTGGCCATTGGCGTAAATCTCAGCATTATCAAAAAAATTGACTCCATGATCATAAGCATATGCCATCAATTCTTCTGATGTATTATCCTCTATTTGATTGCCAAACGTGATCCAGCTACCGAAAGAGAGTTCGCTGACTTGCAATCCTGATTTTCCCAAATATCTATATTCCATGCTGTAATGTTGTCTTGATTATTTAATATTGAACATAAAAGCAAAGTCAATGTTTGACTAGCGTATAATCGTACAAATATGAGAAACTATCTAGTAGCATCATTTCAAATTGTGATCTTCTTTTTAATATTAATCGGTCAAGCAACTGGTCAATCCGGAATCATCAAGGGAAATGCGACTGATGCATTGACTAATGAACCTATCATATTCGCCAATGTAGTCATAGTCGGCACCACAATCGGTACTAACACTGACGAAACAGGCTACTACGAATTTACGAATCTAGAACCCGGAGTCTATGATGTACAGATCAGTTACCTGGGTTACAAATCCAATACTGAAACAGAACAGCAAGTTCAAAACAATAGACCCACGACTGTAAACTTTGCCTTAGAAACTGATAGCCAACAACTTGAAGAAGTCACTATCAAGGCGGATGCTTTTAAAAAACCAGTCGAAAGCCCGGTCTCCCTGAGGACAATCGGAATCACTGAAATCAAGCGAAGACCAGGTGGTAACAGAGACATCAGTAGAGTAATTCAATCTCTTCCAGGTGTCACTTCAGGATTGTCTTTTAGGAATGACCTCATTATTAGAGGTGGAGCACCTAACGAAAATAGATTCTACCTCGATGATGTAGAAGTCCCCAATATCAACCACTTTGCTACACAAGGAGCATCTGGAGGACCAGCAGGTATTATTAATGTAGACTTTGTCAAGGAAGTCGACTTCTACAGTGGAGCTTTTCCTGCAAATAGAGGGAATGCTCTCAGTTCTGTATTCCAATTCCGACAAAAAGATGGCAGGAATGATAGACTTGGATTTACCACCACTGTAGGTGCAACTGACCTTGGTGCCACCTTAGAAGGCCCAATTGGGAAGAAAACAACATTCTTATTTTCCGCAAGGAGGTCATACTTGCAATTTCTCTTCGAAGCAATTGGCCTACCCTTCTTACCCATCTACAATGACTTTCAGACTAAAGTCAAATTCAAACCAAATAACAAGGAAGAATGGACTTTCATTGGTTTGGGTGCGGTGGATAACTTCGAGCTCAACCTCGACGCTGACCCAATTGAATCAAACCTATATATCCTAGAAAACATCCCAGTCAACAACCAATGGAACTACACTAATGGACTTGTGTACAAAAGGTATAGTGACAAGGGTTTCACCACTTTTGTCTTAAGTAGAAATATGCTTAATAATGAAGCATTTAAGTATGAAAACAATGATGACACCTCTGAGGACAACCTGCTTCTTAGGTACAAATCACAAGAAATAGAAAACAAACTGAGGATAGAACACAAGGAAAAGATTGGCATTTATAATATCAACTACGGTATTGGGACTGAGCAAGTAAAATATAACAACTCAACTCAGAATAAAATATTCACCTCTGCTGGGCCAGAAAACATCAACTTTACTTCAGACATACAATTCTACAAGTACTATGGCTTCGGTCAAGTGAGTAGAGACTTCTTAGAAAATAGACTCTCACTTTCTGCAGGACTTAGAGTAGATGGAAATACTTATTCTGACGATATGTCCAATCCTTTAGAATTTATCTCTCCAAGACTCTCTGCTAGCTATAGCATCAATGACAATTGGTCAGTGAATGCCAACACTGGGATCTACTACCAAACTCCATCCTATACCTTGTTAGGCTATAGAGAAAATGGTACTCTAGTTAATAAAGACAATGACATTACCTTCATCAAAGCTAGCCACGCAGTAGCAGGATTAGAATGGAGTACAAGTCAGTCAAGTAGGATTACTCTTGAAGGATACTACAAACACTACAATAACTACCCATTCCTACTGAGAGATAGCATCTCACTTGCCAACCTTGGTGGGGACTTTGGGGTAATAGGCAATGAGCCTGCAGTGTCAACAAGTGAAGGAAGAACTTATGGTATGGAGTTCTTGTTCCAACAAAGGCTATACAAAGGATTCTACGGTATCCTAGCTTATACCCTTGGTTATAGCCAATTCAAAGATAGCTCTGGCGAGTATAGACCTAGTGCTTGGGACAGTAGACACATTCTTAATACAACGCTAGGCTACCAGTTCAAAAACAACTGGGAGGCTGGTGTCAACCTCAGAGTTCAATCAGCATTACCTGAAACTCCAGCTGCACCAGATGCAGACCTTGTGCTCAATTGGAATAGAAATAACTTTGCCTATCCAGACTTTGCAAATATCAATTCTCTCAGAGGAGATAACTTTGCAGCAATGGATGTCAGGGTTGATAAAAAATGGTTCTTTGAGAAGTGGTCTCTAAATCTCTACTTAGACTTGCAGAATATAGTGTTTTCGGATGCTACTTCGTCAACATTAATCTTAGACAGACCCTTAGATGATGAAGGATTTCCTATCGGAGATGGCGTCATTGTAAATCCAACTGACCCTATTGAATCTCAACGTTATTTGCTCAAACCGGTAGCCGATGGTAATAACGTGACTACACCAACCTTGGGAATCGTGATTAGTATCTAGTCGGTATAATGTTCTATCTTGACAACTCAATAATCACGAATCTCTTTACGTCAATTGGGTAGTCACATGACATTTCGACTAAGGCCAATATTATCAGAAATTAAAGCATTGTATTCGAATCCTATTTCTACGGATCGATTCAAGGCATACCTATCTCTACTTCAAGGGAAATCAAAGGGCGACATGGTATTGCCAATAGGCGGATTCAACCCAATGGCTAAACCGCATATCCTCTTGAAAATTGAAGAATTACAAGACTTGCGAGCAGAACAAATCATGCATCAGGTCATTGAGGAATTTAATCATACATCTGGAAAAGCTATGAGTCCAGAATTTCAAGTTGTCCTCAACATTGCTGATGACTTAATGGGTAGTTGGACTAATTACTACACGACCGATTTCGACAGTAAATTTAAGTTGAATGCCTTGATTAGTAGGCAGTTTTGTGTGCCATACTTCTGGACTAGCGAAGAGTATTCAGAGGCGGTCATTAAGTCTAGAACCTTAGAATACCTCTATAGGTCACACTATCGGTTAGACCATACAACCCCAAGAGTACTTCAAGACTATCTCAACCAAGAAGTCTTTGTCGCCTCACATATCAATCAAGAGGATAGGATTCCTGAACAAGGTGAATTCAACACACTATCCACATTCTATAATGAATATATGTTATCTGATGAATACATTAAGATATTCAACTTCTTCTATGGTGATGCAGGGGCGGAGAGTCTTGGGTTTACACAGTATGGGCTGGGTAACTTTCTTGGCTATGACTATGCTCAGTTCGTAGCAAATACAAGGCATAAGACACCAAATTAATCAACAGGCGCTAATCAATTGCTCGAGAATACTAGAATTTTGACTTGCGTGACTAAGTAATATTATATTTGTCATACAGACACCATTTCTATTTATCAAATATCTAATCTACTCTCCATGAAAATACATGAACTAGAACCAAAATCACTATGGAAAAACTTCGCTGCATTGAATGCCGTACCACGTGCTTCTAAAAAAGAAGAACGCGTAATTGCATTCATGATGAAGTTTGGTATGGACTTAGGATTAGAAACCATCAAAGATGATATAGGGAATGTCATTGTCAAAAAACCAGCTAGTCCAGGCATGGAGGACCGCCAAACTATTGTATTGCAGAGTCACTTAGACATGGTACATCAAAAGAATAGTGATGTAGACTTTGACTTTGATACAGAAGGCATCAAGATGATTGTAGACAATGATTGGGTTAAGGCACAAGGAACCACTCTTGGTGCTGATAATGGAATTGGGGTAGCAACTATCATGGCTGTCTTAGAATCAACAGAGATCAAGCATCCACCAATAGAAGCGCTATTTACTATAGACGAAGAAACTGGGATGACCGGTGCCTTAGGACTCAAAGGTGGCTTATTGACAGGATCTATTCTACTCAACCTCGACACCGAAGATGATCGCGAGATTACAATCGGTTGTGCTGGAGGTGTAGACTTAACAGGAATAGGAAGTTATGTAGTAGAATCGATTAGTAGCGATTATAATGCTTATACATTACAGATTTCTGGACTTTCTGGAGGGCATTCTGGCATGGATATTCACAAGGGATTAGGCAATGCTAACAAGCTGATGAATCGAATTCTATTTGAATTACATCAGAGTTATTCAGTTCGTATACACAGTATCGATGGAGGTGGATTGAGGAATGCTATTCCTAGGGAATCAAAGGCAGTAATCCTACTCAATGATGACAAGGCTCTAGGCTCAATATCTGACCTTGCCTCAATATTCAAGGACGAGTACGAAAGTACAGATCCCGGATTAGAAGTCAGCATAGCAAAAGCTGAGCCTGTATCAACCGTCCTAGCCCAACCCTTCCAAGAGCAGCTGTTGAAAGGCATTTACGCAATCCCAAGTGGCATCTATAGGATGAGTCCAGATATTGAAGGCTTAGTGCAAACATCTAACAATCTAGCGAAAGTCGAAGTCAGAGATGGCCAATTTAGTATGCTTTGCCTGACTAGATCATCAGTCGACACTGAGAAACAAGACCTAGCCAATGTCATTGATTCGGCAATGTCCTTTTTGGGAGCAGAAGTCACTCAAGACGGCAGTTATCCTGGTTGGACACCTAAGCCAAATGCACCCATTATTTCACTAATGAGCAGCCTTTACGAAGAGAAGTACAATGAAAAACCCCACGTCAATGCTTGTCATGCAGGCCTAGAGTGTGGAATCATAGGTACTAACTATCCAGGTATGGATATGATCTCATTCGGACCAAATATACGTGGTGCTCATTCGCCTGACGAAAGAGTCCAAATTAGCTCTGTACTCAAGTATTGGGGATACTTCATGGATGTCTTACAAGCAATCCCGACTAGACAATAGTGTAAATATGTTGTTTAATATGCTTAAGAAGTCAATTGATTAAGTTATCCTGCCGGGATAAGTCTTAATTACTAATTTATCAACAATACATCGCAAACCAAATCCCAAATTATGGCTAAATTAAATGTAGAAGATCTGATTGACTTCCTTGAACCAGAAATTCGCAAGTCTTTAGAGGCAACACTTAGACAGCACTTTAGTCAACAAGAATACAATTCTAGGGCAGTGTTCAAGACGTTTAAAGAAGAAGTTGGTAAGAAATCTATGTCTTGGAAGAGTATTCCAAATAAATTTATCAGGTCAGAATAACATACATATATTACTATGAAAGTAAGCAATCTTATCACCGCGGTTCTTGTATCAATTCTCCTATCTTTAATTGGAGCTTGTACATCTGAAGATATTGATATGGCACCGACATTATTGATGGATGCTAAATATCTCCAAAACACCAAATCAAAGATAAATCAGCATGATTCACAACTCAAACCTGCATTCGATCAACTGTTAGCAGATGCCGAAATAGCTCTGCAGGAAGGACCATTCACCGTCACAGACAAAACAGTCCTACCTCCTAGTGGAAACAAGCACGACTATGCAAGTTATAGTCGTTATTGGTGGCCTGACACCAACAAAGTTGATGGACTACCCTATCTGAGGAAGGATGGAGAAACTAATCCCGCAAGCCAAAGTCTCGAAGCATCAGACCGACAAAGGATAGGAGCACTAGGCTTGAATTGTGAGACACTTGGCCTTGCCTACTATCTAACAGGAGATCAGCGCTACGCCGAAAAAGTAGCCGAACTACTCAGAGTTTGGTTTTTAGATTCACTCACCTGTATGAACCCAAACCTAAACCATGCTCAGTGTCGACCAGGGCACAACCAAGGTAGTAAGACAGGAGTCTTAGATGGTCGCCTCATGGTCAGAGCTTTAGAGGGCGGTCAGCTAATTGCAAACTCTTCAGCATTATCCTATCAAGAATATGCAGAAATCAAATCATGGTCAAAACAATACTTCAAGTGGCTGACGACAAACGAACTTGCCCTTCAAGAGGCAGCTTCAAATAACAATCATGGTTCTTACTATGATTTGCAAGCACTGTACTTTGCTCTTTATTCTGGTCATCGAGATAGAGCTAAGCAAATTGCTGAGCAAATCTATGAATCAAGAGTACTTGCCCAGATAAAACCAGATGGGACAATGCCTAAAGAATTAGCTCGTACTAGGCCATTATTTTACAGTATCTACAACCTAGGTGCACTGTCTTTAGTGGCTCACCTGGCAAAAGAAGTAGATGTAGATATCTGGCAAGGAGGCAGGTCTGATTCGCGATTGAGGGCAGCAATAGATTTTGTCGCTCCCTATGCTGATCCAAACAAGCAATGGCCACAACCAACCCTTGGCGATGCTGATAGAACTGAACTGTACTCTATACTACAAATGGCTCAAGAGGCCTTTCCTGATGGCAACTACTTACAAGCAGCAGAAAATCTGCCTTCTAGCAAGCGTCAAGTACTTCGCAGCAATTTAGTGCCTCAGCAAATGCAATAATGGCTGATGATAGTTTTTAATTGTTGTGACTTCTTTTATTGCAATACCAATCGATGTCGG
>JAHDHH010000044.1:0-11151 GCA_020631405.1 Saprospiraceae bacterium
GTATTTGAGTTGTACAAATGTATTAATCATCTTTCATCTAAGCTACAAGCTTAGACGAGCAGGGGACGAGCTGGGGACAATTAGTCCAAGCTTTTAGAGCTTTACAATTCGCTGACTCTGGTAGCCTTCTGCCTGCACTATGTAAACACCCTTCCTTAACATTGAGATATCGATTGTAGTGTTGCTCTGTGTCCTGCTCTGCATCACTATTTGACCCGCGATATTTGTTATTTGGTATGGGAGAGTGGCACTTCCTTCAAACTGTATTGTAATCGTATTTTGAGCTGGTACAGGATTGATCATTAGCTGTGGGTCTGTCGTTACATCTATTACATTTGACAGCTCTGGATATCTGGATATCCTATTGCCATTGAACTCTGCAATGTACACGATACTATTTTCCGAAGCAAGTGCTATTGGTCCATCAAGGTTTGTCAAGACAGTTACTACTTCTGGAACCTCTGCAGAGAGGTCAACTGACTCTAGATTGCCACTCCCAAAATCCGCAATGTATAGAGTATTGTCTACTACAGTCATCCCTCCAGGAGTAGATAGACCAGAGACTAAGTCGTTTACTACAAACTTTCCTGTACTCAAGTCCACTACTGATATAGTACCAATATTTGATTGGGATACATAGAGGTTGTCATCCTTTATTCCGAGTCCATATGACTGATCCAAACCGCTCAATGGTGTGCTAAATGTAGTAGGACATCCAGCTGCTAAGTTGATTCTACTGACCTGATTCCCTTCTCTCTGTCCTGTATAGAGGTAGCCACTATGTTCTGCGAATCCTATTGGAGGAAACTCCATCGTAGTACATGCAACTAACTCCCCACTAGAATCGGTAAGGTCTACTTTTGATACAGCATACGAAGTCCTCTCCCCTATGAAGAGTTCATTACCAACAACTCCCACTGCTGATACTCCACTCAACCCACCTGCTATGGTCTCTAGCGCTGCATTAGCATCATTGGTATCATAGCTGGTTACTTGGTTGTCACCATGTTCACCAATGTAAAGGATTCCATCACTGATTGCCAATCCCCAAGGATTGTTGACATTGGTCACTACAGTTGATTGGCTATATGCAAGGTGGCTAATGAATAAGAGGAATGATACGATTCTCATTGTAGTATATTTGTTTTGTATTTTGAAGATACACATTAGAATTAGATGTGCAGTTGTTAACAACGATTATTACGTAATAAAATGCTTAAACTCATTGCGGTGAATCACCTGTGTTGTGTGATTAGGATAGGCCGTGAGAAATGATTTTGCAAACCTAACCTTCTTTGGTTTCCACTTAAATTCTGTTGCTGCCAAGACACCTCCATATTCCTCTATATAATCAATCTCTGCCTGGTCATGTGTTCTCCAAAAGTAGAGATTAGGGTCATGTCCCGAATACTCCAAGTGCTTTCTCCTCTCTGCGAGCAGATAGTTTTCCCAAAGCTCCCCTTTATCTCCTCTTAGTCCAATCGGGTTGTAGTTTTTTATGATTGTATTCCTAATACCATTGTCATAAAAGTAATACTTCTTACCCTTTTTCAATTCATTGCGCAAATTTCTACTCAGAGCAGGTAGCTTGTAAACGACGAATGCTTTTTCAAGTAAATCGAGGTACCGCTCGACGGTTGCAGGATCTACATTACCTACTATTTGAGCTAATTCGTGATAGCTCACCTCACTACCTAATTGGAATGCTAGTGCTTGCAGCAGTTTTTCGAGTATAGCAGGCTTTCGGATGCCTTCGACCTGGAGGATGTCTTTGTAGAGGTAGCTCTTAGTCAGCTCTCTTAAGACCTCTTCCTCATCTCCTGGGTTATTGATGACTTCTGGATAGCTTCCATATATGAGCCGAGTCTCTAACAATCTATTTTCTTTGATAAATCCATGAGAGTTTGACAATTCAGCAAAGGAAAGCGGATACAAGTAAAACTCTTTCTTTCTCCCTGTCAATGGCTCATGTAGTTCACTTTGTAATTCGAATGCTGATGAGCCAGTCACAATGACTTGGACATTTACTTTGGAATCATAAATGAGCTTAAGTTTTTTACCAATATCTGGAATTTGTTGTGCTTCATCAATGATGACAAGTTCGGTATTACTACCAAATAACTGTATTAATTCGTCGCTAGTAGACGCTTGATTGATAGCATTGTAAATATCTGCTTCATCGGCATTCAACCAAATGGATGCTTTGTTTTGAGTATCCATCAGCATCCTAAGTAAAGTAGTCTTACCAACCTGCCTAGGGCCTATAAGCATGATGACCTTACCCTTAAAGCATTGGTTAAGAATTATATCAAGCATTTCTCTGTTAACCATACTACTAATATAGCCATATTCTGAATATTACGCCAATAATTAGGATTGTATTCTCAATATTAGGCGAAATATTGTGATTACATTCTTAATATTAGGCGTAATATTGCGATTATAGATAGGCTTTAATAAAAAGAAGCGATAAAATCAATATTTCATCGCTTCTTTTTAATACTTGTTATGTTGATAAAGCGCTTAGCCTTTAAGCACTCTAGCCATTGTCTCTCCTATATCTGCTGGTGACTTGACTACATGAATACCGCAATCAGCCATGATTTTCATTTTTGCTTCAGCAGTATCATCATCACCGCCGATGATAGCTCCTGCATGCCCCATAGTTCTACCTTTTGGAGCAGTCTGCCCTGCAATGAATCCGACTACTGGCTTAGTACCATGTTCTCTAATCCATCTTGCTGCATCTGCTTCCATATTACCACCTATCTCTCCAATCATGATGATACCTTCTGTGTCAGGATCATTCATAAAGAGCTCAACTGCATCCTTGGTAGTAGTACCGATGATAGGGTCACCGCCTATACCGATACAAGTCGATTGACCCATACCAGCCTTAGTCACTTGGTCTACTGCTTCGTATGTCAATGTTCCAGACCTTGACACGATCCCAATCTTACCTGGGTTGTGTATAAATCCTGGCATAATCCCTAGCTTGCACTGACCAGGAGTGATTACTCCTGGGCAGTTAGGTCCGATAAGTCTCACTTCTTTATCTGCGATATAGTTATGTACCTTGACCATATCTTGGACAGGGATACCTTCTGTAATACATACGATCAACGCAACACCAGCATCAGCTGCTTCCATGATGGCATCTGCTGCAAACCTTGGCGGTACAAAGATGATTGATGTATTAGCGCCTCCCTGTGTTACTGCTTCCTGTACTGTATTGAACACTGGTCTATCTAAATGCGTCGTTCCACCTTTTCCTGGAGTGACACCACCTATGATATTCGTACCATATTCTATCATTTGCTCAGAGTGGAAAGAACCTTCTTTTCCTGTAAATCCTTGAACTACAACCTTTGAATGGTTGCCTACTAATACACTCATTACCTTAGTCTTTTATTTGATGATAAAAATTTCTTCTCCTTCTTCGCTATAGTTGTACTGTTCTCTAGCAAACTTCTCCTTGTTGTTTTCTAGATTACGCTTATCAACTAGAGCTTGCTGGTACTTGTCTTCGTACTCAGCTATTTCTAATTCTATTGAACTCAATGTACCTGAGACTCTAAACTGATCGATAAAATTGTGCTTATCGAAAAATGTCATCCATGTCAGAAATCCAATAATTGCAATAGCATAGCCATTCTTCACAGAAAGTCGTGATAATCTATCTTTGATTTGGTCTAGAATGTCCATGTTGTGGGTATCGATGGGGTAAAATTACAAAAATCTATAATTTGAACGCATCCTTACCTAAGAAAACAGCAGAATCATCTAGTTCCTCCTCTATTCTCAACAATTGGTTGTACTTAGCTATTCTATCACTTCTTGAAGCCGAACCAGTCTTGATCTGACCAGTATTCAATGCTACTGCCAAGTCTGCTATAGTTGTATCCTCTGTTTCTCCTGATCTGTGGCTCATGACTGAAGTGAATCCAGCTCTGTTTGCCATATTTACGGCATTGATCGTCTCAGTAAGTGTACCAATTTGGTTTACTTTGATCAAGATTGAGTTTGCTGACTTTTCTTTGATTCCCTTTGCTAGTCTTTCGACGTTAGTCACGAATAAGTCATCACCTACAAGTTGCACCTTGTCTCCAGCAGCCTTAGTCAATGCCTTCCAGCCCTTCCAATCGTCTTCATCTAGTCCATCTTCTATTGAGATGATTGGGTACTTATCCACCCATCCCTTCCAATAATCTACCATCTCGCTTGATGTCAACTTATCTCCAGTACTCTTACCAAAATGATATACTTTCTTCTTAGCATCATAAAACTCAGATGCTGCTGCATCCATCGCTATCCATATATCCTTACCTGCCTTATATCCTGCACTCTTGATAGCCTTTAGTACTATCTCAATTGCCTCTTCATTTGACTTAATATTAGGTGCAAACCCACCTTCGTCTCCTACGTTGGTTGAGTATCCGTGGTCCTTTAGCACTTTTTTCAAATGGTGGAATGTCTCAACACCCATTCTCAAACTCTCTGAAAATGTATTAGCACCAACCGGTACAATCATGAATTCTTGAAAGTCAATACTATTATCAGCATGACTACCACCATTAAGGATATTCATCATTGGTACTGGTAGTGTACAAGCATTGACTCCACCTACATATCTGTATAGGGATTGCTCCGTCACTTGTGATGCTGCACTAGCACATGCGAGTGAGACACCTAGTATTGCATTAGCTCCTAGGTTTTTCTTATTAGGTGATCCATCAATCTCCAACATCATATTGTCGATAGTGATTTGATCTGTTACGAACTCACCCAGAAGTGCTGATCTGATTGGACCTTCGATATTGTCAATTGCCTTTTGCACACCTTTACCAAGGAACCTCTTCTTATCTCCATCTCTCAATTCAACTGCCTCGTACTTACCCGTAGAAGCTCCTGAAGGCACTGCTGCCCTACCCATACTTCCGTCTTCAGTGTGAACATCAACCTCTACAGTTGGATTACCTCTTGAATCCAAGATTTGGCGAGCATATATTTCTATTATTTCTGACATATCAAAAAAGATTTCTAATTGTTATTAATATATTCTACAAACTGGTCGAATAAGTATCTCGAGTCATGCGGCCCTGGAGCTGCTTCTGGGTGATACTGCACAGAAAAGGCCTTTGTACCCTTTACTCTGATGCCTTCGATCGTGTTGTCATTTAAGTTTTTGTGTGTTACCTCTACCCTATCAGCATGCTGAGCTAGAGCATCTGGACTAACCCCAAAGCCATGATTTTGTGTAGTAATCTCACATTTCCCTGTATCCAAATTGATTACTGGGTGGTTGATTCCTCTATGACCATTGTGCATCTTATACGTCGGGATATCATTAGCTAAGGCTAGTAGTTGATGTCCAAGACATATACCAAACGTTGGTTTATTTTCTTTAAGTATTGCTTTGATAGTGGTGATGGCGTAGTCCATAGAAGCTGGATCACCTGGTCCATTTGACAAGAAGTATCCATTTGGCTCGAATGCATTGATGACATCAAGGCTTGTTTTTGCTGGAAATACTTTCAAGTAGCACCCTCTATCAGCTAGGCATTGGAGAATGTTTCTCTTAGTCCCGAAGTCCAACACTGCAATTCGAGTAGCAGATGTACTCTCTCCTAGTGTATAGATTTCATCAGTACTCACCTTACTTGCTAATTCTAAACCTTCCATTGAAGGTGTAGCAGCTAACACCTTTTTTAATTCATCAACATCCTCGATTTCAGATGAAATCACAACATTCATGGCTCCCTTATCTCTGATCTTTCGGACTATCTCTCTAGTATCTACATCGTGAATAGCTACTATCCCCTCAGTCTCAAAATATGACTGGATATCATTGTCAGCCATTAATCTCGAATACTCTACATTGAAGTTCCTACAAATGAGTCCCTTGATTTGCACTGTTTCTGACTCTTCATCATCCTTAAGAGTTCCGTAGTTCCCGATATGTACATTGGTAGTAAGTAGAACTTGACCATAGTATGAGGGATCTGTGAAGACTTCTTGGTAGCCAGTCATACCCGTGTTAAAACAAATTTCACCTGAAGTAGTGCCGATTTTACCTGCCGCTAAGCCATGATACACCGAGCCATCTTCAAGGAGTAAAGTAGCTTTGGTTGGTGATTTGCTCATATTGTTAATTTGCGCCTAAAGATAATGCGCCACTAGAGATATCTATTATTAATAAATGTGAATAAATTATAAAAAAAAAGGTGAGTAAAAACTCACCTCTTAATTTTTATCTATTCTTCTTCAGAACTTGACACCGTAGTTGCAGCGGCTGCAGCTTTCGCTCCGCCCTTTCTTCTGCTTCTTCTTGTCTTTCCTGAAGACGATGCTGATGAAGTATTTTTGTAGACATCATTGAAATCTACTAACTCTATCATTGCCATTTCAGCTGCATCACCTTTTCTATGACCTGTTTTGATTATTCTACAGTATCCACCTGGTCTGTCTCCTACTTTCTCTGCTACTGTTGAGAATAATTCTGTAACTGCATATTTGTTTTGCAAGTAACTGAATACAACTCTTCTTGAGTGAGTGGTATTAGTTTTTCCCTTTGTAATCAAAGGCTCTACATATACTCTAAGGGCTTTCGCCTTAGCAAGTGTAGTATTGATTCTTTTGTGCACGATTAGCGCTATTGCTAAGTTCTTCAGTAGGGCTCTTCTGTGACCTACTTTTCTACCTAAATGGTTAAATTTCTTTCCGTGTCTCATAATAGACTTTAGATGTTATATCACACTCTGGAGGTTCATTTCTGACCTGAGAACTCTCTCCAGACCTGTTAATACAATATGATTAATAATAGAATCCGTATGCCGGGTCAGGCGATTCTGTGTTTCTAGTCTTCGTCTAGTTTGTACTTAGATAAGTCCATGCCGAAAGTAAGACCCTTAGTTACTAAAAGTTCTTCGATCTCGACTAATGACTTTTTACCAAAGTTTCTGAACTTCAACAACTCGTGAGTATCGTATCTTACTAACTCTCCTAAGCTATCGATCTTAGCAGCCTTCAAGCAGTTATAAGCTCTCACAGAAAGATCTAAATCTTCAAGTGAAGTCTTGAGTAACTTACGCATGTGTAGAATGTGCTCATCTACTATATTGTCTTCTCTACTAGATGCATCATCAAATGTGATGTTTTCATCAGTGATTAACATTAAGTGTTGAATCAATATTCTAGAAGCTTCTTTAACTGCCTCTTCTGGGTGGATTGTACCATCAGTAATGATATGCAGATCTAATTTTTCGTAATCAGTTCTCTGACCTACCCTTGTATTTTCAACTTTGTATGCTACTTTCTTAATTGGAGTAAAGATTGCATCAATTGGAATAACACCAATAGCTAAATCCTTCTCTTCTTGCTCATCTGCAGGCACATAACCTCTACCCTTTGTTACTGTCAGCTCTATTTCTAGGTTTACAGAAGTATCCATTGAACAGATTAACAAATCTGGGTTCATGACCTTGAATACATTCGTATGAGCTTCTATATCTCCTGCAACGAACTCTTCCTTACCTGAAATAGTAAGGTATACTTTTTCCTCATTTGAACTATCTTCATCAAGCATAGGCTTAAGTCTAACTTTCTTCAAATTCAGGATTATATCTACAACATCTTCGACTACACCTTTTATAGATGAAAACTCATGATCAACACCAGCTATTCTTACTGCTGTGATCGCAAATCCATCTAAAGATGAGAGTAATACTCTTCTAATTGCATTACCAATAGTCTGACCAAAACCAGGCTCTAATGGCTTGAATTCAAATGTACCTTCGAATTCTGTTGCTTTTTGAAGAAGTATCTTATTAGGCTTATGAAAATCCAATATACTCATACGACGATTATTAGTTTAAATTGGTAATAAAAATGAAATCAATAAACTATAGACTATTACTTAGAGTAAAGTTCTACAATCAATTGTTCGTTAATTCTTTCTGGAATATCAGTTCTTTCTGGATATGCCAAAAATTTACCCTGCTTAGTTTCAGGATTCCACTCTAACCAACTCCACTTACTTACACCTGTGTTAGCGTTCAATGCATTCTGGATAACTTCAAGTCCAACAGACTTGTTTCTAACAGACACCTCATCACCAGGACGAAGATTGTGAGAAGGGATGTTAGTCAAAATACCGTTAACAAGTATATGTTTGTGTGATACTAGTTGCCTTGCTGCGTTCCTAGTTGGAGCAAGTCCTAGTCTATAGACAGTATTATCTAATCTAGACTCTAGGAATTGTAATAATACAACACCTGTTACTCCAGACTTAGCATTTGCTCTCTTGAATAAGTTTCTAAATTGTCTTTCGAGTACACCATATGTATACTTCGCCTTTTGCTTTTCCATTAACTGAAGTGCATAGTCAGACTTTTGTTTTCTTCTCTTACCTGTACCATGTTGGCCAGGAGGATATTTTCTCTTTTCAAAAGCTCTATCTGCGCCGAATATCGCCTCTCCAAATGCTCTTGCCTTTTTCGTTTTAGGACCTAAGTATCTTGCCATTTAACAACTACTATTTTCGTGTTTATCTATAAAATTAAGGACGTACAAAGAGAATTATACTCTTCTTTGTTTTGGTGGTCTACAACCATTATGAGGTACTGGAGTAATATCTTTGATTCTTGTAATCTTGATACCTACACCATCGATTGCTCTTATTGCTGCTTCTCTACCTGCACCAGGTCCTTTTACTTTTACTTCTGCAAATCTCATACCTGCATCATAAGCAACCTGCGCTGCATTTGACGCAGCTAATTGAGCTGCATATGGTGTATTTTTCTTAGACCCTCTAAAACCTTCTTTTCCTGCAGATCCCCAAGAAATCACCTGACCTGCCTTATTAGTAAGCGAGATTATGATATTGTTGAAGCTAGCATGTAAGTGTACTACACCTTCTTGCTCGACTACAACTTTACGCTTTTTAGCTTTTTTTACTGATTTAGCCATCTTGTCCTATTTAACTATTATTTAGTTGCCTTCTTCTTGTTAGCAACAGTTTTCTTTCTTCCTTTTCTAGTTCTAGCATTGGTCTTAGTTCTCTGACCTCTTACTGGAAGCCCTCTTCTATGTCTAAGTCCTCTATAACTTGCGATATCCATCAATCTCTTAATGTTGGTCTGAACCTCACTCCTTAATTCTCCCTCTACTTTATACTCGTTCTGCAACAAACCAGAAATCTCCTTGATATTCTCGTCAGTCCAATCCTGAACTTTTGTGTTATGATCAACACCGACTCTATCAAGAATCTCAATTGACCTAGATCTTCCAACGCCAAATACGTACGTTAGACTGATAACACCTCTCTTGTTTTTAGGTAAATCTACACCTGCAATCCTTGCCATAATCTATCCTTGTCTTTGTTTAAATTTAGGATTCTTCTTATTGATCACGTAAAGTTTTCCTTTACGTCTTACGATCTTGCAATCTGCAGATCTCTTTTTTATTGAAGCTTTTACTTTCATAACTATCTATTCTCTACCTCTTGGTAAATTATTTATATCTATATGTTATACGTCCTCTTGTCAAATCATATGGTGACATTTCGACAGATACTTTATCTCCTGGGAGGATTCTAATGTAATGCATTCTCATCTTTCCAGAGATAGTTGCAACTATAAGATGATCATTCTCTAATCTCACTCTAAACATTGCATTTGAGAGTGCTTCTTCTATAGTTCCATCTAATTTTATCAGGTCTTGTTTGGCCATATTTTCAATTGGAGTGCAAATATCTACTTTTTTATCGAAAAATTCTTTATTTCAGCGTTATTTTTCAATGCTTCTTCAACTATAGAATGATCTGACAGGATTATTGGTTCCCCATCTGTCACTGCAATCGTATGTTCGAAGTGTGCAGAAGGCTTTCCATCTCTAGTTACAATCGTCCAACCATCATCTGATTGTTTCACGTGTCTTTTCCCCATATTGACCATTGGTTCAATGGCTATCACTAATCCTTCTTGCATCTTATGTCCTCTTCCCCTACTTCCAAAGTTTGGCACTTCTGGGCCTTCATGTAAATTCCGACCGAGACCATGCCCTACTAATTCTCTAACTATTCCATATCCATTGACTCTTTCACAATGGTGTTGTATGGCATTACTTATATCCCCTATTCGGTTACCACTCCTAGCTTGTTCTATTCCTAAATAAAGAGATTGATTAGTCGTGTGCAATAAGTCCATTGTCTCGTCTGACACTTCTGGAAAGGCAAATGTAAAAGCTGCGTCACCAAAAAACTCATTATTGTATACTCCACAGTCGACACTTACAATATCATCATCCTTAAACTCAATATCACTTGGAATACCATGTACTACACCTTCGTTTAGTGAAATACACAAGGTACTTGGAAAACCATATAAATTCTTAAAACCTGGAAGGGCATCATGATCCCTGATAAACTCTTCTGCCTTAGCATCAACAAAAGCTCCAGTAACCCCTGGTTTCAACAGACTACCTACGTATGCTAGAGTCTTACTGACAAGCATGCAGTTGACTTGAATTATAGCTATCTCTTCAGATGTTTTGTAGTAAACTTGACCCATTAATGGAATTACATTCCAGCCCCAATCGGCTGCATTCCACTTCTACCCTTAATCTTACCTGACTTCACTAGACCATCATACTTTCTCATCAAGAGGTATGAATTAATTTGATCTAATGTATCAAGGACAACAGCCACTAAGATTAATAGTGATGTACCTCCAAAGAATAATGCAAATGCATCGTTAACTCCCATGAAGCTAGAAACTATTGCTGGTAGAATTGTGATGAATCCTAAGAATATTGACCCTGGTAGGGTAATTCTCGTAGTTAAAGTATCTATGAAATCTTGCGTTTGTTTTCCTGGCTTAATTCCTGGAACAAAAGCATTTTGTCTTTTTAAGTATTCTGCATACTGTTGTGGATTTACTAACAATGCAGTATAAACATATGTAAATAATACCACTAGCAAAAACAAAATCACATTATATGGAACACTCTTCCAATCACCTAAAGATAACATAAAGTCACTTGTCTGACCGTCACTACCAGCCCACTGGGCTATAGTTAATGGCAAGAACATGATTGCTTGAGCAAATATTATTGGCATTACACCTGCTGCATTCACTTTTAAAGGAATAAAGT
>JAHDHH010000044.1:11251-34939 GCA_020631405.1 Saprospiraceae bacterium
TGAGCAAATATTATTGGCATTACACCTGCTGCATTCACTTTTAAAGGAATAAAGTCTCTTGCTCCTGCAACTGGCACTGAACCAGTTTGCCTACCTACCATTCGCTTGGCAAATTGTATAGGTATCCTCCTCACTCCTTGTATCACCAAAATAGTTGCAAGTGTAATAAGGAAGAAAATTGCTAATTCTAAGATAAATATAAACATACCTCCACCCGCGAATTGTGTTTGCAATTCAGCAAAGAATGCTCTTGGAAGTGATGCAATAATACCAATCATGATTAATAGTGAAATACCATTACCAATACCCTTGTCAGTAATCTTCTCACCTAACCACATAGCGAAGATAGTACCAGTAGAAAGTATAATAATACCACTTAACCAAAATACTAAGTCACTTACTCCTCCATATACAGCACCTGGCTGTGATTTGATATACGTCAAATATCCACCACCTTGTACTAAAGTGATAAATACTGTCAACATTCTTGTGATTTGTGTAATCTTCTTTCTTCCAGACTCTCCTTCTTTCTGTTGTAGTCTTTGGAAGTATGGGACACCAAAACCTAATAATTGGATAATAATGCTCGCTGTAATATATGGCATAATACCCAATGCGAAAATGGCAGCATTGTTAAATGCACCACCCGTAAAGGCATTAATCAATCCTAATATATCATTAGCTCCTCTGCCTGAAGCCGCTGCTTCTAAAGCTGTAGGGTTAACACCAGGTAACACTATGAATGAACCTAGTCTATAAATAGCGAGTATTACAAGTGTAAAGAGAATCCTATTTCTCAGTTCCTTAATACTCCAAATATTCTTTAATGTCTCAATAAATTTGTTCATCAGTAGAAATTATACGATATTAACTGAACCTCCTTTAGCCTCGATCTTTTCTTTTGCTGATGCAGATACTGCATGTACAGTCAAAGTCAATTTCTTAGTTAAATCTCCGTTTCCTAATACTTTTACCTTATCGTTTTTCTTAATTTGTCCTAGTTCGAATAATTTCTCAACTGTGAAGTCAGTAACATTACTCTTTTCTGACAATGCTTCTAGGCTAGACATGTTGAATACCTTATATTCTACTCTATTAGGATTTTTGAATCCTCTTTTTGGAAGTCTCTGCTGCAACGGCATCTGACCACCTTCGAAATTCTCTTTTTTACTCCATCCAGATCTAGACTTAGCTCCTTTATGCCCTCTCGTGGAAGTACCACCTCTACCAGATCCTTGCCCTCTTGCAATTCTCTTCTTCTTTTTTATTGAGCCTTTTGCAGGTTTTAAAGTATGTAATTCCATCTTTCTTTATTTAATCTTTTTATCAGTATACTTTAAATAGAGATTATCCCTCTTGTATTTCAAGTAAGTGTTTAACCTTGTTGATCATACCCACTACTTCAACTGTCGCCTCTTTCTCAACTACTGAGTTCAACTTTCCTAGACCAAGAGCCTTAACAGTATTCTTCTGTCTGAGTGGTCTACCTATTAAACTTCTAACTAATTTGATCTTCATCTTTGCCATAGCAATCTTAATTGAATCTGTTAGTAAAGGATTATCCTTCGTATACTTTTTTTAATGTTACACCTCTCTGTCTTGCGATTTGAAGAGGACTTCTCAATTTAGTAAGTGCATTGATTGTTGCCTTTACTACGTTATGAGGATTTGCAGAACCTTGAGACTTAGCAAGTACATTCTGTACACCTGCTATCTCTAACACTGCTCTCATGGCACCACCGGCAATTACACCTGTACCATCAGATGCAGGTTTGATTAGCACCTTTCCAGCTCCATATCTACCTAATTGTTCGTGTGGTATTGTACCCTTGATAATTGGTACCTGAACCATATTTTTCTTAGCATTATCTACAGCCTTAGCAATAGACTCGGCCACATCTCTAGCCTTTCCTAGTCCATGTCCTACCTTTCCTTGACCATCACCTACAACTACTAGAGCTGAAAAACTGAATGTTCTACCACCTTTAGTTACCTTGGCAACTCTGTTTAGCTTTACTAGCTTTTCCTTTACGTCTGAAAGCTCAGAAGGGTTTATATTTTTCTTGTTATTTGCCATCTATATTAATAGTTTAAAATTCAAGGCCTCCTTCTCTAGCACCATCAGCAAGAGCCTTCACTCTTCCATGATATACGTAACCAGATCTATCAAAGACAACTTTTGAAACATTTATAGTTTTTGCTTGCTCAGCAACCAACTTTCCAACTGCAGCTGCTTGTTCTATCTTAGTTCCAGACATTCCTTTTGAGCTTGCAGAGGCTACAGTCGTACCTGACAAATCATCGTGTATCTGGCAATAAGTAGTCTTATTACTTTTATACACTGATAATCTCGGTAGCGGTGTTTTACCAACAATAGAGCTTCTTACTCTAAGTTTGATCTTTTCTCTTTTAGTTAATTTCTTACCCATGGTACTAATTACTCTTATTTAGCTGCAGTCTTACCTGCTTTTCTTCTAATTACTTCACCAACAAACCTTACACCTTTTCCTTTGTAAGGTTCTGGCTTTCTAAATGCTCTAATCTTAGCAGCAACTTGACCAATTAACTGCTTATCGTGGCTTTCTAATTTCACTTTTGGATTAGAACCTTTCTCTGATGATGTTTCCAATTTCACCTCAGGTGGTATCGCAAACATAATCGGGTGAGAGTACCCTAAACTTAATTCTAACAAGTTGCCAGTATTTGATGCTCTATAACCAACACCTACTAATTCTAACTCCTTCGTAAAGCCATGAGCAACACCTTCAATCATATTATTGATTAATGATCTATAAAGACCGTGCATTGCTTTATGTCTCTTTTGCTCAGTAGGCCTTTTTACCTCAAGTACTCCATCAGTAATCTCTAAGATTAAGTCTGGATTCACTTGTTGTGTGAGCTCCCCTTTAGGACCTTTTACAGTCACCATATTACCCTTAGAGATGTCTATTGTAACATTCCCTGGTATTGATATCGGTGCTTTTCCTATTCTTGACATAATTATTAGTTTAAATTATCTCTATTATATTAATATACGTAGCAAAGTAACTCCCCACCTACATTTTCACTTCTTGCTTGTTTATCAGTCATAATACCTTTACTAGTAGATACTATACATATCCCAAGACCATTAATGATTCTAGGTATATCATCTACGCCAGAATACTTTCTTAGACCTGGTCTAGATATTCTACCCATCTTCCTGATTACAGGCACTTGAGTTTCTTTATCGTACTTCAAAGCTATCTTGATAGTTCCATGCTTTCCAGCATCGTCCTCAAACTTATACTTCTTAATATAACCTTGATCATACAGAATCTCTGTAATATTCTTTTTTACTTTAGACGCAGGTATTTCTACTATTCTGTGTCTTGCCATCTGACCATTTCTGATCCTTGTTAAGTAATCCGCTATGCTATCTGTTACTGCCATAGTATTATTTCAAAAAATCTTTAAAGTATTATTACCAGCTTGCTTTTGTAATTCCTGGGATTTTTCCTTCTAGAGCCATTTTTCTAAATGTAACTCTATTAATTCCAAACCTTCTCATGTAACCTTTAGGCCTACCAGTCAACTTACATCTATTATGTAACCTAACTTTTGCAGAATTCTTAGGTAACTTATCTAATTCGTCCCATCTACCCTCTTCCTTAAGTTGTTTTCTTAAGTCAGCGTACTTAGCGACAAGCTTTGCTCTTTTTACTTCTCTTGCAATCAGTGATTTTCTAGCCATGGTCTAGTTTCTTTGATTTTTAAATGGCATCCCTAGAAGTTTTAACAACTCCAATGCTTCTACATCTGTCTTAGCAGATGTGACGAAAGTGATATCCATTCCGTTTATCTTACTTACTTTATCTATATCTATCTCTGGGAAGATGATCTGCTCCTTGATTCCGACGCTGTAATTGCCTCTTCCATCAAAACTCTTGTCATTAATCCCTCTAAAATCTCTTACTCTAGGTAAAGACACAGCTACAAATCTCTCAAGGAATTCATACATTCTGTTGTGTCTTAGTGTCACTCTTACACCGATAGGCATACCCTCTCTTAGCTTAAAGTTTGATACTGATTTTCTAGAGCTTACAGCTACCGCTTTCTGACCAGCTATTTTTGTCAACTCTTCTATAGAATTATCAATAACCTTCTTATCCTGAGTAGCATCTCCTAAACCTTGATTAAGACAAATCTTCTGCAAAGTCGGAACTTGCATGATAGATTTGTAACCAAACTTTTCCATAAGTTGTGGCACCACGGTCTCTTTGTAATATGTCCTAAGTGTTGGTGTATAACTCATTACTTAATAATTTCTCCTGATTTTTTAGAATATCTTACCATTTTACCGTCAACCTCTTTCTTGCCTATTCTTGTTGGTTCTCCTGATTTAGGATCAACTAACATTAGGTTAGAAATATGAATCGGTGCCTCCTTCTCTACGATTCCCCCTGGAGTATCATTAGTAGGCTTAGTATGCTTTTTAACTATATTAACTCCTTCTACAACTGCTCTATACTTGTCTCTGACGACTTGTAGTACATTTCCCTCTTCGCCCTTATTAGCTCCTGCTATTACTTTTACCTTATCTCCTTTTCGAATATGTATTTTCATCTTCTTGTAAATTCTCTTTTGTGAAAATTAAAGTACCTCTGGTGCCAAAGAAACAATTCTCATGAAATCCCTATCTCTCAATTCTCTCGCTACAGGTCCAAATATACGTGTACCTCTCGGGTCTCCACCCTCAGTAAGCAACACTACTGCATTGTCATCAAATCTAATATATGAACCGTCTTTTCTTCTAATCTCTTTCTTCGTTCTTACTACGACAGCTTTTGTTACTGCGCCTTTCTTTATACCACCTGGAGAAGATGATTTAACTGAACAAACTATCGTGTCACCAACAGAAGCGTATCTTCTACCTGATCCTCCAAGTACCCTAATACAAAGCACCTGCTTAGCTCCGCTGTTATCTGCAACTTTTAGTCTTGATTCTTGCTGTATCATTACTTAATTGTATACTGAGTTAATTAATTCTAATTATTTCGCTCTCTCTAAGATCTCTACAAGATTCCACCTCTTTTTCTTAGAAAGTGGTCTTGTCTCCTCAATCTTCACTGTGTCACCTTCATTACACTCATTCTTTTCATCCTGAGCCATGAACTTCTTAGACTTCTTCACGAACTTACCGTAAATAGGGTGCTTGATTCTTCTCTCTACAAGAACTGAAATTGTTTTTTCATTCTTGTTGCTTACTACAAGGCCTACGAGCTGCTTTTTATGTGCTTGTTTTTCCATAGTTCTTACGAGTGTTTTTGTCTTCTTCTTCTAGCAATGATCTTAGTTCTTCCTTCTGCAGTACTTTCTGCAGCTAATTCTCTTCTTCGGACTTCTGTCTTAAGCCTTGCTAAGTCTCTTCTTACTGCTCTTAAAGTAAGTGGGTTGTCCAATCCTTTGAGGGTATGGTCAAACTTCATCTTACCGTACTGAGTTTCAGTCTCGACTAACTCGTTAGCCAATTCCTCATCAGTAAAATCTTGTAGTTCTAAAAATTTCTTCGAAGCCATTGTTAAAAATTTATTGTCCGTCGTAATCTCTTCTTGTTATTGTCTTTGTTTGTACTGGCAACTTCTGAGCTGCAAGTCTGAGTGCCTCATGAGCTACATCGCTTGGTACACCATCCATTTCGAACATAATTGTACCTGGTTTAACGACTGCTACCCAATGATCTAGAGCACCCTTACCCTTTCCCATCCTTACCTCTGCTGGCTTAGATGTAATCGGTTTATCTGGAAATATTCTAATCCAAACCTTTCCCTCCCTCTTCATGTATCTAGTCATCGCAATCCTAGCAGCTTCTATCTGTCTATTAGTTATAAATGACGAGTCTAATGACTTTAGTGCAAATGAACCGAAAGAGATTGTACTACCTCTATGAGCAATACCCTTAATCTTTCCTTTCTGTTGCTTTCTATATTTCGTTCGTTTGGGTTGTAACATAACCTCTAATTTTGTACTTTTTTAAAAAGTGGTGCAAAGGTACTTAATAATACCAAATAACCCCAATATTAATTTCTTCTTCCGCCGCCTCTATTATTTCCGCCGCCTCTGTTGCCACCTCTGTTGTTTCCGCCGCCAGCTTTCTTTGACTTCATTCCAACATTTGGAGACAAGTCTCTCTTACCGAATACTTCTCCTTTACAGATCCATACTTTCACACCGATAAGACCATATACTGTCAATGCTTCGTGTAAAGCATAATCGATATCAGCTCTAAAGGTATGTAATGGAGTTCTTCCATCTTTAAACTCTTCAGACCTTGCCATCTCCGCACCATTCAATCTCCCACTTAATCTCACCTTAATTCCCTCAGCTCCAGCTCTCATAGTTGACTGTATAGCCATCTTTGAAGCCCTTCTAAAGTTCATTCTATTTTCTAATTGCCTAGCGATTGACTCTGCAACAATATTAGCGTCTAATTCTGGCTTTCTGATTTCAATAATATTGATTTGAATATCAGTACCAGTTAATTTCTTCAACTCTTCTCTTACTCTATCCACTTCTTGTCCACCTTTACCAATAATGATACCTGGTCTTGAAGTGTGAATTGTTACAGTAATTCTCTTAAGAGTTCTTTCTATGATAATTCTTGCTATACCACCTTTATTGATACGAGCATTAAGGTATCTTCTTATCTTTTCGTCTTCTACAACCTTATCTCCGAAGTTTTTCCCTCCGAACCAATTAGAATCCCATCCCCTGATGATTCCTAACCTATTACCTATTGGATTTGCTTTTTGACCCATGTGTATTTACTTTAAAGGTATTATTCTTCGTTTTTGTCTTCGTCTAATACAATCTTATTCTCAACTATCACTGTTACGTGGTTCATTCTTTTTCTGATTCTATGAGCTCTTCCATGTGGAGCTGGTCTGAATCTCTTAAGCATTCCACCTTCGTCTACAAATGCAGTCTTTACCACTAGGTTAAAATCATCTGCACTATGCGCCATATCTAACTTGTTTTCCCAGTTAGCTATAGCTGATAATAATAGCTTCTCTAACCACTCAGCTGCCTCTCTTTTTGTGTACTTTAATATATTTAAAGCATCCTCTACCGACTTTCCTCTGATCGTATCTACAACCATTCTCATCTTTCTAGCAGACATCGGTACATTTCTAAGTTTTGCTGTTGCTTCCATAACAGTATTTATTCTACTTCTTGTTATTTTCTATTTCCACCGTGACCCTTATAAGTCCTGGTTAAGGCAAATTCACCCAATTTATGTCCAACCATGTTTTCAGTTACGTACACAGGAATAAAAGTCTTCCCGTTATGTACCGCAATTGTAAGCCCGACCATATCTGGTATAATCATTGAAGATCTACTCCAAGTCTTTATCACAGATTTCTTCTGAGAATCCTGAGCTTTTTCTATTTTAGATAAAAGCTTGTGGAATACGTAAGGTCCTTTTTTTAGTGATCTAGCCATTTCCTATCTTTTTGATTTAGACTTTCTCTTTGTAATTATCAGTTTATCTGAGTATTTATTCTTCTTCCTAGTTTTCTGACCTTTTGCCATTATACCGGTTCTTGATCGTGGATGACCTCCTGAGGCTTTACCCTCACCACCACCCATCGGGTGATCTACTGGGTTCATCGCAACACCTCTTACTCTTGGTCTTCGTCCAGACCATCTATTTCTTCCAGCTTTACCCATTACAGTAAGACCGTGATCTGGGTTACTCGTGGTTCCGATTGTCGCCTTGCATGTCATCAAAATCCTTCTTACTTCTCCTGAAGGCATCTTTACGATAGCATATCTACCTTCCTTCCCCATTAACACCCCAAAAGTACCGGCACTTCTTGCCAAAGCTGCACCCTTTCCTGGTGTCATCTCAATTGCATGAATTGACGAACCTAGAGGAATATCGCTGAGGTACATAGCATTACCAACTTCTGGCAAAGCAGTCGAGCCTGACATGACTTCAGTTCCTACAACTATACCATTTGGAGCAAGAATATATCTTTTCTCTCCGTCAGTATACTCAACTAATGCTATGTAAGCACTTCTGTTCGGATCATACTCGATAGTCAACACCTTAGCTGACATACCTTCTTTGTCCCTCTTGAAATCAATTACTCTATACTTTCTCCTGTGTCCACCACCTCTATTTCTCATTGTCATCTTACCTGTATGATTACGACCACCGGTCTTTCTCATTCCAACTGTAAGAGCCTTGTGAGGCTTATCTGTAGTCACTTCAGTGTTCAGGTTTGAGACTCTATGTCTTAAACCTGGGGTAATTGGACTATATTTTTTAACTGCCATGATGAATTATTGTCAATAGCTTTTTAATATTATTCTCCGAAGAAGTCTAACTCTTCTCCTGCATTAAGTGTAACAATTGCTTTCTTATAAGCACTTATTCTACCCTTTTGTAATCCTGATCTAGTGTTTCTGCTCTTAGCTTTAGAAGGCATGATTGCAGTGTTTACTCTATTTACTGTAACACCGTACTGCTTTTCCACAGCTTCTCTAATCTGCAATTTGTTAGCTTTCTTGTCTACAACGAAACTATACTGTCCCAATTTTCCAGAAAGTCTTTCTGACTTTTCAGATATGATTGGCTTTATTAGTATTTGATTTTTCATGCTTAGTCTCTATTTATTGTATTAAGCAAAAGTTTGTTTAATCTTATCAATAGCCCCTTCTGATACAAGAATATCATTAGCTGCTATCAAATCATAGGTGCTCAATTCACTTACATTAACCACTCTTGAGTTTGGCACATTTCTACTTGACAAGAATACATTCTTATCATAATCACCAACAATCAAGATTGACTTAGTATCTGCAGCACTGATGTTACTTAATACTGACATATACTCTTTAGTCTTAGGCTCACTGAACGTGAAATCTTCAACTACTTTGAGGTTACCAGAAGCTAATCTCTGAGAGAATGCCGACTTTCTTGCAAGTCTAGCTACCTTCTTATTTAGCTTTACTGAATATGTTCTTGGTCTAGGACCAAACACTCTACCACCCCCTCTAAATAAAGGGTTTTTGATAGATCCAGCTCTTGCAGTACCTGTTCCCTTCTGCTTCTTAAGCTTTCTTGTAGAACCTGCAATTTCGCCTCTTTCTTTAGCTTTGTGAGTACCTTGTCTTTGAGCTGCTTGGTAAGACTTCACTGCTAAATACATAGCGTGATCATTTGGCTCAACACCAAATATATCTTCAGGCAAGTCAACTGACTTAGCTACACCTCCACTTATGTTTAATACATCTACTTTCATGATTCAATATTCTGAATATTAAGTATCTACTTTTCAATTATTATTAAAGAACCCTTGTGACCTGGCACTGCGCCTTGAACTAGCATTAAGTTCTTATCACTTAGAAGTCTTACAATTTTAAGATTTCTCACTTTGACTCTGACTCCACCATCTCTTCCGGCCATTTTCATACCCTTATAAACTTTTGACGGTGTAGAACCTGCACCAATCGATCCAGGAGCTCTTTGTCTATTGTGTTGTCCGTGTGTCGCGTCACCTACACCCTTAAAGTTGTGTCTTTTTACTACACCCTGAAAACCCTTTCCCTTAGAAGTTCCTATGGCGTTAACCACATCACCTACAGCGAATATGTCTTCAATAGTGATGTCGTCACCAACTTTCTTAGCAATGTCGAAATCTCTAAACTCAATAAGAGTCTTAGCAGGCTCGACACCAGCTTTTTTAAAGTGTCCGTGCATCGGCTTGGATACATTCTTCTCTTTAGCTACACCGTAGCCAAGTTGAACAGCATTATATCCGTCACTTTCAACATCTTTTACTTGAACTACTTTGTTAGGCAAAGCCTCAACAATCGTACAAGCTATGTTAGTGCCATCTTCATCGAAGACACTAGTCATTCCAATTTTCTTTCCAATTAGTCCATTCATATCAAAAATACATTTGACTCTTCAGACAGTGATTGCAATACGCAATCCCAGCCGACTAATAAAATATTTTAAATCAAAAAATTAATTAGGTGAGCTTCACCTGAATATCTACACCACTTGGCAACTCTAACTTAGACAAAGCGTCTACAGTCTTTTGAGTTGGTGTAAATATTTCGATTAGGCGTTTGTGAGTTCGCAACTGAAACTGTTCACGAGATTTCTTATTTACGTGTGGAGATTTCAACACAGTAAATATTTCTTTCTTCGTGGGCAGCGGAATCGGGCCCGAAATAACGGCACCACTATTCTTAACTGTTTTTACGATCTTCTCTGTACTCTTGTCCACTAAGTTGTGGTCGTAAGAACGGAGTTTAATCCTGATTTTTTGATTCATAACCCTTTAAAAGTATTATTAAGCGGGCACAAAGATACCCATTTATTTAAATTCTAATAATTTATTTCAACTAAACGTTTACTTCTCCCTTAGCTTTTGCAATTACTTCATCAGCTATGCCCTTTGGAGCCGCTGCAAAGTGAGAGAATTCCATTGTACTACTTGCTCTACCAGAAGTAATTGTTCTTAACTGTGTAACATATCCAAACATCTCTGCCAAAGGCACATCTGCTGAGATAGATACAGCTCCTCCTGATTTCTGCTCTTGACCCTTAGGCAAACCTCTTCTTCTGTTCAAGTCACCGATCACACTTCCCACATACTCTTCTGGAGTAATCACCTCTAACTTCATGATTGGCTCAAGTAAAACAGGCTTACATGATGCTGCAGCTGCCTTAAACCCTTCTTTAGCACACAACTCAAATGCAATTGGCTTTGAATCCACTGCGTGAGTCTGTCCATCATACAACTTCACTTTCATGCTATCCATGCTGTATCCAGCAAGGAACCCATTGTCCATCATTTGACTGAATCCTTTCAGTACTGATGGTATATATTCTTTTGGAATCGATCCTCCGAATACTTTGTTTTCGAATTGTATCCTTGTCTTTCCAGACTTAAATTCATCAGAATCTAAGAATTCTTGGTCTGCCGGTCCAACTTCGAAACTCATCTGAGCAAATAGACCTGATCCACCTGATTGCTTCTTCAATCTTTCTGTATGATCTACTGTTGCTGTTAATGCTTCTTTGTATGATACTTGTGGAGCTCCTTGGTTACACTCTACTTTAAACTCTCTTCTCAATCTATCCACGATAATCTCCAAGTGAAGCTCACCCATTCCACTAATGATGGTCTGGTTAGTATCTTCATCGTATTTAACTCTAAATGTTGGATCCTCTTCAGCTAACTTAGCTAAAGCCATTCCTAATTTATCTAAATCCTTCTGACTCTTTGGCTCTACTGCTACTCCGATAACTGGCTCAGGAAAAACCATTGATTCAAGTACTATTGGATGTGACTCAACACAAAGAGTATCTCCTGTTCTCAAATCTTTGAATCCTACTCCCGCAGCAATATCTCCTGCCATAACTTTCTCAACTGCATTCTGCTTATTAGAGTGCATCTGGAATAGTCTAGAAATTCTTTCTTTCTTACCAGTTCTTGTGTTTAATATATAAGAACCTGCTTCAAGTGTACCTGAGTATACTCTAAAGAATGCAAGTCTTCCCACGAATGGGTCAGTCGCAATCTTAAATGCTAATGCACAGAATGGTGCAGTAGAATCTGCCTCTCTTGTCTCTGGCTCATCAGTCTTAGGGTTCGTACCTACAACTGCCTCTACGTCAAGCGGAGAAGGCAAGAATGCACATACAGCATCAAGCACCGCTTGAACTCCTTTATTTTTAAATGCAGATCCACACATCATTGGGACAAACTTGGCATCAAGTACTGCTCCTCTTACTGCATTGATCATTTCTTGCTCAGTGATTGAATCTGGATCTTCAAAGAATTTCTCCATCAAAGTCTCATCATATTCAGCTACTGCTTCCAATAACTTCTCTCTCCACTCAGCAACTATTTCTACTAAGTCTTCAGGAACTGGAATTTCTTCGTAAGTCATTCCCATATCATGCTCATTCCACACGATTGCCTTTCCGGTGATTAAGTCAACCACACCTTTGAAAGTTTCCTCTGCGCCTATTGGCACTTGCAATGGAATAGCCTCTGAACCTAATTTCTCTTTTACATCTCTAACAACACTAAAAAAGTCTGCACCTGATCGATCCATTTTGTTAACGAATCCGATTCTCGGTACTTTATAGTTGTCAGCAAGTCTCCAGTTTGTCTCAGACTGCGGCTCAACACCACTTACTGCACAAAACAAGAACACCAATCCGTCTAACACTCTTAATGATCTATTCACCTCTACTGTAAAGTCAACGTGACCCGGAGTATCGATAATGTTCATCGGAAAGTCTTGCCCTTTCCACTTCCAATTGGTTTTAGTAGCTGCAGAAGTAATCGTAATACCTCTTTCTTGCTCTTGCTCCATCCAGTCCATAGTAGCTGCACCATCATGTACTTCACCAATCTTGTGGCTCATACCTGTATAGTACAATACTCTTTCTGTTGTTGTTGTTTTACCAGCATCAATGTGAGCTGCAATACCAATATTCCTTGTGAACTTTAAATTAGACATAGGATTGTATAATTATGTATAGTTAGTGTCTGTTATATTATTATGTTCTAAAATGTGCAAATGCTCTATTCGCTTCTGCCATTCTATGTGTATCTTCCTTCTTCTTAACTCCTGCACCCTCGCCCTTACTTGCAGCAATGATTTCTGAAGCTAGCTTATCAGATATACCCTTACCACTTCTTAGTCTAGAGTATTTAATCAACCACTTCATTCCGATACTAGTCTTTCTTGCAGCTCTGATTTCTGTTGGAATCTGGAACGTCGACCCACCTACTCTCTTACTTCTCACCTCTACTGCTGGAGTAATATTGTTCAATGCAGTCTTCCACACTTCATGTGGATCTTCGCCTGTTCTTTCTTTGATTAGGTCCAACGCATCATAAAACACTGCAAACGCTGTACTCTTCTTGCCACCCATCATGAGGTTATTAACAAACTGAGTTACCAATACGTCATTGAATCGTGGATCTGGATTGATTATCCTCTTTTTTGGCTTTCTTTTTCTCATTTCTTTTTAATAAAGTCGTTGGATAAAATTATTTAGGAGCTTTAGCACCGTACTTAGATCTACTTTGAAGTCTACCTTCAACACCTGCAGTATCTAATGCACCTCTAACGATTGTGTATCTTACACCTGGCAAATCCTTTACTCTACCACCTCTCAATAAGACTATTGAGTGCTCCTGAAGGTTGTGACCTTCACCTGGGATATATGCTATCACCTCAATACCATTAGTCAATCTTACTTTGGCTACCTTTCTTAATGCCGAGTTCGGCTTCTTTGGAGTAGTCGTATACACCCTTGTACACACTCCCCTTTTCTGTGGAGACGAGTCTAAGGCTCTAGATTTACTCTTGGTAACTATCTTCTTTCTTCCGTTTCTTACCAACTGGTTGATAGTAGGCATATTTTCTTAGATTTACATTAATCAATTTCTCCCTTTTTCAAAAGAGAATGCAAAAGTATAATTAATTTCTCAGTAAATCAAACAGAAATTCATTTTAAACATGACTCAATATTCTATTAGAACTGGCACTACTGCCGATTTACCCAAAATCTTCCAACTTATTGTGGAATTAGCTGTGTTTGAAAACGAACCAAATGCCGTTACCGCTACACTAGGAGATTATGTTTCAGCTTTCGAAGATAGCAGGTTTTTTACGATAGTTGCAGAACTTGACGAAAACATCATAGGAATGGTGCTTTACTACAACACTTTCAGTACTTGGAAGGGTAAGATGATGTATTTAGAGGACTTCTATGTACAAGATACACATAGAGGTCAGGGTGTGGGAAGGGCCTTATTTCAAGCGTTTTTAAATGATGCGAAGGCAAGAGGATGTGTCCTGACTAAATGGCAAGTGCTAGATTGGAATGTGGGTGCTCAAAAGTTTTATCAGCGAGAAGGAGCTACCATTGAAAAAGAATGGTGGAATGGAAAAATCTATTTGTAGAGTGGTTATCTCTTTAATTGTTCATCTTGGGTTTCTAATGCAATTTGAATAAAGAAGCTAATTCTCACCCATATCTATGCACCTATTTCAATTTTCCTTTTATGCAAAAGAACATTTAGATTGAGCAATATTCTAAGAAAACTTCAAAACACTATAAATTCCTTTTTACTAGGTAATCTGAGAATTCTTGAAAATAAGCTCTTGCCTCTGTATCAAAAGTTTTAATTGCCTGCAAGTGAGAAGATGCTAGTGCCTTGTATTCGTTTTTGAGTTCATCAGCATAGACTTTGACATTGGCTGCTTTAAAGAGTTGCTTTACCTCTGCTATTTTTTGATCTTCATTAGGAGTGTACTCAGAAAACAATGTTTTGAGTTGAATTGCATCTTGTGCCTCAAGTAATTGCATTGACTTCAGGTAGAGATATGTCTTCTTATTGTTGAGAATATCACCGCCTATCTTCTTACCAAATGTCTCTGCATTGCCAAAAGTGTCAAGCAGATCATCTTGTATCTGGAATGCTATACCTATATTCTTACCATACTCATAGAGGTGAAAGGCATCGGATTCGTCAAGGCCTGCTATTATCCCTCCAAGTTGCAATGATGCTCCAATTAAGACACTAGTTTTGAGTTCTATCATCTTTAAATAGTCCATGATCTCAACATCATCTGCTGTTTCGAAGTCCATGTCCATTTGTTGACCGACACAGACCTCCTCAGCCATTTTCGTAAAAACTCTGTTGGCCATTACGATTATATCGTCTGGCAGGTCAAGTAAGAGCTTGTATGCGTAAATTAGCATAACATCACCACTTAGTATAGCAGTATTCGTGTCATACTCCTCATGTACTGTCTTCTTCCCACGACGAACTAGGGCCTCATCCATGATATCATCATGCATCAATGAAAAGTTGTGAAATAATTCCACTGCAAGTGCTGCTGGAATTGCCTTATTCATATCGCCTTTGGCTAACCTTGTAGCAGCCAGCAATAGTACAGGTCTAATACGCTTACCTCCAATGCCTAGGAGGTATTCTACTGGTTCGAATAGACCTCTAGGTGTATTAGGAAACTTATATTCCTTAAGAGCCTCTTCAAAAAATTGAATATCTTGTTTTAGGTTTTCCAATTGTATCAATATTTACAAAGGTGAAAGTATTCATTTAATAACCAACTTTAGAATAAGATGATTAAGAATTTGCTCTTTTTGACGCTTTTGTCTTTGATTATTATCTCATGTGCCCCTACTAATCCTAGCCACGATGAGCATTCTTTATTGATCCATAATGGTAGTTTCTACTCGCCACACGACGACCTCTCCCAAGTTGAAGCCATATTATCTAAAAATGGGGTGATCACACAATTATTTACAGATAAGAGCTGGCAGAGAGATACCTCTAACTATCACCAGTTACTAGATGCCCAATCCAATTTTGTCATGCCAGGCTTTATAGAGAGTCATGGACACTTTCATGGGTTAGGGAGCAGCTTTCAACATTTGAACTTCCTATCAGATACCTCGTGGCAGCAAGTAGTAGAAAAAGTCAGTGACAAGGTCACACAAACACAATCTGACAATTGGGTTTATGGCAGGGGATGGCACCAAGAGAAGTGGTCAATAGCGCCGACTAATACTATAGATGGCTACCCTACCCATCATACCCTAAGTGAGATATCACCTAATAATCCATTGCTCTTAGTTCATGCTAGTGGACATTCTCTATTTGCTAATGAACGAGCAATGAAGACCGTGGGGATCAACAAAGAAACACCAGACCCAATTGGCGGTAAAATCATCAGGGATGGCAATGGAGTGCCTACTGGTGTATTCGAAGAGAATGCGATGCAAGTATTTAACAATGCCTACCAGCGACACCTCGCTGCTCAAAGCCAAGCCGTAAAAGATTCTATCTGGCTAGATGCTATCGAGCTTGCACAAGTAGAATGTTTAAGAAATGGCATTACCTCGTTTCAAGATGCAGGAACAAAGAACTTTGAAATTGCCAAATATGTATCACTTGCTGAGGATGAAAAACTAGATCTGAGGCTCTGGGTAATGTTAAGAGAACGCATTGAAAACTTAGAAAGAGACCTATCGCAATACAAGGTAGTAGGAGCTGGCAATGGGTATTTCACTTGCAATGCAATCAAGACTGAACTAGACGGAGCATTGGGAGCTCATGGAGCTTGGCTTCTTGAACCTTACACCGATAAACCTGACTTTGTCGGGCAGAATACCACTTCAATCGAGGATATGACAAGCATAGCCAAAATAGCTTATGACAATGAGATGCAGCTCTGTGTCCATGCTATAGGCGACAAGGCCAATAGAGAGACAATCAATGTAATGGAAACCTTTAAGGACAGTACAAAGGACCTCAGGTGGCGAATAGAGCATGCACAACACCTACACCCTGACGACATCCAAAGAATGGCTGACCTAGAGATCATAGCATCAATGCAGGCAATCCATTGTACGAGTGATGCACCATTCGTCGTCAAGCGTCTAGGCACCCAAAGAGCAAGAGAAGGCGCTTATGCTTGGAGAAGTCTATTAGACAGAGGAGCTAAGGTCATTAATGGCACTGATGCCCCTGTAGAACTATTGAATCCTCTTGCGTCATTCTATAGCAGTGTAACTAGAAAACACCCAGTTAATCAGGGTGATGCCTTCTTTGCAGAACAGGCAATGACACGTGAGGAAGCAATCCGAAGTTACACTTTGGATGCTGCTTACGGAGCATTTGAAGAGCAGCACAAAGGTTCACTAGAAGTTGGCAAGTATGCAGACTTAGTGATACTAGATAAGAACCTAATCACATGTAGTGATGAAGAGATTCTAGATTGCAACGTTGTAACAACAATAGTCGGAGGATCTGTAAAGTACAGGATGCCTTAAGCTTGGAAGATTTCTTCTCTTCCAGGGCCTACTGAGATCATCTTAATATTAACTCCAAGCTGTTGCTGAAGAGTGTTGACAAATTGTTTGGCTGGGGTTGGCAATTCATAGACTGCTCTGCAAGAATTCACCGATTCTTTCCAGCCTTCCATCATTTTGACATTGACCGGCATGCCATCTTTATACTCATAAGGCAACTGTGTCGTAGCTTCTCCATTGATTTCATAAGAAGCTACTATTCCTACCTTTTCAAAGACGTCCAAGACATCCATTTTAGTCAATACTATTTCGTCTACACCATTGACCATAATAGTGTACTTGAGTTGAGGAATATCTATCCAGCCACATCTTCTTGGCCGACCTGTGGTAGCACCAAACTCGTGTCCTTCTTTTCTCAAGAGCTCACCATCTTCATCAAATAACTCTGAAGGGAATGGACCTCCGCCTACCCTAGTACAGTATGCCTTTGAAATTCCAATGACTTTTCCTATATGTTTGGGTGCAATTCCTAGTCCAGTACATACCCCTGCTGTTACTGTATTACTTGAAGTGACAAAAGGGTAAGTCCCAAAGTCAATATCCAGCATAGAGCCTTGAGCTCCTTCTGCTAACACTCTCTTACCTGCCTTGATCTCTTGGTTGATATAGTAGACACAATCAGTGATATGCAGTTGCTTCAATTCCTCTGCACTCTTCCACCACTTTTCTTCTTCTTGAGCAAGATCGAATTCTACTTCTGGGTACATCGAAAGTAATGCTAGGTGCTTAGCTTTAAGCTTTTCGTATTTATCCTTTGCATCTTCTTGGAGTAGGTCACCAACTCTGAAGCCATTTCTTCCGGTCTTATCCATGTATGTTGGGCCTATACCTTTAAGTGTAGATCCTATTTTTTCTTTTCCTTTTGACTTCTCTGATGCTGCATCAAGGAGTCTATGTGTAGGGAGTATCAGGTGGGCTTTCTCAGAGACGACTAGGTTAGTCAATGACAACCCTTCAACCTTGAGCTTAGCGATTTCTTTAGAGAGAGTGATTGGGTCTATTACTACTCCATTGCCAATGACGTTGGTGACATTTTCATTAAATATACCTGAAGGGATAGTGTGAAGTACTGTTTTCTTGCCATTGATTACCAAGGTATGTCCGGCATTAGGGCCTCCCTGGAACCTTGCAATGATATCATAATTCGTAGAAAGGTAATCAACCACTTTGCCCTTGCCTTCATCACCCCACTGTAAGCCTAACAATACATCTACACTCATTATTTGTTCAGATTAGTTTAAAAGAAGATGCAAATATACAGATTAGCTTTAGTTTAATGTGTAAATAAAAAAAGGCCTTGCAAATAAATGCAAGGCCTTCAATATCATGGTATAAAAGATTGCTCCTTTATTACTCTATCACTGTAATCTTATCAACAAATACTTCATTGTCAATTGATGTTCTGACGAAGTAGTTACCTATTGTTAACTGTGTGCAATCGATAGTGATTACATCTTGGTTAACTGAAGTTCTACTTTCAACCTTCTGACCTTCAGCGTTGAAGATCATAACATCAACTTGCTTGTTGTCGTAGTTGTCAATCTTAATGTTAAGGATATCAATCACTGGGTTAGGGTAAGCGCTTACTGCATAAGGCTTAGCTACTTTAGTCACTTCAATCGCAATCACATTGCTCATTCCGATATTACCGTTGTCATCGATTTTGTTCAATCTGTAGTAGTGAGTTCCTACTTCTAAGTTCTCATCTTTTTCAACATATTGAGCATCGTTCTCTCTTAAAGATGTCACCTGTGCTAGCTCAACAAAGTCAAGACTATTGTAAGCTTTCTCTAAGATATAGTAATCAACTTTATCTTCATTGTCTGTAATCCAAGTCAACATTGCACTATTCGTTTCTGCATCATACTCACCTTTGAAATCAGTATTCTCTAATGCAAGTACTCTTTCGAAACCAGCATCGAACGTTAAGTTCAAGTCACCTGGATTGACTAAGAATGGTAATGTAGTATTCGTCACTTGGTCTGCATCACTATCTAACTCTTCGTTTCCGCCTACGTCTTTTCCAACTAAAGCATAACCCGCTGGTGGTATAAACTCTAGGAAGTAAGAAGTACCTGGAGCACTTGGATCAACATCATTGAAGCAATACTCACCTTTCACATCTGTAATCTGAGTTCCTACCAATACACTTCCTACTAAAGGATCATTTTGGTATAGGTTGACTACAACTCCTGCTAATGGTGTATCACCTGAATCTTGGACATTTGGATTAGATCCATCTGTATCAATCCATGTATAGTTACCAATCTTAGCTCCACCAACAACACCAGCATCAACTGTCATATCATTCTGACCTTGACCAAGTGTAATCGTAGCAGTAGTGTTTGGTCCATTAGAACCGTCAACATCACTATCCTGTGAATCATTTGTCGCATTAGGTGTAGTGCTATTGTAATTACCTGGGTAAGTAAATCTTACAAAGTAATCACCAGCATCTAATCCTGTAAACAAGTAGCATCCATTGACATCAGTCACTAGGTTCGCTATTGGCGCTGTAGAAGATACACTTAAGTCAAACAACTCAACATATACTCCTGGCAATCCAACCTCACCTTGATCTTGTACTCCATCTGAATCTGAATCTATCCAAACTTTGTTTCCAATGCTACCGTTAGGCACGACACCAAAGTCAACAGTTTTGTTAGAATTAGGATTACCATCTTCTGTAGTTGGCTCTCCTGCAGTAACAAGTGTCACAGCTTGAGAAATCAACCCTAGAGCAGTTCCACTATCAAATCCGTCATCTACATTATCTATATCATCATCTGGATCAGTCACTGCTCTTCCTGTACTTTCAAGGTATCCAGACAATGCGTTACCTGTTGTAAAGTTAGAACTTGGAATAGATACCACATAGTCACCTGGTAGTAAGCCTGTGAAACAGTACTCACCAGTAGGTCCTGTGTAATCAGTTTGTAAGATTGCCCCTGTTGGGTTTCCAGCCGCATCTGCAGCATAGAGATCAACTCTTACTCCTCCAACTCCTGGCTCATTAAAGTCAACGAATCCATCGTTGTCAAAGTCATTCCATACAAGGTTACCTAGTGTCAACCCTGTCTGTGTAGGCTCGATACCTGCAGCATCTGCATCATCATCATCTCCTGGATCATCTACAAACCATCCATTTCCGTTAGTATCAATACCATCATTTGGCTGTGAATCCACGTCTGTCTCATTATGTCCTACTACTTCTGCAACATTCAAGTATTCACCTGTAGCATTAAGCACAACAATCATTGACAATGTATGAGCTGAAATTACTGGAAGTGTTCCTACATTCCATAATCCAGTTCCAAAGTTAAACACACCCTGAGTAGCAAAACTATTGATATATGTGTATCCTGATGGCAACTGATCCAATACTTGGACATTAGTTGCAACTGCAGGACCGTTGTTACCAACAGTGACTGTAAATACTAGTGTATCACCAGCTTGTGCAGTAGCTGGGCTAACTGCTTTCTCCAACCAAACATCAACAAAACAACTCTCTACTGTCAGATTTAAGACTTGGTCTCCACTACATCCGTTACCAGCTATAGTGTAAGTTCCACTCACATTGTACGATTGACCATTAGCAGCCCATATGTATTCATCAGTAGAACAAATAGTTGCATTTGTAACTGAGTCACCACCTTGAGGTTGTACTGTAAGATTCAAGACTTGGTCTGAACCACATGCAGCTCCAGGTATTACATACTGACCAGCTATTGTATATGTCAATCCATTAGCAAACCAAGTATAACTTTGTCCTTCACAGATTGTAGCATTTGTCACTACATCTACTCCTTGCGGAGTTACCATTAAGTTTAAGATCTGATCTCCGTCACATCCTGCTCCAGCTACAACATATTGTCCTGCAACTGTGTAAGTAACACCATTAGCAGCCCATGTATAGCTCTCGCCTTCACAAATTGAAATATTAGTTATCACATCTACCCCTTGAGGAGTAACACTTAAATTCAATATCTGATCTCCATTACATCCTGTTCCTAAGACAGCGTATTGTCCAGCTACTGTGTAAGTCTGTCCATTTGCGAACCATGTGTAGCTCTCGCCTTCACAGATACTTACATTAGTCACTACATCATCTCCAATTGGAGTAACACTTAAGTTCAATATCTGATCTCCGTCACATCCTGTTCCTGGTACAACCACTTGGCCTGGCAAAGTATAAACTTGACCATTAGCAACCCATGTATAACTCTCACCTTCGCAAATAGTCACGTTTGTCACTATGTCTATTCCAGCCGGAAGTACAGTTAAGTTTAAGACTTGGTTTGCACCACATCCTCCACCTTGTATTGTATACTCTCCAGCTACTGTATATGTCTGTCCGTTAGCAGTCCATGTAAAGCTCTCACCTTCACAAATAGTCACGTTTGTCACTACATCTTGTCCTTGCGGGACTACAGTAAGGTTCAACACTTGGTCTCCATTACATCCAATACCTCCGATTGTATACTGACCTGCTACTGTATATGTCTGAGCATTAGCTGCCCATGTATAACTCTCGCCTTCACAGATTGCAACATTTGTCACAACATCTGGCTGGATAGGTGTAACACTCAAGTTTAATACTTGATCTCCGTTACAGTCAACTCCAGCTACTACGTATTGTCCAGCTACTGTGTATGTTTGGCTATTCACAAACCAAGTATAACTATCACCTTCACAAATACTTGCATTTGTAACAACATCATCACCTTGTGGTGTTACCTCTAGTAACAATATTTGATTCGCATTACATCCTGCACCTGGAATAGTATACTGACCTGCTACTGAGTAGACTTGGCCATTAGCTGCCCATGTATAGAATTCACCCTCGCAGATATCTGCATTTGTTATTACATCTGTAGCCATCAATTGAACTGTTAAGTTCAATATTTGATCAGAACCACATCCTCCACCTGCAACTACATACTGTCCAGCCGTCGTATATACTTGGCCATTAGCTGCCCATGTATAGCTCTCGTCTTCACAGATTGTAACATTGGTAATGATATCTTGTCCTTGTGGCGTAACACTCAAGTTCAACACTTGATCGGCATTACATCCTGTTCCTGCTATCGTGTATTGTCCTGCGATAGAGTACACTTGATTATTTGCAAACCATGTATAACTCTCGCCTTCGCATATTGTAACATTTGTTACTACATCTGCAGCCTTAGGAGTAACAGTCAAGTTCAATACTTGATCTCCATTACATCCTGTACCTGCTATTGTATACTGGCCAGCAATTGTATATACTTGGTTATTTGCTGCCCATGTATAGCTCTCGCCTTGGCAAATTGTAGCATTTGTCACTACATCTACTCCCTGTGGCGTTACACTGAGGTTGAGAATTTGATTAGCTCCACATCCTCCACCTTGTATCGTGTACTGTCCAGCAACTGTATATACTTGGCCGTTTGCTGCCCATGTATAACTGTCACCTCCACAGATGGTAGCGTTCGTAATAACATCCTGTCCTAGAGGAGTAACTGTCAAGTTTAACACCTGATCTCCATTACATCCTGTACCTGCTATCGTGTACTGCCCAGCAACTGTGTATACTTGACCATTCGCTGCCCATGTATAACTGTCACCTTCACAGATACTTGCATTAGTCACTTGATCTATAGTTACTGGTGTAACAGTCAAGTTAAGTATTTGGTCTCCATTACATCCTGTACCTGCAACAGTGTATTGTCCTGATACTGTGTATACTTGACCATTCGCTGCCCATGTATAACTGTCACCTTCACAGATAGTAGCATTCGTTACTACATCTGCGCCATTTGGCACTACTGTCAAGTTCAATACTTGGTCGCCATTACAATCTGTCCCTGCAATAGTATATTGTCCATTTACAGAGTAAGTCTGATTATTAGCAGCCCATGTATAAACTTCACCTTCACATATAGTAGCATTCGTAACCACATCTGCTCCTTCTTCAGTAATTGTAAGATTCAAAATATCATCTCCATTACATCCAACACCTTCAACAACATATTGTCCAGCAACAGTATATACTTGGCCATTTACAGCCCAAGGGTAACTCTCACCTTCACAGATTGTAATGTTGAAAATATTATCTGGTGATTGTGGCAACACTGTCAAGTTCAATATCTGATCTCCGCCACATCCAGCACCACTTACGGTGTACGAACCACCAGCCGTATATGTTTGACCATTTACAACCCATGTGTAAGCTTCGCCTTGACAAATACTTGCATTAGTAACAATATCTTGACCATCAGGTATAACATTTAGGTTTAACACCTGATCAGCTGTACAATTAGTACCCGCGATTTCGTACTCTCCAGCTACAGTATATACTTGACCATTTGCTAACCATGTATAACTGTCACCTTCACAAATATTTGCATTTGTAACAACATCAGCAGGCTTAGGCGTCACACTTAGGTTAAGTACCATATCAGCATCACACCCTGTACTAGTGATTTCGTAAGTTCCTGCAACATTGTATACTTGACCATTTGCTGCCCATGTATAATTTTCTCCCTGACAGATAGATGCATTTGTCACCTGATCTGCAGCTTTTGGAGTAACAATTAAGTTCAACACTTGGTCAGCTGTACAGTTTGCACCTGCTATCTCATAACTTCCTCCTACTGTGTAGTCTGTGCCATTCCATGTATATGGTAGATCTTGGCTACATACTGTTGCATTTGTTACTATATCAGCTGGCTTACTTGTCACTGTCAAGTTCAATACTTGGTCAGCTGTACAATTTGCAC
>JAHDHH010000003.1 GCA_020631405.1 Saprospiraceae bacterium
GGTTGATCAACTATCAGAATAAGGATTGGGATGATGTACTGACTCATACCTAGCTAAGTATTGACTTCCTCACCTTAATGTATTTACGCTTCATGTACTTTGAATATACTGTACCTAGTAATGTAGGGAGGATCCATGGTACAATCATCCATTGGTGGTGTATCTGTAAGACATCAATAATTATCCTTTGACCTCCGAATGCTGAGAATGCAGTATAAGCAGCTATCCCAGAGATAATCGTCCCTTGGATATGCATTTTCATTCTACTTTCCTTAGTAATCGCCTTATCCTTGGACATGAGTAAGTCTCGACCTGATGGTATCCCAAGCAAGCCAAAAAAGCCCATCATTGTACCCATTCCTTTGAATTGATACTTAATCCCTCCAAGTAGCAACATCCCAATACTTGAAATGAACAAGACTGCCAGAAATAGCCTTCGCATGTTATAATACCTATCTGACCACTCTTTGTTTTGATTCAATATCGCATAAGAGTACCAAAGTGGATACCCAGTGATGATAGACAAGAAACCCAAGTACATAGCTGACATATAATTACCCTCTATCAAGTTGCAGATACACATCAAGAAGGCTGTAGCTAGTACTATCCACATTGCATAGACATAGTACCATCCTACTCGCTTATGGACTGGGCTCCCCTTCTTTACACCTACTGGAATCCAAAATAATATTAACGCTATTGCACCTACGGGAATGTGAATGCTAAGTAAAATCTTATGTAATGTTTCTATCATGATTCGTAACACTTAAATGAACAATGATTCAAACATATGACCTCACTCGTGGAAGTAAAAATGGATTGTGACAGGTAGCAAACTTTGGGATAAGTGACAAGGCTAAAGTGACCAAATACAAGGGGTTGGGACGAATGACAAGGCAGTAATTCTGAAGTTAACTACGAAATCTATCCACATAACTACGCGAGACAGGAACCTCCTTCTCACAATTGGACAGGGTTAGGAGTAAGCCTTGTGCATTGCCTGAGACTGAGTCTATGACTTGGCGATTGACTAAGTATGATCTATGGCAACGGACTATAGGTGTACCCTCGAGCTGGCCCTCTATCACCTTAAGTGTAGCTCTCTCTGTATGCTGTTGCAATACACCTGAACTATCGAGGTATCCAATCTTGATATAATTCTGAAGTGACTCAACGTACCGTATTTGTCCTAGATCAATATCAAAGATAGATTGCTGACTAGTTTGATGAGTTGCCTCTCTTTGTGGCGAACTATTAAGTTCTTTTGCTATTGAGAGATACTTCCGTTCTTGCTTTGACAGGGCTAAGGCACCAAGGGCTGCAATAGGGAATATGCCTATGCTCATGGTACCATAAATCATAGCTGGTAACATTCTCCAATCGACATAACCAAAAAAGAGGATTCTAGCATAGAGGAAATTGAAGAAACTAATGGTCAGAATCAATCCCAGAACCTCTACTATCCACTTACCAAAAGTATGGTTCTGACCTTTTCCTTTTACTTTAAGGATCTTTATCAGTAGAAATTCATAACTGACACAGCTCAAAAAGCAAATCAACCCAAATCCAATGCAAATCAGAAACTTATTAGACTCTACGGATGCTAAGCCATTCGGCTGAAATTGATAGAGAAATACTGTAATGAATACACTGATTGCAATGACAGTCTTCAAATAGCTCAAAAGCGATTCGTACTCTGGAAAGGGTCTTGATAGGTAATTGCGAATGCGATCTACGAATTCCATCTGACAAATATACAGTTCTCTGAAGTATCCACACTTGTGTAAATTTACACCTCATACAACAATAGATCATGAAGCAAAATATACATATCATCACACTCGGTGTAGCAAATATGGCTAGAGCTCTGGCTTTCTATGAAGAGGGTTTAGGCTGGAAGAGATCTTCTGCAAGTCAAGGCGACATTGTCTTCTATCAACTCAGCGGAATGGTCTTTGCCCTCTACCCTCACGACAAACTAGCAGAGGATGTGGGAGTGATGGCAGCAAAACAAGGATTCTCTGGTGTCACAATAGCATATAATACGACGTCTGAAGAAGAAGTTGATAGTGTATTGACCAAGGTTACCTCGCTTGGTGCCAAGATAGTAAAGCCAGCAACTAAGGTCTTTTGGGGCGGCTACAGCGGATACTTTGAAGACTTAGATGGACACCTCTTTGAAGTAGCTTATAATCCATTTGTTACCTTCGATGCCAATGGCAACTTAAAATTAGAGGCCTAATATGCCAATACTCGACCAATGCAGCATTGCTTACATGATCACTCACTAAACTCTCATCTGTTTGAAAACGTCAATCATAAAATTTCTCTCAAGTATCTTTCTTAATAAGTTTACTCAATTAGCTTATAGGAATCTCACTCATCCTCAGGTCAAGAAACTTAGAGAACGAGAGCTTAAAACATTGAATAAGGCAAGCCAAGAAGATATCGCATTTGAAGGATTTACGATCAGGACATATCATTGGCCAAACCCTGGGAAAAGCATCCTCCTTATACATGGTTGGGAGGGTCAAGCTGGCAATTTTTCGGATATCATCGAACATCTGATCACAGCAGGTTACAATGTCTATGCCTTTGATGGACCATCGCACGGGTTTAGCAGCAAGGGAACTACGAGTATGTTTGAGTTTATTGAGTTAGTATCCTACTTCATTCAGAAGCTAGAGCTCAATTACTTGATCTCTCACTCATTTGGTGGAGTAGCTACTACCTATGCCCTATCTCAATTAGCCGAACACAGTATAGAGAAGTATATTTTACTGACAACTCCAGATAGATTTAGCGAACGTATAGATGCAGTTGCAGACCAAGTTGGCATAGCACACAAGGTCAAGCTTAAGCTGATCAAGCTTCTGGAAGACAAGCACAACATCGATGTGCAGACCCTCAACGTCAGCGACTTCGTCAAGGATATCCAAGGTGTAGACTCACTGATCATCCATGGCAAGGACGACAGAGTTATTCCAATACAACAATCACAACGTGTCCACAAGAATTGGCCTGGGTCTAGTTTCCTAGAAGTAGAGGATACTGGTCACTTTAGGATACTTAGATCTGATCCAGTATTTGACCGAGTATTAGACTTCTTAGCTTAGTTGATCAAGGCTTCAATCTTAGCGATGATCTGTTCACTCTTACCGAACCCATTCACAATCAGAGTTCGTTTACCTTTGTGCTCTAAGACTAAGGTTGGGAAGCCTCTCACTCCTGCATTGCTACTATTTTGAAAGTCCAACTTGACCTTTTGCTTATAAGCATCTGATGCAAAGTGTTTGGCAAATGTCTCGAAGGACAACCCTACTCCTTCTATAGCTTCTTGATAACTATCGACAAGGTGCATGTTCTTATTTTCAGCATAAAATGCCTTCTGTATTGATTTGAAAAATTGATACTCTTTGTCTGGATCCATATCTCTCACAACAACTGTGGCCCTACAAGGTGGCTCTGTGTCATAGGTAATCGTCGGATCAGAGAGGATATCATAACAAAAACTCTGGCCACTGGCCTTGTTGACATCTTCCCAATGGTGGGTGAGAAATGTCTTAAGGTCTGTCATTGTCTCAGTATTGTATGGCCTAAGTCCTCCCATAACTAACTGGAAGTCCGCAATATTTGCAAAGTGTTTTTTAACATCTGCAAGCTCTTCAGAGATGCCGTAGCACCAAGAACACATAGGGTCACCGTAGTAGATGAGCTTTGGCTTTTCGCCAAAATCTGGAAGATTTAACATGATAATGAGAATTAGGAAGTTCATTCTATATGCATTTATACTCCTAAAGATAGACTTTCGTTAGTCATTTTAAGTTAATATTATTAAAACAATCCAATTTTGCCAGTCAAAAAACAAAGTAAACTTCGCTACAGTGTATACGTTGTAGAATTGAGAAAAACAGTGTTTTCGGAAGATAGAAAATTTCGTGAAGCCAACCCCCAATTCAAAGGAGTAACAGAATGTCTCTATGTGGGTATGACTAGCCTGGACCCTAAAGCAAGATTTCTCAAGCATATGACAGGTGCTCGAAGCAAAAAGGGCCATAAAATATCCTCAAATATTGTCGAAAAATATGGTCTCTATCTTAGACCAAGTCTCTACGAAGGACTCAACCCCATGACTCGTGCTGCTGCAGTCAAAATGGAAGAGGCCCTTGCTCTCAAACTCAAGAGAGAAGGCTATGCCGTCTGGTGGAATTAAGTCACTACCTTTGCCAAGATGGAAGCAATACTTACTTATAAGGGTTCGGTCATGCCCAACGAATGCGACACCAACAATCACATGAATGTCATGTACTACATCAATAAGTACGAACATGCGGCACGCAACTTTTTCCATAGCATCCCTGATTTAAGTCAAAGCCTTGATGACAATGTCGGCCTTGCTGTCTTAGAACAACATGTCAATTACCTCAAAGAAGTCTTCGTCGATGACATCCTCTATATCAATAGTCGACTTACAGCTGTGGGCAACAAGACACTTACTGTGGAGCATATCATGTATCACGGAGTTACCCATGAGGTGGTGTCAAGAGTATCTATTGTGACTGTACTCTTTGATAAGTCATTGAGAAAGGCTGTCAGGCTGCAAGAACAGACTAGAACCGTACTCTTGAATATGCTTGACTAATGCAATTTAAGTACCACGACCTCCCAGTCATCTTGATCGTCAGTAAACGTATAAAGTAGTTCGAAGCCTACTGCCTGATGTGCTGCTATAGACCTAGTATTCGACTTAGATATATCTGTAATACAAAGGTCAAATTGCTCCTTGAGTAATGCCTTGTGAGCTGCATAAAGTTGCCTGAATACACCCTTACTGCGATAGTCATGTGCTACGCAGACCTGACCCATCACATACCAGGATTGCTCAGATATTGGCTTGCCTTCAAAAGATAACTGCTCTATCACATCAAACAATGGAACTAAGGTGGGGATTGCATTCCTCAATTCCTTAACCATGACCAAGGCATAGCCTACTACAGTATCATCCTCATCAACTGCAATGATCTGAGGAGCATAGGTCATGAGTTGCTTGAGTTGTATCAAGTTATGCTTGACAGTAACAAAGCCTTGCTCTCGCTTGACCTGGTCATTGACAACAGTCTTGTGATTAGCTGCTTGCAATTCGAGTATACCTAGCAAATGATGCTCTCCAGACACCTGTGTAATCTTCATACCCAATAGCTAACTATATTATCTTACACTAAAATATTATGCAGAATTTCTACTTGCATTAATATTGCCATACAACGACCTAGTCACTATCTTTTCATAAGCAGTTTTATGTTCTGAACCTTCACTGATCTTTTGAAGTGCTGCTTGTTGGATGACTAGAAGCGGTAAGACTATATCGTTTCTAATACCTACTGAAGCTCTAGATATTGGCTCCTCTTCCATCAATTCCGATGCCTTCGAGACTTCTAATATCATGGCCTTAGTTAATTCGTACTCATCTTTCAAGATATTCCAGAATTCGCTAAACTCCTTATCCTCTGACATATACTTAGTCAATTGGAAGTTGGTCTTAGACAGCGACATCATACTATTAGAGATCAATGCCTTGAAGAAAGGAAATGATTGATAAAGGTTAATTAATTCCTCTATCCTACCCTGGTCTTTCAGTGCTTTGAATGCTGTACCAATACCAAAGTAACCTGGCACATTCTGCTTAAGCTGTGACCAAGAACCAACGAAAGAGATAGCTCTCAAGTCACTCAGAGTCAATTGCGCCTTATTACCACGCTTACTTGGTCTACTACCAATATTAGCCTTTGCATAGTACTTAAGTGTTGACTTTTGCTCTAGGTATGGGATGAATTTATCATGTTCTTTAAGCGCTTGATACTTAGCAAAACTCAATTCTGCAACTTCTTCTATCAATGCTCTTGAATGCTTATCTACTGATCCATTATCTGTACCAAACTCATTTCTAAGTCCAGCTGAAATCAATTGTTCAACATTGTGTGCAAACTGCTCTTCTGTACCATATGTACTGGTAATTGTTTGTCCTTGGATCGTCAATTGGATCTCATTATTAGCGATATCCTTGGTCTGTGATGCGTAAAACTTGTGAGTCTTTCCTCCTCCTCTAGCTGGCGGTCCTCCCCTACCATCGAAAAATATAGCCTCAATACCATAGTCGCTACATGCCTTGGATAAGACTTCTTTAGTTTTGAATATTGACCAATTGGCCTTGAGGTAGCCTCCATCCTTGGTACCATCTGAGAACCCAAGCATCATCGTCTGGCTATTGCCTCTTTGGGTTACATGCTGACGATAGACTGGATCATCTAATAGGGTCCTCATAATAGTTGACGACTCAGACATTCCCTTCATTGTTTCAAAGAGTGGCACTATGTCGAAGGTAATCTCATCCCAACCACACCATTTGAACAGTGACTGTACGAACAATACAGAAAAAATATCCTCCGAGTTACTGATGATATACCTATTGCAACCATCTTGACCATTCATGGTCTGGATATGGGCTAGCTGTCGGATATTGTCAAGCGTATCTTGAGCAGTAGCGTCATCAGTTTTGAATCCATCAAGAGTGATCGATTTGTCTGCCAATATTGCTAGCAGGTCAGCGTCACTGACTTCTTCTAAAGATGACTTGAGCTTACCATTATGTACCAATATTTGCTCTACGAGGCTATAGTGCTTGCTATGATCCTGTCTGATGTCAAGGGTAGCAAAGTGAGACTTGAAGATGTTGACCTTGTCAATAAATAGGTCAAGTTGGTCTAAGTAGAGTGCATGATACTTCTCGATCAGTGTCTTTCTCACTACTCCAAGTTGAGCTAATACCTCTTCAATATTGATTAACTTTTCACTGTCAAACATAGCAGCGTAGAGGTCTTCATTTAATGTATCTAAGCTATCTTCTATATCTCTAAATGAGAGTAATTTTTTTAGTTTTTTGACATCACTATAGTAGCATTTCATCAATGTCATTCTAAGTTCGTCTGCTACACTCTTAGTGATCTCTGCTGTTACGAATGGGTTGCCATCTCTATCTCCTCCTGGCCAGAACCCTAACTTGATCAAATCATAATTTTGGAAGTCCTCTGTATCTACAGTCCTCTTGATTTGAGAGTACAAATTCCCTATGGCGTTGTAATAGATATTTCTAAGGAAGTAAATGATGTTTTTAGCTTCGTCATAGGGAGTTGGCTTCTTAGAATTAAGCAGTGATGTCAAGCCTAATTGCTGTAAAGTCAAATCGATAGCATCGACATTGTTAGCGGGAATATAATCTCTGAGAGCTCCTATGATATCCAATACTGAAGGTGGGTAGAATTGTGTCGGGTGAGCTGTGAATACTATCCTAGAACTAAAGCTTGATAGCTTAGCCAATACAGCATCTCTTTGCTCAGACCTTTTGTGACCTTCCCAGATATTCTCAACTGAGATATAGTCTCCTAAGGCATTGATTCTATCAAAGGCACTATCTTCTATACTATCATAAAGTACTACCTGTCTTTCGACATATTGTATAATGCTAAACATGAAGCTGATCTGCTCAGCCTCACTTTCGATTTTTGCATGTCTATTGAAGAATGCTGCTAGGATATCCTTGGGATTATTCCCCGCTTCGAGACCTTCTTGACACTCTTGATGCAGTATTGGGACTAGGTTTCCAATGTTCTTGACCTGCCTGTATGGAAGATTCAGGAATAGACTATTATATATCTTGTATTTCTTGTTGACTAACCTTTCGAATTCCTGGATACGTTCTACCTTTTTCATAACTGCTCTTGCTTTTTCAATATAATAATAACACCCACACACTGGCGCAGGCTGATAGGTACTTATGTCATTCTAGTCACCCTTTCGACAAGATGACTAATCACACTAAGCAGGTTAGATTTAGATTAATTTCTAGTTGAAAGCAGCACTGCTCCCATACTGTGGTACGGCACCATCTGGCTTACTCAATTTATGCATAAGCGTCAAGTGCTTGCCATATGCATTCCAAAAACCAGGATTCTCATAGTATTGTATACCGTATTCTTCTGCCGTCTCCCGAATAATTTCAGTCATCTGTGGATAATGCACATGGCATATCGTAGGAAATAAGTGGTGAGCCACGTGTAAGTTAATCCCTCCCATCATAAACGTCCATAACTTAGACTTCCTAGAAAAGTCAGCCGTAGTCTCTAAGACATGCATGAAGTAGTTGTTCTGGATATTTCCCTCATCGTCTGGCAATGGGTAATGAGTACCATTATATACGTGTGTGATCTGAAATACCAATGCAAAAAACAAACTAGAAGGTAAGTGCATCATTACAAACCCAAGTAAGATAACCCATACTGGAGCTTTGATTACTAGCAAAGGAATGACTATGGCATAACTATAGTACATAGCCTTGGTAATCAATAATGTCCACAACTCACTCTTAGGATGCTGTATATTCTTCTCATTTCCAATAGAATCTTCTATGAAAAACCATTTGAAATCTTTGACCAATACCCAGTGCATACTTACTATCGCATAGATAAAGCTCACATAAATGTGCTGAAACCTGTGAATAGGTGCATATGGCTCATGTGGGGTAAATCTAAACATACCATGCGATTCTAATGTGACATCAATTCCTGCAATGTTGACAAATGCGTGATGTGCATTGTGCATGCGAGTAAAGAGATAAGAGTTGCCACCAATCAGGTTCATGGTATATCCCATGATCTTATTGACCTTCTTTTTTGCTGAGTAAGCATTATGGCAGGCATCATGCATAATATTCATTGCGATGAATATATTGATAAATCCTAGTGCCGTAAATGCTAACAGAATAGACCAAACGCTGCCGCTGAATACATTAGAAATAATCAATGCATACATCACTACAAATCCTAATAGGCCTAGCACTGTCTTGAATATCATCTCCTTGTTAGCATACTTAGAGATATTATTTTCTTTGAAATAAGCATTGACCCTGCCGATTAAGTCCTTAGCAAACTCATCTTTACGCTTATTACTCTTGTATCTAACTTTAAGCTGTGAGGTTGTCTTTTGTAACATTTTATTGTTTTAGTCTTAAGACTAGCAAAGATAGAGAAAAATTAGTCCTTCAATTGCAAACTCTGACTTTCTTCATGATTAAAAGTTGCTGCCCATCCCATCCCTTTTGCAGCCAATGTAATGAGCTCTATCATATCAGCCTTGGATTGCTCTGCTTCCACAAGAATATTTGACTTGATTGCAGCTGATTGTATAGAATCTTTAGCCCTCGCTTGGATGTCAGTAAGTTCTGTAGGCGAGAAACTATTGAACGATCCCTGTTGGATGTCATAGTAACTTAGAGTGTGGTCAACGCTGAGTATTTCAGCACTTGGAAATCCAGCAAACTCAATGACACGAGTGTCCTCATTCATCTCTATCTGAATACTATCAAAGTCAAATCCAGCTTGCACTCTTGCATTGACCTTGACTAATGCTGTCTTTCTCAGAGGACTAACATCGTAATAGTAATAATCTTTGAACTTATATATCTCAGAAATAGTCGCTTCTACAGTTGACAGTTTCCATACTTTTTCGATGTTTTCTAAGACCAATTCTGCTCGATGCTCTTGGTGCTGCTGTTGCTTAATGTACCATGTGCCTGCTAAGAATGCCACGACAAGCAAAGCAACTACTAATAGTGTATAAATAAGTCCCTTCATAGACTAAAATATCTCAGTCTTTGTATTCTTATAATCTTGAAGCACAACCTTGACTGAGCCTACTGTTACAGCACTCTCTATCATAAGAGGCACCTTACTATCGTCATTGAGCACGTAGATACTCATTTCATCGCCCTCCTTGAACACATTACCAGTGATAATCTGAGGGGTAATCTTAATTGTTGGCTTCTTGCCCATGCCCTTGATTCTTCGAGTTTCGGTATCGTGGACTTTTACTCTCAGATTGAAATATTCCTTATCGTAGAAGACATTAATCGGTAGTTCACTGCCTGCATACATCTGCCCTACATCATAGTTTCTTAAATAATATACTATCGACACCATGTCTTGGACACAGTCATTCATTTCAAACTCAAAGTATTCTGCTGTTTCCTTAGTCTTACCTAGATATTCTTCAATTATCCCCGCATCATAGTTAAAATACAAACTATCATATCTCACATATTTATCTTGGTGGACATCTCTGACAAAGTAGATTGGCTGGAGAGTCTCCTTGTCTATTTCTGAGTAGTACTTGTCTCTGACTTTGAAGAAGGAGTCATACGATGGATAGGTTTCTCCCTTGACATCCAATAAGTAGCTGGTGTCTGTTTCGACAATATCAAAAGTCACTTCTCCTGCCGGTATCCAAATAAACTGCCAATTGTAGTAGACTTTGTAAACTAGAGATTCTCCAGGAGTCCATGTGGTATTCTCCACCTCACATGGCATGTCTTCTAGCATCTGACTCTGTCCAAAAGAACAGAACCCAAGTAAGCAACAAATGATATATATTCTTAGTGTATTCATAAGCATTCAATTGGATATAACAAGGTTACATTATTGTCGAATGTCTAAATAAAACGAAAAACGCTGCGGTTTAATTCGTCAAATGGCAGAAATAGATAAATATTTAAGCTTTTGCAAACATTCAAAAAAGAGGTTTTGGTTGCATAATGACCCTACAAACTCCCATAATTACATTGCGGCTTGAGGTGTTTTCGGACGACATTTGCAGTATTACTCAATTAAATATTACATATGCCTTCCACACAAGCAACAAAGGTCGAAGCTACACTTAATGCACTCTTCAAAGATTCTAGATTAGATAAAATCAAGATGATGAAAGGGGCAGCAAAGAGTATGTTTAGACCAATTCAACCCATAGACTTCGAACATGTCTACCTATCTATTTCGAGTGAACAAGGTGAGGACTTGACACGTCTTATTGTTCAAAATGACATTAAGCAAGTCGTGGAATTTGGAACCTCATTTGGAATATCAACACTCTATCTAGCACAAGGAGTTTCTGAAACAGGAGGATCAATAATCACAACAGAACTTATTGCTTCAAAGGCAAATAAGGCCATTGAAAATTTCAAGAAAGCTGGTGTCAATGATCTCATAGAAGTTAGGATTGGAGATGCAATGGAGACACTGAAGGGACACCAAGATCCAATTGATTTGCTACTTTTGGATGGGTGGAAAGATTTGTACATGCCATTATTCAACATGCTCGAACCAAACTTCCATAATGACACCTATATTTATGTAGATAATGCTAACATGTCAGATAGTCAAGTATTCTTAAACAGCATTGCTAAGAGTGGAAAGTATGCTATTCAATTCATGTTCGGTGGGTCTGTAGCTCTTGTGACTTACAAACTAAAGTAAAAACGATATATTCACTATGAATACAACAATTCAACTCCCTTGGTGGCGAAGTAAGATCATTCTCTGGGTATTTCTAATGATTCCAGGTGCAATGTTTACAATCGGCTTACTCACACAACGCATGACTTATGACAGTTTGATGCATGCCACAGGAGAGTTTAGTGCAAGATTTTTGGTCTTTTCATTGATAGCAACTCCTTTGATGATGCTATTTCCTAGATACAAATTTCCAAAATGGCTAAACCGAAATAAACGGTATTTCGGTTTAGCTGCCTTTGCTTACGGCCTGTATCATACTATTGCTTATTTAGTAGAAGTACCTATAAATATGGTTGTCAGAGAGTGCTTTGAGTTTGGACTTATCACTGCTTGGTTAGGGTTTATGATTTGGATTCCAATGGCGATTACAAGTACGGATGGATGGGTATTGAGGTTGAAAAAAACTTGGAAGAAAATCCATAATTGGGGATACCTAGCGGCTCTCTTGGTCTTTGTGCATTGGGCTTTTATTCACTACAATTGGCAACCAGCTCTTGTCCATGCCATGCCAGTGATTCTCCTACAAGGCTACCGTTGGTATAGAGTGGCTAGTCAATCTTAGCATCTTTGGCTAAGCAACAGCATCGTCTAGTTACATAATTACTTTAGTAGATTCATGGGAGCATTCAACCTACTGTATCCTATTAAAAGTCCTCCTCAAATTCATCTTCTTGGGTAGGAATAATGACTTTTTTGAATATTAATCCATCACCATTTTCAGTAGCAGCTGAGTCTACGTCGCTCGAGCCTGTATCATAGTCTTCTTTATATACTGAGTATTTTGAGCAATCCATTTCGATCACATCACCTGCTGGTTGGTAGAATTGTGCAGTCTCATCGTAATCAATCTTAGGATCCGACTCAATACGTTTCATGAAATCCAAGAAATAAGGCCTTGCCATCACTCCACCTTGCCCATCATTTAAGGTCTCAAACTTAATCCACTGATCTTCTCCACCAACCCATGTTCCAGTCACTAGTTCAGGCGTAATACCCATGAACCATCCATCTACATAGTCATTAGTAGTACCAGTCTTACCTCCAAACTCTGTCTCAAGCCAACTCTGCCTTGATGACGCTGCATACTTCAGCATCTCCACCATGACATGATTGTATCTTTCCTGAATCACTCTACGCTTCTCAGGTGTGGACTGGTAAACTATCTTGCCATTTTTATCTACAATCTTTTTGACGAATGTCGGTTTTTGGAAGATTCCATTGTTAGCAAATGTGCAATATGCTGACGTCATCTCTAGTACATTGAGATTTGCGCTACCTAGACATATTGAAGGTGCTGATGGCACCTTACGCTTTGAGATACCCATCTGCTGCACCATATCACGGACTAACTCAGGACTACCCAATTGCATCATAAGCCATACAGATACAGAGTTTGTTGATGTCTTAAGTCCATCAAGAAGTGTCATCTTAGCTCCACTGAATGTGCCACGAGCATTTGACGGTGACCACGACTCCATTAAGCCAAAATTAGGGTCTCTTGCAGGAATAGTATATTGAATATCATCCACCTTGGTACATGGCGATAGCGCTTGCTGTGAGATAGCCGTTGCATAGATGAATGGTTTAAACGTAGAACCTACCTGCCTATCAGCAAGTACGTGGTCATACTGGAAGTATTTGTTGCCAATACCTCCAACCCAAGTCTTGACTTCTCCATTTCTAGGGTCCATTGATACACTACCAAGTTGCATATGCATCCTGTGATACCTGATGCTATCCAATGGTGTCATGGTTACAGTCTTCTCTCTACCTGTCTCATAATCAAAGATCTTCATACTGACATCTTTGGAAAATTCTTTGTCAGCATTCTGATCCAATCTACCCCACTGCATTTTGACATCTTTCCAAAGTGGGTCTGCTAGGACTTTCTCGTAGGTTTGCTTTTGGTTCTTGCTGATGTACTCATCTTTCAGCAACCTATTAAGATAGTTTTTGTCCCCTTCGGCCTTCTTCATTCTCAGGATGTCTGCATCCCACATTCTCGAAGTTGGGTACTTACTCAATACTGCTTGAATCGGCTCGTTCATATATTTAGTCTTCATACTAGCGAACCTTTCCGATTCTCTAATAAGACGCTTAAGTCCATCTCTTCTGATCTTACGCTGTGTCTCATCAGCCTTGTATGTCCAAGGGTCCTTCCCTTTCCAAAAAGCAAAATACCTAGCCTGCAACTCCTTCATGTGAGCTGTTACTGCAGCTTCAGCATGTTGTTGCATTTGCATGTCGATGGTGGTGTAAATGGTCAATCCATCTTCATAGATATTGTACTTGGTTCCGTCTGGCTTCTTATACTTGGGATCTTCTAACAACTTCTTAAGATAGGAAGTAAGTGTAGCTCTGAAGTAGGTAGCCACTCCATCTGAGTGTATTGTACGCTGAAATTTAGAGGCATCCACTGGAATCTGACTCAATGAATCAAAGTCAGTCTTCTTCAAATATCCATTCTTGACCATTTGATACATGACAATATTTCTTCTTTTCTGAGCATTCTCCGGAAACTTCTTAGGATTGTATAGCGAAGGGTTCTTCAGCATCCCAACTAATACTGCTGCCTCTTCCACTCTCAACTCTCTTTGATTCTTTTGAAAATAGGTTTGGGCTGCTGGTGATACTCCGTAAGAATTGTACAAAAAGTCAAACTTATTAAGGTACATCGCAATGATCTCTTCCTTGGTATATCGTTTTTCAAATTCGATAGCGATGGCCCATTCCTTAAATTTTTGGTAGATTCTTTTTACGATGTTTGATGACCTATCGGTAAAAAATAATTTTGCCAACTGCTGGGTAATGGTACTGGCACCACCCTTCTTACCCATGTAGACCAAGGCTCTAGCTGTGCCCCTGACATCTATTCCACTATGTTTGAAAAACCTCTCGTCCTCTGTAGCTATCAAGGCCTTGGTGATATAGGGATTGAGGGATTCGTAACTGACATTCTCCCTATTAAACTTAAAAAATCTCCCAAGTTCCTGCATATCAGCACTATAGATAAGTGTAGCAAACTCATAATTGGGATTTTCTAACTCCTCTGTATCTGGCATCTTAGTCAGAGAGATGAGTACCATCATTAAGGCAAAACAAAAAATGCCTAATATTGCTCCTATCCAAATCCAACGTGAGAGTGACTTCATCATAGTCTTAAAACTTGATATTGTTTGTTTTATATATTTGCAAAAATAATAATATATTCTATTTACTTCTTAACAAGATTATACCTTATTTTTATCCAAATTTACTTCGCAGTAATTGATCTATTCCTAACAAACTAGAATTCGTAGGTATCTAATGATTTCGCTATTCAATAAACTGATTAAACGCTACTTAAAGTATCGGCTACCAAGAATAGCATATATCAAGCAACATCCACATCAAGCTCAACAAAAGGTGCTGCAAACTATTCTTAAGACTTGTAGTCAATGTGCTTATGCGAAGACACATCATATCAGTAATCAACCCAAAGATTTTTTTAGTAATGCACCACTTGTTGAATACGAGGACATTGCACCTTTAATAGATCGAATGATGCTTGGCGAGGCTGACATCCTACTACCAGGAACTGTCAAGTGGTTTGCCAAGTCCTCAGGCACCTCTAATGGCAGGTCTAAGTATATACCTGTTTCTGATCGCTACCTCATCAATGGACACTACAAGGGCAGTTGGGACAATGTCACCATTATCTACAATGCTAACCCAGATAGCAGGATTTTTGCACAAAAAAACTTATTAATGGGGGGTAGCATCAGTCCATGGCCTCGCAATGAAAACATCATAGTAGGTGATATCTCTGGGATCATTATTAATAGTATGCCTACAGTGGGTAGGCCTTTTTATTCGCCGGACTTCAAGACTGCTCTACTGTCTGACTGGAAAGCAAAGATTGACATTATGACTGTCAAATGCAGTAAGCATGAGGTATTTTCTATTGCTGGTGTGCCTACTTGGACCACTGTACTATTTGACTCGATCTTAGAGCATACTGGCAAGTCTACAATGCGAGAGGTTTGGCCTGATGCGACCTACTACATGCATGGTGGAGTAAGTTTCGAGCCTTATCGAACCAGGTTCCATGATTACTTTCCTGACAATGACATGCACTACATTAACATGTACAATGCCAGTGAAGGCTACTTTGCTCTACAAGATGATATCAACGAAGAAGGGATGTTACTCCTTTTGGACAATGATGTCTACTTCGAATTTGTCAAGTTTAGCGACTATCATGCTCAGCAAAGAGATATATTATCCCTGAGAGATGTAGAGATTGGAGTTGACTATGTCTTGGTAGTCACCACTACGGCTGGGCTATGGAGGTATGTGATAGGTGATGTCATCCAGTTTACTAGTCTTGCCCCATTCAAAATTAAGATCTCAAGTCGAGTACAGCAATACATTAATGTATTTGGCGAAGAAGTTATGGCACATAATACTAACAAGGCCATTGATCTAGCTTGCGACCATCATCACTGCTCAATCAAGGACTATACTGTAGCTCCTCGTTTCATAGAACAAGGAGTCAAAGGTGGTCATGAGTGGCTCATAGAATTTGATAAACTACCTGATGATCTTAGTCAATTCGAGCAAACCCTAGACGATACACTACGTAGTATTAACTCCGACTATGACGCTAAGCGCTATGAAAACATGGCCCTTGATAGGCTCAAAATCACCATTGCGGAAACGAATACTTTCACGAATTGGTTAGCATCAAAAGGAAAGATTGGTGGACAAAGCAAGATTCCAAGACTGAGTAATACTCGAAGTATCCTTGAAGAAATTTTAAATCAATAGTATTCATGCAAGACTCATTTGACAACATACTCCCTAAGTCCAGTGACTACAATGAACAAGACATCATTGATGCGATTCGTCAGCGGGTTGGCTATATGTTGGAAATTCAACCCGACTTACTCATGAGTTACTTATATAGGTTGGATGTATTAGAAAAGGATCTAAAACGAGTCTTGAATCAAAACAAAACAGGTGACATCATTGATGATTTTACGCAATTGATTTGGAGAAGGCAAAAGCAGAGACTAGAAACCAAGGCAAAATACAAGCAAGCACCTATTGAAGGTTGGGAATTTTAAGCTATTACTATCTAATTATCTGAGGAATTACACCAAGGTGACGAGTCTTAGGCATCTATATACTATGCAAGTATTTCTAACAAGGTCACTACTACTGATATTAGCCTCTCTATGTTGGAGTTGTCAAAAAGAGACATCCTATACAGACTTACAAGGAGATTGGATAACAAAAGACAACGACAAGATCTGCTTTTCATTTAGCAATGATAGATGCTCGTTCATTTACCCTACAGGTAGGTTTGCCCAATATGAGATAAGTGATCAAGTCATCATCGTACGTGACTCGGCTGTAAGACATCAGAAAACAACTATAAAAGAGTATCGCTTTCACATCTTAGAACATGAGTACAATACACTCACCCTGGTTACAGATCCCAGCACTCTTGCTGCGAATTTGAAATATAGTGATGCTACCGAATTTGACACATTCAACCTTGTAAAAACGACCCCAAAGCATCCTAGACAGTATGATTCTATTGCATTTACCTCATCCCAATGCTATGGGAGCTGCCCAGATATGAAGGTCACTATTGATGGCTTTGGAAAGATACTTTTCGAAGGTAGAGCATATACAGACAAGCTTGGCTATTTCTCAGGCCAAATAGACCAAGGCACTCTATCCAGAATACATCGCAAATTGGATTGTATAACATTAGATTCACTGAAGACTACCTATACAGCATCTTGGACTGATGATCAGACTTGCTTTCTCACTGTCAACACTCCACAAGGGACCTATAATACCAAGGTTTATGGTTTTGACAAAGAGCCAATTGAGCTGAGAATTGTATTCAATGAATTACTAGAACTCTACAAATCCATAGACCTCACTCTAGATAGCATAAATGCTCATAGATATCCTTCCTTTTGGTAGGTGGTGTCTGTAAGTAGAATTGATAGTACATTTACTTGGTGTTAAAGACAAATGGCATAGTAGTAAAAAGTATGAAGTATGGTGAGTCCAGCCTCATACTCGAAGTATTGACCGAAGAGTCGGGTGTGATACCCATGATTGTAAGTGGGGTAAGAAGTGCAAAAAAATACAATGCCAGCATCTACCACCCATTACAACAATTGAGTATAGTCCACTACCCCACCAAGGGAGATAGCCTAGCTAGAATCAAAGAAGCTAAACTCTTACAACACTACAACAACCTACTAAGCCAAGTACCGATCACTGCTCTTGGCAATTTCATCATAGAATGCATCCAGAAAGTAGCTAAAGAACTAGACGTTGCTAGCCATTTCTACAACTATACCAAGGAAGGACTTGACTTCATAGATCAACAGCCGAGTCAAGCTGGTAACTACCACCTTTATTTTCTAGTCCAACTGGCTAGCCTGATTGGGTATGAACTGAACAACAATTACAATAGTCAAAATGACATCTACTTTGACATTAGGACAGGAGGATTCACTACCGCCAGTATCGCAATAGAAGGCTATCACCCAGACCAACTAGTCTCTAGCAACTTATCAAAAGTGATCAATAATGAATGGTCAACAGTGCAAGCATTGAGCTTTAGTAGGTCTGAGAAGTATGATTTGATAGATCTCTTAGTCCTCTACTTTCAATATCATATACCTGGGTTCACCAGGCCTAAAAGTTTGGATATATTTAAGGTTGTGTTCGGGTAATTCAACTTGAACTCATCCATATAATTATACAATTTTTATATCTTCGATTTTTTAATAAACAATACAGAATTATGAATAAAATTATACTCTTTACTTTTGCAGTCTTATATTCAATCAATATCAATGCACAACTTGGAACTGCCCATGACTTTACTGTCACGGACCTTGATGGAAATGAGATATCACTATATGCAAATATTTTAGACGAAGGTATTGTAGCTATTGTAGATGTTTCAGCAACATGGTGTGAGCCTTGTTGGTCTCTTCACCAGTCGCATGTCCTACAAGAGATGCACGAACAATTTGGACCAGATGGAACTAACCAAGTTAGAGTAATCTATTATGAAGGAGATGCTACTACTACGTTGGATGACTTGCAAGGAACCGGATCAAATACTTTCGGAAACTGGTTAGAAGGCACTACTTATCCAGTAATCAATGAAACTCCACTTTCGTTAAACTTAAATGTTTATGCCCCATTTGGTTTTCCAACTGTCAATGTCATTAGACCGTCGGATAGGGAAATAGTAGCTGATCCTTATAATATCTATGTTTTTGAAGATTTCTTAGCAGCTGTGAATACTGCCTTAGATGGAGAAGTTGTGTTTGAAGTGGTTTCAAATACAGATGATGTTACCAATGATGTTTCTCTTTCTGTTTTCCCTAATCCTAGTAGTAACGTTGTCACTCTTACTTTAGAAGGATTTGACAGGTTAACCAATATTGAAGTATTCTCAATCTTGGGAAGGAAAATTACTTCAAGGCAAGTGAATAGTAATGAAACAGTACTAGACTTTTCTAATTTAGAAACAGGTACTTATATTCTAAGAGCTACTAGCGGGGGTTTACAACAGACTACTCAAGTACATGTGGTGAAATAACACTAACTAATACAGTATTACATAACAAAGCAGATGGGTTTTAATCATCTGCTTTGTTATTCTATACAGCCAAATAAGGCTTCTCTTTCTTCTCAAAGCTCACCCCTAGCATGATCACTATCGCTATCACAAAAAACAAACCGATAGACAATATCGAATAGCGAAGATTGCCCGTAATAAAATCAACTAAACCATAAATAAATGTGCCGGCCACTACTGCAATCTTCGTCAGAAAATCATAGAAAGAGTAAAAACTTGTGACCTCTCCGAGGTCTTCATCGAGCATCTTAGAGTAGGAACTCCTTGACAGAGATTGAATCCCTCCGATGACCATACCAACAAATGCGGATAATGTATAAAAATAGAGTTTTCCTGTGGTATAATATGCTGCACCACAAAGCACTATCCAAATTATCAGCATTGCCATCAATGAAAATTTATTCCCTCGTAATTTAGAAACCCAAGCGAAGAGATAGGCGCCAGCTATAGCTACTATTTGAATAATTAATACCGTTATTATTAATTCTGATGTCTTTAGGTTAAGCTCAACTTCGCCAAATATAGTGGCACAATAAATCACAGTATTGACACCTGCAATATAGAAGAAGTAAGAAAGCAAAAACCTTCCTATGTTACGATTAGATTTGACATAGGCGTATGCATTTCTCAATTGTCCTATACCCTTTTTGACTAATCCTTTAGGTAGTTTGCCAGTGGCATCTGGCGGCAAATTTCTAAAAGCTAGTTGCGCAAATCCTATCCACCACAAGCCGACAATTACAAACCCAATCCGCATTGGTAGTGTCTCGCTAGTTATTCCAAACAACTCAGGTTTCAACACTAGTACTAATATCATCATAAGACAAATCACAGAACCAACATAACCGTAAGTATACCCTTTAGCACTAACAAAATCGTATTGTTCTTCATCGGTAATCTGAGGAAGGTAGGCATTGTAAAATACTAGTCCACCAGCTGCTCCCAAGGTCGCCACTAAAAAGGCAATTGATCCAATCCAAACAGAAGCAGTATCAACAAAGAAGTACATCATCATACAAGCCAGACCACCTCCAATAGTAAATATCTTAAGAAAGTACATCTTCTTGTTTCCATAATCAGCCATGCCCGAGAGCAAAGGCATAAGTAAGGCTAGTATCAAATAAGCTGCAGACACTATAAAAGAGTAAAAGGCCGAATTGGTGAATGACACACCAAATATTGACAGAGTATCATCAGTATATCTAGTAAAATACGGTGGAAAGACAGCCGTAGAAATTACGAGAAAGTAAACACTGTTTGCCCAGTCGAACATAGCCCAAGACCGAATAGTCTTTTTATTGTTCTTCTCTACTATCATTAGGTGCTCCATAACTACTAAAGTAGGCAAATAATACAAAGTGACCCAAATGAAATAAATCAATAGCAAAAATTAGAGCATTAGAGAACTCAATACTGAACATTGCACTTGAATCTCAAGTAGTTAGCTAAAATTCTATTCTAGACATATAATCAAATATTAATATGTTAAATTTGTTATATGTTGTAAATTTGACTTTAAGGGAATTTTACGTCACAAGAATGTTAGCAATTTTGCAAAGAGAAAAGAAGTGGGGTAAGACCAATTACTAGTTCACTTCACTAAACTTATATCGAATTGAATATTACAATTCTTTCTAGGAATGCAGCACTGTATAGCACACAAAGCTTAATCAAAGCTGCTCGAGCAAAACATCACTACGTAAGAGTGATTGACTACTCTAATTGTGACTTCATAATTCAGAATGGCAATACTGATGTAGAATACTTTGGAGAATCAATTACAAACTCAGATGCTATCATTCCAAGGATTGGAGAGTCTTACACGAGCCTTGGTGTAGGCCTATTGAAACAGCTAGAAGTACTCGATATATTCAGTGTACTCTCATCTCAGGCCTTGACTAATAGTCGTGACAAGTTGAGTTGCTTGCAGACATTGGTCAAAAATGACCTTTTAGTACCAAAGACCCTTATCTTGCACAACAGCCTAATGTATGAAGAGCTCATTGACACAATGGGAACATACCCAGTCATCATCAAACTAATCAGTGGGACTCACGGAGTCGGAGTACTCAAGGCAGAGTCAAGAAGTCAAGCGGTATCGCTGCTAGAGACCTTCAATAAGACTAAGCAAAAAGTGATGGTGCAAGAATTCATAGAAGAAGCCAAGGGTGCTGACTATAGGTTATTTGTCGTAGATGGCGAGGTAGTTGCCTCAATGAAACGACAAGCAAAAGCCGGAGAATTCAGATCCAACTTGCATAGAGGTGGGTTTGCTGAAGCTATCAAGCCAACACATGAAGAAGTAGAAACAGCTCTCAAAGCAGTCAGCCTGCTAGGGCTAAAAGTAGCCGGAGTAGACATGCTGAGGTCTAAGAAAGGACCAATGATATTAGAAGTCAATGCGTCTCCTGGACTCGAAGGGATAGAAGGCACGACAAGGGTAGATATAGCAGGTAAAATCATAAATTATATAGAAAGATCAGTATGACTTCAGACAAAGTGAACAAGGATAATGTGCTAGTGGTAGATGGAGAATCGATTGCCCCTGGAGAATACAAACAGGTCAAATTACTAGTAGGTAGACTACCTTCCGACACCCAAATCTCAATTCTTGCCCATGTGTATAGAGGGAAAGAAGACGGACCAGTCCTCTTACTGCAAGGCGGTGTCCACGGTGATGAAATCAATGGTGTCGAAACCATCAGACGAATCATCGAAGCAGATACCTTAAGTGCAATCAAGCGTGGTACCGTCATCGCTATTCCACTCTTGAATGTATTTGGGTTTATCAACTTCAGTAGAGATGTACCGGATGGTAAGGATGTCAACCGAAGTTTTCCCGGTTCGTCTAGTGGCTCATTAGCGGCAAGAGTAGCAAGAAATCTGACGAAAAAAATCCTCCCTCATGTGGAGTATGCCATAGACTTACATACTGGTGGTGCATCAAGGTATAACTACCCACAGGTGAGATACTCCAAAGGGGACAAAGAATCCTTGGAACTTGCCAAAGTATTTGGCTCCCAATACATTATCGAGAAAGCGACAATCCCCAATTCTTTTAGAAGAGCATGCAAGGATTTGGGTATTCCCGCGGTGGTGTACGAGGCAGGTGAATCAATTAGGCTCAATGGCTTTGCTATTACCAATGCCATCTATGGGATTAACAATGTGTTAGCACATTTTGGGATGATAGACAATCCCAATCCACCCTTTGCCCATAATAAATACCTTGTTAACAAGACTTCTTGGATCAGAGCATCATTCTCTGGTCTATTTATCTGGACTAAGTCCTCTGGCCAGGCAGTCATGAAAGGCGAACCCATTGGATTCATTAAGGATCCATTTGGCAATAAATCAGTAACAGTGACCTCCACTAAGGATGGTCATATCATAGGACACAACAATGCATCGGTAGTCAATCAAGGCGATGCACTGTTCAATATTGGATACGATGTTAAAGAAATTGATTAGAACATTATTCATCATAGGTGGATTGGCAATGCACTTTGCTTGCCTTGGGCAAAACATAAAGCTGCAATCCAACATCGAACGGATATTATCCAGCAATGAATTCAAACATAGCAACATTACTCTGTCCATTTTAGATATAGACGATGGCACTTTGGATGCTGCTATAAGGCCTTACAATGTTGCTATTCCTGCATCTAGCCAAAAACTCCTGACTACATTGACAGCTCTAGATGTGATAGGAGAGGAGTTTCAATATGAGACGACCATTGCTTACAAGGGAGCTATTCTAGAAGATGGGACTCTCAAAGGCGACATCCACATCATTGGCTCTGGTGACCCTACTTTAGGTTCTGGCAAATTTTCTGGCTTCCCCACATATGAAGAAGCAATAGATGCCATCGCCCTTATCATCAAAGATGCTGGAATTACCTGCATTGATGGAGCTATCATAGCTGACGAATCTATATACAATAGCTACCCCGTAGCACCAACATGGCAGTGGAATGACTTAGGCAACTACTATGCTAGTGGCGCTTGGGGAATTAACATTAATGAGAATAAATACACAATCTACTTTGACAATCGAGGAGTCGTAGGAAGGAGACCAAAAATCAAAAGCCACTACCCTAACATCCCTGACCTCGAATTTTCGAACGAAGTAGCTGTCGATAGCGCTGGCACAGGTGACAATGCCTACATCTTCGGTGGACCTTATAACTTTAGCAAGCGTATCATCGGGACAATTCCTGCAGGAGCTGGGACTTTTTCTATTAAGGGATCGATCCCAGACCCTCCAAAGTTTTTGGCTCAAATGGTGGGTAAGAAGCTGGAGAAGTACGGGATCCAATCTTTAGAAACTAAGGTCCAATTCACCCCTCTGAGAAGTACCATTGACAAAGAAGAAATAGGCAAACTCTATTCTCCTCCACTCAAGGATATCGTCAAGCAGGCTAATCTTGAAAGCAACAACCTCTATTGCGAGTCTATGCTCAAGACTCTAGGCCATGTTGTGAGGAAAAATGGCTCAGGACAGCTAGGCATCTCTGCAATCAAAAGATATTTGAAAAAACTCAAGGTAGAGCACACCTGTCTGACGATGCAGGATGGTAGTGGACTCTCTGCTAGAAATAATGTATGTAGCTATATGTTAGCTGACTTCTTGAGAAAGTATACTATCAAAAACAACTTCAACTATGTCCTCAACTTTCTTCCTCAAGGTGGAGTTTCTGGAACTATCGCAGGTCATTTTAAGCAATCAGAGGCTGCTGGCAAAATCTGGGCTAAGTCAGGAACAATGAGCTCAGTGATTAGCTACACTGGACTTGTTAAATGTAAGTCCGGACGAAGAAAATCCTTTTGTATAATTGTCAATGGTTTTGATGCCAAGCAAAAGACTATAAGGGCAAAACTTGAGAAGGTCATGAAAGAAATTTACTTCCAAGGTTAGGATCTACTGAGCAATTCTAAAGATTAATCGTATTTTTATTAAAAAGTAAGGCATTTGCGATTAATTCTCCACTATATCTCCATACTGTTGTTAAGCTTCTACATGTTGGCATGTGGGGAAACACAAGACACAAATACCACCACTGCTAACCAAACATCTGTTGAATTAGCACAGAGCAACGAAGAAGAAATCAACTTATCAGAAAGGACTTCTTGGCAAAAGCCTGGCTTAATCCTCGATAAGTTGGGAGACATTAGTGATAAAACTGTAGCAGATATTGGTGCAGGAACTGGGTACTTCTCTTTCCAACTTGTACATCGGGCTAATAAAGTCATAGCTATTGAAATTGATTCTAACCTAGTCAACCTTATCAATGCTTTTAAGAGTACTATGTCAGAAGAGAAACAAGCTAAGATGAAAGCACGTCTTGCCCTGACTGATGACCCTTTGTTAGACAAAGGAGAGGCCGATATTGCCTTGTTTGTAAATGTCATCCCATATATCCAAGATAGGACTGCATATCTAACCAGCTTGAAGCAAGACCTTGCAGATGGTGGTAAGGTTATGATCGTCGATTTTAAGGTCAAAAGATTGCCAATAGATGCCCCTCCGTATAACGAACGCATCGTCATGAGTATCATCGAAGAAGAACTCTATGCTGCTGGATTCTCCCAAGTAGAAGTAGACGACACTACCCTAGACTTCCAATATATTATCACTGCTCAATAAGCAAACACTAAATGATTTAGGGCTTATTGAGGTAATTAGAATATTTTTTTAATGTAGAGTGCAACGAAAGATATGGTCTTGTCGAATAATAAGGCAAGAACGTTCTGTTAGTTTTATTTTAATCAAATTACAGTATCCTGCATAACACAAAAAAATTATGAAAACATTTAAAATATTAATTCTTGGAGCTTTGATGGCGATGATAACGTTCAGCTCTTGTACTAAGGAAGATCCTATTGACACTACGATTACGACACCAACTGAGGAAGTAGATGATAGCGATGTGGACATCAACCCTCTCGTCAATAGAAGTAGTGGTGATGATGAAAATGGATTATTACTTGACTGTATCACTGTTCTCTACCCATTTGACATGGTTGACGACCAAGACAATACCTACACCATTACGGCTGATACAGATTTCGAAACAATATTTACAGATAGCGTTATCATTGTAGACTTTGTATATCCACTTGACGTCCTAGTCAATGATGAATCAGTCTCTATAGCCGATGCTTATGAACTTGGAGATGTATTCGTGGCTTGCGTACCTGCTGGAGGGTGGGAAGAAGGAGATTTTCCAGCTTACGAAATTAACTATGATAACTCTTGTTATTCATTGAGTTATCCGGTAGACTTATTAGATCTAGAAGGAAACATTACTTCAATTGATAGTGAAGAGGCATTTAATAACGCTGTTACTAGTGAATTGTACTTTTTTGTTTTTCCAATTATACTTATCCACGAAGATGGGACAACTCTAATAGTAAATGATATCGACGAACTATTTGATGCCCTTATTACATGCAATGGATTTGAAAACAATGACACATCTGGATGGGATTGGGAAAATGGGTTCGAATATATTGGATGTTACACCGTAGAATTTCCATTAAGCGTGGTGGTTTCAGATGGTAGTACCGTTACGGTAAATGACCATATGGAACTCTGTGACTTGATGATCACAGGAGAACTAGTTGACTATGCTTATCCTTTGACGCTTACAGACGAAGATGGCAACGAGGTAGTTGTCGAAAATTCAGAAGAATTGAGTGACGCTTTAAACGAGTGTTGGGGAGACTGGGAAGTTTGTAGTGGTGAAGATGTATTTACACTTTTCATCTTTTCTATAGATGATGGAAATGGCGCTTGCTTTGATATTCAATACCCAATATCTGCTACTGACGTAGATGGAGGTGTAGTCGAAATCACTGATGCCGAAGCATATAACGAAGCAATGAACACAGCACTATTATGTGAGTTAGTTTATCCAATAACCATAGTTATTGATGGCGAATCTGACGAATTAGAAAACTCTGAGGAAACATTTTTACTCTTTAATTTGTGTCAGTAATATACATACTGTTAAGTAATTGGTAACAACACAAATCATACAAGGATGTAAGCAAAGGGAGCAATCTGCCTTTGAGCAATGCTATAAGGCATGTGCTCCCTATGTTTACACTATTATCAAAAACTATGTTTCCAATACTACATTACAGCAAGATATCATGCAAGAAGTATTCGTGAGTGCATTCAAGAGCATAGCATCATATGATGATAGCAAAGGCAAGTTCAAATCTTGGATAAGTCAAATTACAGTCAATAAATGTATTGATGTACTGAGAAGTGAGAAAAAGCTCAACCTATTTGTACCGCTTGAGAACCATCATGAACTTCAGGACGAAGAGGAACATGTCCTCGACAAGTTAGACCCAGAAGCACTAAAAACTCTCCTCGTTGACATGCCAAGTGGTTATAAAACTGTATTTCTAATGAATATCATTGACGGATATAGTCACAAAGAAATAAGCGAACAGTTGGACATTACCCCAGAAACATCAAGATCTCAATTATTTAGAGCGATAAAGTGGATTCAAAAACATCTTTTAATTGATACTAAACAATTAATCTATGGATAAGCATCAACATCTTAAACAGTCCTTCCGCAATGAGGAAGAGCTTCCAAAACACCTAAGCTGGGATGCTATGGGTCCGGGTATATTGTCGGAAGTCTTGGAAACCAAACCAAAGAGAAGATTCCTTTGGATACCCCTGATAGTTGGTGCACTACTTCTATTATTTGGTTCATACTTTTATCTCGGCTCTGATACTAAACTTCCAGAGAATTCTAGCACAGATAAATTACAAGAGTCTCAAGATAACTTTAAGTCAATTGACACTCATTCAACCGCTAGTATTTCTAAAGTGCATGAAGAGAGTATTCTACTAAAAACTGAAGAGGCTACAGCATCTTTATCTCTAGTAAAGGTTCAAGAAGTAAATAATCTTAGGGTTGGCAACACAGGTGGTCAGCTACAGAACAAGGTTACCAAGGATAAGAGGCAATCAATTAGTAACTCACCAATAAGACAAGTAAACAATACTAATAAGAAGTCATCACTGAATTCTTCAACTGATAGCAATAACAGATTAGGAAAGAATACATTAGACACTAACAGTTCATCACCATTAGGACCAACTAAGCTTACAGGCAACGCAATTACACTTAAATATTTACAGCCAATTGTGGCTAATTTGAAGACACCTACCTATGACCTTGGTGTGAAGACGAAAGAAGAGATAACAGAGCAACGCAAACCACTTACATCTACTCTTGGGGTTGAGGTATTTAGTTTGACTAATTACTGGTTTGAGCATAGATCAAAGTCTGTTCTAGACACACATCGCAAATCAACAGAGCAAGCAATCCCAAGTATATCTGTAGGAGGACGAGTACACTACACTATCAATGACAATTGGAGACTATCGACAGGTATTTCATATCAAAGACTTGAAAGCAAATTTTACTTCTATGGAGAGCGACCTGCTACTCTTAATCCTACTGTGGATGTCATAACTACCAACCTATTCACTGGGGCAGTGTTACAAACGCATAGTATAATCAGAAGTCAAGCGGCCTCCATTTCGAGAGAAGTCTTACACTACAATCAATATGAGAGCTTTGCTATTCCTTTAACTATAAGTAAGGTCTGGAATAATCAGCGTAGACTATCATTTACTAGTGGGTTGGGATTAGCATATGCCTTCTTTAGAAGTAACTCTGGGAAGACTTTGTATCATAGCCCTTTGGGTTATACTGATGACAATCTGGATGTCTCTACATTCGAACAAGAAAATATTTACCATGATAAGTCCATCTTCAGCATGGAAGCGAATGTAGCAATGAGGTATCAATTGTCCACTCATATGAGTGTTGGCTTGGAAGTAGGTAGTAGTTATTCATTGACTAACTACAATGCTAGTTCTGAATCATTAAAACCTTTAGTGCTCCAATCTGGGGTAAACCTTGGTTATTGGTTTTAGTTTTCAATAGCAAGGACATACCCTATAAATGCAAAGGATTTGAGATACTGATACATTGACGTGCTGTTGACTTATATAAAGCACGTCACAATACTTGATTTCTAAAAGACATAGTAATCAAGTCAATCAACACTCCAAATACATCTTTTTTAGATATGCAATGCCCTACCGTCAAGAGCAAGGGCTGCTTCTTTTACAGCCTCAGTATAGGTCGGATGTGGGTGGCAAATTCTTGCCATATCTTCAGCTGATGCTCTGAACTCCATCAAGGCTACAGCTTCCATAATCATATCAGCTACCCTAGCGCCAACCATGTGTACGCCTAGTATTTCATCTGTAGTAGCGTCACTAATGACCTTAACCATGCCATCGATATCCATACTTGCTCTAGCTCTTCCAAGTGCTTTGTAAGGAAACTTGCCTACTCTGATCGCAGTACCTGCAGCTTTGAGCTCTTCCTCTGTTTTTCCCACTGCTGCTACTTCTGGCCAAGTATATACAACTCCAGGAATCAAGTTATGATCAATGTGAGGTTTTTGCCCAGCAAGCATCTCTGCTACGAATACACCTTCTTCTTCTGCCTTATGAGCTAGCATCATTCCCTTGACTACATCCCCTATTGCATAGATATTAGGCGTAGTGGTTCTGAAATGATCATCAGTTTGTATTCTCCCTCTTTCGTCAAGTTTAACTCCAGTATTCTCAAGGCCAAGTCCCTCAGTGTATGGTATACGACCAATAGCTACTAAGCAATAATCCGCTTTGATATCAAATGATTCTTCAGAATCCCTCTTGTTGATATTGACGGTGACACTTTTGGCTGTAGCCTTAGTACCGACCACTGCATGCTTAAAGTAGAACTTCATCCCAAGTTTCTTGAGAGATCTTGTCAACTCCTTACTACAGTCTTTGTCCATAGTTGGCAATATCCTATCTACGTACTCTACTACACTTACTTCTGTACCTAATCTAGCATATACCGAACCCAATTCTAAACCAATCACACCTCCACCTACAACAACCATACTCTTAGGTACAGTATCAATTTCAAGTGCCTCCGTGGAGCTAATAACTCGCTTGCCATCATAGTTAAATGATTCAGGCAAGTTGGGCTTTGACCCTGTCGCTATAATAAAGTGCTTAGCTTGTATTGTATCAGACTCGCCATCATTTAACGCCACTTCTAGAGTATTGGCATCTTTGAAAGCTCCACTTCCATATATCGTGGTAATCTTATTCTTATTCATTAAGTACTCAACTCCAGAACAAGTCTGATCTACTACAGATTGCTTACGCTTAATCATCTGCTTCATGTCCACTTGCAATTTCTCAAGCTTAATCCCATGCTCACCAAATGCATGACTTGCATTATGGTAATGTTCTGAAGAATCGAGCAGAGCTTTTGATGGGATACAACCTACATTGAGGCAAGTACCACCCAAGGTTTTTCTTTTTTCGACAATGGCTGTATTCATACCTAATTGAGCACATCTTATCGCAGCCACGTAACCGCCAGGGCCAGCACCAATTATTACAACATCAAAATTTTGCATAGTATTAGTATAAAGTTGAAAATCAAAGGTAATACATTGGCTTCTGAAATATTTTATTCGATATGATAAAGTACATTGAATATTTAGAAATCCTTAAATTTTATTTTATGCAAGGCTAAGAATTTGCATTCTTACTGTCTGATGACAAAATAATCAATACAATTTCTACCAATTCTCTGGTAACATTGATCCAAGTATCAACATTCACTAAGCTGCCACACGACTACCTCGCATTAAATAATCAATAGAAGCTACTATCAATCCTACAATACCAGCACTTACAGACACAACCATATGTTGGATCCAGTATTTCTCCTCAGGTATTCCCATCCAAATACGAAGAGCATACACAAGTCCGAATATGGCCAGCGCTACTAGCCAAAACCTTGACTTTGAGATAGCTGGTGACCTTGGATGATCAAAGCGAAGACCATGCCCTCTAAATATGAAACATAGCAATGCTAGTAGTCCAATTGTAGAAAGTACAGACTGGAGCCAACTGTAAAGAGGTATTCCACCAATCAGTTGATTCAAACCTGGGATACTTAAGCCAAAGATATACCCTGATTCATGGGTAAATACATCCCAAAATAGATGAGTACCTATACCTAAGTATATCGAAGCAACAACTTTGAACCAATGGCGCTGTAGGTAATCAAGCCAATTCAATTGGTAACTACTTAGGTACTTTGCTTTGACATAGGCTGGAAGGTTGTCCAATAAGGGTCGCTTCACCAAACAGTGAAAAACTAATAAGCAACAGATACCAATAAATAACTCGTAACACAATACCCCTAAAAGACTATGTCCCCATGTGCCATACATCGTCATTCTGAGATAATATTCAGAATCCGGCAACATACTTCCTGCTATCAAACCACTTGCAGAAAGCCAATTTGACGCTACCTTTTTTAAGGGAATTGCAAATGCTATGTGAGAAAAGGTAAATGGCATGGTGAATGTATTGTGCAAACTTAGCGAATATGGCATGATTATCGATATATTACACTAAATTGCCATGTGTGATTTACCCTAAACTTTTACTTATGAAAATCTTAGCAATCGATGATCAGCCGCTGATACTCAAGTCTATAGACCACAAACTAAAAAATGCTGGCTATACTATATTCAATGCTAAAGATGGGAAAGAAGCTATGGAAGTATTCGATAGAGAAGCTCCAGACTTACTTATCCTGGATCTAATGATGCCAGAATTTGATGGTTTTTATGTACTGAATGAAGTTAGAAAGTCCAGAAAGAGTGAGGTGCCTATCATAGTAATGTCTGGGGAAGAAGATGAGTACACAATAGTCAGAGCATTCAATGAAGGAGCCAATGACTACGTCCAAAAGCCAGTTGGACTCAATGAATTGCTCATCAGAGTGAACAAAGTCCTCAATAGACCACTCAGCATGGGTACAGCTCAATCAAAAATGAGTGAAACACAACAGATCCAAAAGAACATTGTCGGTATAGTAATCCCATGCTACAATGAAGAGTCAAGACTGAGAGGGGATAGCTTTAGAAAGATAGTAGATAAGAAACTAGGATACCACCTTTGCTTCGTCAACGATGGTTCAAAAGACCGAACACTAGATGTGCTTAAGGAAATAGCCAAAGGAAAAGAAGATTATATCAGTGTCTATGATTGTGCCCAAAATGGCGGCAAGGCAGAAGCTGTAAGACAAGGGATATTACACCTTACCAAAGACCCTCAAATTGATTACTTTGGCTACCTTGACGCTGACCTCTCTACTAACTTTGCTGACTTCGAAGACTTAGTCAATACCATTACCAACTCTGAATACAAAATAGTAGCTGGCTCAAGGATGGCAAGGATGGGTGCTAATATTGCCAAAGAAGGTGGCAGAGCAATCATTAGTAAGTCCATCAATCTATTGATAAGGAACATACTGGGTATGTCATTCAATGATACGCAGTGTGGAGCAAAAGTCATGACTAGAGAGATAGCCGAGCATATGTTTAACGAGAAGTTTATGACCAGCTGGTTATTTGATGTTGAGATATTCTTAAGAATGAAGAAGTACTTTGGTCTTGACTCAGTAAAGCAATATATCTGCGAACAACCACTCAAGAGATGGGTACACGAAGATGGGTCTCACCTATCAATGAAGGATTCTGTTAAGATAGTGATGCAGTTGTTTCAGATTAAGATGAAGTCTTAGATCAACCTCCATGGCAATGATTTAGAGTTTACAATTAACCCTAGCTCTATCACCGAACCTGCCTTTTAAATTATCAAGCATGGACTGATTCGTCTTAGCTGAATTGGCTTTCTAATAATATTTACCAACTTTCCAACGGTTATGCTGTTTTACTTTTCTAAAGAAAATGGTTTATGACGATAACGCTTAAGACACCGGTAAAAGGCAATTATAGAGCTGTGATAAAAGCCTTTGACAGAAGTCTGTTCGAGGCACTAAAACCTCCAGTAGGCGAAATGGAAATCGTAACTTTTACAGGTTCCAGCAAGGGAGATAAAGTCCATATTCGCTTTCTAAAACCATTCAAAGCTGAGTGGATAAGCGACATTATTGAAGACAATATCATTGAAGATACCGCATGGTTTATAGACGTAGGATCAACACTACCTTGGCCACTAGCCTCATGGAAGCACTATCATGGTGTAGAAAAGATTGACGAAACGAACTCCATGGTCATAGACCAAATGACATTTACTGGAAAAAACTTCTTACTTACATTACTACTCTACCCATCCATTCTTATTGGATTCTTACCTAGGAAGCCGATTTACAAAAGCTATTTCGAAAGACTAATCCAATAATGTAATAGAATTGATGTTTTATTCAAGTAGTTTAAATTACAACATATTACTTTTTAATGAGATGCCTTAATCCCTTATAATATCACTTAAAGGTGACGAGTATTTGGTTGATTTATCTTCAATCCTTGATGTTGGAAAAAAGAATCGTCTACTTATTCAATAATTCTCAAGAACTCTAGTGAATTTAATCTAGTATACACCCTTCAATAGCAAGAATTGTGGTTGACGATTCGCTAATGTGTGCTCCAGAATTTAGGTTAATACATTGTCCAGCTTTGAAACTTGAATAGACACCTGATACAGGGGCAGCAAGGTCAATAGTATTTTCCGCATGATGATTAACATTCTCCACTGGATTAGTAATAGTAAATGTTTCCTCACAATTTGTACAATTAAATTCTAATCCATCAAATTCATAAATACCATCTCCCCATCTCTCTATAGCTATTGAAAAATTATCAATAGATTGAATAACTCCTGCTGTTCCATAACCATTGGCATTGTCATCTGCAAAGTTATCAATACGATCTATCCATAGGTGGATAATAGTTTCTGTGGGTTTAAGCTGGTACCTTGCTACGAATCTATGTTCTTGACCATTTACAAGGCTATAAGGAATCTGAGTACCATTATCAACACCGACCTCATTACCCCATTTTTTACCTATAGCTACTGCTTGATTATTATTTGGTCTAAGCCAAAACCCACCATCTGCTATGGCGATAGGCTTAACTACAAATGTCACCCAAAATGTCTGCCCATTAACAATTGGTGTTACAAGGTCAGCAAACATACTTTTTGTAGCATCTTCGTTCACTAATTCGAATCTTACCCTATTACCAGAAGTGGCTAATGCTGGATACATAATAGACCCACTTTCTATCGTTACAGAACCATTCATATCTGACACCACCCACTGTGACATTCCACTTATTGACGATTGCGTCTCCAAATCAGAACCTGCAGGGTAATCAAAATCTTCTCTTACAGCTATCAGGCATTCTTCGTTATCACAAATACCATTTTGATTTGCATCGTTACTCCCATCAAGTGGACATATATCACAGGCATCTGGAATGAGGTCACCATCCAAATCCATAGTATCGTCCCCAGTATCACAAACATCATGAGAATCACAAACCCCATCACCATCTGTATCTCCTGATATCATTACGCAATCACAGAATTCCACATCAACCCATCTTTCATCTCCAGAACCCCCACTATTAAGAATACTTATTTCGATTCCCTCCCAAATTTGCGAATTTCCCACTTCCATTGCAGCATCCCAAAAGTCGATGACTGGCAAATAATTAGAGCCAATGCCGTCTGGCAGATCTACAATACTATTAGGTCTAGTGTCAAGTAATCGAGTCACTGCTGATCCTGGACTCGGTATATAATGCAACAAAGTCCCTGTGATCGCAATATTACTATTTTCCGAACTTGGTTCGTAACTAACCCACAAATTTGATCCTAATTGGATGGCATAGTTCCTGGTGATGTCGTAGGAAGAAACTTTGGAGTATTTATAAATTCGATGTGTCACACAACTACTTACATCAGTATCTTGATACACTACCTGAGGAGCTGATATCCATCCGATTAAATACTTCATATATGCTGGCACATCAGCCATTAGGCTTGCATCACCTTCACTTCCCATAAAGTGATATGGATCATGTCCACCAGTCACCATACCAGGATACACTGCATCTCCCCCTTCTATAGTTTCAGCATGACCGACCCCAAATGCGTGAAATACTTCATGTATTAAACCTGGCTCAAACCACGTCAAATTATTGTTAGCATACAGTGAACCAACCAACCCATTGCCTGACCCAAGGGCACCTGCTCCTCCAAAATCTATGGAAGACTGGTGTAGGTATACTATCACATTATATTCCATAAGATTATATCCATCATTCGCAGCTAGCTGATCAAAAGTATTTGCTAGGAAACCAATACTGTTATCACCACTTACAGTAAAATTATAGACGGGTGTTATATCAAAATCTCCTATCCAAGCCTGATTAAAAGAAGCACTTAATGTATAAGCATTTAGTTCTGTTTCGAATACGACCAAGTCATCATCAGTATTTTGCCATGTATGTGTTGCAGGGTCTACGCCTCTAATCACTAAGACATCCCTTGCCCCTAATACCAAATTAGGCTGTTGAGGCAATACTGCTTGACTGAAAGCAGAAGTATAAAGTCCTAAGATCAATACAAAATATAACAAGTGGTGAAACATAACTCTTTATTGTTTTGGAAACAAAAATAATGATAAATTTTTAGTTACCCCAACAACTTCCTAAAATGCATCAAATACCAATCGGCAATCTCGTCCATCGGTAAGCTAGCTGCGGCGATATAATTTCTCTTGCCTAGTTCATTTCTATATTCATGATCAGTGAGTAGTTTCTCTACAGCATTGGCCATTCCAGCTACATCTCCTGGCTCGAAATACTCCCCAGCATAGCCTTCTTCTTCAACGAGTTCTTTCAGGTCTCCAATCTTCGGGATGATGGCTGCCTTGCCGTAACTACCCGCTTGATGTAGCACCCCAGAGCTACCCGTAGTACTGGTATAGTCAAATAAGACTGCGGTCGCATCTGTAAATAATCCAGGCACATCTTCTTCCTCTACATAGCCTGTGAACCTGATATTAGGAATGTGTTTATACTGCTCTGCTATACTGGCTAAGTAACCTTTGACATTTGGATTATCTGTACCTGCTATGACTATTTCGATGTCCTTACCAATTCTTTTTCTAACCTCAGCTACTGCTTCGATCATGCCTTCTACTTTCTTGTAAGTACCAAACTTACCGAAGGTCATAATCTGGAGAGGTTTAGTCTGTTCTGATGCGAAATCAGGCAAGTCTGCTGATTCAAAACTACCATGAGGAACCAATGCCACATTTTTGACTCCATACTTCTGCTCTAGGATGTGGACATACTTAGCGATAGTCACGGTGACTAGATTGGCTGAAAGCACGAATCTGGTGATGATATTACCAAATGTCCTAAAAATAAACGCTAGCAACGGATTCTTTGTGATTCCTGCAGACTTAAGGTCAACTGTCTCCATGATATTGTGCAACAATACTACTGAAGGAATACCCGTAAGCTTAGTCAACAATGGGGTCATCAGACCGAGTGTAGCTGGGATCTTCCCATCTCCAAATGAAAGGAACTGTATATTATAAAAGACCACGTCTGGCTTCAATTGCTTCAGCGTCTTTCTAATAGTAAGAGCATTAGTCCAACTATTAAACTTCCAATTTTCTAAGATAGTCACCTTCACATTTCCCTTGACATCATAATACTCTACCCCTTCTGGCAATGTATCTGACAATATAATAACTTCAGATAGTTCTACCTTGTCTTTGAAGTAGTTGACAAGGTGGTGGGCATACTCATTCAGGGTACCCTTACTCGGTGGATAGGGTGATACAATGGCTAGTTTAATTGGTTTCATAGCTTATGTAGTTATAGTTGTTGGCTTAGCGCCTAATATCTGACTAATTTGAAAGCAAATCATGGCAATGAGTAAGAGGCTCATAATCCCAATTTGGACTAAGATGACTTGCTCCAAGGATTCGTGGTACCAATAGATGCTTACCACTTGGCAAATTCCAGCAATAACGGAAAGCACCACAGGTATATACTTACTCAATGACATATAGTAGTAGGCAAAGACATTTGCTCCAGCAAATAAAGTAGTCGCAATAGCATACTTCCAAAGTAAGCCAGCAACCGACATATAGTCATCGCCAAACAGAATGCCTATGATCAATTCTGGAAAGAGGACACAGCCTCCAATCACACAGAGTCCAAAACCTGCAGTAATCCCAAAGGACAACCAGAATAATGAAAAGTGTGGTAGTCCTTGTTTCTCTCTTTGGATCACTTTAGGAAATAATAAGGTCACAATAGTCCAAGTACCGAAAAAGACCACCCGGCCAATTAGAGCTATCGCTGCATAAAGTCCAGCTTGCTCTGACTCGAAAAAATGCTTGACGAGGATTACATCACTATTATTGATCAAAATTTGGCTAAACTCATAAATGAGGATGACTCCAACAAATCGCTTAACCAAGTCTACATCTTCGAATACTCCCCTACCCTCAACAGATTGGTCAGACCTGATCCACACAGCCGCAAAAAACGATGCTAAAAAGCCAAGACTTACAGCTTCTGTTGTGAGGTATTCAAAGTACTCCAAAGCAGCAATCACAAGACCAAAAGTCACGATAAATCGCAAGACCATTTCTAAGATATAGGTCCAGGCAAGTCGCTTAAACAGGTCAGAACCCTGGGCCAAACCTCGCTTGACACTCATATTAAAATAGAATGGAATTCCTAATCCGACAATGGCAATTGGAATCCAAGAATTAAAATGAAGAAACCCTTGTAAAAGTGGGGACACTGCTATCAACCCAACTCCTATGGCAAGTGAAATCCAAAGGACTTGTTTGGAAATCCATGTCTCGAATATCTTTATAGCTGTCGTATCATTATCTGCAAAGTAGGTAGCAGAAAACTTAGCCGAAGTCAATTGGATTCCCACTGCAAAAAAAGAAAGCATGAGCACACCGGTAGCTATCACACTTGCCTCTGCAAACTTCTCAGGCCCAAGTACTCTTCCTAGTATCAGATTAATGAGATAGTTACCTGCATTCACTATAAGTGTACTTGCAAACAGGAATCCAGCATCGCCTAATTTCAGTTTCATCAAGTATTAGTTACTGATGATAAATTGATCCGAAAACTTGGTTAAGTGTACTAGGTTGTGAAACTCATGACCATCCTGCACCTTGATATGCAGTGGTTTGTCGCCAATATGCTTCTTAGTCATCAGGAGGGCATTGAACCCAGTCAGGTCAATATCATCCACAGCAAGCAGATCAATCGTAACCCCAGTGACACCACCAATTTTATCTGGCAAATCAGCCTTCAATGTCAGAGCATCCATGAGGATCAACTTACCTGCTAAAGTGACATGCAAGTGATTTGCCTCTGTTGTATAATTGACTTTAAGTTGTTCCATAATACTCTTTAATCAATCAAATATAATGAAATTAACTCATGTGTAATTATATGTAAAACAAATTATTATATTAAATCTACACAGATACATTAAGTGCAAATCACATAACAATAAGTCATAGTTCTCAAATATGGCCAAATACCCGGCATTGACACCCTTGTGAAATTCGGACTTTCAATATTTTCTACAATTAAGATTTTGCAAGAATCAACATCGAAACAGATTTCTTAGTACTTTTGGCACACATTCAAAATAAAATAAATACACAGACAAACATGAAGGCAGTATATATATGTAGTGCAGTAAGGACTCCAATGGGTAGTTTTGGCGGTCAACTTTCAGGGATTTCAGCTACCAAACTCGGTAGTATAGCAATAGAAGGAGCTATAGCAAAGGCTGGTCTTGATAAAGCCATCATCAACGAAGTCTTTATGGGTAATGTATGTTCGGCCAACCTTGGACAAGCACCAGCTAGACAAGCAGCTATTGGTGCAGGATTAAGCAACACAATACCATGTACAACAATCAACAAAGTCTGTTCATCCGGAATAAAGTCAATTATGATCGGAGCACAGACGATCATGAGTGGGTATAATGATATAGTCATCGCTGGTGGAATGGAGAATATGTCTTCAGTCCCATTTTATATGGAAAAAGCTAGATGGGGCTACAAGTATGGTCATAGTACATTAGTCGATGGACTACAAAAAGACGGTCTTCAGGATGCCTATGATAACCAAGCTATGGGAATCTGCGCTGATGCGACAGCTGGTAAATATAATATCACAAGAGAGGCACAAGATGAATATGCCATCAACTCATACAAAAGAGCTGCAAGTGCAACAGAGTCGGGAAAATTCAAAGGAGAAATAGTACCAGTATCGATACCACAAAGAAAGGGTGACCCGATCATTATGGCTGATGATGAAGAATACAAGAAGGTGAAATTCGAAAAAATCCCTAACCTAAAACCAGCATTCACCAAAGATGGCACTGTGACCGCAGCTAATGCTTCTACGATCAATGATGGATCATCTGCACTAGTCCTAGCAAGCGAAGAAGCAATAAAGAAACATGGATTGACTCCAATCGCAAGATTGGTATCATTCGCGGATGCAGCTCATGAGCCAGAGTGGTTTACTACAGCACCAACTAAGGCAGCACCGATAGCACTCAAAAGAGCCGGACTGACGATGAAGGATATTGATTATGTAGAAGTGAATGAAGCATTCGCTGTCGTGGCAATGGCATTCAACAATATCATGGAAGTAGATCCAGCCAAGTCTAATGTCTATGGAGGAGCTGTAGCACTTGGTCACCCTCTAGGAGCATCAGGAGCAAGAATCGTCTCTACCCTATGTAATGTGACAAACCAGGAAGGCGGGAAGTATGGTCTAGCTGCTATCTGTAATGGAGGTGGTGGAGCATCATCGATGATTATCGAAAAAGTCTAGCAAATGGTTTGGAGTAAGAGATTATCAACTTTAATTATCACGTCACTATTCATTTGTATAGAATACTGTAATTGCCAAGTAGTGATGACAGAAACAGACACAATAAGGGTCAATGTTAGCCCTGATGATTCTTCTGTGGACGCCTCTTTTCAGGTTAAAAACCTGAGTGATACTACGGAGTGCTACCGCTATGTTTTCGAAATAGATGAAGAAGATCTAGATCTGATTTTAGCTAGTGTATTAATTTCTTTTGTCCATTTTACTGTAGGAGTATATGATGCCTGTGAAAATACTGATTTATACGATGACTGCTTACAATCACAGGAAATTGCAAACCTAGGGTTAGAAAGTGCAAATGTAGAAGAGTTCATAAATTCTGATAAAGAAGAAGTTCTCACTCACTTTTCAGCATGGACTACTTCAGGTTGTGACAGTCTACTATTCAGAAGACCAATCTTATTTACAAAAGTACTTTCTCATACTGATGATGCAGTTCCCTTACAGCTAAATATATTTCCTAACCCAGCTGGAAATTATATCAAAATTAATGGCAATGAACATAATCTGCTTTATACAATATCTTCGATCAGCGGTAAATTGATTCAACAAGGCAGAGTAGATTCCAACACGATAAAAACATCAAAACTTATGGAAGGCTTATACTTCCTTAAGCTCATGGACTCAAAAGGCAGAGCAATAACTAAGAGAGTTATAAAATCAAATTAAATGAACAAAGTAGTAACTAACGCCAAAGAAGCCATCAAAGGCATCGCAGACAATATGACTCTAATGCTCGGAGGCTTTGGACTCTGCGGCATACCTGAGAACTGTATTTCTGCCCTTGTAGAAGCAGATATCAAAGGATTGACTTGCATCTCTAACAATGCAGGGGTCGATGACTTCGGTCTTGGCCTGCTCCTACAAAAGAAGCAAATCAAGAAGATGATCTCCAGTTATGTCGGTGAGAATGCAGAATTCGAAAGGCAGATGCTTAGTGGAGAGTTAGAAGTAGACTTGATTCCTCAGGGTTCGTTAGCTGCCCGATGCTATGCAGCTGGGGCAGGTATACCTGCATTTTTTACGCCTGCGGGATTCGGTACTGAAGTGGCCGAAGGTAAAGAAATCAGAGACTACAATGGCAAGCCACACATCTTAGAAGCGGCACTGCATGCTGACTTTGCCATCGTCAAAGCATGGAAGGGTGACAAGCTTGGCAATCTAGTCTTCAAAGGTACCGCTAGGAACTTTAATCCAGCAATGGCTATGGCTGGAAAGATTACAATCGCCGAAGTTGAAGAGTTAGTCGAGCCAGGCGAGCTTGATCCTAACTTCATCCACACTCCAGGGATATTTATCCAAAGGATATTCCAAGGAGTAGACTACGAAAAAAGAATAGAACAACGAACTGTAAGATCAAAAGCCTAGACATATGTTAGATAGAGATGGAATAGCAAGAAGAATAGCTCAAGAACTCCAAGATGGATGGTATGTCAACCTTGGTATAGGTATCCCTACCCTAATCGCTAACCACATTCCTCAAGGAATCAGTGTAGAGTTTCAATCAGAGAATGGCATACTAGGCATGGGACCATTTCCCTATGAGGGAGAAGAAGATGCTGACCTCATCAATGCGGGTAAGCAAACAATCACAGCTATGCCAGGCGCTGCAATCTTTGACTCGGCCACCAGTTTCGCGATGATCAGAGGTGGCCACATCCAGATGACAGTACTCGGCGCTATGGAAGTAGCCCAAAATGGAGATATAGCCAATTGGAAGATTCCTGGCAAAATGGTGAAAGGCATGGGTGGCGCTATGGACTTAGTCGCCTCATCTGACAATATCATAGTCGCTATGACCCACACCAATAGAAAGGGCAAGTCAAAACTGCTCAGAGCATGTACTCTTCCACTAACAGGTGTAGGTTGTGTAAGGAAGATAGTCACCAACATGGCTGTCCTCGATGTAGTCCCAGGTGGGTTCAAACTGATAGAACGAGCACCAGGTGTATCTGTGGCAGAGATACAAGCTGCAACTGAAGGTGACTTGATTATCGAAGGCGATATTCCTGAGATGGTGCTTTAGTGTTGGTGTTTAGGCATTGTTAAATGTGAGAAGCATAATGGTAATAAATAAGTTAAACCACAGCGAAAAGATTTACCATCGTCTCTTTATCTTTGCCCATGTGTTTTAAAAGTAGTTGACAATTGTATTAGTCACTTAAACTTTTGCCAATCTAGCACAATTATTGCATGGATAATTACAAGTCAAGTATTTATGCATGATACATTAATTAAATATGAATAATATTACTCGCTGTTTTCTCATTGTTTTCGTCTTATTCCAGGTCAGTTCAGCCTCTGCTCAACTTAAACTTGGGCTCACAGGAGGTGCCAACTTCTCAACTATACGTTTCGATGGAGCATCTATTCCTACTGAAAACATTATGGGATACTTCATTGGGGTATTACCCAGGGTAGTAGTGACAGAAAAATTCAACTTATCAGTCGAAGCCCAATATTCTGCAAAAGGATTTGGCTTGCCAAGTGATACCTCCACTCAGTACAAAATCGAATATGTTGACCTTATTCCACAGTTCGAATACAACGTCTTGCGGGGTCTTTGGGTAGGGTTAGGATTCAACTTTGCTGTGAAAATCAGTGAAAAGTCTAAAACAGAGGTAGAGAATTCTTGGATCAAAATTAATAATGCTCATTTTGTCAGAAACCTTGATGCTGGCCTCAAAGTCTTTACCAGAATATTCATCACTAAGAAAATAAATGTGTCTGCGGCATTGAATACTGGGATAGTAAACATTGAAGCATTCAAATTTACTGATCAAAATGGCGATCCAATTGCAAGTAAACAACTCAATCGGAATGTTCAAATTGGAGTTGGGTACACATTTGGTGGGATCAAGTAATCAAACAAGGCTCTAGACACTTGTCTTTCTCTTATACTCAACCAAGGATAAACACCCTCCTTTAGACTACATCTTCCTTTAGATGCATTAGTCTATCAACTACTTTGAGTCTATTAGCTAATCCTATTTTACAAGAATATTAATCGGTCTATCTTTGCGAACATAATCAACATCACAGATGTTACACATTACTTATGGCGTCAACTAAGGGAACCGAACAGCAAAAACCCAAACTCACCAAGGAATCACTTCGTGAGACACTAGCAATCTTTGCCTATATCAAACCCTACAGACTACAGTTCTTTATTGGGTTAATCCTACTTGCAGTCAGTAGTGCCATCTTCATGGTTGTCCTCTACCTTGCAGGAGAGATGGTCGATATAGCCCAGGGAGAGTCAGACTTAGAGTATACTTTGACTCAGATAGGAATAGTCTTGATAATCATATTCGTAGCGCAAGGAGTGATGTCATTTTTTAGGATATACTTATTCGCCTACACCTCTGAGAATGGAATTGCAGCTATCAGAAAAGCTTTGTATAACAAGATGATAACCCTGCCAATAGTCTTCTATGAGAAGAACAGACTAGGTGAACTCATTAGTAGGATTACTGCTGATGTAGAGTCTATGTACTCTGCTTTCTCAGTGACATTAGCAGAGTTTATTAGACAAATCATCATCTTAATCGTCGGGATTGCATTCTTAGCATGGACTACTCCGAAGCTCTCACTAATCATGCTAGCTACCTTTCCAGTGATTGTAGTGCTTGCACTATTTTTCGGAAGATACATTAGAAGACTATCTAAGAAGAGACAAGAAGCATTGGCTGAGACCAATACCATCATGAATGAAACTATCACAAGTATCAGATCTGTCAAGGCCTTCACTAGTGAGTCCTTCGAGTTCAACAGGTATGGCAATACTATTGGTAAGGTAGTCAGTGTAGCTATGCAATTCGCCAAAGCCCGAGGCTTATTTGCTTCATTTATGGTATCTGTGCTTAGTGGAGCTCTATTCTTTGTCATCTGGCAAGGTGCTAGGATGGTGCAAAATGATGCAATCACCGCAGGCGGATTGATCTCATTCGTAAGTTATACAGCTGCCATAGGAGCAGCAATAGCAGGATTGGGAAACTTCTATGCTCAATTGTTAGGCGCAATTGGTGCCACTGAGAGGGTGAGAGAAATCTTAAAAGAAACAGGAGAACTAGATGATATCACACCAGGGCTCAATGTAGATTTAAAAGGAGACATCGAATTTAACAATGTCCAATTTAGCTATCCAACTAGGCCAGACATTCAAGTACTCAAAGGCTTAAACATTAGCATCAAGAATGGACAAAAAGTAGCCCTTGTAGGAAGCAGTGGGGCAGGTAAGTCGACAATAGTCCAACTCCTGCTAAGGTTCTATGAAATCCAAAGTGGAAGCATTACTGTGGACGGCCAGAATATTTTCGATTACGATATTAAGGCATATAGGTCTAACTTTGGCATGGTACCTCAAGAAGTATTACTCTTTGGTGGTACTATCAGAGAGAACATCTTGTATGGTAGACCAGATGCCACAGAAGAAGAAATCATCAACGCTGCGAAACAATCTAACTCGTATCAATTTATTAGCAACTTCCCTGAAGGGCTTGATACTATAGTCGGTGAACGAGGCATCAAGCTATCAGGTGGACAGCGACAAAGGATTGCTATCGCAAGAGCAATCCTCAAGGATCCAGCCATTCTACTTCTTGATGAGGCAACATCTTCGTTAGACGCAGAGTCAGAAAGCGTTGTCCAAGAAGCCCTCGACTATCTAATGGAAGGCAGGACATCGATTATCATTGCTCACAGACTGAGTACAGTCAAAAATGTAGATACAATCTTTGTCCTAGATGATGGACAAGTAGTCGAACAAGGAACACATGCTGACCTATCTATCAGACCAGACGGCATCTATAACCACTTGGCTCATTTGAGTTCACTTTTTTAAGTGTTAAAAGGGTTAAACTTTCGATCAATATCGAACTTATACCTTATCGGTTTTTGTTAGATTTATATCACTAATACCCTACTCCTTTGAACATAGACATTCAAAGTATTCTTAAGTCTCCAATATTTAACAAACTACTTAAGCAGAGCAAGTTTGTGCTAGGCAAGAAAGGTAGAATACTAAGCGTAGTAGCCCAGCTACTTTCCAAGGTTAACAGACATAAATCTATTGCAACTCTAGGTACAGAGGCAATAGGCAAGTTCAAATTACTAGCTTCACTAGTGTACCACTTTGCGAAAGGTAATTACATCACTATCCAGACACAATCTATCTTGATAGTCGTCGGAGTGATACTCTATTTCATTTCACCTATTGACCTAATTCCCGACTTCCTGCCTGCTGTAGGGTACCTTGACGATCTTACCCTCATGGCTTGGTTATTCTCTACTATTGGAAGTGAACTCGATACATTCGAATCCTGGAAAAAGCAATATACCAAAGCAGAGACTATTGACTACTTAGACTTAAAACACTAATATTCTCACTTCAAGGAAGACTAAATTTGTCCATTTTTAACATTTGCAATGCTATTGTTTGAATACCAATAACTAGATATATAACTTACTCGAGTTTTATTATTTAGACGGAGATTACAATTTACTCAAATGCTTAGATACATCACAAGCTTCTTGATATTGCTTGCAATATCCCCATTACTTTCACAATCAATACAACCCTGGACAGTCTTAGATGAGGCAAGTTTCTCAAAGTCAAATCTGAATCGGATGATTATTCCTGATGCTTATATGACTTATAGCTTAGAATTTACGGCATTGAAAAAAGCCTTAAATACTGCACCACTAAGGTTTTCTGCTGAAGCAGATATACAGGAGCAGCCAGTTGTTGACTTCCCAATGCCAAGTGGCAAAAGTGAGTCATTTCGATTGATGGAATCTAATGTTATGCACCCAGAACTTGCGGCTAAATATCCAGGGATAAAAACATACGTTGGAATAAGCCTAGACAATCCTGAACACGTCATCCACTGTGGATATTCTCACAAGGGTTTTCATGGCATGATTAAGTCGCCATCTACGAGTACTGTCTTCATAGACACTTATGCTGAGTCTACTATTGACAAGTATATCTGCTACCACAAATCAGCCTATACTAAAGGGCAGAGTTTCTCATGTCTGGTTGAAGATGTTGCCATGCTAGAAAAACCGTCTGTTGGTATTAATTCAAAACTTGCTGGTGATTGCCAATTGAGAATTTACGACTTAGCCCTAGCATGTACAGGTGAATATGCTCAGTTTCATGGTGGGACTATTCCTGATGTGATGGCTGCATTTGCTAATTCAATGGTTAGGGTGAATGGTATTTACGAGTCAGATCTCAACGTAACCATGGTACTCATCCCAAACAACGACGAACTCATCTTCCTTGATGGAAGTAGTGATCCTTACACCAATAATAATGGCGGGACCATGTTAGGTCAAAATCAAGCAACCATTGATGACATTATTGGTATTGACAACTATCATATTGGGCACGTCTACTCTACAGGAGGAGGTGGTATTGCCTCTCTCAGAAGTCCATGTACCAATAGAAGAGCTCAAGGTGTTACAGGCCTTGGAAGCCCAATAGGAGACCCATTCTGGGTAGATTACGTAGCTCATGAAATAGGTCATCAGTTTGGAGGAAATCACACACAAAACAACAGTTGCAATAGAGCTGGTAATGCAGCAGTAGAACCAGGTAGTGCAAGCACAATCATGGGCTATGCTGGAATCTGCCCTCCCAATGTACAAAACAATAGTGATGACCACTTCAATGGCTACAACATAGCAGAGATGCAAGACTTCATCCTAGGCAACGGTAGTAGCTGCTCTGTCTTAGCTCCAAATGGTAATAATGCACCCACTATTTCAGTCCCTGCAGTAGCTTACAATATGCCAATAAGTACACCTTTTGTCTTGACTGCAACAGGCGAGGATATTGACGAAGAGAATGTACTTACATATTGTTGGGAACAACAAGATGCTGAAGTGGCGACTATGCCTCCTACACCTACAAATACTGGAGGACCGGCATTCAGATCCAATAGCCCTACGCTTTCTCCTTCGAGATACTTCCCTAACCTAGACGCTGTCATTGCAGGAAGTACGCCAACGTGGGAAGTTCTTCCTTCTGTGTCCAGAGCTATGGACTTTAGATGTACCCTGAGAGATAATAATCTGACAGGTGGGTGTACTGACGAGGCTGATGTGGTCTTGACATTTCACGGTGAAGCTGGACCATTTTTAGTGAATTCGCCTAACACTGCTGATGTCCTTTGGACAGTTGGAGAAAATCAACTTGTTGAATGGGATGTAGCTAATACAGATGCGGCGCCTATCGAAACTGCTCTTGTAGACATTTATCTTTCAGAGGATGGTGGTTATACTTATCCATACTTATTATTAGCAGCTACTCCTAATGATGGGATGGAATCTATAGAAGTGCCACAAGTTGATACAGATCAGGCAAGAGTCATGGTTAAGGCAAGCGAAAATGTCTTTTATGACATCTCAAATGAAAACTTCACTATACAAGAGCCTCTAGTCCCGACTTTTGTCGTTGACATCTCTCCTGCATACCAAGTAGGCTGCCAAAATACAGAGGTAATATATGACATTCAATTTCAATCTTTCTTGGATTACAATGAAGAAGTAACACTATCAACTACTGTCTTACAAGAAGGACTCTCTGCTGAATTTACACCAGTTTCTGCAAACTCTACAGCAATGTCTAGCCTATCATTGACAGGGATAGAAAACCTAGAAGCTGGAGTCTATACTATCGAGATTACAGCAGAATCCACAGACATCACTAGGATTACAACTGTAGAATTAGAAGTGTTAGAGCCCCTAACAGCAACATCTCTAGAGTCTCCAGACAATGGCAGTCTCAATATTGCTACCCAAGGAGCTGCCATAGATTGGTCCAATGTAAACAGTGCTGAATCCTACACTACCCAGATAAGTACCGATCCTGGATTTCAGGATATCATTCTTGATACAATCACTTTTGAGAACATTGTAGACTTGCCTATATTAGAAGGAGGTACAGTATACTACTGGAGAGTAAAGTCTATCAATAGTTGCGAAGAAACAGAGTACAGTAGTCCATTTGCTTTTCAAACTATAGGCGGGGTTACTTGCAACACATTTAGCAATACTGATCCTATACCAATCCCTCCAGATATTATATCTACTATTGAAGTGACTGATGATGATCCAATCTACTCGATGGCTGTATACTTAAATATTGCACATGAGTATGTTGGCGACCTTGATGCATTCTTAATAGGGCCGGATGAAACAACAGTTACCTTGTTCGATAGACCTGGGTTACCTGAGTCACAATTTGGTTGTTCAAATGAAAATATGGAAGTAACTCTATATGACCTAGCACCAAATAGTGCTGAAGACTTAGAGAATACCTGCGAAGCTAGTAACCCAACAATTGAAGGTGAATATCAACCTCTAGAGCCATTTTCTACTTTTAATGGATTGACAAGTGGTGGAACATGGACATTAGACATCAATGACCTCTACCCTGACGAGGATGATGGGAACCTACTAGCATGGTCTATTGAGATATGCAAAGGTGAGCCACTTCAGCCAGCAACATTGGCAAACAATACACCAATCAACCTTCCGCAAGGCAAACAAGAAACACTGAATGATACTCACTTACTACTTGAAGGAAACCCTTCAGCTAGTATTTACACCTTGGTACAATTGCCAACTCATGGAGACCTACTTCTGAATACAATCAGTCTTGGCGTAGGAGATAGATTTACCCAGTCTGATATCAATGCTGGGAATCTTGTCTATGCTCACAGTGGAGAAAATTCAGATCCCGATCAATTCTTGTTTGATGTAATCAGCGAACAAGGCAACTGGCTACCTAATCAGGTCATGAATATTATCATCGTTGAGAATACCTTAGAAGGAATGTTATCACTATCAACTCCGCTATTATGTAAAGATGAGACAACAGCAGTAATAGATATAGTTACTACAGGTGGCTTCGAACCATTCACCTTCGTGATGAATGACCAAACTTCTGAAGACAATCCGACATTTGAGAACATTGGAGCCGGAACTTATACATTTACAATCATAGATAGGTTCGGATGTGAACTAGTCCTTGATCCAATCACTATTGAAAACCCTGAAAGCTTTACTGTTTCTGCAGAGGTGGTAGACAATTCGATTACCGTATCAACAGAGGGCAGTGTTGGGGACCTTCAGTACCAACTCAATGATGGAGCTTTTCAGGATAGCAATCTATTTGACAATCTGATCAATGGCATGTATACTATTACTGTCCAAGATAGCAACGGATGTGAAGCTAGTACTACTGCAGAAATCAATGTATCTGAATTACAATCTAGTGCTGTTGTCTTGACACCTATTAGTTGCTTTGGAGAAAGTGATGGCGTCATTATTGTTGAAGTAAGTGGTGGTATACCTCCATATGAATATTCACTTGATGGCTTCCCTTATCAGGAGGACAATACTTATAGCGAACTGGCAGCAGGGGAATACAACTTTACAGTAAGAGATGCAGCTGGGACCACTAGCGAAACTACCCTTACATTAAGCAATCCTGCAGAACTGACTGGTATGCTTTCAGTAGTGAATAATCAAATCACAGTGCTTGCTTCTGGTGGTATAGGTAACTTAGCCTATGCGATTAATGGAGGCGACTTTCAAGATTCTAATGTATTCGAAGGCTTAGAGAACGGGGATTATACGATTACTGTTATCGATGAGAATGACTGCACACTTGAATTGTCAACCAATATCAATATTCCACCACTCGTTCTTGTTTTTACTAATATTATTCAAATCAATTGCTTTGGTGGTCAAAATGGTGCTTTAGAAGTAGATGTTGTTGGTGGGGTTCCACCCTACTCATTTAGTATCGATGGTATCACATTTCAAGACAGTTCTAATTTTACCAACTTGCCAACTGGCGCATATATCGTTACAGTTAGAGATGCTCTAGATAATATCAATACTATCCCATATACCCTTGATGAACCTGAACAATTAACTGGAGAGGTGAGTGTAGCAGGGTCAAATATAGAAGTCACAGCGCAAGGAGGTACACCACCCTATAATTATGTCTTCAACAATGCTCCGAGCCAAATGGATAACACTTTTGTCGTAGAAACAAATGGCGAGTATGAAGTAGTTGTTATTGATGCAAATGATTGCTTCATCACACTGCCTTTTGTCATCAACACCCCAGTAGACATTGGATTTAATATAACACTAATAGATTGCGCAGGCAATGACAATGGAATCATTACAATTACTGATGTTATAGAAGGTATTGGTCCCTTTAATTATGCTCTTAATTCTGGTGACTTTGGTCCTAGCCCTACTTTTGAGAATTTGTCTTCTGGTGACTATCAGATTAGGGTGCAAGATGCAAATGGCGCTATCTTCTTAGGTCCATTAGTTGTCATTGATGAACCCGAAGCAGTTATGATAATGACAGAAATAGAAGAGAACAATCTAACAGTCATAGCTAGTGGAGGGACTGGCACTTACGAATACTCCGCAGATAATAGTGCAGCATTTCAAGAAAGCAACATATTTCTAAACCTTGCTAATGGTGACTACACTATAGTAGTCATGGACAGCAATGGGTGTACTACTTCTACTATAATCACAATAGACTTTACAAGCAGCACCGATGATCAGTTAGATGCTATTGAGTTTTCTGTGTTCCCTAATCCCAATACAGGATCATTTGAAATAACCCTTAATGAAGAGTATTTCGGCCACACTACCATATCAATATATTCAATGCTTGGTAATCTTGTTTACCAAGAGATCCATTCTAATAGTAATCAAAGTATAAATGTAGGCCACCTTTCTGATGGTCAATATATCATACATGTTGCAAATGGAGATAAACATGGTACAGCTAGGCTTGCAATATTGAGATAAGAATAATACAACAACACAAGCATACATTGAATGCCACACTTCTGACAAGAAGGTGGCATTTTTTGTTCTTGCTATTAAACTTGTTGTAGCTTTATTGCTATGGAATATATTTCAGATCAAACATTTGATCATCAAGATTTTACAATTAGCGCCATTGCCCACCGAGAGTTTGAGTCTTGCACGTTCAGGAATTGCAATTTTTCTGGATGCGACTTATCAAAACTAAGGTTTATAAGTGGTGAGTTCGTTGATTGTAATCTCAGCAACATAATTGTCCATGATACTGCTTTTCAAGATGTGATGTTTAAGCATTGTAAGATGTTGGGCATACACTTTCCCTCATGTAATACATTCAACCTATCGATGCAGTTTGAGGATTGTGTACTAAGTCATTCGATATTCTTTCAGATGAATTTATCAAAATGCAGTTTTTTTGCTTCCTTACTTGATGATGTGGATTTCACTGAGTCAAATCTATCAAAAGTAAGCCTGAAAGAATGCAACCTAGTAAATGCTGTCTTTGACTCAACTAATTTGACGGCTGCTGACCTCCAACACTCAATACATTACACTATTGACCCTGACAACAATAACATTAAAGGAGCCAAGTTTTCGCTTCCTGATGTGATGAGATTGCTAGACAAATACGGTGTTATTATTTCATAGTTGATGAACACTCTTAGAATAAGAGTCTTGATTTCAGTCTGAAGTAAATATCAACAAGTACTCAGTAGATATAAATAAAGAATGGGAACTGAATTAACAGCTCCCATTCTTTCAAAAAAGTTTTCTAAGTCCGAATATTAGTTCGCGATAATCATCTTTCTTGTCTGTAAAAATTCGTTCGTGCTCATTTGATAGTAGAATACTCCAGCTGTGTGTAAGTCATCAGCACTAAGCTGCACTGAATTATATCCTTTAGAATAATTTCCATTGAATTGCTTCACAACCTTCCCATTCATGTCAAATATTGACAACTGAACAAATTGATCCTTCGGTAAAGAAAATCCTATCGTTGTTTCTCCTGTAAATGGATTTGGTATATTCTGATAAAGTGACAACCCTTCTGCAATGTGTCCATTACTTCCTAATTGTACATTCAGAATATTCAAATCACTGTCGTATGCCTCTACTCTTGTAATGGTATTGTCTAATGCAAGTGCAGTGTCAGTACTTCCTGATCCTACAGCATTGAACACTAGTGTAAATAATACCTCATCTGAGTCTGTAGATACTGCTTGCACAGTATTCCAACTGAATGTCAACTTATTGTCCTCAGTATGATTTAGACCTAAGTTATCTTCAGTGATGTCTAATACTCCAGCTATGATATCACTGTAGACAAGTGATGCATCATATGTAAGTGTATATTGCATACCCATGATAGCTTCAAAATTTTCTGAAGTTACTGGGATACTTACCGCTTCTCCGTCAGTGTATGATGTAGCATCAAGTTGCATTACTAGAGGTGTTCCTCTGTATTCAGCCTCTTCGCTACCTGTCAATGATGCTTCAGCAGAGTTGTTGATATCACCAATTTTCACTGCTACAAAATCTTGGCTAAACATATTAGCAGTCAATGTAGCTTCTATACTCTCATCATACGGGAATGGATTTGTTGGTACAGGGAAGTTATAAGCTCCATCTACAAACCTCCATGATTGCTGACCATTCAAGTACTCACTTGATCGCTCTAGGATTACATTTCTGATTGCAACCATATCCGCAGCAGATACTGACTCCGAGTTATTCGCATCAGCAGCAATGTACTGGTATGGTGAAGTAAATGTTGATAGATTCAATAAGTGTCTCTGTATTAATAAGATATCAAGAGTAGACACACCATTCAATACATCAGTATTCTTATCTGAAGTTATTGAGTACTGGTAGTTGTTTGGCAAGTTATTGAATTCATACTCTCCACTAGTCGTTGTCATTACCGTTTTAGGAAATTCTGGTTGGTTACTCTGTACAGTTACTGCTACAGCATCTACACTTCTGCTGTCCACCATTTGAATACTTCCAGCCATTCTTGCAAATCCTGATCCATTTGATCCAGAGCATGCGTCATTCTCATTATCTTGAACTATGAGTGTCACTGTACAATAGTCTCTATCATATCCAGGTGCTCCGTTAGGATCAACAACCCACATTTGCAATTGCATAGTTACTTCCTCACCATTTGGTATGTCAGTACAATCGAAGTTCAATACTGATTCTAGGTCACCTGTATCAGGATCTAATAAGTAGTATTCAAGATCTTCTGTACCTGCGGCACTACATGTAGTACAATTATATACTGGAGCAAAATCATCATAGCTTCCTAAGTTGAAGTCACTTGCCCAGATTTCAAATCCTAGATTATCAGGAAGAGTTACTGTTGTAATGTCACTGATACAATACGGTGTCGGTGGCTTACAATCAGGAATATCAACGATAAATGTAGAAGTCACTGCATTTCCACAGAAGTCTGTAACTGTAGCAGTTACTTCAACCTCACCATGGTAATAGTGTCCGCTAATAATATGTGTATCGAACGAATATGTTCCTAAAGATCCACAATCTGTTACTGTCACATCCCAGATAAGGTCTTCAGCTGATGCACAATCGTCACTTGCGTCAAGTATAATCTTAACAAATGGTCTACACTCATCATCTTGCTGGTTATAGAGTACATCCGTTGCACAATCTACTGTATAAGATGTCTGCAAAACAGGTAGTGATGTATCTATCAATTTAATGATTTGTGACTGCTGGATTTCACCTGCTCCTGTACTAGGGTCATAAGCACACCAATCAATCACAGTCCAAGTTCTCACTATCTTAGTACATACTCCTTCATCTTGGACATCATAGAAATACAAGTCATCATATCTGATGGCAGTTGTAGAACATTCTACATTTCCTGGATCTGGAGTAACAACTCCTCCAAAGCTATGAGCATCATGTAATGCCTCTGGCGATAATGGGTTATTCTCATCATATTCAGCACATCCGTAGATCTCAATCGGTGTTGCATTATATGGGAATTGCACACTATTCAAATTAAGCGGTGTCGCAACTCCGAAATTAATCATACTTGAATAAGTATCAGTATTCCCACAACCATCTTCAACAGTCCAAGTAAAGCTAAATGATCCTCCTCCACATGCATCATCTGGAGTAATAGGAAAGGCATTCGCTGATAATACTGGTGTAGGAGTAGCTGATACACAGTTATCTACAACAGTGAAGTCTGTAAGAGTAAATAGTGCCATTAACTCTGCTTGACTATTTATCACCATATCACATGGAAGTGTGCCTGGATTTGCTGGTCCACTTGTAATCACAGGACTAATATCATCTTGGAAAGTAATATTAACTAAGCAGTTATTATAATTTATACACTCTGCAACATTACTGAAGTCAGCCAAAATTATATCATCTTCTAATGTACCATCAAATACAATGAGTTCTACTTCTTCATCTGTACCACAAGAGTACTGCGAACAACAAAACTCTAACATTCTTGTAAAGTTGTCGTTACTGCCTGCTACTCTACCTCTGAAGTCTTTTACTCCACAGTTATCCCAACTACCATTATCAAATGAAGTTACATTAACTCTTGAGCAGCCATCAGCCCCAAGGGTAGCTACAGTATACTCAATACATACTGGGTTAGGCGGTGTCTTATCAACAACTCTCACCTCAAACCTACAATCATCATAAGTGTTAGTTTGATTAGCTCCGTCAGAGAGGAAGGTATTCCCACATGCATCCACAAATACATATCTAATCCACGCTAGACCAACTTCAATATCTGGAATAGTGTATGTACCATCGTTATTTCTATCTACTCTAACAAATGGTCCATTTACTGGTTGTTCTGTATCTGGAATAGCAGTTAAGTATTCAACATAAAAGTCATAGTCTGAACAGTCATATGCGAATAAAATATCACCTGGAATATCATCAAATAATCCATCAGGGTCTAATACTATATTAGTAGCACATCTGTAAGGGTCTGAGTTAAAGACTAGAGTATCAACTGGACAAGATTTAACTACTGGGAGATTATCTTCTACCTTAATAATTTGATCATGGTCTATCACATCACCGGTACACCAATCTGTGATAGTCCATTTTCTTATAAGCTTATAAGAACTACCACAAAGGTCTAGTTCAACATCATTATATGTTACTAAGAAGTTAGAACATAATTCTCCTAATGGCACTACTGGATAACCAGCAACTCCAGCAACTGCAGCGGGATATCCATTGTCATCAAGTTCAATTTGAGGTATTATAGCATTGACATCTCCAGATGTTGACTCACAACTGAATGCTTCATTCTTCACTCCATCATAGTTATCTGGGAATATGATATCATCTACAAAGTTCCTCTTCACATTTATACTTTGAGTACAATTAGTAACTCTACCCTGATTATCTGTAAAAGTCCAGTTTCTGTCATATCCATTAAGATATGGCCCCCAACACTCTAATCCAGTAGCTACATCTACATAAGTAGCAGTGATATCTGAACAGTTGTTACCAAACTGTACATCATATACCTTTGGATCACTCTCAATCATTACCCAATCTGGGTCAATCGGCGTATGATCTAAGTTAAATCTCTCGAATGTTGGAAAAGGAATTGTTCCAATTACTTTTTCTATCTCTATTGTAAAATCACTTAACACAAAATCAAAGTTTCCTGAATTAGTGATTTCTAATGTCCAACTTGTTGAACTAGCATCAACTACAGGGTTCCCGTTAAAGCTAGTTAACGATTCAGTCAAAGACCTATAATTACCACAAAAAGCATATAGACCCTGTCCGCAATTCGTATCATTGAACTCACTGTGAGTCTGTGCATCACCATAGGTAGTTACAGCTTGATCATCAAGCACTATGTCTACACCTTGCTTCTCACATTCATTTAGAGAAGAGACTAAATCAAGTACAGTAGCCCTTGTAGTTCCATTAGGATGTATCAAGTCTACTTTCAGATTTGTAACTACATTACCTGCCACCTTCAAAATTAAGTTTACATCCGTAATAATATCTATTGGCGAACAATCGGCAAAGTCTATATCAAAAGTTTCTACTGAATTTGCAGCTATTGCCCCACCAGTACCAACTGATATTGCTTCGTCAATAATATCAGCACCTGGACAAATGTCTGTTTGAGTACACCAAACTTCAAAATCTTCACATTCGATGAGATTGTTACTAATCTTATCTTCAACAGTGATAGAGCTCCAACACTGGTTTCCAAAAGGTCCTGTGACTGTAACTGCATATTCTCCAGGACCATAAATTGTAACCCCACCAACATCATGATCATGGTTGTAAATATTACCTGAAGAGTCCTCTAATTCAAGGCTGTAAGCCTGGTAACAGTAATCTCCTTCAAGAATCATATCTGGAGTGATAATAGAACTGCATTTAAGGTCTAAGGTTATTTGAACCCCATCATTACATGCAATTCCACCATTTCCTGGCTTGACATGCAACTCAAAATTGATCGCATCCTCTATCGAAGGCAACGAAGCCGCCGCAGAAGTGTAGTAATAAAGGGTATTAGGACCAACTGAAAAGTCATAAGACGGAGTTGCTCCAGTTGCGGGAATTAGAATTGCTGGATTTAGCAATGTATCTAATCCAATTGCAGGATTGACTATCCTACCTAAATACACTTCTATACTTCCACAAGTACCTGTAGTAGGTACACTAGGCAATGTATAATTGTAACTACAATCACCTATTAATAAATGGTGATTTACGTCAGGTAAGGAGGCATCAAAGTCACACTGTGCAGTGACGCTACTAATGCTGAACAGCAGTAGCATGAGAATAGCACAGGATTGAACTGTGTTCTTCAGGGTTAATTTCATCGGTTTCATGGTTAAATGTTTAATACTCAAATCTTCTTTTTTGAAATGTTAGAATCGAAATACTCACCGCTGGATTGAAATTATAGTACTGCGGATTGTACCTCGTTGAGTATAAGACAAACATTATACCAAAAATTAATGTGTTATCTACCTAAAGTCTATATCTCTTGTTAGAATAGCATAGCCGAAATCTCGACATTTAAATCAAATAGCACTAACAAACAAATACTTACGCATGATAAATACTTTTAATGTGTTGTGTACCTAAATTATATAAAACTCTGCGAATTAATTTCTTGACTACAGTATTTGAAGTCTTCTTTATCATTAGAAGCTAGCAATATCGTCCTAGAATTAACCTCTGCTTGAAGTAAATCGTAAAACCATTGCTTGTAGTCTGAGTCTAAGAATGACGTGGGTTCGTCTAGGAGTAGTAAGTCTGAATAACAATCAAGTGCTATAGTAAGAGCAAGTCGCTGCCGCATACCGTCAGAGTACTGTCTCAGATACTTCTTTCTATCACTATAGAGTTGTGCCTTTTTTAAAAAAGTAGACTGATCCTTACTATTGAACTTCTTAATCTTTGAGAGATAATCATATACCTCCCCTGCTGTAAAATTTTCTTCAAAGGCTATGTAAGGTGCAGCATAAGAAATATGCTTGCTAATAGTATTTCTATGAATGGTATGGTTAGCGTGAGTGTATTTGATAGTGCCTTTTGTAGGAGTAAGAAATCCACTAAGCAGTTTTATAAGTGTCGACTTACCTGTTCCATTTTTGCCTGTGATAGCAACCACAGTATTGCTTTTGATTTCTATAGACAAGTCTTTGATTATCCATTGGTCATTATAGCGCTTAGCAATTGAGTTCGCTTGGATATTCATGGTAGACTAGGTATTGAGATGACCCTTCATGAGTCCTCTTTCAGAAAAAGCAATAAAATCAAGGAGTTCTTTTCTTTCTTTGGTGTCTTCAAAAGAGTTTTCAACTTCAACTACTCCCTTGGCTACATTAGAAGACTTTTGGTACAGTGTCCTATACATACCTTGGATCTGCTTAATCGCATCTGAAGAAAAGTCTCTACGCTGTAAGCCTACAGAGTTGACACCTGCATAACATAATGGCTCTCTAGCTGCTCTGACATAGGGAGGTACATCCTTCCTAACAAGGGATCCTCCTCCAATCATCACATGCTTACCAATCCTCACAAATTGGTGGACTGCCGTCAACCCACCAAGTATAGCATATTCGTCGATGGCAACATGCCCAGCAACATTGACGCTATTGGCTAGGATGACATTGTTGCCAATAATACAATCATGAGCTACATGGACATAAGCCATGAATAGACAGTCATTTCCTATCAATGTAGTTTCTCTATCGGTTGTTCCCCTATTCAGTGTACAGAACTCTCGTATTGTAACATTGTTGCCAATTTGCAAGGTGGTATACTCTCCAGCATATTTTAGATCTTGAGGCTCTCCACCAACCACTGCTCCAGAGTGTATTTTGACTCCATTTCCTATCCTTGTTCCATTAAGGATTACTGCATTTGGACCTATCCAACAATCATCACCTATGACTACATCTTCTTCTATGGTAACAAAGGGTGCAATATTGGCACGCTTACCTATTTTAGCTTTTTCGTGAATGTTTTGCATTTAGTGAGCCCTTTTTTGGATTCGAGCAGTTAGTTCTCCTTCTGATACAACCTTGTTGCCAACATAAGCTGTCCCTTGCATATGGACTATACCCCTCCTTATTGGTGATAATAACTCCATTTTGAGTTTCAAAGTATCTCCTGGCCTGACTAATTGCTTGAACCTTACATTATCCATTTTCAAAAAGTAAGTATCATAATTTTCTGGATCTGGAACGGTGCTCAAGGCTAAGATTCCTCCTGTTTGTGCCAAGGCTTCCATTTGAAGGACTCCAGGGAAGACTGGGTTTCCTGGAAAATGACCAGGGAAGAAATATTGATCACCTGTGACATTCTTGATTGCTACTACTTGGCTTTCATTCAGAGATAAGACCTTATCTATCATCAAGAATGGAAATCGATGCGGCAACAACTTTTGAATAGCCAGGATATCATGCAGCGGCTCATCATTTGGATTGTAATTAGGAATGACCCCTGTCTTCAGTTCTTCTTTATAGCGTTTGTACAGTTCTTTTGCAAACTTGACATTGGACGAATGTCCAGGCTTATCTGCCTCTATCCTACCCTTCAATGGTTTACCCAACAGGTAAAGGTCACCAATCAAGTCTAGCAACTTATGTCTTGCTGGTTCGTTAGAAAAACTCACATTAGCAGCATTCAAAATAAATCCTTGACTGAGACCATCTGTGGATATTCCAAACTTCTTGGCCATTGTATCTAATTGATCTTGTGTATACTTTTCTTTAGCAAACACTATGGCATTGTCAAAGCTACCTCCCTTTATCAAGTTAGCATCCAACAAGGCTTCTAACTCATGGACAAAGACGAATGTCTTTGCTGGAGCTATTTGTTCTTTATAGTTTTCGAAATTGGTAATCGAAGCATACTGCTGCCCTACCACATTACCAGAAAAATCTAGTTTACAAGATATCTTAAATCTCTCTGATGGAGTATACCGATATGATGCACCTGTCTCTTCATCATGGAATTCAAACTGCTTAGATACTGAGAGGGTTTCTAGTTGGCCTTCTAACTCCTTGGTACCTGCTGACTCTAGTAATTTGACAAATGGCAATGCACTACCATCTAGGATAGGCACTTCGCTATGACTTACTGATATCTTAATATTATTAATCTCGAGATATGCCAATGCAGAAAGCAGGTGTTCGATAGTGTGGATTGTCTTGTCACCAATCTTGACATTAGTACTCCTGTTCGTCGATTCGACTAAGCTTGGACTTGCTACTTTGACACTGCCATCTGATCCAACAAATAATATTCCATTACCATCTTCATTGGGCTCAAGTGTTAATACATTATTCTCACCCGTATGTAGACCTATACCTGAGAGAGTTACGGTCTTCGCAATTGTCTTTTTGTTTATCATAGCTGAATTGAGTCAGCGACGAAGATACAATTTTGTCTACTTTTTTTTGTCGAGTTTCTGCTCTAACTCCCTCACTCGCTTTGAAAGGTCATCCAGGTTCTTGAATTGAGCATAGGATCTTAGGTAATTCTTGTATGGGATTGCTGGATATCCATACCATTGTGTATTCTCTTCTTTTACTGACTTAATCATACCACTCTGCGCTTGAATACTAGTCTTGGGGGCTATATTTAGATGACCAACTATACCTACTTGGCCTCCTATCATACATTGATCTCCTATTGTAGTACTACCTGCTATCCCTGTCTGAGCTGCAATGACTGTATGACTACCAATTTCTACATTATGTGCAACTTGGATAAGGTTGTCCAGCTTAACTCCTTGCCTGATAATAGTATCCTTGAGACTGCCTCTATCTATGGCACAGTTGGCGCCTATTTCTACATTGTCCTCGATGATAACCTTTCCGACTTGCGCTACTTTTTTGAGGTTCCCCTCTGCATCAGGTGCAAATCCAAATCCATCAGCACCCACTACCGTGTTGGCATGGATGATAACATTGTCACCTATCTTTGACCTATCTAATATCCTGACCCCTGGGTATAGGATACAATTCTTACCAATTTCACAATCGATACCAATATAGACTTGGTCTCCCACTTGAGTCCCGCTACCGATAGTCGATCGCTTATTTACTATTGTCAAATGACCTACGCTAGCAGACTTACCAATGGTAGCACTATCTGCAATCATAGCACTCTCAGCAATCCCCTCATCCCAGTCCAGTCCAGGATTGAGCATGTCAAGAATTTTAGATACTGTAAGGTAGACATTGTCCACCACTATGGTACTGCCTTGGTAAGAAGGAGGCACTACGGTTTCCGCATCGACTAGGACTACACTAGCCTTGGTCTCTTCGAAGTCTTTGAGGTATTTGTTGTTTCCATAAAACGAGATGGAGCCTTGGGTGGCTTCATTCAGAGGCGAAAACCCACTTATTGTGCCTTGAAAATCTCCAATTAATTTACCTCCGGTAAGCCTGACTACATCTGCAATGTTATACATAGTGTGAAATTAGTAGATTGATTTCAACATTCGTAATTATTACGTACAAAGTCAGCAATTTCTTTAGTCAGCATTGGCTAACTTTGCATCTTCTTTTATAAGAACGCATATGAGTAAGATAAGAATAGGTAGTCGAGGTAGTGATCTAGCATTGTGGCAGGCACATTTTTTTCAAGATGCTTTGAAGGCTATTGATGTCGAGTCTGAAATTACCATCATCAAAACACAAGGTGACAAGATCCAAAACCTAGGCTTTGACAAGCTAGAAGGCAAGGGTTTTTTCACAAAGGAATTAGAGGATGCTTTACTGAATAATAGCATTGATGTGGCTGTACACTCACTTAAGGACTTACCTACTAATTCAGTAGAAGGTCTATTAGTTGCTGGACTGTCTTACAGAGCTGATGCCAGAGATACCATCTTATTCAATCAAGACTCTGCCTTCAAGTCTATAGCAGATCTGACAAGTGGTACACCTATAATTGGTACCTCATCATTGAGAAGAAAGTCCCAGCTCATGTCACTCTTTCCCAATGCGGAGATGAAGGATATTAGAGGCAATGTCCCAACAAGGATAGCAAAATTAGAAGCAGGAGATTTCGACGCCATCATACTTGCTAAAGCTGGAATTGATAGGTTAGCGATTGATGTCACTACATACCAAGCTTTTCACTTTGATGTATCTGAGCTGGTACCTGCACCCGGGCAAGGCGTCCTAGGTTACCAAACTACTGTCGAAAACATCCAAGTCCGAAAACTACTCAATAAGCTCCATCATACAGAGGTAGCATATTGCACTAATGTAGAACGTGGAGTACTCAATGCCCTAGATGGTGGCTGCCAGCTCCCTCTTGGTGTCCATGTGATCAAGGATTCCAATGGAAACTATGTGAGTCATACCTCATTTGCAGACAAAGAGAACAACTTACACCAATTCAAAATCAGCCAATCTACCTTCGATGGACTGAAGGAAACTATATTAACACAACTCAAAGAGGTAATTTAAACAATACTATGAAGTACTTGATATTTGACGTATCTGCCAATGACAAGCCCAAAGATTGGAAGGCTCCATTTAGTGATACATTCTCTTGGCCGAGGATGATTCACATCTCGTGGATTATTTTGGACGAAGAACTCAAACTAGTGGAGGATTATGACTGTATCGTAGAGCCAGAAGGCTACGTGATAGATGAGAAAGTAGCAAAGACCGCTCACTTGGATGAAGAAGACATGAAAAAGAAGTCTGCTAAGCTCGAGGATATCCTTGATCAATTTGACAAGTCTATTACCACTGTGGATTATATCATTGCTCACAATGCTAATTTCAACCAAAATGTCTTAGCAGCTGAGTACATTAGAAAGCACCGCCAACCTCAACACTTCAAAGTAGAATCTGTCTGCCTCATGCATGAGTCTACATACTTCTGTAAAATTTCGAACAAGAGAGGCGGATACAAGTGGCCTAGCTTACAAGAGTTGTATATGTCATTGTTCCATCAGAAATTTTCACCGTCAGGCAATGCTAGAGCTGACGTAATAGCTGCGACAAGATCATTTAAGAAGATGATGCTCTTGGGACAATTAGAAGATGTCTTTGACAATGACTAAGCACATCCTCATCACCAGAGAGATAGGAAAAGATTCACCATTTCAGAGATTATCGGAGTTGGATACCAGTCTAATAGCCACATCCTTTTTGACATTCAAGCCTATTAAACCTAGCTATATCCCTATCACCCAATGGTACTACTTCTATAGTCGGACTGGGGTAAATATGGCAGCCAATCATCACATACTTTCTTCAAGGATTAACAAGGCTAAGATTGGCGTATTTGGACCAGCGACTGCAGTCTACTTCGAGCAAGTCTTTGGCAAATCACCAGACTTAGTTGGCAATGGCAAAATCGGTGAACATATCGATCTAGTCCGAGAAGTCATCACTACACAGACCATGACCTTTGTGCAAGGGACAGCCTCACGAAGGAGTATCCAGCGCCAGTTAGCGCCGGACTTGTCTGTGGAAGAAGTGCATTTGTACTCATCTGAGTATAATAGCATTTTCCTAAAAACACGACCAGATATTATACTATTTACTTCTCCATTAAATGCTGATAGCTACTATAGTCAATATGACTATTTTGACAAGCAACATATTATTAGTATTGGCAAAACCACTCATGACCATTTAGTAGATCGCTTTGGAATATCTAGTGCTTATCCCAGTGAGCCCACAGAACAAGGGATGCTAGACTCACTGTTGCCACTTCTTTAACATATACTGAAAGGAGTAGATAGCATTCAGCGAAATATTATATAGTTTTATGTTCTATATAATGACAGAGCATGGGAAAGAAAACATCATCTGCTAAGAAAAAAAAGAAGGCATTAAGCAAATCAGCTAGTCTGCAAAAGCCAAAATACAAACTATCTTCTGCACAGTGGGTCAGCTTGGCCATCCTACTTGCTATAACATTGATTTGCTTTTTCCCAGCATTACAGGCAGAATTTGTCAACTGGGATGATGATCGCAATTTCTATGAAAATGAACTCATAACTACTCTCAATAGCGAAAACTTCTTTGCTAACCTTAAGTCAATCTTTGTCACTCCAGTCATTGGCAATTATAATCCACTCCCTATAGCGACCTTTGCAATAGAACAAAGGTTGTTTGGTCTTGACCAACCCTTTTATTGGCATCTTAATAACATCCTACTTCACCTTGGCTGTATTGCCTTAGTCTACATGATAGGACTACGGATGTCACTCTCCACACTAGGAGCTCTATTATTAGCAGGGCTATTTGCAGTACATCCAATGCGGGTCGAATCAGTAGCATGGGTGACAGAACGAAAAGATGTCCTTTTTGGACTATTCTATCTCTGGGGAATGTTGTTATATATTAAAACCAAGGTGGAAGATAAGTCCATATGGAGGTCAGTGGCAATCCTATTATGCTTTGTACTCTCACTTTTTTCAAAGATTCAAGCTGTTATCTTTCCAGTTACGTTAATTCTGATAGACTACTGGTTTTCTGGAACGATTACTTGGAAAAGTATCTTTTCTAAAGTGCATCTCTTTGCCTTTTCTATTGGGTTTGGATTGCTCGGCATATACTTTCTGAGAGACCAAGGATCGCTAGACAGTAGTGCAGACTACACCTTCTTCGAACGCATATTCGTCGGGTCATTTTCCTATTTCATTTACTATGTTAAAGCCATCATTCCATTCAGACTCAGCCCACTCTACCCTTATCCAAGCAACATGCCTGCTTACTTCTACCCAAGCATCTTATCCTTTGTGGCAGGTGGGGCAGCTCTTTTGTACACCTATTTCAAAGGCTTGAAGACGTGGTTCTTCGGTATTGCTTTCTTTACTGTGAATATATTTTTCTTATTACAGATTTTAGGAGCGGGACAAGGCTTCATGGCCGATAGGTTTACTTATATCGCTTACTTTGGCTTGTTTTTCATCGCTGCATACTACTTTGATCACTATACAACCAATCTCAATACACCTATCAAGTACGCTATTCTTGCATTGCCACTGCTTAGCTATGGGGTTATGACATTTCAGCAATCACGGGTATGGACCAACAGTGGGACACTATGGACTCATGTGTTAAAATATTACAACAAAGTGACCCTTCCCTATGGCAATAGGGCCAACTACTATCGAGACATTGGAGAAACTGAAAAGGCACTAGCTGACTATGCAGCTACTATTGCTCTTGATGGGAGTAAAGCAGGACCATACAACAGTAGGGCTAGATTATTCTTTGATTCTGGCAAAAACTCTGACCTGCCTAAGGCTCTGGAAGAGTATAATAAAGCTATAGAAATCGAACCGCTAGAAAGTGAGTACTACACTAACAGGGGTGCCACCTATGCAAGACTCGGCAAACTCAATGAAGCGCTTAGCGACTTGAACAAGGCCATTGAGATTAATCCACAATTTGCCAATGCCTACTTGAATAGAAGCGTCATCAATAGTCAGCTCAATAATGTGGACGGAGCCATTTCTGATATCGAAACTCATCTATCTTTCAAGCCTTACAATCCAGATCTGTGGTATGAATGTGGAAGACTCAAGAATCTAAAAAACAACTATGCAGGGGCAATTCCCAACCTCAACAAGGCTATCCAATATAATCCAAACAAGGGAATGTACTATGTGGAACGAGGTAAGGCATTGTTCTCAACTGGCCAAGGACAGCAAGCTATCGCTGACATCCAAAGAGCCAAGAGTCTAGGCTATGCAGTGCCTGACAATGTGTGGAATACCATCATGCAGGGAAGGTAGCACTACTGCTATATCAGTCTAAGGTATTGACTTAGCAACCATTATAAAAATAGGGAGACAATCTGATAGCAATCCTTTGCTTCATCTAGGATTATACTTTGACTAAGTTCACACTAGAAAGCTATCTAAAATGTGTAGTTCGAACCTGATAGTAACAAATAAGAAATCAAACTTAGATAATACTGTGGCTATTTCCTAAAGACATGAGTCTTTGGAATAGAGTCTCAGATAGGAAACTGTGACCAAGAAGAATGGCAAACCCTAATGCGGATTACATTATATACTTACCAACTTATGTGCAACTGCATATTTGACGAGTCCTACAGTATTCTTTGCCCCTACTTTCTTCAGCAGGTTCTTTCTGTGTGTCAGGACTGTATGCTCACTGATAAATAGATCTTGAGCAATTTCTACAGATGTTTTCTCTTCACAGATCATTCTTAAGATTTCTCTTTCTCTTTTTGAGATTTCAATGCTTGACACAAATGAAATATTTCTGTCAACCCATTTTTTCATCTCCTTTCTAGTCTTTCGGGTGTATTGCATATCACCGTCAAAAGTCTTTTTTAGAGTTTTTTGAAATCCTTCGAGGTCATGGTCATTACTGACATAGGAGAGTACCTTGTACTTAAAGGTCTCAGAGACTATCGTCGGATCTGAAAGATCAGCAATAGCTATTACCTGAGGTCCATCCTCTAATCCAGTAAGAAACCTAATAACTTCTAAAGAAGATCTGTCATAGAGACCTGTGTCGACTAGAGCAAAATCAAAATCACCTAGTGACTCTTGTGACTGTTTTAGCTCTTCGAAGGTCTCTATTTGGTCAATTTTCTTGACCGCGAGATCATTTTGGAGAGTGCCGATTATATAATCAGCAACTAACTGTTTGTCTTCAACTAGTAAGACTTGCATATTAAAAAAATTTTATGGGGTTATAATCTTTTTTCTAAATCATCATTCGCTATTCTAATAGTGCTGGGCTCATACCCATATTAGAAAATCCTCCATCGTGATAGAGGTTTTGCATTGTCACCATTCTGGTATAGTCAGAAAACATCATTACACAATATTTAGCACAAGATTCTGAACTTGCATTGCCTAATGGTGACATTTTATCGGCATATCCAAAGAACTCATTAAATCCCTTGATACCAGCACCTGCAGTCGTAATTGTAGGTGATTGAGAGATAGTATTCACTCTGACATGATTCCTAACTCCAAAGTGGTAACCAAAACTTCTTGCAAATGATTCAAGTAATGACTTGGATTCTGCCATTTCGCCATAATCAGGAAAGACTCTCTGTGATGCAATATAGGTAAGTGCTACTATAGATCCATGGTCTACCATGCAATCTGACTTGTACGCTACCTGCATCAACTTATGGAACGAAATCGCTGAAACATCGAATGTCTTTTGCATCCAATCATGGTTGAGATCTGTATAGGCTTTCTTCTTTCTGACATTGACAGACATCCCAATACTATGCAAGATGAAGTCAATCTTTCCGCCAAGTATCTCTTGAGACTTTGTAATAAGGTTTTCTAAATCTTCTATTGAAGTCGCATCAGCAGGGATGATTTCTGCACCTATCTGTTCGCTTAGTACTTGCAATTGACCAAATCTCAACGCCACTGGTGCATTCGTCAATGTGATCTTTGCTCCTTCTGCGTGACACTGCTCAGCCACCTTCCAAGCTATGGATTTGTCATCCAATGCTCCAAATATAATTCCTCGTTTTCCTGCTAATATTCCTGATCCCATGAATAGATATTTTTGAAATTAGTATAATGCCGACAAGATATTAAATTTCTAGTAGATACTACTCTAGTTGTTACCAATCTCATTAATCGTCATTAATGAGTTCTTTGGCATTCTGTAAGGCAATTTCACTTGGAGTGTTGCCACTGAGCATCTTAGCTATAGCTAGTATCCTGTCTGTGTTATTGAGTTCTTGTATTTCACTCACTGACCTTTCGCCTTCATTGTTCTTGACTACTTCGAAGTGTTTGTCTCCCTTAGCTGCTACTTGTGGGGAGTGAGTGATTACTATGACCTGGTGGTTTTTACTGATTGCATTGAGCATTTCTCCCATTTTATGAGCTACTTCTCCTGATACTCCAGTATCTATTTCATCAAATATCAGTGTAGGAAACTCAATACTCTCAGCAGCCGTAGTCTTCATACAGAGCATTAGTCTTGACAGCTCACCTCCAGAGGCGATACCCTTGATTGACCGAAATTCCCCACCCTTGTTAGATGAAAAGAGTATTTCGATGTTATCGAGGCCATACTTGCTGAGTTCTTCTTGTTTGCTGTGTGACACTTTGATCTGAGCATGCTCCATTAAGAGTCCTGAGAGTAAATGATTGACTGCTTTCTCTATAGTTGCAAATTTACTTGTTCTCTTTTTTGAAAGTCCATTTGCCTTTGTAAGCAATTGCTTATGTGTCTTTACTATGTCCTGCTCTAACTTACTAATGTCTTGCTCCATTGCTGAGGTCGATGAGAGCGATGATCTCCACTCATCAGCTAGTCCAAATAGCGCCTCTACATCACTGACTTGGTGCTTGAGTAAGATATTGGCAACACTATTACGCCTTGCCTCTAGTTCTTCATAAGATACCTCAGTATCTACATCAATGTCAAGCCCTCCCACTGTAGATGAGATGTCCGTGAGTTCTTCCATTGTCGAAGTGAGTCTACTTGCTATGTCTTCATAAGCCTTGTCTACTTTTGACAGGTCAGACCAGGCTAGGCTTAATATTCGCAATCTCTCAATGACAGAGTCATCGCTGCTGACTAGTGAGTCATCTGTCTGCTGTGTCAAGGTAATAATATCTTGAAGTCTGCTCAGCTTTTCTAGAGTCGCCTCTGTAGACTCATATTCACCTTCTACTAGACCCAACTCATCTACTTCATTAAGCTGAAACTGTATATAATTCTGGTCCTTAGTACTTTGTAAGAAAGCCTCCTTAAGTGCTACCAGATCTTTTTGTAGTTGAATAAGCTGACGGTAGCCTGATCCATAGTCTTGGCCCTCTTCTTTCGACAGTGCAATAGAATCTATAAGTTCGTAGTGAAAGTCGACACTTTGGACATCCAATAGATCGTGCTGCCTATTGAGGTCAATCAATGCATTACCAAATGCTCTTAATATCACTACAGTGACTGGCGTATCATTGACGAAGGCTCTAGACTTGCCACTTGGAGAGACTTCTCTTCTAATAATGATGCCATCTGGGTAGGGGTCAAGATCGTGTTCATTGACCAACGAAGCTAACACTGGTGTGACTGGGCTAAATAGTGCCTCGGCTACACATTTGTGTTCAGGATTGTATATCTGATTCTTATCTGCTCTTCCTCCAAGTAGCAATTGGATTGCCCCAAGCATAATAGACTTACCAGCTCCCGTTTCACCTGTTATGATGTTCAATTGTTGAGAAAAGTCTATTTCAATTTTCTCAATGAGGGCATAATTCTGAACCGTTAGTTTTGATAACATAGAGTTACTTACCTACTCTTTGCATGATTTTTTTACCCAATCTTAGGGCAGCATCTTTTTGTTCTGCCTCTGTCATATCTTCATTGAATGCAATCATATAGACGTAGTCATTGCCTGTTCTCCAGATATACTTTTCAAGGTTATAAGAGTACGATCCATCGTCTCCTAATCCTTCGAACTTTGAATACTTATATGTCTCTCCATCACCCGAGAAATTAGATTCACCACTTGTCCTCTTCGATGCTACGAATGAAGTTGGCCATTCAGGAAATTCATCACCTACTGGATTTTTTTGTACTTGTACTAGTAGCCCAGCATTTATTCTCTTCCCAATCCACTTGAAGAAACATGACTTAGCATGCCCTGCTCTAGCTGTAGATCCATCCTTTACTTGGATTTCGTCTGCTGGCACATTTAATATTTCTTGGATATCCTCTATCGTAAGCAGTGAACATGCATCAGGTAGGGGCAAGGTACTCGCTTTGAATGCTGGTTCTGCCTGTCTCTGCACTGGTGGTGCAACTTCTGTCTTTGCAATTTCTTTACTTCCTTCCTTAGTATCAGAAGCACATTGGACTAGTGTCAATGCACAACAAATACAAATTGCAGCTTGATATAGCGTATTGATCATAATAGTATTTCTGTCTTTATCTTATTCTTATAACAAATGCAAAGTTACCAATCTTAACTTGATATCTCTTCTCTAATCGATGTAATCTTGCCTCATCACAAGATAATAAGTATGCTCATCTATTTGAGTATATCCGTACTCATAGCAGTAGCGGTAAACCTTACCACTGGTAGTAATGAATTCATTGGTAAAGTAGTTCATCTTCAAGCCAGACTCGAGGAGCCTACTTTTAGATATCTTCTTTTTGCCATCGGGATTCAGACTTGCTAGTATTCTTCTATTTCTCCTGAGGATATTATTGATATTCCTCATGAGGTTAGAGCCATCACTGTTTAGCTTATTATTATATGTGGTCCTGCACTGATCACTACAGTACTTCTTATCTACCCTACCTCTTACTTCTCGACCGCATTCTAAACAAGGTTTTGCCATGGCCAATAGATGATTGCGTTATGACTTCTTAGTATTATCAGGTTTGTTACCATCTGGCTTACGACTGTCAGGACGCTTACCGCTTGGCTTTCTTGAGTCTGGCTTCCTACTATCTCTTGACCTATTATCCCTACTTCTGTTGTCCCCTCCCCTGCTATCTGGTTTTCTACCATGTCTTTTCTTCTTGTAAGGCTTCTTTTTCTTGGCCACTGAAGGCAACTCTATGACACCTGTGACATCTGCAAATTGGTGCTCTTCTTCTTTAGCTTCGGGCACATCTGCTATATACTGATATGAAAGGATGTTGACTTCTTTGTCTCCGTCTTCGTTCTTTGCTTTAATCTTGAGTACTTGCTCCTTTGTCAAGCCGATAACTATAATCCTACCGGTCTCACTTTTGATAGAATAGTACATGAGCTTTTTGAAAATATCAACTTTTAAGAGTTCTGCTCTTCCTGTATTTCCCCAAAGCTTTTGAATATGTTGTGGATAGTCTTCTAATGCCTCAATATACATGTCAAGCTCAAAGTTCAGACAACACTTAAGTCGCCCACACTGCCCAGATAGTTTCGTCTGATTAATTGAGATATTTTGGTATCTCGCAGCTGAAGTATTGACACTCTTAAAATCTGACAACCACGTACTACAGCAGAGTTCTCTACCGCATGACCCTATACCTCCTATTCTAGCTGATTCTTGCCTCGAACCGATCTGCCTCATTTCTATCTTCACTCTAAATTCCTTGGCAAATATCCTGACTAATTCTCTAAAGTCTACTCTACCTTCTGCTGTATAATAAAATGTAGCCTTACGCTTATCTCCTTGAAACTCTACATCACCCAACTTCATATCCAAGTCAAGTGTCCTCGCCAATTGCCTAGCATTGACAAGGGCTCTGTGCTCAATACTTCTTGCTTCTTCCAGCTTTTCTAAGTCCCTCTGATTAGCTCTTCGGAGTACTTTGAATTCAACCCTGCCTTCTGTAGTGTTCTTCTTTTTCATTTGGAGTCTCACCAACTCGCCTGAGAGAGTTACTCTTCCTACGTCATACCCATTAGAAGATTCTACCACTACCATATCACCTGTGATGGCATCAATGTAGTCTGGCAGGTGAAAAAAGTCCTTTCTTGCACCTTTTTTAAAGCTTATTTCTACCATTGGATAGGCATTTGGATCATAAAAGTCATCCATTGCCAACCAGTCAAACGTATTTTTTTTATTACACGATCCTGAGCTACAATGCCCCTTGTCTCCACATCCTGATGGAGTCCCATCCTTACTTACTGAACAATTCGTACATCCCATTTATCCTTCTATTTATATTTGATTCCACGCATACCTAAGCTGCTGACTTCAGCACCTCACCAAAGTATAACGTGTACTTTGTAAACATAATTTTAGCATTAATATTTCTATTTAGCAATACTAATCCTTCTTCTAATTTTTCTAATATCTGTGTAGCCTTATGATAGTCAATAATTTTGACCATTTTCAATATGATATCTTTCTCTTTGTCGACTAGCCTTACTTTGTTGTGATCCTTGGTATAGATATAAATTAAATATTGGCGAAAGAAGTGAATTGAATACTGTATAAACATCAATCTCTCTTCCTTCCCAAGTCCCATTAAGTTGTCTATAAATGGGAATACATGGTCAGGGTGAGATTGCCAACTTACTCTCATCCAATTAAGTACTAAATCAGAATATTCTACTTGTGCTCCATCCTTGAATTGGAGAGCAGCGCAGAGATTGCCATTTGCTAAAAAGAGCTCCCTTTCTGTTACTTTGATTCCTTTCGTTGCTGTATAGTCTACGATCTCAGCATCTGTAAATGGCTTCATCTTAAATATCTGGCACCTAGAGACTATAGTATTAAGTAAGCCTTCTTCGTGCTCAGCTATGAGGATGAGCAAGGTATTAGGTGTTGGCTCCTCTATTAACTTAAGTAGTCTATTCCCCTCTTTACCAAGAAACTGTGACTGCCAGATAATCTGCACCTTATGACTCCCTTCAAATGTCTGTAGACTGAGATGGTGCAAGATATTCTTACATTCTGTAGTATTAATATTGGGTGCTGTATTGGTATCTCCCATAGCAGCCTGCCAGCTATCCAAAGAGATATACGGCGAAACATCCAATCTTGTCCTCCAATGTTTAAGAAAATCAATACTGGTGATATCCTTCCTTGCCTTACTTCCAAGCTTGCCAACAGGATAGGTAAAGTGAATATCTGGGTGGATATTTTTTAATGCTTTTTGACATGCCGAACAGGCCTGACAGACATTGTGTTCTTGCTTATCCATGCACTGCACATAGTTGGCCAGTGCTATAGCCATAGCCAACTTACCACTTCCTTCTGGTCCCAGAAACAAAATGGCATGCGGCAGTTTGTCTTGCTTGACAAGACTCACGAGTTGTTGCTTAATGTCCTCCTTTCCAGGAATGTCGCTAAATGTCATCCAATGAGTATTGGATTCTAATCAAGTACTATTGATGTTGTCTAAGCTTTTACCCAGCCAATGATCTCCTCACTAGCTGGAGCTACTGCTGATGCATAAAAGTGTGCTAATTGGCCATCCTCATTCACTAGGAATTTACAAAAATTCCAATTTACCTCAGCGTCCACTACCCCATTTGCCTCCTGAGAGGTCAACCATGCATACAATGGATGCGTCTCATTGACTATTCCTAACTTTTTAGTCATTGGGAATGTCACCCCAAAGCTAGTTGAACAAAAAGACTGTATCTCTTGCTCACTACCAGGCTCTTGTCCTCCAAAGTCATTGCAAGGGCAACCTAGCACGACTAGTATATCGCCAAACATATTATGTAGCTCTTGCAAGCCCTCATACTGCGGAGTGAATCCGCAAGCTGAAGCAACATTGACTATGAGCAACTTCTTACCCTTATACTTTGATAGAGATATTACTTCTCCATCAATCATCTCCACATCAATAGAATGAATAGAATTCATCTTTAATTAATCTAAACTTTTAAATAAGTTCTAAAGTTACTACCATAATCTTAGATTTGTTCATCATATAACTTATTAATTGATTAGTACGCCTCCTATGAGAATCACAATTGTCAGAAAAGCTCACTTTAATGCTGCACACAGATTGCATAATCCTAATTGGTCAGAGCAAAAAAACAAGGATATCTTCGGACTTTGTAATAGTGGCAACTATCATGGTCACAATTATGAACTAGAAGTCTACCTCACTGGTGAAGTCAATCAAGAAACAGGCTACCTCTTTGACCTGAAGGACCTTAAAGACATTATCAAAGAAGAAGTAGAAGATAGATTTGATCATAAAAATTTGAATCTGGACACTTCTGAATTCAAAGACATGATTCCCTCAACAGAAAACCTCTGCTACGTCATCCACGGTTTATTAAGCAAGAGAATGGGTAGTGAGTTTGATGTTAAAATAAGACTTTGGGAAACACCAAGAAATGGTGTGGAATACCCACCTATAAGTTGAGTATTAGATTGTAGCCAATCATAGAGCAAGTCGTTAATCGACTGCTTCTCTTTCTTTTCTTGACTTAAAAAACTTCTGCTCTACAGCTAATAGCCCGAAAGACTCACAGTCTTCTTTAGTAGTCTTCGCATGATGAGCTCCATGTGCCTTGAGTATTGCTCGACTATACTTACTATCAAGTTGCTTAAACCATTTGAACCTTCGGTGGATATAGACATCGTGGATCAAAAAGTAAATCAAACCATAGATGCTAATACCAATTCCAACAAACAATAAAAACACATAAGGGGTGTTGGTGCCAAGTATATAACAAGTGGCAGAAGGAATGGCAAACACTAAGAAAAACAGATCATTCTTTTCAAAAAAGCCTTCTTTGTCGTAATGAGGCCTGTGATGATCTTCATGCCATGACCAGAGCACACCATGCATGATATACTTATGAGCAAACCATGCAACAAACTCCATCAGACAAGCTGTCCCTAATGCGATACCAATATAATATAGTGCCATATCTCTGAATTACTACAATATGAAACGAAGGTAAATGACTTTTGTTTATTTAATCTCTTCGAATATCTACTATCACTCACCCCTCGGATAATTACCTAAGATGAAAGATTAGCTCTTTCAGCAAGAATTGGATTAGCTCAACCCTTATATTTGTTGATATTCTGTTCTTTTTCTGTAATAATACTAGTAAATGTAACTGAAGCTTGTAAAATTATAGAATTAGATTATCTTTGCAGTCCGATTTTCAAAAGGACAGAACATGATAGCTATAGTTAATATTCAAGGACAACAATTTAAAGTATCACAAGGACAAGAAATATTTGTCCACCAGCTTAAGGCCAAAGAAGGTGATAAAGTATCATTTGATGAAGTACTAATGACTGCAGGTGACAATGGTGCTACTATTGGAACTCCTACTATCTCAGGAACTTCAGTAAAGGCTACTGTACTTGGTCACCAAAAAGGTGATAAGGTTGTAATCTTTAAGAAGAAGAGAAGAAAAGGATACAGAGTAAAGAATGGTCACAGACAGTCTTTTACTAAGATCAAGATTGACTCAATAGCATAATTATCATATTTTAAGAACACAAGAAAACCTTTAAACGATGGCACATAAGAAAGGAGCTGGTAGTACGGATAATGGACGTGACAGTAAGAGTAAAAGACTGGGTGTAAAATTATTCGGTGGTCAATATGCTAAGGCCGGCAATATCTTAATTAGACAAAGAGGTACTAAGTATCATGCAGGACAGAATGTATATCTTGGAAAAGATTATACTGCTCATGCTAAAATAGAAGGTACCGTATACTTTACTAAAGGTAAAAACAATAGAACATTCATCAATATCAAGCCAATGGGTGATGTTGCAGAAACAGTGGCGCCTATCAAGGTTGCTAAGAAAGCTGCAGCTCCAAAGCAAGAAGCTCCTAAAGCGGCTCCTGCACCAGAAGTGAAAGCTGAAGCAGCGGCTCCAGTTGCAACTCCTGCACCAGCAGCACCTAAGAGTGATAGCAAGCCAGATGATCTCAAGAAGATCGAAGGTATCGGACCAAAAATTGCTGAGCACCTTAACAATGGTGGAATTATGACTTTCCAAGACTTAGCTGATGCAAAAGTGGAAAGACTACAAGAAATCCTTGACAATGCTGGACCAAGATACAGAATGCACAATCCTGGATCATGGCCAAAGCAATCTGCACTAGCTGCAGCAGGAAAGTGGGATGAACTACAAGTTCTTCAAGACGAACTAGACGGAGGAAAATAATCTTCCATCACACCATATATCAAAAAAGCCTTCATCTTCAATGAGGGCTTTTTTAGTTATTTGCACTGCCTTAACAAGGTTAGTGTGCCAATCATTCTCTACTTAGAAGTCACTTGCCATCAATAGATTGATTGAAGTATACTTCATCCCAAATCTTTGACTGATATATTCATTGGTCAGACAACCTTTGAATGTATAAATCCCATTCCTTAAGCCTGGGTCATTGTAAATTAGATTTTCAATAGTCTTTGCATTACCAATCTTTACTAAAATGGTGGTAATGATATTTGATATTGCAACAGAAGCCGTTCTTGGCACCTTTGATGGGATATTAGGTACGCAGAAGTGTATGACATCATGCTTAGTGAAGGTTGGACTACTCAGTGTTGTCATCTCAGAAGTCTCGATACAACCTCCTTGATCTATACTTACATCAATAATGACTGCTCCCGGCTTCATTTTCATCACCATCTCCTCAGTTACTAAGATTGGAGCTCTTCCAGTACTACTATGAACAGCACCTATGACTACATCTGCACTCATCAGTTGGTAGCCCAGGTAGACAGGATTGAATGTACTGGTATGCAAGGACTGCCCTACTACCTTTTGTATCCTCATGAGCTTGGAGACGTCATTATCAAATACCCTCACTGAAGCTCCTAGTCCTAAAGCAGCCTTCGTTGCAAACTCTCCAACTACCCCTGCACCTAATATAATGACTTTAGCAGGTGGCACTCCTGACACTCCTCCTAACAACACGCCTCTACCACCATTAGTGGAACTGAGCAACTCTGAAGCAGTCTGGATGATACTCATCCCAGCAATCTCACTCATAATTCTTACAATAGGAAATGATCCATTCTCAGCTTGGAGGTATTCCATAGCTATGGCATTTACCTTCTTCTTCTTTAGTAACAAGATGAATTCTTCAGTCAGCGTAGGTATGTGAAGTGGAGAGATCAATATCTGATCGTGGGTAAACATCTCAAGCTCTTCTATAGTTGGTGGCGTCACCTTGACCACTATACTTGATTCAAAAACCTGTTGTTTACTAGAGGTGATCTCAGCTCCTGCCTCACTAAAATCATGGTCTGAAAAGTGTGAAGCCTCTCCTGCTCCTCTCTCTACTACCACCTTTAGGCCATAGCCAGCTAGTGTTCTTATCGAATTAGGTGCGATCGCTACCCTTGTTTCACTTAATGTAGTCTCTTTGGGTATGCCTATGACTATTTCCCTTCTTTTAGGAGATACTTCTAAGGTCTCAGCTTGAGTCTGATATTGACCTTCTGCAAAAAATTCAGAAAAGCTTCTACCACCACCAGATCCAGTCATGATTGTTTTGTTTAGATTTTACACTAAGTTAGTGCAATTTTGAAAATATACCAGACTTAATCTAGTACTTGCAGCTTAGCATATTGGAGCATGATTCTTTTCTCAGGACTATCATGCATCTGCTCGAATCTAATCGTCGCCACCTTTCTTTCATCTACACTGACTACTGTACCTTTTCCAAACTTAAGATGTAAGACTTGCTTACCTTCCTTGATCTCATCCAAAGTACTCGCTTTGAAATTCTTAGTATCAGCCTCAGTGAGCGATGGTTTTGCAGGAGCTAGTTTCTTGAAATTGCCTAGGATCTTAGGCTCACCGAATGTTTGCTTCTTCTTGAGCACCGCCGAATCAGTCATATGCTCAGGAATCTCTTCCACAAACCTACTAGGATCATTGAATCTCATCTGACCAAACTGATACCTGCTATTGGCAAACGTCAGGGTCAACATCTCCTCAGCTCGGGTAATCGCAACATAGAAGAGTCTTCTCTCTTCTTCAATTTGATCTGGAGAAGACAGTGACATGAACGATGGAAAAAGATTCTCTTCCAATCCGACAACGAATACCGACTTATACTCTAGACCCTTTGCGGCATGGACCGACATCAAGGTGATAGTATCAACCTCTGTCTTATCTTCATCTTGATCAGTCATCAAGGATATTGATTGTAAAAATCTAGCCAGAGACTTATCTTCTGGAGCATCCTCTCCTGGTGCTATTTCGTCATTCTCTACGAACTCTTGGATGCCATCAAGCATCGCTGTGATGTTCTCTATCCTACTTTTACCTTCTGGGGAAGTATCTGCCTTGAGTAGGTCAATGATACCAGACTTCTGAGCAATATATAGTGCCGCTTGGTATGCATCTTCGACAATGACCTTTTGCATCATCTGCTTCATACTATTGATAAATCCACCAATCGTACGCTTATGAGCTCCTTTGAGTTCTATCTGTGTGATGACTTGCCATAGACTGATATCATTATCATCTGCGACTTGCATGAGTTTGTCTACTGTAGTCTTGCCTATTCCTCTTTTGGGATAATTTATAATTCGCTTAAGTGCCTCATTATCCTTAGGATTGACACAGAGTCTAATGTAGGCTATGACATCTTTGATTTCCTTCCTTTGATAGAAAGACACACCTCCATATATCCGATAAGGTAGGTTGTATCGTCTTAGGTGTTCCTCAAATACTCTTGACTGAGCATTGGTCCTGTAGAGAATGGCAATATCATTATTCGAATAGTGATACCTATTCTTTTGTTCGACGATAGTATCTGCTACCCTTCTCCCTTCTTCACTATCCGTCATCGTCTTAATGACCTTTATCTTCTTACCACCACTGTTTTCGGTCCAGATTTTTTTCTGGATTTGCTTAGTGTTGTGGTTGATAATCTCATTTGCGGCATCTACAATAAAATTTGTAGACCTATAATTTTGCTCTAGCTTGAATACCTGAACATTAGGAAAGTCATTCTCAAATTGCAATATATTCTCAATAGTGGCACCCCTAAAAGAGTAGATACTCTGAGCATCATCTCCCACGATGCAGACATTATGCTGACTACCATCATATACTGTCAGTAACTTAAGTATCTCATACTGCAGTGAGTTGGTATCCTGAAACTCATCGACTAATACATAGCGGAATTGAGACTGATACTTATCTCTGACGCCATCTGGATTCTTAAACAACAAGTTGAACATTTGCAAGAGCAAGTCATCAAAATCCATGGCTCCTGCCCTCTTACACTTTTTGACGTAGAGCTCGTAGATCTTAAAAATCATCGGACGACGATTCATCCTATCAAGAGCTAGTAAGTCCTCACTATTGGCATATGCCTTAGGAGACATCAAGTTAGATTTGGCAGTAGATATTCTTGATCTGACTGCTCCTACATTATAGACTTTAGAATCGAGGGATAATGACTTGATTATCTCTCTGATCAAACTCTTAGAGTCATCTGTGTCGTAGATACTAAAGTCATTAGGATACCCTATACGATGTGCTTCTACTCTAAGAATTCTTGCAAACAATGAGTGAAAAGTACCTGCCCACACCTTCTGTGCTCCTGACCCAATCACGTTTTCGATCCTGTCCTTCATCTCTCGGGCAGCCTTATTCGTAAAGGTCAGAGCTAGAATATTCCAAGGTGCTACACCTACATTGATCAAGTGGGCTATCTTGTATGTCAATACCCTAGTCTTCCCCGATCCGGGACCAGCAATAACCATGACGGGACCATCAGTGGTCGTAACAGCATTTCGCTGAATATCATTTAATTGGGATAAGTATGATTCGCCGACTTGTTCCATAGCTTACAAAGATGCAGTTTTTTAGACATATTTATAATTATTTTATATGTCAATATCCAAACAGTTTTGACTGATTCTATTTCATCATACTGATGGTCAAATAGTTTATGAAATATCGCATCTTTATCATCAAATGAAATCAAGACTTGACAAAGTTAGGATTGGAATATTCTTAGGTGTAGCAGGACTGCTAGCCATAAGTCATATCTATTACTTCTATGGTCACTTTGGTGTAGATGATATGGGATATGCCAGACTTGCTTTTGACTTATCACAAGGCAACTATGATTGGGGTAATCACTACGCCTACAGATTAAGCATCTTAGCCCTTACCGCATTGTCTTACACCTTGTTTAGTATCAATGATCTTGCCTCCGGACTGCCAGCCATGCTATTGAGTCTAGGCATTGTGTATTTACTCTTTGACTTACACAGAGATGCAAAATTAGGGACTCTATTGATAGCCCTTGGACTTTACTTCTGCGTTAGGTGGAACTTATTCTATGCTGACAAACTTATGCCAGATATCTATGTTAGCGCCTTCGTATTCTTTTCTTGGTGGTCATATCAGAAGCTAAGACAGGGAAAACATTCTACTAGTTTGAATGCCATAGTATTTAGCTTGAGTCTATTCCTAGCGTTTGTGAGCAAGGGAACAGTGATCCTTATCCTTCCTCTTTTGCTATACTACGTAATCCGTGATATAGCAAAAGGCCAACATCTCAGGTTTTGGATATTAGTAACTTGTCTACATGTCATTATCTACTCGGTGTATTTTGGAGCGATTGCTTATCTCACGGGTGATATACTTGCTAGGTTCCATGCTATTGATGCTAATAGCTATTTCAATGCATGCTCCTACAGCCAAATGCCAATTGAAGAAACCTACAAGCGATTAAGCATTGACTTCTTTAGTTTTATCTCTAGAGAGAACATCGTAATCTATCTAATCATCATCCTTACAGGAGCAATCTCTGGGATGAGAAGTCGTACAATTCAAAATGCAAACAACCATGAATGGTTAGTGACAGCAGCAATTTGTTTGCTTTCGGCTAACTTTATGACTATCTCCCTCACTAGTTACAACCCTACCTGCCTAGACATCAGGCACTATCTGTTGTTCTTCCCTATTCTTGCATGCTGTTGTTCACAGGTGATAGCTCAAGTTAGAGAGGATAAGATTGCGCTTTGGGCTGGGCTTGCTATTTGCATTGCCGCACTAGCAATCAATCGAAACATCTATGACAGTACTCACATCCTCCCACTCATCGGTATGATGGTATTGTTCATACTTATGTTACTCCCGCAGTTCAAACATAATTACAGAATAGGATCAACACTCATTACACTAGCTCTACTCTATCCTAGCATCCAATACATGTCCTATTCAAAAAGCCTAAATTACGCCTCAGTAAAACGTGAATTCATAGACCTCCTTGTCAGAGAACAGCCAAACACAACGATATACTGCTCACATGTGGCAGGCAACCTAGGAAAGTACTTTTTAGCATTTGACAGTACTAATTATAAATTTAGAGATATTAGGCGAGATTCATTTGATGGGAATAATGAGGCATTCTCAATCCTAATAAAAAATTGGTATTGCGACTGGCACAGTGAAGTTGAAGAAAATACATATAATGAATGGTTGGAATATGAGGGTTTAGTTGGCAAATTGAGAAAAAATGATAAAGAAATTATCCTTGTTTATGATTTAAAGAAATAGAATATTATTCTTATAATTGTGTTGAATACAACCAATTCAGGAATAAATTCATCTTTAAGATTGAAAGTAATTGGAATAAGAAATGTCTTATTGAATTACTATGGATAACAAAGTTTGGTCATAACGTGCTCGAACGTTAACTTTGGTCAAATTCTTTAGAGTTGAGACTATCGATTCTTAAAGTTATTTTTCTACATTAGAGAATCTTTTTATTCTAAGACAAAAACTGTTAAATCAAATTTAGAAAACAAAAAAATCATGCGAAAATTAGTTGTTTTAAGTGTATTGTTCGGTCTCCTCTCTTCAGTTGGAGCTTTAGATCTTATGGCTCAGGCTGCAGAAACTGCGGAAAGTAGCTCAATGTTTCAAGTATTAAAAGAAAAGTTTATTGAAGGTGGATGGGAATTCATGAGTCTAGTACTTGTCTGTCTCATCCTTGGGTTAGCATTCTGTATTGAGAGAATCATTACTTTGAACATTGCTACAACAAATACAGATAAACTTATCAACAGAATAGATGAGAGATTAGCTGATGGAGACTTAGAAGGAGCTAAAGAAGTAGCTAGAAGTACTCCTGGTCCAACTGCAAGTATCATGTATGAGGGATTAAGAAATGCACCGAATGGTCCTGAGGCTGTTGAAAAAGCTATCGTGTCTTATGGGTCTGTACAAATGGGACTTTTAGAAAAAGGATTAGTTTGGATATCACTATTTATCGCAATTGCACCGATGTTAGGGTTCATGGGTACGGTAATTGGTATGATTGGAGCCTTTGATAAAATCGAAGCAGTAGGAGATATCTCTCCATCAATCGTTGCCGGTGGTATTAAGGTAGCCTTATTGACAACAGTATTCGGACTTATCGTGGCGATTATCCTTCAAATCTTTTACAATTACATCGTATCAAAAATCGACGGAATCGTAAACAGAATGGAAGATGCTTCTATCGGTCTTGTTGATGTCATGGCTAGAAATGGCGTTTGGAAGTAAGCTCAGTAAGTATTGAGTTAATAATTAACATTCCAAACTAAAAACTAGATAACATGATAGGATTATATAATTTTTTACAAAAGAAAGGGCAACTCTTCTCTCTATTATTGGGAGTAGTGTGTGTGGCGATTGTACTTATGTCAATCTTCAGTGGCCTTAAGAGTGCTGGCTTCGATGCTGGTACTGACCTTAATACTGTATTGAAAAATGGCGGTGGAGATGGTTTTAACTTCCTCGACCCAGCCATTATGATACCGATGGTTCTTGTTATGGCAACAGCAGCGGTATGGCTTTTATCAAGCTTATTAAGAATGATCATGAACCCTAAGTCATCACTTATAGGGATCGTAGCTATAGCAGTAATATTGGGTGTTTTCTTTGTGCTTTATTCATCTGCGGACATCAATCACGGTCCAGCAATGGCTGCAATACATGAGAAATTCAATATTACAGACGGAGTAAGTAAGTTTATCAGCGCAGGACTAAAAACAACAGTCGGACTTGCAGTAATAGCTTTCTTCTCAATGGTAATATCTGAGATCATTAACCTTTTTAAATAGTAGAACATGGGCAGAAATTCAAGAATGAGTAATGAAGTGAATGCTGGGTCAATGGCCGACATTGCCTTCTTACTATTGATTTTCTTCTTGGTGACTACTACTATTGATGTAGATAAAGGTGTACTCGTAAAGTTACCACCTTGGTCAGAAGAAGAACCAGAAACTCTAGAACTCAAAAAGAGAAATGTATTCTCAGTATTAGTAAATGCTGATAATCAATTGCTCGTAAGAGGGGACCTTACCAATGTTAAAGACCTTAGGGAGAAAGCAAAGGAATTCATCAGAAATCCTAACAAGCTTGACAACATGGCAGAAAACCCTAACAAAGCGATCATATCTCTCAAGAATGATAGAGGTACAGAATACTCCACTTACCTTGAAGTATACAATGAGCTAAAAGCTGCATACCGAGAGTTAAGAGAAGTAGAATCTCAACGTAAATTTGGTAAGATGTATGAATTCTTACCTAGGGATAAGAAGAAGGAAATTAATGCAATTATTCCTTTGGTACTATCAGAAGCTGAGCCTACTAACTTCGGGGAAGAGAAATAATTTTTAACAAACATTCTAAAACCAATATAAATGGCAAAGTTTGCAAGAAAAAGAGGGAAAGACTCTCCAGCGATATCTACGGCTTCGTTGCCTGATATCATTTTCATGCTTCTCTTCTTCTTTATGGTAGTAACTGTAATGAGAGATTCGACTCTGCAAGTAGCTAACAATGTACCAAATGCGACGGAGTTAACTAAGTTAGAGAAGAAGTCACTCGTCAACTATCTATACATAGGTAAGCCAGTAGAAAAATATCAAGCAGTATACGGTACTAGTCCTAGACTTCAGTTAGGGGACAAGATTGCTGATATCTCTGATATTCCTCTATTTTTAGAAGAGCATAGAAGTGGTGTTCCAGAAAAGCAAAGACCAGGAATCACATCGTCACTTAAAGTTGATGGTGAGGTAACAATGGGTATTGTTACAGATGTCAAGACTCAATTGAGAAAATCAAATCAGTTGAAGGTAAACTATTCAGCAAAGCCTAGAGTAGACTAGTCAAATTCGCAAAACAATTCGACTTATAAATAGTAAAGCGAGGGTTATTCAATTAACTCTCGCTTTTTTTTATGCCTATTGGCTACTAACGCTATAGCTAGTTATAGCAATGTCACAGACTACAACTGTCCACTCCATATATAACAAGGTGTAGAGAGTTTCATCAGAGATCATCGCTCAACTTTCACTGCTTATAATGCCACAAGAAGTAATAATATCGATTGAATTGAGCACTAGCTGCTATGCATCAAGAGAAGGCTACTACTTACTATCTCAACCTATCCATAGACTTGACTAGCTTGTCATCCTTCTTGATGAATCTAGCTGCTAGTCCAGAAAATACAACACCAAGGACAGGTAGGTAGAGTCCAAGACCATCTTCAACTCCATTGCCCTCTACCATCTGGTGGCCAGCGTTGAAGAACAACCAGATTGCTAGTATTGGCAACAAGATTGCCATGACAATACTGATGTAAGTGATTCTAAGTTGCAAGGGTCTATTCTTAAATAAAAAGATAGCTCCGAGTGCTCCCACGATACCAAGTATTGTAATAATGAGTAAGCCAACATGATCTTGGATATTGTATATACTGTCTTCAAAAAAGACTTGCTCCTTGCCTTCACTTGATGCAAAAGGCAATAAAAATTGACCAGCGAAAGTCCCTGAAGCTAGTGCTAAAAAAATGGTTTGTATTCTTTGAATCATTTATCTCTAAATTTGTATACAATATTAGCCTATTCTATCATAAATAAAAAGGGCTAGAACTACATCAAATAAAAATAATCATGCTCAGTCATTGGGAAAAAGATACTTGGTACGATAATATAGACTTCCTTATAGTAGGCTCTGGAATAGTTGGGCTCTCTACAGCTATCTGGCTCAAGCGTCAAGCTCCTGACAGCAAGGTCCTAATTGTAGAAAGAGGACGACTTCCCCATGGAGCTAGCACTAAAAATGCTGGATTCCTGTGTTTTGGTTCGGTAGGCGAATTGATGAGTGACCTAGAGTCAACCTCCGAAGACATCATGCTAGCAACACTAGCAATGAGAATAGAAGGACTAGCAGAACTAGAAAGCTTAGTTGATTTGTCTCAAATAGACTATAGTCGATGTGGAGGCACAGAGTTATTCGCTAATGCTACTGAGTTCAAGTCAGCAGAACAGGCTATACCCTATCTTAATGAGCTCATAGACAAGCACTTTCGATTAACAGACTGCTTTGCCAAGCAAGTTGGTAGTCACCCATTCTCACTATACAATCATTCTATAATCAATCAATATGAAGGAAGAATACATACTGGATCTATGATAAGTCAGCTATTTCGATTAGCTATCTCATCAGGAGTTCTATACTTACCATCTACCGAAGTCACCACTTGGGAAAGGCATGGAGGTGGACTCACGATCCATTGTACTGAAGGTGAAATCAACACAAAGCAACTCATGCTCTGCACAAATGCCTTCACCCAAGCTCTGGTTGCTGAAGATGATATCACACCCTATCGCAATCAAGTGATTGTCACAACACCCTTAAGTACTAGTATCCCCGATACCTGCTATCACTTAGAAGAAGGGTACCTCTACTTTAGGCCTATAGGCAATCGCTTGTTAATTGGTGGAGGGAGAAATCATTTTGGACAAGAAGAGCAAACAGCTACTCTGGCAAATTCTGCAGAAGTCGTAGACTACTTAGTCAATGTTGTCAATAGTTTACTTCCTCAAGAAGATATAAGTCCAAGCCTCACATGGAGTGGGATCCTAGGCATAGGCAAGGAGAAAACCCCAATTATTAAGCAATTAGAGCATTCTGTCTATCTTGGAGCTCGACTTGGAGGTATGGGTGTGGCTATAGGGTCAAAGGTTGGCAAAGATTTAGCACATCTAGTACTCAAGGACAATGGTTACATTTGATGTTTCGTTTGTCCTCGTAGAATAGACTTTATTTAATATCTCAATATTTGAAGACCTTAGTTGCATTCATACTGTGTTGTTATACTGTCACCACTTGTCTGGCACAGGCAGATACACTCTATGATCCAATAAGAGTGGTATATTCTGATAAGTTCGTAGCTGATACTAAGACAGATACTGCTAGGCAGTATTATACAGGCAATGTCAAGATACTACATGACTCTACCTATTTTTTTTGTGATAGTGCTATTACATTTCAAAACAACTTACTTGCGTTCGAGGATGTAACGATACTCAAGGCAGATACGATAGAGACTTATTCTGACAAACTCACTTACAATGGAGATATCTCTCTAGCTACTTTAGAATATAATGTAGTCCTTGTGAATGGTGACGAACGCCTATTCACCGAACGATTACTTTTCAATCTAGATACTGATGTAGCGAGTTATACTGATACCACGCTGATGATCTCGAAGACGAGCAAGCTCAGTAGTCTCAGAGGCAATTACGACCTCAATAGAAAGATTGCTCACTTCTACAATCAAGTGACTTTGGTAGACTCAAGCTTTAACCTCTTAACTGACACCTTGATCTATAATCTCAACACTTCCAAGGCTGAATTTTTTGGGCCTAGCTATATTTACCAAGAAGATACTAAAATCTATGCTGAAAAAGGTTTTTACAATACAGATGCAGGAGATGCCTATTTTGAGCAGAATGCCAAATACAATTCTGAAACAGGAGTAGCAAGTGCTGATAGAATGCGCTACATCCCAGACCAAGACAAGATCATCCTAGACGGGAATGCAGAGGTCCAAGACTCTAACTACTATGCAAGTGCTGACAAAATAGAATACTACAATCAAGATAGCATAGTCATACTGACTGGTAATGCCCTATTTCAAGATGAAGAAAATGTAGCCAAGGGTCAATACATCAAAATTGATCAAACTACAGATGAGATTGAAATTATAGGAGATGGCTACTATGCCAATGCCAATAATGTATTAGAAAGTGACACGATATTTTATAATTCTATCAGTAAGCAAGGAGAGACAATTGGCAACTCTATCTACACTGACACAATAGAAGACCGTAGACTGTATGCAGACTATCTTAAGTACAATCCCGACGGCACCTACAGAGCATACAATAGTTCTGGTAGACCCTATATGGAACAAATCAACGACGATGGTGATACCACTTACCTTGTGGCAGATACACTCTACTCCATATTAGTACCACCAGATAGTCTTAGGCTTGATACTACCGAGTACTTCATCGGCTACCCAGATGTCAAAATCTATAGCGAGAGCTTCCAAGCTGTTGCAGATTCACTGGTCTATGCCCTATCTGATACTACTTTGACCCTTTTTGGAGACCCTATGTCCTGGGCAGATACTTCGCAGTTTGAGGCTGATACCATAATAATGAAAAATCAAACTAGTAACAAAGGTGACGTCGACCTTTATGGTAAAGCCAATGTCATCAACTACCTAGATGCCCAATATCAAGATCAAATCAAAGGCAAGGTCATCCATGCCAAACTAGATAGTCAGAAGTTGAAATCACTAAGAGTGGAAGGCAATGCTGAAGTCATTTACTTTGTAAGAGATGAATCAGGCCTCTACATTGGGGCCAATAAGACTATCTGTAGCTTGATTGATTTTTGGTTTGTTGGAGGAGAGCTGGAGGATATCAAATTCAGAGGTACGCCAGTGAGTAAGATGACTCCAATAACTCAAGCCAGTGAATCCGATGTCAAACTCAAACAAATTGCCTGGGACGAAACCAGGAGACCAATGTCAAAGGACGATGCATTCGCCCCTTCGAAAAGAGTGGCAATAGCACCTAAGGAAAAGACCAAGGAGGATTCTTTAGAGAAACCAAAAGAAGTTGATATTTTTGAAGAAGAAACAAGGAAGATTCTAGATAAACAGAAAAGAAAACAGTGATTAGATTATTCTCAATAGTTAGTATTTACCTAGGTGTAGTATTTAGTCTGCTTGGGCAGTCTCCTGTGGAGCTCTTCAATCAAGCTAACTCTCAATATGCTGAAGCAAACTATACCGAAGCAATCAAACAATATCTGGCTGTGATAGAAGCTGGCAAGGTCAGTCCTGAGCTCTACCACAACCTCGGCAATGCCTACTTTCAAACTAATCAAACAGGCAGAGCTATGCTAGCCTATGAAAGAGGCCTGCGCCTTGACCCAAATAATTCAAGTATACAAAGTGACCAAGAAGTAGTGAAAGAGGTTATTGAGTCAGACATCTTTGAGGTACCACCTTTTGCACCAATTCGATACTGGCGAGCATTCACTAACTTACTATCGCCTAATATGTGGGTGATCCTTCAAATGCTAGGACTTGGATTCATTCTGTTCTATCTGAGTAGACTGTGGTTGAAGCCCTACTTACCAATGGAGAAATGGATGTCTATAGGCAAAACAATCGCTATCTGTGTAGTCGTCACCTCTACCCTAGCTCTTATCAGTCTATGGGTACAAAAGCATAATTCCGTAGAAGCCATCGTACTCAGCGATACTCAACTCTATGTTGGACCTGACGAAAGAAGTGGAGAAGTTAACCCAATTCCCGAAGGTGAAAAGGTGACTATATTAGACGATTTTGATGGGTGGTGGAAAGTCCAACTCCTTAACTTGGAAGAAGGTTACTTACAGCAGTCAGCAGCTGAGAAAATCTAACTAACTACTCTAATCTGCGACTTAAGACAACATTGTAAAACCAATAAATGCAGCCACATAGGCTACCACAGTCATAAAGACAAATTGGATAATAGGCCACTTCCAACTCTTCGTCTCTCGCTTAGTTACAGCGAGTGTACTCATACACTGCATTGCAAAAACATAAAACAATAGCAAGGAGAATGCAGTAGCTGCATCATAGCGCTTCCCACCAGTAATTGGGTTAATCTCTGCAGCCATTTTCTCTCTCACAGTTGATTCATCATCCGTACTACCAATACTGTAGATTGTAGCCATGGTTCCAATGAATACCTCTCTTGCCGCAAAAGAAGTCAGCACAGCTATACTCATCTTCCAATCAAATCCTAGAGGTCGTAACACTGGCTCAATCGCCTTGCCAATGTGGCCAATATAACTTGCTTCAAGCTTTTTAGATGCTAGCTCATCCTCAAATTGAGCTTGAGTAATAACGCCAGACTCAACCATTTCAGCTAATTCTACCTCTACTGCTTGCATACTGTTACTTGGGCCATAGGTCGCTAGTACCCAAAGTAATATAGAAATGATCAGAATGATCTTACCTGCTTCTATGATGAATGTCCAGACCTTCTCAAAAGTATCGATGAAAACATTCCTCCACCTCGGAGCCTTGTAAGTCGGCAATTCTATCATGAGGAATGATCTACCCTCTGGTTGAATGATTTGCTTAAATACCCATCCAGCAACCAAGGCTGCTATGATTCCTAATAAGTATAACCCCATGAACGCCAATCCTTGGTTATTGAATGGCCCAGTCTGACCCTGCGGTACAACGAAGCCCACTAAGACAGTATAGACTGGTATCCTTGCACTACAGCTAATAAATGGAGTGACCATGATTGTGATCAACCTCTCCTTCCAATTGGTAATAGTCCGGGTACTCATGATTGCAGGAATAGCACATGCAGCTCCAGAAACTAAAGCCACGATACTCCTACCATTGAGTCCAAACTTTCTGAGTATATCATCAAACATGAAGACTACCCTTGACATGTAGCCTAACTCCTCTAATATTCCAATAAGCAAAAACAAGATTAATATCTGGGGGATAAAAACTAAGACTCCAGCTAATCCTGCTAAGATTCCATCAGCCATCAAGTCCGCCATCCAGCCTTCTGGTAGCATATTCCGAGACTGGTCACTCAAGAACCCAAAGGCATCTTCGATCCAAGTCATCGGTGCTTCTGACCAAGCGTAGATAGCCTGAAAGACAAATAACATAATCCCAAAGAACAATAGCGGTCCGAATATCCTATGTGTCAAGATTCCGTCAAGTCTTTCGCTCTTGCTGACTTCCTTGTCTTCTGCAGAAGACACCACATCCTTACTTAATACCTCTATTCTCGAAAAGCGTGCTAAAGTTTCATCAATCTGGCCTTTGACATTATTAAACCCTATCGCGTCTAATTTACTGACAATGCCGGTCTGATTCGCTGGTGTAAACTGAGACAGCCATGATCCATGATGTGCTACTACCTTGGCTTGGTAGTCTGTGTTGAACTCTTCAAACTGGCTTATGACTGCGATTGCTTCTTTGTCTTGTTTTGATATTTGATAAAATCCTTTGGTAGGACGATTAGTATTTTGATCGCTAGTCCATGCATCGATTGTAGATAATAACTCCTCTACGTTGTTTTCCTTTCTTGCTGAAATTGTGACAACTGGTATCCCTAATTCTGCAGAGAGCTTGGTTTGGTCAAATGTCTTAGCATTGTCTTCAAAGACGTCAACCATATTCGCCACTAGGATCATTGGAATATTCAAGTCAATGATCTGGCTAACAAGCAACAAGTGTTTTTCCAATTGATTGAGATCGACCACACTCACTACTAAGTCTGGATAGTGCTCACTCTTTGGGTTACAAAGGATGTCTACCACTAACTTCTCATCAGAGCTATTTGGGTAGAGACTATAGATTCCGGGAAGGTCCACAACATTGACTTCTCTTCCCGAACTCAAGGATAGCCTACCTACTTTCTTGTCGACAGTCACCCCAGGAAAATTGCCAATATTTTGCTTCAACCCTGTGAGGATATTGAAGAGTGTTGACTTACCACTATTCGGATTGCCAATAAGGCAAACATTATTGATTTGGTTGGAATCTGGCATTACTGATTGAGACTTACGATGATTGATTGGCATTCAGACTTTCGCATTGCGACGAAATTACTCCCTACTTTAACATACATGGACTGACCTATTGGAGACCTTCTGAGTACCTTGACACGAGTATTGGGAAGCATCCCCATAGATAGTAGGGTACAAGTAAATGTAGTATGCTTGAGATGGGTAATACTAGCCTCTGTATTAATAGGAATTTGGTCCAAGGTAAGGTCAGCTGTGTTCATATATAGACTAAATTAAGATAAGTCCTCTAAAGTAAACATATGCTTGTAATATCTTTGGTAGATTTACTTCAAATATTATGGTGACTGAGTGTGTGGATGTGATTAGCTTGAGTAGTCGTATTTTGAACATAGGTTAATCATTAAAGGGCAATACTATCCTACTTGCTGGTCCACATTTGCATTACGCATATTTAAAACATATAAGACTATGCCTACAAGAAAAATCAATTTCGTAAATAAGCGTGGCTACAACCTGTCTGCCAAGATAGACCTACCACTCAAGAAGAATCCGTATCCCTTTGTCATCTTTGCCCATGTCTTCACTGGCAATAAGAACCTAGTGGCGTCTAAGCATATCAGCCGTGCTCTTACCATGAATGGTTTTGGAGTCATGCGGTTTGACTTTACTGGTCTAGGAGAAAGTGAAGGTGACTTCTCAGATACTAATTTCACATCCAATGTAGAAGACCTAGAAGCTGCTGCTGAGTATATCACACGTGAATACATGGCTCCATCTGTCCTCGTTGGCCACTCTTTAGGTGGGGCTGCTGCCATATTCGCCTCAGCAAAAATAGAAAGTATCAAAGCTGTAGTCTCAATAGGATCACCGTCATACCCAGAACATGTAGCCCACCTACTTAAGGATAAAAAACAGGTTATAGAACAAGATGGCTCTGCTGAAGTCAATATTGGTGGAAGGAAATTCATGATCAAAAAACAATTTCTAGATGACCTTAATGCTCAGAACCATATCCCGATTATCAAGAATCTCAACAAGGCCCTCCTCGTGATGCATTCGCCACAAGATACTATTGTGAATATTGACAATGCTGCGAATATTTACAAGCTTGCCAAACACCCTAAAAGCTTTGTAACACTGGATGGAGCTGACCATATGCTGACTAACAAAGATGATGCATTCTATGCTGGTAGTGTCATAGCGAGTTGGGTTAAGCGCTACATTGAGTTTCCTAGCATAGAGCCTTTGGCAACTGACAAGCAAGTAGTAGTGAGACTAGAAGGAGATGACTTCACTACTGAGATACAGGCTGGTGACCATTCGATTATCGCAGACGAACCCTTGGCCTTTGGTGGTAATAACTTTGGTCCATCTCCCTATGAACTTATCAATGCTGGTCTCGGAGCATGCACTGCTATGACTCTCAAGATGTATGCTAGGCGAAAAGGTTGGCCTCTTGACGATGTGCTAGTCCACCTCAGTTACAGCAAGTCCAATGACTATGCAACACACAAGACTGATCCAGAAAACCAACACAGTAGGATAGATAGATTCGAAAGAGAAATAGAGCTCATAGGCAATCTAGATGTTGACCAACGCCATAGACTCCTAGAAATAGCGAATAAATGTCCCGTCCATAAGACCATCGCCTCACCTTCAGAATTTGCAACTAAGTTGCTCGAAGAAGAAGGTTGGAATATCGAACGCTTTGGGTAATTGCTTAGGGTTCTTAGTGTAATCTATTCTCTTGCTTATGAAGTATATAAGGCGACAGGAGATAGCATCATGAATACTAAGCGTAGCAACATAGAGCTCCCATATGACAATTTCATAGAAAATAGTCTTGGATTTTGCGTTTTAACACCCGATTTTACTAATTAATAGAAGTTCTTACAGACTTTTATTTTGTTAATGCCTACTTTGGGTATCCAATAAATACTGAGAGATATGAGAGCAGAGGCAGTCAAGTTTAATACCCAAAGAAACACTGAGTTTTTTAAAGAGGTAATCAAGCGAGTCAACCAACATTTTACCAAAAACAACATTCCAAAAACTGGCAATATGGGTATGGTGTTTAAGACTGTAGTCATGTGTAGCCTCTACTTCATTCCTTTTGGTCTGATTTTGAGTGGAGTATTCACATCTGTCTGGCTCAATATGTTGATGTGGGTCATTATGGGGTTTGGAATGTCTGGGATTGGACTTTCAGTAATGCATGATGCCAACCATGGCTCATACAGTAGCAACAAAAATGTCAACAAATTTGTAGGGTATATTATCAATTTTGTTGGTGGCTACCATGTCAACTGGAAGATACAACACAATGTACTACACCACTCTTTTACCAACATACATGGACTTGATGATGATATTTCTAAAAATAGCCTCATGCGGCTTTGTTCTCACCAAGAAAAAAAGCCAGCGTACAAATATCAAGCATTCTATGCTCCATTATTCTACAGCATACTCTCTCTTTACTGGTTTCTGGGAAAAGATATTGAGCAGACAATTAAATATAGCAAGGAAAACCTTGTACAAGAACAAGGCATATCTGTAAGAAGAGCTGCTATTGAAATATTCTTTGCTAAGCTTGGATACTTAATCCTGTTTATAGTCTTACCCATCATATTTGCACCTATCCTTTGGTGGCAGACATTGTTAGGATTCTTACTTATGCATATCATCTGTGGTCAGATGTTGGCTTTGATATTCCAATGTGCCCATGTACTAGAAGAGACCGACTTCTTTCAACCGCACGAATCAGGCAGCATGGAAAACACCTGGGCAATTCACCAGATGCGTACCACTGCTAACTTTGCGAATAAGAGTACATTCTTTTCTTGGTTTATTGGAGGACTGAATTTTCAAATAGAGCATCACTTGTTTCCTCATATTTGCCATGTCCACTACAAAGACATTTCTACTATAGTGAAGAGTACTGCTCAGGAGTTCAATGTCCCATACAATGAACATGAGACATTCTTAGATGCCCTTAAGAGTCACTTTACTGTATTACATAAGCTAGGAGTAGGGAGTATTTAGAATAGAAATATTATCTTGATCGAGATAATATCTAATTATGAAAATCTTCCTCGTTGTTCTAGTTATTGTTCTTAGCTCCACAATTCATTCACAGTCTGAGTCAGGAATGTCTTCCGAACCTGGCCAATGCCATGCAAAGTGTTATATTCAAGATACTTACGAGACAATAGGTACTAGACTTGTGCATCCCATCAGCTCAGGGAGTAATACACTTCCAACTAAGCAGATAACGATAATAAATCAGCCCGCGGCACAAGAATGGGTAAAGCGGAGAGTTAATAAGAATTGTCTACCTAATGATCCCAACGATTGTCTCGTGTGGTGTTTAGTTGACACACCAGAAAAGGTTTCGCATTTTATTATTCCATATTACTCGCAGCAGTATAGGAAGTCATTAGTAGAATCTGAGGATTCTATTCTATTCGACACCAGGTCTATGAAGACACGAGTGCTTATTAGTCAAGGAGGGTTTACAGAATGGAAAAAAGTGATTTGTGGTGACAGATCTGATTACGGTCAAATAGTAATAGAAGTTCAAAATGCATTAAAGAAGAGAGGATTTGATGTTGGAGTTCCTGACAACCAATTCGGATATCAAAGCAAAGCTGCTCTTGAAAAATTTCAAAAAGCTAATGGGCTTCCAATCGGCAACTTAGACTTCGAAACTTTAAGGGCTTTAAGAGTTGATCATGGGGATCCTAATCAAGTTGACTACGATAGTACTGATGTTGACTTAACCCAAGATCAACCAACCATGGATGATGAAGCGTGCTGGGGAGTCTATGTGCTAAATGAAGAGCCAGTCTATGAAGCCTCTCAAGTCCAAAAACCAATCTATATTGGCAGTAATCCAAAAGAATTAAATCTGGTCGATTTCTACGGAAAGCCTATTGCCAAAAATGATAGAAAACTAAAAAAACTATTGAAGAAACATCCAGAATCCATACAATGGGAAACTATAGAAACCCAAGTAGAAGTCAAGGGAGAAGATGACATCGTTAAACGACAGATACTCTGCGATGATCGAGCCGACTACCCTACTATCCTAAATATGGTACTTGATAAACTCAGTTTCTATGGCTACGAAGTAGACATAGACTTCACGCCAAAGTCTAGAGCTGCCTTAGCAAAGTATCAACAAGAGCATGGATTATTAATGGGCTATCTTGATTATAAGACACTTGACCACCTGGGGATATCATTCTAAGTCTTTGGCTTATCTGTATCGTAAAAGATAAAATCAGACCGATGTGGGGGTATTCCTACTTTTCTTAAGTCTGAGATAATCTGCCCTCGATGATGCATCGTATGATTCCCGATATGGAATAAGATATCTCTTAGACTCTGCTCGAAGAGTTCTCCCTTATTGTTCTGGTACTCTATGATATCATCTATGCTATAGTGAGCTAAAATATCTAGGGTATCCTCATAATTCTGTTTATCAAGCTCAAGACACTCATCTATGGTATACTCTTGCTTCAGGTCACTAAAGTCAGCATTGCCAACTACCCTCCTATTCCAAACAATATGAGCATTAATATTATGTGAAAATAGCGGTATACTTCTTTCAGAAATTTGATCAATGTTATCCTTTAGAGTCTGTCCGAATAGCTGGTTATGATGGTGGTGGTAGTCAAAGATTTTCTTGAAGAAGTCGATCATTGTTCTTCATTTTCATAGTTCTTCATCTGATCCTGATCATAGAAAAATATTCTAACTGTAGCTACATCTCTCAGCATATCTAGCTTACCTACTTCTATCCTATTGATGATCAGACCTGTCCTGTTCTCTAGGTCTTGTTTTAGCGCTTCATACTTCTCGGGTTTGACCAATTCGATATTGTCATACAAGATGACCTTCCTTGTCTCGTGCTTGAGCAACCAAACTTTTTCTAAAAGAAAGGCCATCACAACTAGCGTACCATTAGCAAACAGTACTTCAGAGAGTGACATCTTCTTATTAGCCAAGGCATTCATGACAGATATACCTATAACCACAAAGAGGTAAGTCATCTCCTTGATAGGAATAGTATCAGTCCTATACCTGAGGATACCAAAGATTGCGAATAAACCCAACGCCATTCCAAGGCCCAACTCAAATTTCTTCAATGTAAAACAAATAAAGAATACCACAGTTGAAATCAAAATATAGGTCAACAAGTAATCCTTACGCTTGGTACTGGAGTAATAAATATACCTGACTAAAATCAATGTAAAGATTAGATTCAACCCAAACCTAAAGGCCATCTTCAGGAAGTCATCATCATAAAAGGGCATTTCGAAAAACTCCATTAACTCGCTAATTTATTGATGTAATTATATTTTGAAAGCATTGTATTCTTTTTGACATGGTCATAGAGCATAGAGACACCTAGACAATACTTACTGATACGCTTGGGATAGTACCGCATAGCCTTCAGTTGTTTGAATATAGGGCTTGATCGGTTGACTCGTGGTTGTTTGATCTCAACTATACAGAGATTTGGCACATCTACCGCTTTCGCCTTATTCCAAAATGACAAGCCTGTATCGATGGTTACGCGTTCTGTATACTTAAAGTTGACCAAGGTGATCCTGCTAAACTTGTTCACCAGCTTGAGTTCAAGATTGTCTTTCATCCCAGTGATACTATTGACATAGTCAGCCTGACTTGCCATCAAGGTTTCTTGGACTTCATCAGTAGGTTGCCTTTTCTTATTGGTGACACCTTTGTTATCTTTTTTCTTGATTTCTAAGAAGTGTAGTTTCGATTCAATATACTCCCTGATCCTTACTTTAAGTCGCTTTGTTCTACCTCTGACATGTTCGTTGTAAAAGTGAAATCCCTGAGTATCATAGTACGATGTCTGATAACTCAACAGCGACTTCCCCTCAATCTCTAGGCACTGATACTCTTGAGCTATACTTGATAAGAGTAATGGCAAGTCTTTTTCTGCTATTAAGAATTTACTATCCACCCGCTTCATCAAAGCTAATGCATTGATACCATCAAGGTCTAACTTGTCAAACTGTAACAAAGTGGATGCTATCATACTAAAACTTATAGTTTAGCACTGCTTGTATGACATTGACATCTACCTCTTCTATATCATAACTAGTTTCATATCGATATCCTAATGAAATGGAGAGACCCTTTAAGATTTTATAAGATGTACCCAGCGTATATCGGACCTTTTCCTTGGCATAGCCTTCTCCTTCATCAGCAGTGAAAAATTCTGCCGCAAAGAATGGGTCTAACTTCCACTGTCTGATGTCATAATTTACTTGCCCCTTGAACCTAACTTTGTCAGTGATCTTTTCTTTTTTCTTTGGCGTGGTCTTCTGTCGCTGCCATTGTATTCTTGGTTTAAACTCAAACCTAGCAACCTCTATCTTAGACTTTAGAAAGTATGAAAGTCTATCAAACTTCACAATATCTCCACTGCCTCTTCTATTATCACCGAATCTATACTCTCCTCCAATATCCAAATACTTATTGACGTCGAATTCCATTCCAATAACAGTAAATTCCTTTTCTAATTGGTTGGTAGTCATACCATATCTAATTTGATGGTCGGCATAGATTTCTAGGTCCGAAAGTTTATGACTTAAGCCTATCCCATACCAGACCTCACTGACTGACTGACTATAGCCTGCTGATGTCAATAAGACAAAGCCAAGCAATACTGCAATTTTAATTCTCATGCGTAATATTTATTCTTGAATCCTTCGAATAACATTCAAGTAACGTAAATCTAATGTTTTAATCACATAGCTAGCTCAATGTTTTCCACAAAAAAATCCCTACTATCTACATCGAGACAATAGGGATTTTTTATTTGCACTTGGTGCAACGCTTATTCTATATCTATATTCAAAGTGAACCTCAATGTATTGTCAAGAGGTCCTCTTTGGTTGTTTGTCGGTACTAAGTAAGAAAGGTTGAATCCATAAACATTGTACTTCAATCCAAATCCAACAGTCAAAAACTGTCTATCACCTTTCAATTGGTTCTCATAAAAGTATCCAGCTCTCACAGCAAACTGCTTAGCATACCAATACTCTACTGCTGCAGAAATATTGATTTCTGACATCTCCTCCGAAAATCCACCTTGAGCATCACCAAATGATCCAAATACTCCTTCGAATAATGTTTTCTCTCTATAATCTGCTATGCCATTACCACTTGGATCCCATTCTTTATTAACAATGATATTGCCATTTTCATCCATGATGTTGAATGCTACTGGTGTAGGCAGAAGTAGTTTATTGAAATCTAAGGCAAATGTCAAGGCATTGAACTCATCAAATTCCAAGTCAAGGGCAGCACCTATTCCTAAGTTAGCAGGTAAGAAGTCCTTGATTTCGTTTCTAGTGTAAGACACCTTAGATCCTAAGTTCGTAATTGCACCACCAATCTTCAATGCACTGTCATAACTTGTCAAGTCTAGTTCTTTTTCCCAAGTTACACTTAAGTCAACAGCAAACGCATTAGCTGCTGAGATAGGATTTCCCACCTCTGTCTGTTGTCCTGATGCCAGGTTAGAGTAGACATACTTAGCAGTCAATCCTGCAGAAAAGTCTGGAGACAGTTTTCTCGCATAAGCGAATGCTGCTTCCAATTCTCTTGGTCGTCCAGTACCAGTAGAGATACCGTCTCTATCTGTAAAGTTAATCTCTCCTAATGAAAAGAATCTCAATGATGCTCCCACAGTCTGTAGGTCATCAATAGACTTATACCCAGATAGGTAAGCTAGGTATACATCGTTCAATCCTAGATTAGTCAACCAAGGAGTGAATGTAGTAGAAAGACCAAAATCATTTTCAGTAAATGCAAGGTTACTAGCATTAAAGTGCATAGCATCACTGGTAGGGCTCAACGCTATACCAGCATCTCCCATGGCTCCAGATCTAGCATCCGGTATTATTCTTAAGAATGGCATAGCTGACAAGACTGTGTTTGGTATACAGTCGCCATTTGAGTCAACATTACATCCCTTGACTGGGTCGTAAGCAAATTGTGCTTCCATTGTAGATGTCGAACATACGATGCCAAGCAATAAGAGAATTGAAAGTTTTATAGTTTTCATTAGGACTTGAATAAATTGAGTATAAATGTAATACGTATTATTATTATATCTAATATATAATTACTAATTTTTGAAAATCGCTGGTTTTAGTTGTATTCGTTTCCAGCTCATTTAGCTGAATTTGATAGTGATATAATCCCGCTGGAAGTTTATTTCCTGCCCTATCTCTACCACTCCATTCCATATCAACCTCTCTAAAACCACTACTTTGCTTGTTATATTGTAAGGTGGTAATACTTTTTCCGGTGTTGTCGAATATATTAATGAATATTTCTATATCGCCATTCACTCCTTCATGTTCAACAGAGAAATTTGTTAGGTTAGAAAATGGATTAGGATAGTTGAACACATTCGTTAGTGACTCACTATCTCCTTTTGAAACTAAGAAATCTAATTGCTCTGTGCTACTATTGTTTAAGATATCCCAAGCTACAAACTCAACAGTATGCAAGCCTTCTGCTAAGTCTCTAAACTGATATCTGACTTCTCCCTTAGTATAATCATCTAATTCAGCAGTATAGAAATCATTGACTATATGACTCTGCTGTGTGTCGTCATCTAATGTCGCCTTGAGATCATGGCCAATACTTGTATTACTGACATTGATTCCATTGTCATCAGTAAGTTGCGCAATGAGTATTGGGTCTGCATCTGTCCTACCGCCCTTGACAAAGCTATAGTCTCCCATGTAGAGTTCTATTTGAGGACCTTCATTGTCAACAATGTTGCCATCCAGCGAGCCACCTATAATCATCTCATCGTAGAATCCCGCAGCATCTCTAGTCCAATCAGTAGCATAAAATGCGAATTTGCCTTCACCATAGTCAAAATTGATGTCCTTTGGTATAATGAACTCCGTACTAAACTTACCATCAACAACAGATGCCTTACCCTTAAATAAGATAGTATTTCTAAGTCCAAATGTGAAAGACCCTGACTCACTATCATTCCTAAGTGTCTGAACTTGATTCTCCTTATCAAATAGTCTGATAAATAACTCTCCATTGAAATCAGTAAGGAGCTGACTATTCTCTTCTACTTGTCCCTCTATGGATATCTTCTCCAAAGCAGATAATGTATCTACCGTATTCTCATCGACATTTATTCCATTGAGCTTTGTCAACTTGATATTGTAGGTTGGGATTGCTAATTCCATGGCTGGATCTCCCAATAGCGTATACTTCCTTGTATTTTCAACATTAGAATCTCCCATAATTGTATTCTTTGCCCTCATCAGAGCTTCGCCTATGCTATTTTCACCCATTGTCACCTCTGAGAATAATTGTTCCCAACTAGCCTTGGTCAGAGCTTTATTAGCATTGGTAAATACTGACCTAGTCGTCGTCAGTAGGCTGACAACCCCACCTTTTTCGTTGAGTATGGCATGTTCTCCAGCAGATTTGATTTCGGGATCATCATAGCCAGCGAACGAACATGTCGCCGTAATCATGACTGTCATGGCGTCTAAGTTATCCCAACTATTAATATGAGAAGTCTGCAATACCCGTTCTTGAGCCCAACCCTTTGGACCACCGTGACCTAAGTAACATGTAACCAATTGTCCAGCTTGAACATTGTTGACTATGTCCTCTGTGGCCTCGGGATACCTCTCTCCTCCAGGTGTAGACTCCTGTTTGTAAGCATCGAAGAATACCTTATCGTAGACATACTTGGGATGCTCTTCTTCCATTCCAACAGCAATACTGTTGCAATCACTGATATGGAGAGTGCCGTTACCATCATCAGCACAATAAGTAAAGTCAGTCCTCCAAGGACCGAAACAACTTGCTGACGTTTCGTAATATATTATCTTATTGACTAACCCATCTGCTTCAGCTATTGTATTGACAGGCAACCTTCCAATTGCAATATCTACATCGCCTCCTAGCCCTGTATTGCCCTCTTCTCCTTCATCGTCATCTAATAGCGTGTAGAAGTCATCTGTTGGGTAGGCATAGATGGGTCTTAAAGATTCAATTGTCTCGTGTACGGGTATAAAGTTGAGGTTGTCAGACAAGCCTTTGATATTCTTATAGTCATACGTACCATCTCCGACTAGTAAAACGAATCTAAAGCTTTGATCACGATCATGTAACATCCTGATTAAATCTCTGATAGCTGCAGGATCTACCCTACCTGAAGAATACTCATTCCAAATTATATCAACATCTACTAACTCAACATTGTATCCATTGTATGTCCTTCTATGCTCTGCTATTCTTTCAGCAGCTGTTGCAAAATCGCTATGGTATATGATCAGCATATCAGCGGCTTCGATTCCATGTAGGTTCTGGTTTTCAACCTGCTCAACAAAACCTGGTTCTAGTGCTACTGCTGACTCTTGAAACACAACAAACCTACGCAGCAAACTATCATTATTAGTATAGAATTGATGAGTACTACCATCTGATACTAAAGGCAATGATTTGGTATCAAAGTGATCTGTAACATCCCAAACGGTGATCCCAGATTGACTAGATTCTATAGAAAATCCAACACCATCATGCAACACCATATCCTCGTGTGTAATGTAGAGCTGTCCTGAATTGTAAGTCAGTTCCTTCTCTAACACTAAGTCGATGTAGTCAAGCCAAAACGATGACTCCCCATCACTGTTCAACAAGTAATCAAACATGACACTAGGATTAGATTCCATGACAAACTCCATCGTAGAAGTTTCAAGTCTTGCATAAGGGCTGTCTATGTTGGTCACATTTGTTGAAGAGTATCCATTTGTCATAGATTGCCCTGCAAAGTCAACCACCATAGTAGAACTTGCAGATGACCTAGCGGCACCTGAGAAAGTAAATAACACCTTACTGTCTTGGACTACATTTTGAAAATCAAACTTATCAGTATAGACTCGTTGTCTTGTATTCTTAAATTGATCCCCAAACCACAATTGCCCACTTGCTATATGTGCAGAGCTCTCACCAAGCAGATTCACTTTATTTTCTTCAAACCTCTGATAATCATGATAAGTACTATACACCTCCGTTGCAATATTAGAAGTTGATTCAGAGATAGTATTGAGTTGACTTCCGCCAAACTTAATATAATAGTAGTTAGTTGCGCAATAAGGATTGTCATGAAAGACTATTGAGTTAGCGTCTGACTTCCATGCCTCGGCACCTTCGGCGTAGAATAGCACATAATCTTGAGCATCCCAGGTTCCATCGTCCAGACCTACAGCTTTGAGAGTTATTTCAGAGACATCATCTACTCTCTCTGCAGAATTGAGCCTTGGCACTAATCCTCCACCCTGACCATAAATATGGATGTTAGCTAATATAGCTGGCTCTATATTCAGACTATTCACAAAATCAAAATCAATCTTATGCACTCCTGACTCTGTGACACTTATCTTATAGATGTCACCATTAGCCAATTCTGAAGTCATTGTAAAATCGCCGTCTTGAGCAAGACCACTAATCAAAATACCTAGGAAAGATACAGTCGCAATAAGAGTTGATCTAATCATGGTCAGTTAATTGTAGGAACTAGTTTTCTTTTCAATAGTAAAGCGAAACCTTTTTACCTTTGTTTCGTCATTAAGTATAGCTTCAGAAGTTTTACCCTTTCTGAAATTTTATTGTTAACAAAACGTTATTGGACGTAGTGTATTGCTACATAAACCAACATTCGAAAGTTTTTGAAAGATATGTCGTGTAAGAGTCATTGGATCAAGCTTCTACTAATTGTTACGATCGGACTGGGATGGTTACAACACTCCACAGCCCAGGACATAGTGTTTAGCCAATATCAAAGAGCTCCTTTGCTACTCAATCCTGCATTCGCCGGAGTATCAGAGTACCCATTAATCTCAATTAACTACAGAAACCAATGGCCTCAATTCGACAAAGCTTATATTACATATGCTACTTCTTACAGTCAATATGCTCCTAGTCTGCGCAGTGGATTTGGGATACAACTCCTCAGTGACCAGCAAGCAGATGGACTCTTAAAGTTCAACTCTATCGGATTGTATTATTCCTACACTTTAGAATTCTACAATGACTATCGTTTGAAGATTGGACTTTCTGGTACATTTGGTCAGACCCAACTCCAATGGGACAGATTAGTATTTGGCGATGCCATTGATCCAATCTATGGAGCTGATGGTAGCTTAGTATCCACTGAAATCAGGCCACTTAATTTAAATAATGGCTATTTTGATGTCAGTACAGGCTTCTTATTCTATAATAATAAGTGGTTCGTAGGTCTTGGCCTTTTTCACCTTAACAACCCAGCAATAGGATACTCTCTAAATAGCCAGCTTACTGATGGTCTTCCCTTGAGGTTTTCTCTACAAGCGGGTTATGAAATTACCCTGGTAGAAAATAAAAGAGGGTTTGACTCGTTTATACAACCCCTGCTATTGTTAACGAACCAGGCAGGATTCTACCAAATCAATGGTGGGATAGCATGTCAATTCGATAGACTTACTGGAGGTGCATTCTTTAGACACACAGCAAATAATCCAGATGCTGCTATTCTGATGATGGGTTATAAACTAGACATCATAGAACTGAGTTACAGCTACGATATAACTGTCTCGGGGATAGGGCCTTCAGGTGGAAGTCATGAAATTGGATTAGTTTTTGATTTATCGTCTTTGTACCCTCCCAAGTCAAAACTGAATGATTGTTTGAAGCTATTTAGATAGCATCTTATTAAATCATGAATTACAATTAGAATTTTATTTAAAAACATCTATATTTGTTAGCTATCAAAATTAGGAAAATGCTTAATAGAACTTTTAACTTGCTGCTTTTAGTTTGCGTAATACTATTTGCAGCGTCTTGTAACAGAAGCGGTTCTGAGGAAAGATCTTCTGCTACAGGTTGGAAATACAATGACCCGGAATATGGTGGTTTTGAAAAACTAGCTTACGAAGGTCAAATTAACGGACCAAACCTTGTACTTGTAGAAGGTGGTACTTTTACCATGGGACTTGCTCAGGAAGATGTCACTTTCGAATGGAATAATATTCCAAGGAGAGTTACAGTATCATCATTCTATATGGATGAGACTGAGGTGAGTAACATCGACTGGAAAGAATATCTATACTGGACGAAAAGAGTATACAAGACTTACCCACAGGTTTGGATGGATGCACTACCAGACACATTAGTCTGGAGAGAGGAGCTTTCTTACAACGAACCATTAATTCAAACTTATTTTAGACACCCATCTTATGATGACTATCCGGTTGTTGGTGTATCTTGGGATCAAGTTCAAGAATTTTGTAAGTGGAGATCTGATAGAGCTAACGAAATGCTCTTAATAGAAAGAGGTATCCTTAATAACAATACGCTTGAGCAGATTGACTCTGAAAACTTCAATAGTGAAGCTTACCTAGCAGGTCAATATGAAGGAAGTGTGAGAAAGAACATGGAAAACATTGCTACTGGTGGAGAAAGACCTGTAAAGTTTGAAGATGGCATCATGCTACCTAACTACAGACTTCCAACGGAAGCTGAATGGGAATATGCAGCTCTTGCCCTACAAGGAAACTTGTCTGCTACTGGTGATGAAAACATTACTGATAGAAGATTCTTCCCTTGGGATGGCAATACAGCTAGATACCAAATCAACAATAAAACTCAAGGTAGAATCTTAGCCAACTTCAAGAGAGGTGCTGGAGATTACATGGGTATGGCTGGTAACCTGAATGATAAAGCATCAACCACTGCACCAGTACGAACATTCTTACCAAATGACTTTGGACTTTTCAACATGGCTGGAAATGTCAGTGAGTGGTGTGAGGATGTCTATAGACCATTGACAAGTACTACTTTAAGTGATCCAGAAAATCATGACTTGAACCCACTAAGAGGAAATCAGTTTTCTGAGTTGATTCTTGATGAAGAAGGTAAGCCAGTTGAAAAAGATAGCTTAGGTAGACTTCAAAGAAAGTTAGTAGAGGATGATACACTAGGTCTTAGAGAGAACTACAGAAAGGCTGATGTAAGAAACTACCTTGATGGAGACAATGAAGAGAATATCAAATATGGATATGCTGATTATACTTTGATCAATGATAAGTCTAGAGTATACAAAGGTGGTTCATGGGCAGATAGACTATTCTGGTTGTCGCCTGGTACAAGAAGGTACAAAGACCAAGACAAGTCAAGTAGAACTATCGGCTTTAGATGTGCAATGATCAGAGTGGGTGGATCTTCTGGAAATGAAGACACTGGTGGTAACACCTTTAGAGAGGCAGGAGCCAAGAAACAACCTAGATACTAAGATTTTAATCTTTTAGATATATCAATAGCCTTCAGAATTCATTTTTGAAGGCTATTTTTAATTTAAGTTATGACCATTCAAGAAATCTACACTCTATTCTCAGCCAGTACTGGTGTCTGTACAGATACTAGAACTCTAATACGAGGCAGCATATTTTTTGCCTTGAAAGGATCTTCATTCAATGGGAATGCCTATGCTGAGGCTGCTTTGAAGGCAGGTGCAAGCTATGCTGTTGTTGATGAAGCGATTGAAACTAGTGATGCATCTCTACAAGGTAAGGTTATCCAAGTTCCTAATACCCTACTTTGCCTTCAGCAATTGAGCACCTATCATAGGAGACAACTAGGTACTACCATCATTGGCATCACTGGATCGAATGGCAAAACTACTACGAAAGAACTCTTAGCATCCGTATTAGCTCAGCACTATACCATTCAATACACCAAGGGCAACCTCAATAATCACATAGGTGTCCCCTTAAGCTTACTCAGTATAACAAAGGACCATGAGATAGCTATCATAGAGATGGGAGCAAATCAACTCCACGATATCAAAGAACTCTGTACAATAGCAGAACCTGACTACGGCTACATCACTAACATAGGCGATGCACATCTCGAAGGCTTCGGCTCGAGAGCAGGGGTACTGACCGCCAAGACTGAACTCTATAAGTGGGTCATTGACCATGGTAACATTTGTTTTGTTAATCAGTTCGATCCCATGTTAGCTACATACCCCATTCCTAGTGCAAGTATCTGCTACCTCAGTAGTGAATTAGCAGTTGTCTCAGCAAATAATAGCCTGAATATCTCTGTCAACTATCAAGGACAGGTAGTCGAGACACAGATGACTGGATCGTATAACATTGACAACATCAACGCGGCTATTACTATCGGTACCTACTTTGACGTGTCACCTGAGGATATCATTAAAGGCATAGTAAACTATACCCCTACTAACAATAGATCACAAGTCATCGCATTCAGAGGTGCAACTGTGATTCTAGACGCCTACAATGCCAACCCTTCTTCTATGACTAAGAGCCTCGACAACTTGATTACTATCAAAGGGGTGAAAACTATGGCCATTCTTGGCGAAATGTTGGAACTTGGAGAATATGAGGAAGAAAAGCATAAATTAATACTTAGCAAAGCACTAAATTCTGACATCAATTCTGTCGTCACAGTTGGAAATGCATTCTATAATATTTCAGGAGAATTTTCCGACAACCCCAAGTTAACTTTCTTTGCTAGCACTAATGCATGTAAACAATGGTTAGATGGTCAATCCTTGAGTGGATATACTATATTGATCAAAGGATCAAGGGGAAACAAATTGGAAACCTTAGTAGTGAACTAACTATATTATATTAACTCTAATATCCTTTGAGGGACATTGTCTTCAGCAATATTAGTATACTCATCAAAACTTACTGAGATATATTCGTTATCAGCCCCAGGATTCTTAAGCCACCACCTACCACTAATTTCACTTTTAGCAAATTCAAAATCTTGATTCATTGTAGTTGAGTAGACTAAGTAAGACTTATTCATTGGATTTTGTGGATAATCGTTCTGACGATGCTGCCTGCCTTCGAGGAAGTACCACAATAGCAAGGCAACTTTTTCATAATACCTAGGATCATTTTCCTTATCTCCATCGATCAACACAAGATCCAGGTTGTTGGCATGTCCAAGGTACTTCATGAGGGCACATACTTCAAATATGGTAAACCCAGCAATCACACTATCAATGATATTCACATTGATCCTTGCAAACTTGGCATCTCTTACTAATGGCTCAAGTGCTTGGATATTACTTTTAGCCTCTCCAATAGATACAGACTGGCTATTCATCATACTTGCAAGTATGGCTTTTGGCGTATTGTGTCTAGAAAATCCAATATTAATCAGATTCGTACCATCTACTCTTTCAGCTCGAGGGCTGATATTGATTACAGTATGTCTTGACCTATTACTCCTACTCATCTCAATGAATGGTTCTACTACTTGCATACTGTCAGCGATCAGGATACTATCCTTTTGATTCTGAGTCCTGTTTTTGATGTGCTTGAAATCCAGAAGGTTGCCAGATTCAAGATAGCCTGTAAATCCAAAGAAAGGATCAAAGTGATTCTCTAATTGTGCAAGAGCTTGAATAACTAATGAATAACAAGCAGAATTTTCAGAAATGATACCAAGCTCAGGTTTGAATTCTGTATCAGATTGAGTATTCACCAAGTAGTTAAAGAGTGAAGTAGAGTCCAAGTGCTCATTACTTTCTGAAAGAATTTTATTTTTTATTAAATAGGAGTTTGGCATACATATATATTTATATCATGTAAAGATAGCTGTTAAAGTGTTAATTATGAGTAAAATATATTTGTAATATGTTGTTTAATCAAGATTTCTTTTTATTTTTGACTCATTAACAACCTACCTAGTAAATAAATCAGAGTCTGATATAGGGGATAATCCTATAATTCGGGTCTTACACATGGCTACCTATAGCCAATGCTGTGCTAACACGAAATTCTGATTTTAAATCCTGATAATACAACCAACCGAGCTTGGTGCATACGTCTGCATCTTGAACGGAAGTATAATGCTTGAATTAGAATCAAATTTCATATTAAATGAAATACTTAAAGGTGAATATTAAGAAAATAATTATGAGAACTAATGTTTTTAAAAGTGCTTTGAATCAAGGCTTCTATGCTCTTGGATTCATGGCTTTTTTGTCGTTAACCCCTAACATTTCTTATTGTCAAGTTGAAGACGATGAGTTTTTGTTAGAGTCTGATACTTTAGGTTTAGGAGACTTGGAAGTAGTGGAAAAAGTTACTGATACTTGGTCTACTGCTAGAGTAACGGATGATATGACAATAGATCCAGAACAAAACAAGCAGTGGAGAATGGGTGAGTACAAGTTCTCAGCTAAGCCAAAGCATGCTTGGGAAGTTGGAGTTCACGGTGGTCACTTCTTTATTGATGGAGACGTCGATAGATTAGTTCCAGGAGGGTACGGATTAGGATTACACCTAAGAAGAGCTGTAACCTATGTATTCTCAGTAAGAGGAGATTTGTTTTATGGTCAAGCCTTTGGTATTGATCCTCAACCTTGGAAGCATGCATTAGCGACTGCTGGAGGCACAGACAATGGTGGAGGTCTAGTAGAAGATGTCTTCAGTCCTTATGCACCAGCTGCAGACGGAAGTTTTGAAAGATGGTTCCCAAGACATAGAACTACCTATATCTATGGTGCAATGCAGGGTGTATTCAACATAGGAAACTTATTATTCCACAAGGAAAGAAACAAATGGAACCTTAATGCTATCGTAGGAGTAGGATTAGACCACCACAATACTAAGCTAGATCTTCTAGATAGTGATGGAGGTATTTACACAAACCTTATCAATAGAATGGGTTGGACTAGAGATAAGTTTGATACTCAAGCAGGAAGACAAGAAATCAGGTCTAATATCAAATCTATCTATGATGGAGAATATGAAACAGATGGATTTAAGAAAAAAGGTATCTTCAGAGTAGGCGATGACATCAACATCCATGTGGTATATACTGCGTCTATGGGTGTACAAAGAAAAATAACCAAAAGATTCAACATAGGTCTTGAGCACCAAGTAATGGTATCTGATAATGACTACCTTGATGGTATCAAGTTCAGAACATCTGAAGATCAAACTAATAACGTTGATATAGGTCACTATACTAATCTTAGAATTGGAATCAACTTAGGCAACTTTGACAACAAGACAGAGCCACTTTATTGGTTGAACCCAGTAGATGCACTTATGAATGATATCGCATCACTTAAGCAAAGACCTGATCTTGACTTAACTGATTCTGATGAAGATGGTGTGATTGACATGCTTGACCAAGAGCTTGACTCAGAGCCAGGTTGTGATGTAGACACAAGAGGAATCACTTTAGATAGTGATGGTGACGGAATCGTAGATTGTAAAGATTGTGAGCCATTCTCTCCTCCAGGATACGAAATTAGTGATTGTGGAGCTGCTCAAATACCAGATGAAGAATGTTGTATGGATGAGGCTGCGGTTAGAAATATCGTAAAAGATGAAGCAAGAAGCTTTAAGTCAACAACTGTAACATCTGCTCCTACAAGAACTACCACTGTAGTAAAGTCAGGATGTGGCGACTGGTACTTACCAATGATTCACTACGACTTAAACAAGTCAAATATCAAAGCAGAATACACTAGTCACATGCATCATATTGCTACTGTCCTCAAGAAGTGTCCTGAATTATGTGTAGTAGCGCATGGTCACACTGATAACAGAAACAACAATGATTACAATACTAGATTATCTTACGATAGAGCTAAGAATGCTGTAGAATATCTAGCAAGTGAGTACGGAATCGATAGAGGTAGAATGAAGGTAATGTATGGTGGTGAAGAAAGACCATTGATCCCGTCACCTACTAACGAAGCTGACCACTACATGAACAGAAGAGTAGAATTCAGAACATGTAATGATACTGATTTCGAAATGACTGCACCAGTAGGAGCATCATCTACTAAATCTTCTTCAGGTGAAGTAATTAGAGATTACTACAACGGAAATAAAAATTCAGGTTACTAGAGAGTAACAACAGATACAGACACCTTTAAGTAAGAGAGGCAGTCCTTCATTGGATTGTCTCTCTTTTTTTTGATTAGGGCTGATGCAAAGGCTCTATCCTATCACAGAGGTAAGTTCTAAAGAGCAATGCGTAAGATTGCATTCTTGCTAGTTGTTCTGTAGTGAAATGATTGGCATCTTTATGATATGTCATATGATTCTCTGACTCTTCATTTTCATTTGTCAGGCCCATCAGTTTCTGATCTATAGAATGCATTTCCCAAGGATGCTTAAGACCTAAGAAGTGACCCATTTCATGGACAAGTGTTTGCCTACCCTCCAACCCAGAAAAACTAATATACATTCTATCAAAAAGTGGACTATTTTGTTCATAAGCATATTGTCTTGCCCTTAATATAGGAGTGAAACCCATCAATTCTGCTTCTATGTTTTCTTCAAAATAAGTGTTACACACAAAGATGTTCAGATCTCCCTTTGATTCTAGGCTAGAGATTACATCTGCTATTAGAGCTAGATCTTGATTGTAAAAGTCATGGTAGATGTCAGGAAGCAGTGCCTTGCGTGGGCTAAAGTTGATTGACTTAGTCTCAAATTTTACCATTCCCTCAAATTCTGTATTGAGGTAGTCCACCCCACTCTCCACTTGATTCAATAGGTCTTCAGAAGAATGTGAAGATTCCAAAATATGAAAACTCAATCGCAGCACAGGAGTACCTTCAACATAGGGCACCTTATCAGATTCGCTTAAGTCAATAGCAATCTGACCGGGGAGGAACTGACTAGAGAAAAAAAAACAGAAGACAACTAGTGTTTTCAATAATGAAGCATAATTAGCCTTGAGCTTCTTGACTTTGGGATTGATAACGAACTGACAATACCCTTGCTCCGGATTATGCTTATAGTAGTCTTGATGATAATCCTCAGCAGGATAGAACTTGATGTCCTTACTTACTTCAGTCACTATAGGGTCTGTCCAAATCGCCTCTGCTCTAACTATGGCAGCATGGATGACTTCAGCATCATCAGGATCTGTATAGTAGATAGCGGACCGATACTGAGTCCCTACATCATTGCCTTGCCTATTAAGTGTCGTAGGATTATGAAAAGCAAAAAACAGATCTAATAAAGTAGCTAAAGAAACTACATTACTATCATAGTCAACTTTGACCACTTCTGTGTGACCAGTAGCACCACTGCATACTGATCGGTAAGTCGGACTGGTATCATGCCCACCAGCATATCCAGATATAGCAGATGTTACGCCTTTGAGGTCGGAGAATATCGGCTCGATACACCAAAAACATCCTCCTGCTAGTTGTATTGATTTTGTAGCCATACTATGATAACACCATTTATGTCAACAAGATTGCACAAAAAAGGGAGCCTAGAATAAATTTCCTAGGCTCCCACCTCACTATATCTCATTAAGAATACTATCCAGGATTCTTACCTCCCTGTAAGAAATCTTGGTACTCTTCTAATTCATCCCACATACCATCAGCAGCATACTGTGCTTGCTTAGGCCAAGTACCAGGGTCTGCTAATTTGTATCTATCTCCTGCTGCATTTAGAATATCCTTGAGCTTATCAACAGCTGTTTCGGATAGTCCTCTCCAAGTAGTAATACCTGCATTGTTGAGCAGAGACTCAATCTTCGGTCCAATACCTTCTACGGCTTTGAGATCGTTCTCTTTCCACTTCTTTAGTATGCCCAACTTGATCATGACTTTCTCAACCTTTGAATCAGTCTCTGCACCTGTCTGACTTCCAAGACCTTTCTGAAGTGTAATCAATCCATCCCAATTACCACTGCTTGCCAACTTAGCTTGCGCTGGCCAGTCAGAAGGGTCTATGATTCTATACTTGTCACCATACTTGTCTAGGATACCTCTTAGGTCGTCATTTGACTTTCCCCCTAGCTCCGTCCATGTATGTACACCGTTTTCGTGGAGTACTGATTCCATTTTAGGGCCAACACCTTCAATAATCTGAAGATTGTCAGACTTTAACTTAGTGTATTTGTCAGCCTTTACAGAAGACGTTTTAGCTTGTACTGGTGCAGCAGATGCTGCTGACTCTGTCATAACAGGAGCTATAGGTGTGACTATTGATTGGGTAATCTTAGCCTGAGGTGAGTCCTTTGCTGTCTTAAGTGTTGCTATCTGATTGTCTCTCTCTCTTAGACTGCCCTTAAGCGTAGCTACTTCACTAGCGTAATCACTACCTTTCTTTCTACAAGCAGCAAGGTCTTCTTCTAATCCTTTGATGCTGGCCTTATATCCTTTGATCTCTGCTTGAGCATCTTCATACATTCTTCTCCACTTGGCCCATATTGCCCAGCCTAATAACAACCCTAGTAAAAAAGGTAGAAACCACCATAACCACCACCAGTCGCAAAAATTAAATATGCTTAATTGTATCATTATGTTAAAAGTTTTGTTGTGTTATTTGATAATTGTTAGTTCAGTTCGACGATTCTTTGCCCTACCCGCATCATCATTATTTGATGCTATAGGCATTGTCTCCCCTTTAGTTTGTGCAATAATTCTAGAAGGATTTACCCCTTTACCAATTAGGTAATTTTTAATCACATTAGCACGAGCAAGTCCAAGATCTCTGTTGGATGCATTGTCACCCACGTTATCTGTATGTCCAACTAGTTGTACCTTCTCTCCGGATGCCTTGACTGTTTTGGCAACATCATCCAAATAGCTTTCCACTTCTCCATCATTTAGTTTGTTAGTACTGTTGAACGGAAAGTAGATGGTAGTCCTCTTACTAACATTGTTGTCTTGATCTACTACTGTTTCCTCCTTGATCTTATCAGAGTTCACCATATTGTTGAATACGATGGCCTCAAAAGGATTTGCACGGTTGAGCTGGTCATCGTTGACGAGTCTTGAGAGCAGCTTAGCTCGATTTTCGGCTATACCTATAGACCTCCTGACACTGTCAGCCCTTGCAATACCCAAATTTTGAAATTTGGTCTTGTTCTCTTCATTCCTGGAATATAATCCAGTAATCTGAAGAATTTGGTTATCTCTTAGCGATCCTACAATTGAGTCTCTGTAGGAGTTCCAGTTCTTCCCATACATTGGATTGCGATCTGACCACCTAAACAGCAGTGGTTTTTCAGAGATGACTTTCGATGCTACAGCAGGTATAGTCTCTAATTGACTAACCTTGTCTCTAGAATCTCCATCACCACAACACTGTGATGCGCAATACCAATATCCCACGCCTAAAAGAAGCCAAAGAATAATTATAAATATTCTCATGGTAATAAAATGGTTTAGAATACGGTTAATAAATGTTTTGAATAAATACAAAATAAGGAATTAACAGCAAAAACTTTAGCATAATGCTATTAATCAACTATTTGACGAAATATTTATAGCTAGGTTACTATCTTTATAGGGTTATTGTTCTTCAAATTAACTATTAGCTCTCTCAAGGAGATTTATGCTAACAATTGTTGAATCTAAAAGCCTTTTTATTAAGAAGTGGGTCTGTGCATAAATGAGAGAATAACAGAGTAAACGTCTTCCAAAAATGCTAATTAAACTTAACGAGCATTTAAGATGAGCAGGTATCAACTTCCTACGCTGCTTATACTGATAGGGTATATAATTGGGATCATGCTAGCAAAGCATACTCAAGTATATACCCTTTCTCTTTTCAGCCAGATAGGACTTGCCGTCGTTTTCATCACAGCACTCGTCAGCCTTGGTCTTAGTCTCTCAAAATATAGACTATCTATCAAAAGTGCTTCTGGATTTGCACTTGTAGCTATTGTTATTGTAGGCTTTTACCGTACTGTGAGCTACAATGAACTTGGAAGAGACAATCACTTCTCCTATTTCAAGTCTACTCAATGGCATTCAGGGACTATTCAAGATCTCCCTGTAACTGGCAAATCTATTAAGTTCGAACTATCGATAAACCATTCTGGGAATCACCTAGATAGTCTCTCCCCATCATCAGGCAATCTACTCACCTACCTACCCATCGATAGAGAATCAGAACAATTAAAGCAAGGCGATATCATTCTGATAAAGGCAAATATTAGAGCTATCAGAGATAATGCCAACCCTAGAGTATTTGACTATAAAGCTTACCTAGCAAATCGTAATATTCACTATCAAGCCTTTGTCAAAGCAGAGGATTGGTTATTGATAGGCGAAGGTGGTCTACCCTACTTCTATCAATTAGCTTCAAGGGCTAGAGACTTTAGCCTTCGAACCATTACAACATACATCCAAAGTACCAACAATCAAGCAGTTGCCTCAGCTATGATCTTAGGGATCAGGAGTCTTATCTCAGACGAACTCTATGATGCCTATACAGATACTGGGGCAGTACATGTGCTAGCAGTATCTGGTCTCCACGTCAGTATCATATCCAGTATGATCTTATTCTTTCTGACTCGTAGCAAGCGTAATACACCTATGATGAAAGGTATACAATTAATAATAGTGCTTTCCTTGATTTGGGGATTTGTATTGTTGACAGGAGCAGCACCTGCTGTCAAAAGGGCAGCATGGATGTTTACTTTGTTTTTCATAGGAAAGATATTCAACAAGGATACTAACATCTATAATGTACTAAGTCTTTCAGCCTTATTGATGCTTGTGTATTCGCCTTATATGCTTTTTCAAGCTAGCTTTCAATTCTCATTCTTGGCATTGTGGAGTATAGTCTTCTTTGTCCCAGTACTTTCACGGTATGTAAGCAGTCCTAATAAAATCCTTAACTATGGCATTGGACTCATCATCGTTGCTACTGCGGCACAGGTATTAGTTGCGCCTTTGACAATCTACTTTTTTCACAAGTTTGCTAAGTACTTTTGGTTAAGTGGGTTGTTTGTTGTAGTTCTTGCATACGGTGTCTTGGGACTTGGAATTTCTTTAATAGGGTTCGAGGCAGTCGGACTTTCCATATTGAATTCTAATATTGTTGCACCAATCCTCAATACCTTACTCTGCTTGTTCAACTGGATAATCACAACTATTCAACAAATTCCAAATAGCAGTGCAGATGGACTCTGGCTGGATGACTGGGTTCTTGTCCTACTCTATGTTGCCATTGGATGCTTCATGATATTTGTCTCTAGACAACGGAAATCCTACTTGTTTGTTTGTCTATCTTGTTTTACTCTATTTCTTGGCAGTCAACTCATTAGAAAGTCTACGATGTACAATTCTAATAGTCTGTATGTATACGATGTCTATGGAAGCTCTCTGATAGATATCATGCATGGCAAATCAAATACTACTCTGAAAAGCAAGAACCTGACAAGCGAAAGCGAATACTTCATCGCTACTAATAATCGAGCCTATCATGGGATTGTAGCACAACAATACGTTGACTCAGGTCAAGTAGAAGGTGGTCAAGTGACAACTAAGGAAAACTTCTTTGCTTTTGATGACTACCTCTTTATGTACGCTGGTCATGATAGTATCTATCAATACAAGTCAACCGTACCTGTAGATGTTGCAATTATTCAAGATGACTACATTCCAGATATTCATAAGCTTAGGGAGTATTACGACATCAGATCCATAATAGTAGATGGCACGAATAGTTACGATATCAAAACACTCGTCAGAAAAGAATGCTACAAATACAAAATACCCTTTCATGACACTCAATATGGCGCCTATACTATGACCTTCTAAAATAATGCTTCAATGTTTAACGACTTCCTCATACTGAATCGAAAAGAACGGATAGTTGTGTTCTTTCTTCTTGCTCTCTCACTAATACTTTTCATAGGTAATAAAGTACTCTTTAATACTAGTAGACAAAGCAAGCCTACCATTAACTTAGACGAAGTAGTCCAGAGAGAATATGTCTATTCCCACAGATTCAAATCCAAGAGAAAAACCTTCGTAAACAAACATCGCTCAAAAACTAAACAAGTCAAGGAAGAGACCCAACCTGAACTAATACCCTCTGACTACCAAGAAAAGAAAACAACTTCTAAACTCCCAAAGCAACTCTATGCCCTACGGCATTTTGATCCCAATACTGTCCAACTAGATTCATTACTTTCTATGAAGCTACCCGAATTTTGGTGTATAAGGCTAATTAAGTACAGACAGTCAGGTGCCATTTATGAAACTATCAGCGACATCAAAAAAGTGTATGGGACAAGTGATGAACTCTATCAAGCCATAGAGCCATTTGTGAAAATCAATACTGACAACTTACCAGAAAAGGTATACAGCAAACCTAAAGTGGATACCACAACTGCTCTGTTACAATCTATAGAATTGAATACCGCTAGTGAAGAAGACTTAGATCGATTAAAAGGAATAGGACCCGCCTATGCCAAGCGAATTGTGAAATATAGAGATTACTTGGGCGGTTTCCACAATCCAGACCAGCTAAATGAAATTTATGGCTTGCCTCCAGCTACTCTTTCACTATTAAAATCACAGGTGACCATTGAGCCTTCTCTCATACTCATCAATATCAACACAGCTACTGCAGACCAACTCGCTAAGCACCCCTATATCTCTAAAAAGAAGGCTAAAATCATCAAGAACTATATAAGAAATAATGGAGTATTTGACCAGGCAGCAGACCTAATAAGAACTAAGGTATTTAGTGAGGACGAATTGAAACTATTACTTCCTTATCTTACTATTTAGATAAGTCCCAATTTTAATACCTTTGTACACAATTTAATATCAAAACCTCTACTTATGTTTTTTCTTATTGACATGCCTGACTTTGCCTCTAGTGCAGTTTGGTTAAGTTTATTGACTTTGACATTCTTAGAAATCGTCTTAGGTGTAGATAATATCATTTTTATTTCTATTGCCAGTGGCAAGCTAGAAAAAGAAGATCAAAAAAAAGCAACTAACATCGGTCTTATCCTTGCCATGGTAATGAGGATAGCTCTATTGTTCGGAATCTCCATTCTAATTGCAATGAAAGATCCTTGGTTCTCGATAGATTTTCTAGGTATAAAAGGTGGGTTTAGTGGGCAGAGTTTGATACTCGCTATTGGTGGTGTATTCTTACTATATAAGGCAGTGACAGAAATACATCACAAGCTAGAAGGAGACCAGCATGGAGAAGGCGGCAAGAAGTCTTCAACTCTGACTCAAGCAATTATACAGATTACATTGATTAACATAGTATTTTCTTTTGATTCAATCTTGACGGCAGTCGGGATGACTACTGGAGTAGATGGAGCCTTGATGATTATGATCATCGCTGTTGTGTTTTCTGTATTGATTATGATGTTATTCGCAGTACCTGTTGGTCGCTTTGTCAATGACCATCCCACTATTCAGATGCTAGGTCTTTCGTTTCTGATATTGATAGGATTTATGTTAATATTAGAGGGAGCACACCTTGCTCATATGACCATCCTTGACAATCCAATTGGTGCGGTACCAAAAGGTTACTTATACTTTGCTATTGCATTCTCCTTAATCGTGGAGTTCCTCAATATGAAACTGCGCAAAAACCCAAAACCAGTCCAGCTACACGGCATCAGTGAAGATGCTAAGGAGGATGGTATTTTCAACAACTCTTAACACACCACATGATAGACAACTTTAAGTTTAACCTACAGAAAGAAATCGTATTTTTTGACATTGAATCCACAGGGCTCAATGTAATCAGAGATAGGATAGTACAAATAGCGTTGATTAAATACTTTCCAGACGGTAGGGAACCAGAGGAATTAGAGATGTTGATTAACCCAGGTATCCCAATCTCAAAAGAAGCAATGGATGTCCATGGGATCACTCCAGAAATGCTCAAAAACAAACCAACATTTGCTCAAGTAGGACAACAACTCTTTCACTTTATTGGCAACGCCGACCTTGGTGGTTACAATTCTGACAGGTTTGACATTCCTATGCTTATGGAAGAGTTTGATAGAATTGGTTTAGAATTAGATGTCAGCATCCGCAACTGTATAGATATCCAAAAGATATTTTACAAAATGGAGCCTCGTACGCTAAAGGCAGCATACAAATTCTTTTGCAACGCAGAGTTGACTGATGCCCATGATGCCCTAGCCGACGTCAGAGCTACGGTGGATGTATTCAAAGGACAACTTATCAAATACGAAGGAGTAGACCATGTGGATGGGGATGACTTTGTCACACCAGCTCCGATCAAAAACGACATGACTGCCCTAGCTAACTTCACAGCCAATAGCAACCAGGTAGATGTCACAATGAGAATGAAGTATGACCACAATGGAGTAATCGTATTTAACTTTGGCAAGCATATAGGAAAACCCGTCGGAGAAACGTTATATAAAGACCGACAATATTACGGTTGGATACTTGAGAAGGAATTTTCAGCTCAAGTAAAACAAATAGTCAAAAAGTTGGTCAAAGAATATGAACAATCTCTTTCGTAGTTTACTTCTTTCTATCTTTTGCTGTTATGGTTGTTATGAACCAACGGAAGGCTGCTTAGAGTTTTGGGCTACTGACTACGATGTACTTGCCGATGAGCCCTGTGAGGAGAATGCTTGTTGTACACCTCCTAAGCTTAACTTCATCGTCAAGTATTATAAAAACGATAGTACAACCTATAGTTTTAATGATACACTCTTTCACTCACCAAGTGGGACATATTATAGCTTGCTCTCTGCTAACCTGTATACGCATGGCTATACTCTTTTTGATATAGACGGAGAGGTTATACCTACTTTAGTAGATAGTGTGTTGATTCAAGATCGATATTACACCTCTGATTTTGCTTTTAATACAAAAGTATGGTCGAGCATCCAACTTCATGAATACAAAGACGAATTTGACATACAAACTGTAGACTTCGTAGTAGGTATCCCGGCGTTGCTCCAGGACACTACAATATTTGGGGCCGATAGTAAAATTGTCGCCTCCGCTATAGATTCCTTGTATAATGACGTAAATCCTGGATTCTTTTCAACGTTTAGCTGTAATATTGGTTATGATACTATAGCTATTGATACCATACAGTACAAAACCTTAGCATTAGACAGCATAGATATTAGCTTGACATTCGACAATGTCGCCCAAGTCAACTACGCAGAAAATACCACTATCACTGGCAGGGTTTATGTTACAGATTGGATGAATAGTATACCTGACCTTCAAGCTGAACAGTCAGAAATCGCTAGGCAACTCATAGAGAGTCTAGAGGAGCATATGATACTAGAACTGAATTAATGTAACACCCTATGAAATTGTATAAGCATTCCATCTGCATTTTATTACTTGCTACCCTTGCCATTATGAGTTGTGAGGATAAAGAGACACCTGCAACCAGTGGTCTAGTAGACTTAGATTTTTATGCAGTATATGATGACCAGCCATTGGTCATGCTTGACTTCTATCCATATGCATTTGATGAGAATATCAATTTTGGTACTTCCGATTTTTATTTTTCAGACTGCTACTTATCGGACAACAATGGTAATACACAACAGCTAGTCGATATTGAACTTATTGATTTTACAAATCAGAATAAGGACTTAACTGGAGCATTAGCGCCAATATCTGTTTCTGACATAGCTATTGAGCCAGGCAAGTATACCTCTTTGACCTTCTCTGTAGGAGTTAATGAGGCACTCAACGCAACTAGACCAGAAGAATATACACCAGACAATCCCCTCAGTCTTGCTGGTCATTACTGGACAGCTTGGGATAGTTACATATTTGCAAAGTTTCAAGGTCAACTGACCAAGCAGGATTCGGCTGATGTTAGTTGGTTATTCCACACAGGCAAGGACGATGTGTTTAGAACATTTACCTACCCGATAGACTTAGAAGTTGATGGAAATGAAAGCACGATTAGTTTGACTTTGGATCATAAACAATTGTTTGTGTTAGAATCAGACAGCTACATGGATATCAGAAGCAAACCTACAAACCACAATCCTCAAGATCTTGAACCACTCATTCAGATTACTGAGAATATGGAACATGCCATAAGTATTACCATTGAATAATTCAACCCTCTATATTATCCTTTTTGGCGTATTCATCTTGACTTGCTATAGTTGTGAAGAAGAGACAGGTAATGATGAGAGCAATGATTTGATTTCATTGGAAGATATTGAATACAATCCTATAGCTTTTGAAGTAGACTCACCTCCAGGATATCCCCTATTGGTCAGTCCAGATGACAATCCGCTTACAGAAGATGGAATCAACTTGGGGAGGCACCTGTTCTATGATCCTATACTTTCTGTAGATAGCACCATGAGTTGTGCTTCATGCCATGACTTGCAGTTGAGTTTTACCGATGCTAGTGCTACGAGTATAGGTGTTGATGGTCTGAGTGGGATGAGGAATAGTATGTCATTAGTCAATATTGGCTATAATTATAGAGGCTTGTTCTGGGACGGAAGAGTCCAGACGCTAGAAGAGCAAGCACTTCTCCCTATTGAAGATCCAATAGAACTTCACCATTCTTGGACCGACTTAGTGGATCAGCTGCGCAGGCATGAGGACTATCCAAGATTGTTCAGAAAGGCATTTGGGATTACAAATACTGAAGGTATTACGAAGGAACTAGCAGCGAAGGCTATTGCTCAATTCGAAAGGATCTTAATTAGCGGAGGGAACTCTAAGTATAATAAAGTAAAGTATCTTAACACAGATGTATTTACTGATTCCGAATTGCATGGTGAAGACTTGTTCATTGATACAGGCGACTCTGATGTCATAGATGCTGAGTGTAGCCACTGTCATAATGGAGGTCTATTTATGGGTGATGACTTCTTCAACAACGGTCTGGATTCGACTGCTGATTATACCAACTTATTGGACCTTGGCAGAGGAGGTGTGACTGGCTTCGATGTTGATAAAGGAAAATTCAAAGCACCAACATTAAGAAATATAACTATCACTGCTCCTTACATGCATGATGGCAGATTCAATACTTTAGATGAAGTCATAGAACACTACAATAGTGGCGGTCACCCTGCACCCAATGTTGACCAAAACATTAAGATGTTAAATTTATCCGACTATGACAAGCAAGCATTACTTGACTTCTTGTCCACCCTAACCGATACTACCTACAAGTATCCAGAACTAGTTTCTAATCCTCACAACTAGCGAGTAATACGTATTATGTTTTTTTATATGTTACAATGACTGTTTTTTGTCGTTGGCTACAGGCTATTCCAGTCATATATTTGTATTGTAATTAATAAGAAAGCAAAAGAGCTTTTAAAAAACAAAACAGAGATAATACATTTAGATCTGTTTTATTCGGATATGTTCATGGGATTACTTGTTAAAGGCTAGTAGCAATGGCCGCAAGCCTTTAACAAGAACTTTTTTTCTTCTACCAAGAGACATGATACATTTCCTTAAACATGAGAGATTGAGTTTTTCTATATATAAGTTGGTTTTCTTTTGTGCATTTTCAGAAAAATGCAAACGAACATAATAGTTGATATGTTCATGGGATTAAAAAAAATGGCTGCAGAACGATGCAGCCATTTTTTTTTATTCCCCACTTTCGCTACTCATCCACGTAGCGTACTCTTTTACAGCATTCTCCCCAAACAACATCATATCTGTTACTCCTTTGCCACCATACTCTTTTGCTACTACCCTACCTCTTTGGTCCAAAATGACGAATGTTGGATATTGGGATACTTGGAAAACAAACCCTAATCGCTTTCCCTCTTCAGACTCTCCGTTTAGCTTATAGTTTACAAAAGTAGAGTTGTAATACTCAGAGAGAGGTTTGTTCATGAAAACGCTTTCGTCCATTATCTGACAAGGCAGACACCAATCAGTATAAAACTCTACAAAGGTGAGTTTACTGGAATCATTGGCCATTTCAAGGACGTTAGAAAGCTTATTATCTATGATGAACTCTACAAGCGTATTGTCTGAGTATTGAATGCTCAATGGTGAATCTTCGACGACCACAGTCTCTTTGACCTTACAACCCAAGTGCAGAGCAAAACACAGACATAGCATAGCAAACCCAATAACTCTATTCATATCTTACGATTGTTCTTTTTGAATCATGTACAGCTTAGCATACTTCAAATACGTCTCATAAGCTTGATTTCTGCAAATAATAAAACCTATATAACCATCCAGAAATCCTCTCTTCATGAGGTAGCATTTGACAAATCTATACAGCGGACTTAGTATTAACTTTGGCAGATTAGTACGTTCTCCGTCGGCATACTTAGCCTTTGCTGCGATTTCCGAAAAATAATTCATTTGAGTAAAATGCTCTGATATCGAATTGTAAGTATAGTGCAATAAATCACCTGACAAGACCTCAGACTTACTACCATCTCGACTTACCAACTTATCGTGTGGGTTCTGTCCCACCCATACCGCACTATTGACACTCCAGAGTCTCAAGTTGATATCAGGATACCAACCACATGTCCTGATCCACTTTCCACAATAATTATTCAATCGACTTACTGCATAGGTACTATGCTGCCAATTCTGCTTTACAGTCATGATACTCTGCTTTAGGGTATCACTGACAACTTCGTCAGCATCTAACGATAAGATGTGTTGATAACTTGCCTTGGAAGCTGCGAATTGCTTTTGTTCTTTATGTCCCAAGAAGGCTTGCAAGTAGATTTTTGCACCCAGACTTCTAGCTATATCCACTGTATTATCTGAGGACAAGCTATCGACTACTATGATTTCATCGGCTATACCAAGTATAGACTTGATACATCTTTCAATATTGTGAGCTTCATTGAAAGTAATAATTATAGCTGATAACTTTACCAAGAAAAATAGTTAGCTGTTTTTACATCATATTATCAAATAACTTGGTGCAAAAACTATGCTAACTATTTAATTGCTAACTATCTGTTTTGATTATAATTGATAACCCTTCTTAGTAACCTTCGAAAAGAGTTTTCTAAAATTATCTTTTACTTCTACGACCTCTTCTTTCACAGAACTTACTACTGTCCCTATCGTCTCATCGCCTAGCGGCTTCCCTCTCAAACTCAGTGAAGGTACTAGTATCCACATCACTATATAGACTAGTGGTGAAAACCCTAGGAAAAACATTAAGGCAAAGGCAATCCTAACCCATACAGGTTCTTCTATTCCAAAATAATGCGCTATACCACTACATACCCCAGCTACTACTTTATCATCTGCATCTCTGTACAACCTTTTCTTATTATAAGCTTGTCTTGCTCCACCTGTCTCTGACTCTGGGATCCCTTCTTCAGTAAATGTTGCTGTATCTCCGATCTGTCCAATGCAATAATTAATGTCATCAGAATTGACAACCAATCTCTTGCCCATTTTGTCTGAAAGTATTTCAGCGAATCTTATTTCAATATCCCTAACTATCTCTTCCCCACCTTCCGTACTTGCGAATATGGCATTGAGCTCATTAATATAGCGTTCAACTAATAGATATGCATCATCATCAATGGTAAAGGGATGCTCTCCAAGATTTATATGAATTGTTTTTTTCATGTTTCTAGTAATTTGTTCGATTAATTTTTTGTTCAATTTTGTTAATGGGTCGCTGCTGTAGTGTCTACGATCTGCTGTACCGACTTTTGAAGGTTATTCCAATGTTCCTGAAGGTGGTTAAGGATTTTATTTCCTTCAGAAGTAGTCTTATAATACTTCCTAGGTGGTCCAGACTCGGACTCTACCCAGTTGTATTCCAAGAGTTCAGCCTTCTTCAATCTGTTAAGCAATGGATAAATAGTGCCTTCCACTACTATCAGCTTAGCCATTTTTAATTGAGAGAGAATGTCAGATGGATACACTGCTTCTCTCGAGGTAATACTTAGAACACATAATTCTAGTATACCCTTCCTCATTTGTGCTTCTGTGTTTTCAACTTTCATAATTCAAAGATATACTAAAACATAGTACTATGCAATGCCAAGTACTATGTTTTCTATAAACGCTTGAGTTTTTCGCATAAAAAAAGCCCGTTAGAGGACTAACGAGCTTTAATTATCTTATAAGTAAACATCTACTTCTTATTGAATCTGATGATTTTGAGAGTTTCTCCATTACCTCCAATAAGCCTAGCCATATAATAACCATTACTTAATTCACTAACTGAGTACGCTTGTCCCACTTTATGCTCATAGCTAAACATTTCTCGTCCGACTATACTATAGACTGCTACTCTCTCTACGTTATCATCTTGTTCTATCTGAAAATAATCACTTGTTGGATTGGGGTATAAATTAAGTGTAACACTATCCACGTCATCTTTAATTGAAGAAGCAGTAGACACATCGAAGTAAAGATCAGCAACAAGCAAGGTCTCACTATGGTCGGCAGCACTAAAAAATCTCACTTGCAAAATACCCTCACCTATAGCTTGATTATGAACTAGGTCAAACTTAAACGAACCTTCGCTACCAGGTGCTATGATATTTGGTTTACTCTCTGCACACATCAAAATGCCTGGTGCATAACATAATTCTGTATCACATATAATAAATTGCCACTCTTCGGGCATAGACTCTGACATTTGAGCTTCCCAAAGAAACTGCCCAACATCAGTACTACCTGCTTCTAAAGTTATTTCTAGTGTGGTTGTCGTTTTACTTGTAGTCCCGTAGCTTTCCAAGACGTCCCCTTGCTTGACATTTAGCTGCCCAAAAGCAGTAAATGAAATACATAATAACAATAAAGTAAAGTGTAGAGTTGTTTTCATACCTATGCGATTTATGCAAAGATATGAATTAGAGACCTATCGTTCTGGTAAAGTTATGTTAACGAAGTCTTATATACAACAGTGAGTATACTACTTCTTGTTGAATCTGATCACCTTTATTGTCTCACCTTTAGCATCTACTAGTCTAGCCATATACAACCCACTATTCAATGTATTGATTGAATATGCTTGCCCCGCTTCGTGATTATATCTGAATACTTCTCTACCTACAATTGTATGCACAGATACATGAGCTACATCTGTATCATTAGTAATCTGAAAGTACTCTGAAGCTGGATTAGGATATAGCTGCATATCTTGTTGAGTAAACTCATCTTCTGTATTAGATGTAATCTTTACATCATAGTATATTTGAGCTGTAGCAAGAGTTACTGTTGGGTCATCTGCACTAAAAAGTCTGAAATCAATAAATTCTTGCCCCTCTACCATATTCGGATGAAGGTAGATATTAAATGTAAGCTCACTTCCTGGAGCTAGCATGTTTGGGTTTGCAGGTGGACAAGACTCTATTCCTGGAATATAACACGTCACTTGATCACAGATACTAAATTTCCAACTATCAGACATAGTCTCAGGTCTAATCACTTCCCATAAGAAATTACCGACATCTGTAGATCCTGCTTCGACAGTAAGATCAACAGTTAACTTTGTGTCTTCAGGACTTCCATATCCTTCCAACACCTGACCTTCAGGTACCAAAATTTGCGCTTGAAGAGCAAATCCAACAAAAAACAATAGTAGAAAGTGTAGTAATCTATTCATAACCAAACATGTTTATTTCCAAAGATATAACATTTTCTAAAATACTATGTATTATATACAATAAAATAAGGCTCGTAGTTGACACTACGAGCCTTATCCTCTTAATTTTCACTCAATATTCTGGATTACTTAGCATCCAACAATATTGGGCTACTATTTTGTGACTACAAATTTAGTATTTGTAATTCCTGCATCTGATTTAGTAGTTAATGAATAAATACCGCTATCAAATGTGTAAACCTCAATGTTTAATGTATTTAAACCAGTTGTAGCATTTACGATTCTTGTATCTACAACTTGACCTATAGAGTTCATCACTTGAATATATAAGTTAGAAGCAGTATTAGAAGTAAACTCTACTCTCAATACATCACTTACTGGATTAGGAGAGATAGCTATGTTAGTAACAATCTCAGTATCAATTGTATTTGATGCCGCTGCCATTGCAGCAGTTTCTACTGTAGTAGTTGCACCCCAATTTGGGTCTTCGATTACAGGCTTTAATACATTTCCTGCATTATCTACGATCTCTATACCTGGAGTATCGTGTATAGCTGGATCATGGTAAGGAAATCCATCACCGTATGAATCATCAAGTCTAATAGTTAAACACTCAACATCAACTTGTGGCCAAGGCAACTCAACTGTATATTCATGAGTAACGTTCGCATCTGGTCCACCACCACCGAATTGATCTTCAGTTCCCGCAGCATAACCACCGAATGTAAATATCTCAGTACCGTCATCTGCCAATACTGCTCCTGAAGTCTCAAGTGCATAAAAGTCAGTAATTACTCTCAATACAAATGAGTTGTCAGTAACAACTGGCAAGTATAGGTTTCCTTCAATACCATCAGCATTTGCTTGATCAATTGCATTGCCATTAACTGATTGTGGCAATACAGATATCAATGAAGATTCTGTAATTGCAATATCAGCTGCAGAAACGTTAGCCAATCCAAATACATCGATAGACTCAGAAATCTCAATAGTTTGGTTAAGTTCACCATTAACATATAATCCTAACTCTGCAGAAGTAACTGGCGCAGTACCTAAGTTTATAACTTGTACTTCTTGAGTCAAGTCAAATGCATCACATGCAGCTTTAGATTCAACACTACCTAACAAGTAGATGTCATCTTCTAAGCCAGCTACTCCAAGAGCTCTATCCCAGAAGTCAGTGTTAAGAATATTAGCTCTTAACTCATCTCCATACATATGAACAACAGTTCTGTTTGGTCTAACAATAAAAATTGAAGGGTAATAAGTGATACCAAAGTATGTAGCCCAAGCAGCGTCATCGACGATGTTGTAAGAAACTCCTTCTGTCCAATCACCAACAGTGTTAGTTCCTGTACCAAACAAATCGTCAAGTGTTGTATCTGCATCTGACTCAGCAGCAACAACTCTAATCTGATCAGTTCCGTTTGGTCCATATTCTTCATAAATACCTTCTAACAATCCTGAATTGTGGAGAGTCCAACAAGGTCCACACCATGTTGCAAATACATCAACAACTACTGCCTTGCCATCATCTAACATAGCAAATAAATCAACAGTATTATCATTGATATCCAAACTTACGATTGTTTCATCTAGTACAGTACCATTGGCTAATTGAGCCGTAGCACTGAAGTGAGCAAAAAACAAAATTGTAAAAACGTGTAAAATTCTTTTCATCTGTGATTTTATTAATTTTTAAGAATCCGTGAATATATGAATAAATCACCAATTAATAAGCAGCACTGAACTACAAGTCATCTTTACGACAAATGGATAACATATTGATTTTGTAATTTCACACAAAACTATCTACATGCATATCGTAATCATAGGTAATGGAATTAGCGGAACTACCGCAGCTAGATGGTCAAGAAAACTTTCTGACCACAAGATTACTATTATCTCCTCAGAGTCAAAACACTTCTACTCGAGGACTGCACTCATGTATATTTACATGGGACATATGCGGTATGAAGATACCAAGCCATATGAAGACTGGTTCTGGAAAAAAAATCGAATAGACTTAATTCATGACCATGTAGACAGTATAGACTTTGATAAACAAAACCTTAAACTAAGTCATAATGGCAGCCTTCATTATGATAAACTAGTCTTGGCTCTAGGATCAAAATCTAATCTGTTTGGGTGGCCTGGACAAGACCTGGATGGGGTCGGGGGTCTTTACCATCTTCAAGACTTAGAATATATGGAGTCTTACTCAACAGGTCTAAAGCGAGCAGTAATAGTTGGAGGTGGTCTTATTGGGATAGAAATGGCAGAAATGTTTCATTCTAGATCCATACCAGTCACTATGCTTGTGAGAGAAGATAGTTACTGGAGTAATGTCCTACCCCAAGAAGAATCTGCAATGATCAATGATCACATCAACAAACATCATATAGACCTGAGATTAGGTGTCAACCTCGAAGAAATAGTCGGTGATTCCAGTGGCAAAGCAAAGAGTGTTATTGTCAAAGAAACTGGCGAGGAGATAGCATGCGGATTCGTAGGCTTGACAGCAGGTGTTAGTCCCAATGTCAGATGGCTCAAAAACACGGAGCTAGAGATAGGTCGTGGCATCAAAGTCAACAACCACCTTGAATCTAATATACCAAATGTCTATGCTGTAGGTGACTGTGCCGAACTCACTCACCCTCGACCAGGTCGAAGAGGTGTAGAAGCCATCTGGTACACAGGTAGAATGATGGGAGAAACTGCTGCCTACAATATATGTGGCAAACCAGTCTCATACAATCCTGGACTTTGGTTCAATAGTGCTAAGTTTTTTGATATTGAATATCAGGTATACGGAGAGGTGCCCACCAACATGCCAGAGTACATGTCAACTCTCTTCTGGAAGCATGCTGATAATGAAAAATCTATTCGAATAAATTACCATACTGAGACTAAGGCTGTACTTGGGTTCAATTTACTAGGAGTTAGATATCGGCATGAGGTCTGCGAAAAGTGGATTCTAGACAAAGTTCATATTGAAACAGTCCTTCAACACTTAGGACTTGCTAACTTTGATCCAGAATTTTATAAAGAATATGAGACTGAACTCATCACTCTTTACAATAGCCAAACGGGAAGCAACCTGACCTTGAACACTAAACGTGGACTCTCGAAAGTGTTAGCATTCTTATCAAAGTAATAGCAATCCAGAATATACTTATTATGAAATTATTTCAACAATTTGGTCTTCTACTGTTCTGTATAGCGCTATTGATCTTTACAGCAATGCTTGGGATTGGTACAGTAGAGTTGACTGAATCAAATATATCCGTCGAAGATTCTTACCATCAATCAGAAATTCTCAAAATTGCTGCGCAAGAAGGCCTATTGAATAGTCCAAAATCAGGAATTGCCTTCATCACTCAATATAATAGAGTGATTAGTAAAGCCTCAGATGCACTTGCTGAAAAAGCAAAAACTGGATTGCCGGATGGCGTCCAAATCTGGGATTATACGATTGCCGATTGGCGAGCAAAGAACTATGTAGCAACTGCAGTAACCCAAGGGTCAAGTGGTCCAGTCAAAGAAAATCCTCTACTTTTCTTATTCCTCACCTTTGGCTTAGCAATTATAGGAGGATTACTTTTCATTCTACCCAAATTTAACGAAGCAGAAGGTATCAAGAATAATGGCATCTATCAAGACAGCCTTACCAGAGGAATGGGTCTAAGCATGAGGTATATCTACTTACTTGGGACCATTATCGCAGTTATAGTCTATGGGTTCTTTAAGTTGCAAGACTTCTTTTGGCCTTTGGTCACGGTTATTCTTGGTCTAGTAATAAGTTATTTTGTGTTCTTCAGACAACACTCAAAGGATAATAATCCACAGCGATCTGCTTCACCAGTCCATACTGGATGGCTCGGAGTAATAGCTGGGACATATATGCTTGGTTTTTACATCCTACTATATTGGGCACCAGCCTATATCAACAATTGGATTACCATGGTCAATCCCGTTAGTGAGATGCTTAGCGGCAATCCAGCAAGTCAATGGTTTCTCTATGGTTTGATGTACACTTGTATTGTTATCGTGATGGGTGTGAGGATGTTGACAAAATATCAACATAACACCTACCAAAAGGTCAGGACTGCGTCAGTGATGTTTTTTCAGACGGCATTTGCCTTCCTAATCCCAGAAATACTTGTCAGACTTAATAAGCCATGGTATGACTTTAAGAATTTTTGGCCATTAGACTATGACTTTTTTTATAAGTATAATATTGATGAATTGACCTCTAGTGGGTCTTTAGGCCTATTTATGTTAATCTGGGGAATCATAGCAATTATTATCGGCATCCCATTGATGACATACTTCATGGGTAAGCGCTGGTACTGTAGTTGGGTATGTGGCTGTGGAGGTTTAGCTGAGACGTTGGGTGACCCTTGGAGGCAGCTGTCAGATAAAAGCATGAGAGCTTGGAAGTACGAACGATTCATTATTCATGGTGTCCTTGCCTTTGCAATTGTCATGACGTTGATGGTGCTCTACTATTATTTCACAGGGAACTCTTCAATTCTCGGTCTTAATATAGAAGGTGTAAAGTCGTGGTATGGCTTCTTCATTGGAGCTGGATTTTCGGGTGTCGTAGGTACAGGATTCTATCCCTTGATGGGAAATAGAATGTGGTGTCGATTTGGATGTCCATTAGCCGCCTACCTTGGATTGATTCAAAAGTTTAAAAGTAGGTTTAGAATTACAACAAATGGAGGTCAGTGTATCTCTTGCGGCAACTGCTCAACCTACTGTGAGATGGGTATAGATGTCAGATCATATGCACAGAAAGGTCAAGATATCGTCAGGAGTAGCTGTGTTGGATGTGGTGTTTGTTCGGCGGTATGTCCACGAGGAGTCTTAAGACTTGAAAATGCTAGTGGAGACATAGCTGAGAGAACGGACTTCTTAAGAACTATACATATTACTGAGGATGAAATAAAAATATTATCCTAAGAAAGTATAAACTTAGTTTAACAATTAGCAATCCCTAATCTAGTCAATATAGCATATTCATGCCTCCAATCGCTAGATTAAACCATGCTACAATCACTTAATAAACAAGCGAGTATCAAACTTAAACACGATACAGTCAATCAGCTTAATAGTATTGAATAAGGAATGACTTGGATTGATGAGATAATTAAAGTCACCTCCAATCACAGCTGAAGGTACTTTTAGCAAGAGGTGATTGTTTGCTTTGATGAACGTGTCGCCAATGATCTTAGTTGTGGTTGGTGCAGGGTTATGGTTCCAATTAGTTGGTAAAGCATCAATTGACACTTCTGCTATATCACACTCTGGCAACTGTATTGACTGTAAGTGATAGTCTGACGGAATGATACCAAGAGGAACATGCACGGCGACCTCAGTGACACACAAAGCTCTACTCTCACCTGTATATATTATACCTACTCCCTTACTATTCCATCTTCCTCCATGCAATTGGGCACCCATTCCAGAGAGTTCATCCTTATATTTTGACTTAGTCAGTCTGTAGACAATCATGCCAGTATACCATGCTCTATCTTCCCGAGCTCATCAAGCAACATGTCAATGCCAAATCCACTATCCAGTAGGTCAATGGGCTTGATACCTCCAAGAGCAATGCTAGTAGACTGCATCCAAGTATTGAAAGTATCGGCACTACCGAACACCTCCTCTCCGTGAGCATGTAGTCTCATGATCTCAATGATCCTCTCAGACTGCATTGGCTCAAATGACTTATTTTCTTTTTTGTAGCGCTGAATAGTCCTCTCAGTAATATGAAGGTACTTGCTCCATTGCTTGATGGTATAACTTAGCTTATCCGCGAATGCCTGAAAGACGTCAAACTTGACACCACTCCGCGACAAAGAAAGCATAGCTGCTGGCTCTTCTACGATAGATTGACTTGTATTGAATGTATACATGACATGTAATTTGTCGCTAAAATAACGCAATTTGTCGTATTAGTCAAGTATTTACCTCAAAATTCGCTAAAATTCAGCATTGCCAGGATACCTAGGGAATGGTATGACATCTCTAATATTAGTCATACCTGTGATGAATAATACTAACCTCTCGAATCCGAGACCAAATCCTGAGTGTACACAAGTACCATACTTCCTAGTGTCTAAAAACCATTCCATCTCTTCTTCTGGAATATCCATCTCTTTCATACGCTTGAGGAGCATATCTAGTCTTTCTTCTCTTTGTGATCCTCCTACTATTTCACCGATTCCTGGGAAGAGTATGTCCATGGCTCTGACTGTATTCCCATCATCATTCATTCGCATGTAGAATGCCTTGATATCTTTAGGGTAATCTGTCAAGATTACTGGCTTCTTAAAGTGCTTCTCCACCAAGTACCTTTCATGCTCTGATTGGAGGTCAGCACCAAATCCTTCAATCGGAAATTGAAATTTTCCCTTCTTATTTGGCTTACTATTTCTCAATATATTGATTGCCTCAGTATAGGTCAACCTCACAAAATCATTATCTATACAAAATTGCAACTTCTCCTTGAGTGGCATAGGTGATCGTTCTGCTTGCGGCTTATTTTTCTCCTCGTCTATCAACCTATTTTGAAGAAAGTCAAGATCCTCGCTACTACTTTCCATCACATACTTGACAACATACCTTAGCATATCTTCGGCCAAGTCCATATTATCATTCAAATCATTGAATGCTACCTCAGGCTCTATCATCCAAAACTCAGCTAAGTGCCTTGAAGTGTTACTATTTTCAGCACGGAAGGTTGGGCCAAAGGTATAAACCTTACTTAGGGCTAGGGCAGCAAGCTCAGCTTCAAGTTGTCCAGATACTGTAAGATTGGTCTCTTTATTGAAGAAGTCCTTAGAGTAATCCACCTTACCATCTTCATCTTTTGGAAGGTCCTGCATATCCAACGCTGTAACTCTGAACATCTCTCCGGCTCCCTCAGCATCCGACCCAGTGATTATCGGACTGTGCATATAGAAGAATCCCCTATCATTGAAAAACTTGTGAATTGCATAAGCTATGTTATGCCTGATTCTAAATATAGCACCGAATGTGTTGGTCCTAAACCTTAGGTGGGCATTCTCTCTTAAAAACTCAAGACTGTGCTTTTTCGGCTGGATGGGGTACTTGTCTGGATCAGAGTCTCCCAATATCTCGATCGATTCTGCTACGACCTCATACTTCTGCCCTCTTCCTTGAGACTCTATGACCTTACCAGTTGCAGAGACACAAGCACCTGTTGTAATTCTTTTTAATGTAGCTTCATCAAGCTGCTCTCTATCTACCACTACTTGCAGTGTAGAGAGTGTTGAGCCATCATTAAGCGCTATGAATTGATTATTTCTGAAAGTTCTTACCCAGCCATTGACTTTGACTTCATAGTCTACTTTATCTGCTTGCTGTATCTGCTTTATTTCTGTACGTCTCATTTACACTAATCTCTATATTATAATAAAGGACAAATGTACGGATGATTTAGAATTCTATAGCAACACCTCTGAATCCAATAATTAAAGTAATGAATATCCGTTTTATCTCCGCGATGAAGAGTCTTAATATTAATAATCTGAAGCAAAAAGCAAGCATCTATATGCTTATCATGCTACTGCTATCATTAGGCTGTCCCATTGTAGCAGCAATAGCGCTAAAGGCTCCTGATATCGATGTTCGCAAATTGCTTTCGGAAGGCGGTAAAGACTACCTAATTAATCTGTTGGTATTAGGGTTGATAAGCCTCATAGTAATAAGCTATCGCCGTAGCAAAGCTGGAGACAATCAGAGTCTTAAATCCATTGAAGTATTAGATTATGATCTACCGCCACCTTCTAAGTCTCCGTTTTGGTTTGACCTTATAGAAAATATATTTGCCCTCTACCTTATAGCAACGGTTATAGCTGGATTATGTGTAATTGGAATTGCCCTATTCTTCTGATGTAGAAGATTGGAATTCAGAACCTCCAGGTAATTAAGAATTCAATATTTCTTGAAGGTTTGGCTTTGGTACAAGACCATTGTACTTTTCTACCACCTCCTTATTGTAAATGATATACATAGTCGGTATTGACTTGATTTTGAAGTGATTACTGAGCTTGGGGTTCTGCTCTGTATCCACTTTGGCTACCAAAATCCTACCTTCGTACTCCTCTGCAAGTTCGTCAATGATTGGACCTAAGACCTTGCAAGGTCCACACCAAGAGGCATAGAAATCTAGCAATACTGGCATTTCTGACTCAATAACCAAGTAATTAAAATTATCATCAGTGACTTGAGTCGTTTGATATTGTGGTTTCTTTTTCCAAAACATAGGGTAACTTTTTCAACTAATAGACAACTCACCTGAATTAAGAGTTCAATATGGAGACTTAATTCTGCAAAAAGGCAGAAAATGGACATTTTGGAAGGGACAAATGTTAAAATACACTTAATACTACGAATTATTTCGTAGATAACTTATTTCTACGAACAGATTCGTATATGTTTGTTGCGAAACTATTCGTAGACAATGATACAATACAACAAACCCACAGAATCAGAACTCGCCATACTTCAAATACTCTGGAAACATGGTGCTTCAACAGTGAGAGAAGTCAATGATTCACTGAATAAGGATCGAGAAGTCGGCTACACCACAACTCTTAAGATCATGCAAATCATGACAGAAAAAGATCTAGTCTCTAGGGACACTTCAAGCCGTACTCATGTCTACCAAGCCAAGGTAGAAGAGTCTTCAGCTAAGAAGTCAATCCTTAAAGAGTTCATCCAATCTACATTCTCAGGGTCAACTACCAACTTGATACTGCAAGCGCTAGGTACAGATACGCCGACCAAGGAAGAGCTCACAGAAATCAAATCTCTTATTGACAAATTAGAAAACAAATAAGCTATGCAAACTCACACAATGACGGAAGCAATAATTGAATGTCTAGCATGGATGCTTATCCATTCTACTTGGCAAGTTTGTTTAATTGGACTTGTTCTGTTCTCGATACTTCGACTTGTCAATACCAAAGACCATAGAGTCAAGTATTGGTCATCGATTTCAGCTCTCTTCATAGCTACCTTAAGCGCCGCGGCTACCTTTGTATTCTACTTGTCTTCTGTAAATATACAACCAGAAGTTATTGTATTGATGGAGCAAGCTAACAATGAGGTAGTGTTTCCAAACAGCCAAACTGCTCAATTACCATTCTACACTAAATTCTACCAGTCCATTTTTGATTACAATGACTTTATAGTCTTATTGTGGTTAATCGGTGCAGCTGTACTCTTTATCAAGTTCTGCCTTGGCCTTCTTACAACCCTTCGTATTAAACAATCACTCATTCCCATTGATGATACATCCATTTTGGCTATAGCCAAGCAAGTGCAAGCGCAACTTGGACTACACTCTAACTATTCCATATGTAGCTCGACCAAGACAAATTCTGCAGCTGTTTTCGGGTGGCTGAAGCCAATAATCATTCTTCCTATATGTATGCTTAATGCTTTGAGTGAAAAAGAGCTAGAACTCATCCTGGCTCATGAAATGGCCCACATCAAGCGCTATGATTTCATCTTCAATATTCTTCAGAGTGTTGCAGAGATCATCTTATACTATCATCCAGTGATCTGGTGGATAAGTCGCGTGATCAATGAAGAAAGAGAAATCTGTTGCGATGAAGTAGCTGTGAGAGAAACTGATTTGCAAATCTCTTATGCACGTACTCTGATCAAACTACAGGAGCTAAATCTGGCTCAAGTGGAGTCAAGTTTAATACACTTCAGTGGTAAGAATAACCAATTTAAAAATAGAATACTAAATATACTTAATCAACCAATAAATACAGATATCAAGATGGAAAGACTTATTGCATTCTTCGGGATACTTATCATTTCACTATCTTTCACTACACTCTCCTACACTAAGGACCTCATTATTGAGCTATGTGCAGATTACACTCCAGTTGAATTGAAAGCGCCAATCAGCTTTGCAAGTGACGAAGCAAACTCTATGAGCCACACTTTGCCTATTGCTACAGCTAATCAACCTCAATTATTACACCCTTTAGCAACCATTGCTCAAACTTCAATTGACACCCTACCTGTCAAACACAAGAAAGTCATTGTCATAGAAATGGATGAAGAGGATGCCAGCACTGAAAAAATCATAAAAGAAGTACGAATAGCTTTGGATAATGAACAGAATAAAGAGAATAACATTGATAAGAATCTATTCGATGTTGAATCATCTAAAGTAACTATTCTGACTGATAAAGAAGATGGTAACCACATGACTATTGTGATGAAGAATTTTGAGGAAAATCAAGACCTCCTTAAAGAAAAAGTAGAGCAATCACTTCTTGATGCCAACGAAGCAGAGGCAAAAATCATCGATAAAGCAATGCAAAATATGACCTTTCATATTGATGAAGATGAACTAACAAATTCTATCACTATTGATATGGAAAACCTGGCATCCGACATGGAAGCTATGGCTGAAGAACTTACTCAAAAACACACCTTCCTCATTGAGAAAATCCAAGACAAGCAAGGATTATGGGACCTTGGTGACCTTGATATTGAAATCGATAATTGGGACACTGACGATCTTACTGGTGAATTTGAAACACAACTCATTGAGGATGGACTTATTGATGATCCAAATAAGTATATGTTTGAGTTAAAATACAAGTCACTCAGGATAAATGGGAAAGAAATGCCTACTGAAATTTTGTACAAGTACAAGGCTCATTATGAAACTTTCGCTGGGAATAAACTAAAGCGCCGATCAAAAGTGATTATTCATAAAAAGAATGGTAAAAGGAAGTCCGAATACAACAATATTTCAATTTCTGGGTAAGAAACTCAAGAGCATATAAACACTCTTTAAAGCCTGGCATACAAGTTATGTCAGGCTTT